>JABLXL010000033.1 GCA_013178005.1 Actinomycetota bacterium
CCGAAGCAAGGCGGAAAAGAAGCAGCCGGGGCGGGCGCTGGTCGCTCGCCCATGACCATGGCGCGGTCCAGAGACCCATGGCGCGAGGCCATGAAGGCCTTTCGCGATGCGTGAAAGGAAAGGGGGACGCGATGGCGGAAATGCTGGACATGGAGATCGAGATGGAAGGAGATGGCAAGGCGACAGCGAGGACGGAAAAAGTCGGGGAGATGTACACGTGGCACGAGGGGATGCCCTGGAATCCGGTGGAGCGGGTCATCCTGGAGCGGCGCAGCGTGCGCAAGTACAAGGACAAGCAGGTCCCGGAGAAGCTGGTGCGTCGCATCCTGGAGGCGGGGAGGTTCGCGCCCTCGGCGGGGAATTCGCAGCCCTGGCGCTTCATCGTCGTGCGTGACCGAGAGATGATCGAGGATATGGAGAAGTATGCTCGCCTACGGTGCCGCATGATAAGATTCTTCATAAACTGGCAGACGAGCCCGCTGGGAAAACTCGCCTGGGTATATGCGCAGATTGGCGCGAGGTTATTGCCGAATCTCCTGCACCCCATACCCTTTGGCGCCATAAGCCTCATCGCCGATGGAAAGCTCAAGCTGTTCCATGGCGCCCCCACTGTTATCCTCATCCTCATGGATGAGCGTGGGGCGGCGAAACCGCCCATAGATGTGGGCATCTGCGGCCAGAATATGGTGCTCGCCGCCCATAGCCTGGGCTTGGGCACCTGCTGGGTGGGCTTCGTGGAGATCTTCAAGTTGCGCACAAAGTGGAAAAAGAAACTGGGAATTGAATGGCCTTATCGCCTGGTGGAAGCAATAACTTTGGGATATCCCATGGGAAAACCTGACGGGATGATCGAGCGCGAGCTGCAGGAGATCGACTGGTGGGAGGACGGCGTGAAGAGGACCGTCTTCTAGGAAAGCGAGGGAGACGGAGATGGCTTTTCTCAGCTTCAAGGAGAGGATGACCATACCGACCTACGATGACCCGGAGCGCTGCACCTCGGGTCACGTGGTCATCGACCACGATAAGTGCAATGGTTGCGGGAACTGCGTCCTCATCTGCCCCGGCGCGAGCCTTTACGTTGCTGGTGTCGGGAAGGACAAGAAGGCGTACATGATCGATAAGCCGGTGCCCGACTGCCTTTCCTGCAACGATTGCATGGCCATGTGCAAACGGGGCGCCATCAAGGTCAACGTCATTTACGACTTCGGGGGCTTCTACAAGGTGCTGCACCGCGGCGAGCTTGCCCCTCCGCGCAACTTCTGAGGGGCCCGGCCTTGTTCTTCGCCGGCTATAGGGACGCGGGGCGAGGTCTTCCCTCCCCGCGCTGGGGACAGGGATTGGCTCCAGCCCCTTCGGATGCACGGAAGGGCGGCGGTGAACAAAATTCAGCCCCCGCACATCCTTGGCTTCGTGGGAACGCGGTGCGCGGCCTTCAATCCGCGCACAAGGGACGCGGCTTTTGCCGAGCCCCTTCAGATGGCCGGGATGGCGATAACGGAAAAGACACAGCCCTTTGGCGGGCCCCCTCACATCTTCGGCTTCATGTCCGGGCGGTGCCGGTTTGCCAGCCACCAGTCGTAAAGCACGGGGTAATAATCCTTGATGCGGGGACAGGAAATGCCGGTCCCCTCGAGCATCTCCAGGGTGTTGGTGGCGTCGAAGAGCCCGACGTGGTTCACGTAGGTCATAGAGTCGGGCGGGATGTTCACCAGCTTGAATATCCAGCCGAGCCTGGTGGCCAGGAAATCCACCAGCCGGGTGGGGATGGTCACGGTCGGCTTCCTGCCCGTGGTGAGCTCGTAGACGGCCTCGAACATCTCACGCGCGGTGGGGGGGTCGGGGTCGACTACATGGAAACACCTGCCAATGGAGGCGGGGTTGCGCGTGATGGCGGTGACTGCGTCGGCGATGTAGTCCACGGGGACGAAGTTGGGGCGCGCCTTGCCCTCTCCCAGGTTCACGGGCGGGATCCTGAGCTTGCCGAGCGTCCGCAGCACGCCGAAAGTCAGGTAGATGTTGTCGAACTTGTCCGTCTCCCCCGTCTTGGAATCGCCCAGGACGCCGGCGGGGCGGATGATGATCGCCGGCAGTCCTTCTTCCATGGCGCGCCGCACCTCCACCTCACCCCAGAACTTGGTGGCGAAGTAGTTGTTGATGAGCTCCTGGCCCTCGTCGAGCTCGTCCTCGTAGATGACCCCCTCGCGCTCGGCGTGCACCACCACCGAGCTGAAGTGGACGAGGTGGGAAAGGTTGGGGCAGGCCTTGCAGAACGAGACCACGTGGCGCACTCCCCAGTAGTTGACCTTCCTGGCCAGGCCCTCGGGGACGAAGAGGTCGAAGGCGCCCGCCAGGTGCCAGACCTCGGTGGCGCGGCCGGCGAGCTCGCGGTAGAGGTCGGGAGAGAGGCCGAGCATGGGATCGGTGACGTCGCCCGGGAAGGCGCGCAGGCTCCCGGGCGCGGCCTTACCCTCCCGCTCGAGCTCCGCGATGTCCTCTTTGGCCCTGGAGAGGAATTTCTCCTGCACCAGGAAGTCGAACTTCGCTGTGGGGTCGTCGGCGAGGATGCTGCGCACCTGCCAGCGGCCGAGAAACCCCGGGTATCCGGTAAAGAAAAGAATCCTTTCCGCCATGGTCTCCCTCCTGCCGTATTGAAAGACGCGGAGGCCCAATCACCCCTCCGTACTCGACGGCAAGACGAGCATATCAGTTACGAAGCGTATATTGAAGCCTTCGTTGTATGGTCGCGTGTCGCCCTCTTACGAGGCAGAGGCGTCGCCGCGTGAATCGGAAAACACGAAAGGGTGTTTGTGATCGGATCTTGTGGGAGGGCTATGGCGGACGCCCAGCCGTACGAGACAACAGTCCGCGGAGGCGGGAGGTTAAAGGGAAAGCACGGGCGGCATGGAGGTGGTTGAAAGTAAAGGGACTGGGTGACGGTGACGGGCGATCGCGGTGAAGGCATGGAATCGAAAGCATATGAGGAATACGTCTGCGTGACTGAGGAAGGTTGTGGATCTGGGCCGTTTCCGATGGGGGCTTAAGGCGAGAGGCAATGACAACCAATGGGAGGTGCCGGTTGTTCGAAATAGGGGCGCCGGTTGAGGAGGCGGATGAGAACCTGGACGCATGCCGGAGGCCCCCCTCGACGGAAACATTTCTCGGGAAACGCGGTTTAAAGCGAGTGAGGGCGAAGGAGGGTTCTTATGGCTATTGGGATAGGACGTCACCGGAGGGAGCCGGGTTGGTTGAAGGGCAAGGTGGCCCTGGTGACCGGCGCCGCCTCGGGCCTGGGGAGGGGGATCGCCCTGGCCCTGGCGCGGGCAGGCTGCGACCTGGTCCTGGTCGACATCAACGAGGCGCGGCTGCGCGATACGGCCGCGGCGATCGAGGGTGCGGGGCGGAGATGCCTGGCGAAGAGGGTCGACGTCTCCTCGCGCGCGGAGATGGAGAAGCTCGCGGAGGAAGTCCTCTCGGAGTGGGGCCGGGTGGACGTGCTGGTGAACAACGCCGGGGTCGGGGTGGGCGGGGAACTGGTAAATATCCCCATGGACGACATCGAGTGGATCACGGGGATCAACCTCATGGGAGAGATCTACGGCGCCCGTCTCTTCCTCCCCCAGATGATCGCGAGGGGGGAGGGGCACGTGGTGAACGTGGGCTCCCTCTCCAGCCTGGTGGTCCTGCCCTTCCATATCGCCTACACCACCACCAAGTTCGGCATCGCCGGGTTCACCGAGGCGTTGTGGGCGGAGTGCCGGCGCCACGGCGTGGGGGTGACCCTGGTCTGCCCCGGCGCGGTGAGCACCAACATCGCGGAGGGGACGCGAGCCCACCCGGGAAGCGAGCGCCAGAAGGAGATGACGGAGGAGTTCGAGCGCATGCTCGAGGAAAAGGGGATGGACCCCGAAGAGGCCGGGGAGAAAGTCGTGGAGGCGGTGCTTTCAAACCGCTTTCTCTTGATCCTGGGGCGGGAGGCCTACATCCTTTACTACCTGCGCCGTCTCTTCCCCGGCCTAATGCGCCGGGTAGTCGCTTTCCTGACCGCCTACGCCTCGAAACAGTAGGGAGATGCGGCAAAGGAGAATGGAAATAAGTACCGATAACGGTATGCTCCTTTGCTTAGCGGTATTCCAATGCAAAGGAGATGAAGGCATACGTTCACTTATAAATGCCGCCGTTTCGCGAAGCGTATGCGCGTCGTCCCTTCAGAATATAAAAGTGGAGATACGACCCCGATCCAATGCATACATGGTATAACGACCGTAGCTGAGCAAAGGGGTTAATGGTGGTTCCGACAACATGGCAGGACAGGAGGGGATTATGAAAAAACTGGACGGCAAGAGGGCGGTGATCACCGGGGCGGCATCCGGGTTGGGGCGGGCCACGGCGGTGGCTCTAGCGCGCCGGGGGTGCCATGTGGGGGTGGTGGACATCGACCTGGAGGGGGCCGAGGAAACGTTGGGGATGGTCAGGGCCGCAGGGGGCTCGGGAGAGATCTACGAGCTTGACGTGCGGGTGGCCATGGACTGGGAGGCCATGGCCGAGCACTTCTTCTCGAGCTGGGGCGGGGTGGATCTGCTGGTGAACAACGCGGGAGTGGTGTCCACGGGATACGTGGGAGACATCCCCCTTGAGGACTGGGAGTGGATCTTCTCCATAAATTTCTGGGGGATGCTCTACGGCTGCCACTTCTTCCTGCCGCGCATGAAGAGGCAGGGCCACGGGCATATCCTGAACGTGGCCTCCGCGGCGGGCATCTTCAACCTGCTGGAGATGGCGCCCTACAATACCACCAAGGCCGCCGTCATTTCCCTGAGCGAGACCTTGAGGGAAGAGCTGGCGCCGGAGGGGATCGGGATCACCGTCCTCTGCCCCATGTTCTTCAACACCAATCTTTTGAACACCATGCGCTACACCGACGAGTTCGAGCCGGAGTTCGCCCGCACCACCTTCGAGCACGCGCGCATGACCGCGGACGAGGTGGCGGAGGCGGCGATCAGGGCGGTGGAGAAAGGGAAGCTGTATTGCGTCCCCCAGTTCTCGGGCAGGTTCCTCTGGGTGATAAAGAGGTTCAGCCCGGGCGTCTTCCAGGGGGCCGTGGCCTTCGGCAACCGTTTCTCCTGGGGCAAGAAGGTCTTCATGTGGATGGCCCGCAAGGGGCTCCTGCAATAAAGCCTGTAGGAATATTATGGTAAGCACTGCCAACCAGGCATGATCCCGCGGGGCGACCCGGTGGCCGGGAAGATTCCCTGGCGGCAGGGCTTGGGTCCTCATGGCTTGCATGCAAGGGACAACTTCAATAGGCATGCCGCCACCTTCCTGAGAGGCCTCTCACGTGAGGCGTGATCCCGTTGCCAACCTGGGCGCAAAGGAGGAGGCCGCCGCGCCAAGGCGGAGGTGCTCATGGATGGCCCGCAAGGGGCTCCTGCAATGAGGCTGGTAAGCCCGCCGAAAAGAGAGGGGCGAGCTTTCGCCCGCCCGTTATGCTTTTCTACGCGTCGGCGTTCGTTTATACCCTCTCCCAGAGGGTGGCGTTCCCGTTTCCGAAGCCGCCGCAGAGGGTGGCCACGCCGTACTTGGCGTCGGCGAAATCCGTCTTCATGATGTTGTTCAGGGTGATGACGATGCGGCACCCGGACTCGCCCAGGGGATGGCCCAGGGCCAGCGCGCCGCCCCAGACGTTGATGTTGTCGAAGGGGGCGTTGTGCCCGATTCCCAGCTCGCGGATGACCGCCAGGGACTGGGTGCCGAAGGCCTCGTTCAGTTCCCACACCCCGATGTCCTTCACCGTCAGCCCCTTGCGGGCCAGCAGCTTCTGCACCGCGGGCACGGGACCTATGCCCATCACCGTGGGGTCGCAACCCGCCATCACGCCGCCCGCGTACTTGATGGTGTAGGAAAGGCCGAGCTCGTCCGCCTTTTCGCGGCTCATGAAGAGGGCGGCGCAGGCGCCGGTGGTCAGGGGGGAGCTGATGGCCGCGGTGACCACCCCGTCGGGGCGGAAGGCCGGAGCCATCTGCGCCATCTGCTCCAGGCTGGGGTTGTCCCTTATCCACTGGTCGCGGTCGCACATGAACTCGTTGCCGTTCTCGTCCAGCGCCTTCACCGGCACGATCTCGTTCTTGAACTTGCCCGCGTCCCTGGCCGCCGCCGCCTTGAGGTGGCTGTGGTAGGCCATGAGCTCGGCGTCCGCGCGGGAGATGTTATATATCTCGGCGATTTTCTCAGCCGTGGGGCCCATGGGCAGCTCGGCGGGGTTGTAGTACTCGGCGATGCGCGGGGGGAAGTCCATGCCCATAGCCATGGGCACGTTCATCATGTCCTCTACGCCAGAGGCGATGAAGATGTCGCCCTCCCCGGCCATGATGGCGCGGCAGGCGTGCTCGATGCAGGACATCCCCGAGGGGCACTGCTGGTTCACGCCGTTGGTGGGGACGCTTTCGGGCATGCCCGAGGCCAGCCACCCGAGGCGGGCGATGTCGTTCTGCATCCCGGTCTGATTCGCGGTGCCGCAGAACACCGCTTCCACGTCCTCCGGCTTCACCTGGGGGTTGCGCTCGAAGAGCGCCTTGTACACGTAGGTGAGCAGCTCATCCGGGCGCAGGTGCCTGGCCCAACCCTTCTCGGCGTGGGCCCTGAAGTTGGGGGTCCTCACCCCGTCCACCAGGACGGCCTCTCTGATCTCTGCCATGTCTGATCTACCTTCCTTTCCGCTTCGTTTCCGGGCTTTCCGCAAGCCCCGGTCCACTTACACCCTCCATTTAGTTACCAAGGGGTAGCGATATTATAACAGATTCCGACAACCCCGGTTCGGCGTTCCGTGGGGACGGCAGCGGGTATCCTCCGGGGAATTTGCGCGCTGGACGAACCGCGTCCTCCGCCTTCAAGAAGGGCGTGAATGACGCCCAGCCTAGCAGTAAAGCGCCCGCCGCTCCGGCTCCATGGCGTTGAAGGCCGCTTCCGCCTCCTCCGGCGGCAGGGCGCGAAGCTCCCCGTCCGCATCCTGAATGATGCAACCTGAACCATGCAGGATGCGCACGTTTTCCCTCGTGTCCTCCCGGTTTCCCCAGCAGATCAACTGGCAGTTGCCGCAGGTCAGGTACTGGCGATATCCCTCTAGCGCCGTATGCATGAACCCGCCGGGTATGGGAGGGCGCCTGTGGTACGAATCCACGGCGCGGAAGAACTCCTTCAGTAGATTGTCGTGATCCTCGGGGTCGGGCACGGCGAAGCGTCCGGGGGACCAGGTGGACCACTTCCCGGACCTGGCGAGCCCGTTGAAGCCTCCGCAGGTGAAATCGCAGAGAAGGAGGTTCCTGCGGGCCGCGTGACTGAAGGTGACGCCTCCCAGGGTAACGGAAGTCTCCCGTTTATTGTCGAACATACCCAGGGCGCAGCTCTTGTAGCAGAGCTTGCAATTATCGCAGAACCCCTTTCCCCGGGGGATTGGCTCGGTCGGCTCGAGGTCAGCGTCGGTGACGGCGGTGCCCAGGATTACGGCGGTGCCATGCCCCTCGAGGCCAACGTTTCCAGACCATCCGTAGGAGCCCACGCCGGAGCGCACGGCGATGTAGCGGTGGCTTATGTCGGGGTGCAGCTCTAACTGCCAGTCTTCACTGTCCCGGCGGTACTTCAGGTTGGCAGCTGTCCCCTTGGCCTGGAAGCCCTCCTTCTTGAGCATCTCCGCCAGCTCCCAGGACAGCTCCTTGGAGCGAAGATTGGTTCGGATGTTGTCCTCCTCGTGTCCGAGGCGGTCCTCCTTGGCCAGGAACGCGCGTATCTTGTCCCGGTCCAGGGGCAACGCGAAGCTCACCGCCGAGCGCGCCCCCTCCATGCGGTAGGTTATATCGGCACTCGGCGGTCCGCCCGCCAGCGTCTCCAGGGTGGCTATTCCCACCGCCAGCGCCCCGCGCTCCATCAGGAATTCCTCTATCATGGATTCCAAGGGCATGGCCCCCTCCTTTCAGGCAGATCGCCCGCGCGCAATCCCTCCGTCAATGATAAACGGTCCGTCCTCTTCGCGGCAGCCGGCCGCGGGCTCTCATGCATCGACACGCCGGCGGTTGGGGACGAGGGAACGGAAGAGGCGCCTGTCCTCCTGGTCGAAAGTGCGCAGGAGGAGGAGGGCCGCCAGGTAAACAAGAAAGAAGGCCACGACCATCTCCAGCGGCGGGAGGACGTCGCGCAGGGGCAGCATGGACAGGGCGGCGGTCGCCGACGCTGCCAGGGGTTTCCACTGCCTGAAGATACGGGGGCTCACGTGCAGGTGCTTCCAGGAGAAGAAAGCGGTGAAGGCGAAAAGGCACGCCTCGGCCACCAGGGTGCTCACGGCCGCCCCCACCAAACCCAGGGCGGGAGCGAGCAGCAGGCACAGCCCGGTGTTTATGGCCGCGCAGAGCAGGATGGCGATGACGCTGAAACGCTGCTTGTACTGGGAGTTGAGCAGGTCGATGAGGGGGATGTAGGCGAAGCTGAAAAGGGGGATGGCCGCCAGTATCCAGAGCGCCGGGGCCGCCTCCACGTAGGACCGTCCGTAGACCGAGGAGATGATCCGCGGCGCGTACACGGCCAGGAGCCCCGAGAAGGGCAGGCTCAGGCAGGCGAGGTATTTCACCACCAGGCGGATGGCGTCGCGATGGCGCCCGTCACGGGACTTCCCTATCCTGGCCAGGAAGGGGAATACGGCGGTCATGCAGGTGGCGGGGATGATGGCCAGCATCCAGATCACGCGGTAGGCCGAGCTGAACAGGCCCGCCTCCTCGTTGCCCTTGAAGAGCGACAGGAGTACGGTGTTGGCGTACCCGAAGAGGAAGGTGAGCACCCCGATGACCCCGAAGGGGAGGGCGCCGATGACCATTTTCTTCCAGAAAGCCAGGTCGAAGGTGAAGGCCGGCTTTCCCATCTTGCGGGTGAGGATGATGAAGTCCATGGCCATGGACACCGTTGCCCCCACCATCATGGCGAAGGCGATTCCCATCAACCCGTAACCGTTGAAGAGCAGCGCTGTGCCCACCCCGAAGGTGAGCAGGATATCCACCACGTCCACCAGGGCCTGGTATTTCATGACCTCGAAGGCCTGGAAGATGGCGTCGAAGAAGCGCCGCAACCCCGTGAAGACCAGGAGGCTGAGGCCTATGAGGAAGAGGGGCAGGCGCCCGTCGGGCGACCGGGGAGAGAAGAGCAGGATAAACGCCACCAACCCCGCGCTCGCCAGCCCTGTGAGGAGGCGCAGCACGGAGAGGTCTCCGATGTATTTGGCCACGTCCTCGCGGTGATGGGCCAGCTCGCGCACCACCATCTTCGGCAGGCCCATCTCCCCCACGATGACCAGGATGGAGGCAAGGGAAAGGGCGAAACTGAAGGCGCCGAAGCCCTCCGTCCCCAGGTGCCGGGCGATAAGGATGGTGAACAGGGGCATGAGGACGGCGCGGAAAGTCCCCCCGCCCACGATCAGGATTATGTTCTTCGCTATGCGCTTCGCGTCGCTCAAGTCGTGCATCCTCGCGTCGCGTTTTCGTCTTTCCCAGCGGGAACCCCGGACGAATCCGGCATGGCACCAGCCGTCGATCTTACCCGCTTCCCTCACCCGCCGGAGGTCGCCGCTGGCTGCGCTCGTACGGTCCCCTGGTCGCCTCCCCGGCGCCTTCCCATGGCGCGCAGCATGTCCGTCAGCCTGGCCGCGTCCCGCCGGCCGCGCTCCCGCGTCCTGGCGTGAGCCGCCGGGTCGGGGATTGTCGCCGGAAGGAGACCTCCGCCCCACGGGCAATCCGTCCAAGTATCCGCCGAGCGCTATATCATGTCAATCGGATATATCATCCAGAACTTGACCCTCGCGGGGATCCGACCGGTCTTTCGTGCTTCATGCTGACTGTGCCTTGAACCGCTCAAGGACTGTAGCCGCCTGCACAACCTCGGAGAGGACGGGCCGTGAGGTCGGGGCGGGCAACCAGGGGGTAAGGGACACGAGACGATTTGGACTACCTGGAGATTCGATCATGGGTAAAGGGTGCCTACACCTTGGCGGAGAGGACAAGCCGCTAGGTCGGGGCGGGCAACCAGGGGGTCAGGGACACGAGACGGTTTCGTCCCCCCGGCAAGCCTTGTATCATGCAGTCAGGGCCTTGCCTTGACGGGATCGACCGGCCGGTGCCTGTGGGGAGACGACAATCTTCGGGCGCACGGAGGCCGATAGTACATCCGGGGAGCCGTAGGAGGGCATCATGATCGTGTTATTCGTCCTGTTGGTGGTGCTGGTCGATATCGTCATCACCATGGCTTTCCTGACCAGGTGGATCAAGAGCCTGCGGGTGGAGGCCGTGGAAAGGATGAAGGAGATGACGGAGGGGGAGACCGTTTACCACGTCGAGGACTGCAATTTCTTCGGGCGCGCGTCGAAGGGCTATTGGCAGTGGCGCGGAAACGGACTGCTGGCGCTGACCGACCGCGGCCTGCGTTTCCGCCAGCTCGTCCCGAGAACGGAGATCTCTATCCCCATCGGGGCCATATCGAGCGTATCCGATCCGAGCTCTTTTCTCGGAAAATCCAGGATGAAAAAGCTGCTGCGGGTGGATTTTCAAGGAGAGGGCGGGGAGGAGGACGCGTGCGCGTGGCTCCTTCCCTCCCTGGAGTGGTGGAAGGAGGCGTTGGAAGCGCTCCGCTCAGGAAAGGAGCCCCCCGCCGCCCTCTGGGAGAGCGGCCCTTAGAAAGCGGAGGCCCGTTCGAGCCCCGGCGTATTTGGCAGCTCCATTCCCGCATGACGGGCGAAAATGCCCCCACTTCCCGATCCCATGCAGACCCAATATGCCTGACTCAGCCGGGCAAAGGGTCTAACCGTAAATCATCGAAACGCGCTCACCCGGTTCTCTCCCGGTCTCGTTGTCCCTGGCATGTATGAGCTCGTCCTTGAGCGCGGATAAGAGATGGGTCTGGCGGAGCGACTCGCGCTGCAACCTGTCTATGGTCCTGCGGAGGTGGAAATAAAGGTCAACATCTTCCTGGTGGCGCGATTCCGTCCTGGCCATGACGCCCAGGGATATGTTGGCCAGCTTGGCCATGAACAGCAGGTCGCAGAGTACTTTGCCGTTCGCTTCCTCGAGTTCCTGTAAAAAGTAGGACACCTTTAGATATTCCTTGACCATGCCACGCCTCCGTTCGTTGTGGGTGCCGACAGGTAAAAATGCTCGCGTTCAAAGATCTGGTACCGGCTGACCATATGCGAACCCTTCCTCTACAGGTGGCCGGGGCCCATTTGGGCCCCGGCCCGTTGCGGCGTGCTAGAGCCTGACCGTTGCTCGGGTTTCATGTGCAGCATGGTTAATCGCTCTTCGCAACCGGCTTGGTCGGCTTCTCCCCCTGTTTACCCTGCCCGCCGGTGAAGTATGGAAAAATACCCCACAGCGACATCCACGCGCGCAGGAGTTCGGCCTGCGCCTCACCCCAGGGAGCGGAAGCCCACGCGAACGGCGGGAGAAGGCCTTTGGTGTTTTCCGCGTTTTCCTCGAGGATGGTCAGTGCCTTCTCCAGGTCGCGCTGAAACTCTTCTCTCCCGCTCTTCACGTTCGACATCCACGCGGTGAAGAGCGCATCCAACTCGCTGCGCATCTTGCCGTTCTGTTCCAGGGCCATCGCCCAGCTTTTCTGCATCTGGTCCAACGCGATATCGACGGACCACAGGGCCGTCTTGAAGTAACTCCTCATCCCTTCCATAATTGTTTTCTCCCAGGTATCGGCATTCATCTTCCTCTCCTTCCCGTTTCCTGATCCGCTCATCCTTTAACGCGGAACTTGGCGGTTATGGCCTGCGCGGGAAACGATCCCGTCGTTGTCCCCGCTCGTCCTTTACGCGACACGCTAATCAACCTCACTCTGGTAATATGCGTCTTCGTATGAGTAGCCTTCATTTTCGTGTGAGTCTTCTTCGTAGTCGCGCACCGGACGCCCGCGGCGCCTCAGTTCGTCGAAGCACGGCTTTTCCAGGAGCTCCTGGCCATCCTGGCCGTAGGCCTCTTCCGGATCCGCCCATTCCTCCACCCGAACGGCGTTGACATGGGGAGACGTGCCGGCGAACGGCGCGGAGAGGAAATCGTCCATATCCGTCATCTCGTGATGCCCGCAGAGATTGTCGTCAAGAAAATCGGCCGTTTTCAATTCCTTCACCTCCTTTCGGCACGGATTGCCATCCACACTCTCAAGGATCATTAAGAGGGGCGTGGTTTACACCTGGGTTTACGGTTGGTAAAGGTCTTTAGAAATTCAGGTTGAATTTGTCGTCGGCGGATGCCCAAATCAACGACAGCATTGTGCTCACCGTGGATGGACCTCCTGCGAAGCAGTGTGGGTGCAATCCTTAATTGATCGGTAAATCAGGCTTCACCTCACCGCAACCCAAGCTTAAACTACGCGCCCTAAGCTCGGGGCCGTAGGCGGGGAAATTCGAGGTGGTGCGGAAGGAGGTGGTGTGCGCGCAAGCGGAGCGACGAAGAACCCCTTATCCACGACGCACACAATGGCAAAGCGCGCAAAAGAGAGAGGAGGAGAGGAACGCTAAGCAGAGAGGAGTAGAAGAAATGCGTTCGCTTCCAAAATATCGCAGAAGAGCATGGGCTTACCTGGCCCTGGCGGTCGCCCTGGCCCTTTTTGCCTCGATCACAATGAGGATGTTCGAAATCGACAGCGCACACGCTTTGGGTCTGGGCAGCCGCAAGGTCAAGAACATTATTTTAATGATCAGCGACGGTTGCGGGTATAACCATATCGAGGCGACTGACTATTACGAAGCGGGAAGGAAGAAGGCCCAGGCCTATGAGCATTTTCCGGTTAGGCTGGGCATGAGCACCTACGAATACGAACTGGTCGATGGCGCCTACAAGCTCCTGGGCTACGACCCCCGCCGCGCATGGAGCGAGTTCGAATACGTGAAAGAGAACGCCACTGATTCCGCTTCCGCCGCCACCGCCATGTCCACAAGCTTCAAAACGAAGAACGGTGCCATCGGGGTGGACGTCACTGACCGTCCGCTCTCCCATCTCGCACAGCGGGCGGAAGAGCTGGGAATGGCGACCGGCGTCATAACCAGCGTAGAGTGGAGTCACGCCACGCCAGCCGGGTTCGTCGCCCACAATCCTTCGCGGAACAACTACGAGCAGATTGCCAGTGAAATGATTAACAACAGCGCCACCGACGTGATCATGGGCTGCGGGCATCCATGGTTCGACGACAACGGCCGGCCCAAGGCATCCCCCGGCTACAAATACGTCGGCGGCCAGGCGACCTGGGACGCCCTCGTTGCGGGCACCGCGGGCAAGGCGGTTGACGCCGACCACAACGGCATCATGGACGACGCGTGGAAGCTGATACAAGACCGCGCGGAGTTCCAGGTCCTGGCCAGCGGCCCCACTCCCAAGAGGGTGTGCGGCACCGCAAAAGCGTACACCACCCTGCAGCAGGGGCGGTCCGGCGACGGCAATGCCGCCCCCTACATCGTCCCGCTCACCCAGAGCGTGCCCACGCTGGAGGAGATGACCAAGGGCGCCCTGAACGTCCTCGATAACGACCGCGACGGGTTCTTCCTCATGATCGAGGGAGGCGCGGTCGACTGGGCCAGCCACGCCAACCAGAGCGGCCGCATGATCGAGGAGGAGATGGACTTCAACCACGCCGTTGATGCCGTTATCGACTGGGTGCGCCGCAACAGCAACTGGGCCGAGACCCTGCTGGTGGTCACGGGCGATCATGAGTGCGGTTATCTCTGCGGCCCCGGATCCGCCGCCGCGGGCAGGATACAGCCCGTGGTCAACAACGGCCGCGGCGCACTCCCGGGAATGGAATGGAACAGCGACGAGCACACTAACGCCCTGATCCCGCTCTACGTCAAGGGTTGGGCCTCCATCCATTTCTACCGTTACGCCAACGAGTTCGACCCGGTGCGGGGGCTTTACATCGACAACGCCGAGTTGGGAAAGTTGTTGTTCGGATTGCTGCGTTGATGCCGTTATCCCCCCAAAAAGAGAAGGGGCCCCCGGGGGCCCCTTCTCAAACATGGCAGGAAAGGTGGTCGTCCATGGTCTTATATCCCGAGCCGGTGCCGGAAATGCGGAAGATACAAAGAGAGCGAAGCGCGCCGGAAATCGGGCTTCCCTGGTCTTGTGTCCCGAGCCGGCCGGCAATGGCGGGACATTTTGACGCTGATAAGATAAGAATAATATAAAGGCGGTATGATGATGGTCGAAGCGCCGGCGAGAGGACAGGTTGTGAAGAGGATCCTTATCATCGAGGACGAGAGGCCCCTGGCCGAGGCGGTGCAGTACAGCCTGGAAAAAGAAGGCTATGAGGTGGATATCGCCCTCGACGGGGAAAGGGGCTGGGAAAAGTTCACGGGAGGCAGCTACGATCTGATCCTCCTGGACCTCATGCTGCCCAGTATCGACGGCATGGAGATCTGCCGCCGCGTGAGGAGCTCCGGTTCCACGCCCGTGATCATGCTCACCGCCAAGGACTCCGACGTGGACAAGATACTGGGGCTGGAGATGGGGGCGGACGATTACGTCACCAAGCCCTTTAACATGCGCGAACTGGTGGCGCGGGTGCGGGCGGTGCTGAGGCGCGCGGCCGGCGAGGGCGAGGCGCAGGCGGCCAAAGGCAAGCAGCTGCGGGCGGGGGACATAGTCCTGGACTCCGAGCGGCACGAGGTCAAGGTGGGCGGCAGGGTGGTGGAGATGCCGCTCATGGAATACCGCCTGCTGGAGCTCTTCATGCGCAACCCGGGCAAGGCCTTGGGGCGCGAATACCTTCTCAATAAGGCCTGGGAAGGGGACTTTTACGGACAGACCAAGACCCTTGACGTGCATATCAGGCGCCTGCGCGAAAAGATAGAGGAGGACCCGGCCAACCCCAGGCACATCATCACCGTGCGCGGGGTGGGCTACCGTTTTGAGGCGGCTGAGGCGGAAACATGAAGAGCCTGAGGCGCGTCCTCATCTTCAGGTACACGCTGGTCGTGGCCCTGGTGCTGATATCCGTAGCCTTGTCGGTGATTGTGCCCGTTAAATCCTTCACCATCTCCCGCGAGGAGGATGCCCTGGAGGACCAGGCGGAGCTCTTCGCCCGCATATTCCAACCCTTTTTCACGCCGGAAGGCGAACTGGCGAAGGAAATGGGCGACCTCGACGCTCACCTTGAGGGCCTGGCCTCGGACCTGCCGACGCGCCTGACGGTCATCGACGCCTCTGGCCGGGTGCTGGGAGACTCCGATTTTCCCGCCGAGGAGATGGAAAACCACGCCGGAAGGCCGGAAGTGGCCTCGGCCTTACAGGGACGCACGGCGTCGTCCCGCCGCGAGTCGCGCACCTTGGGAAAGACCTTCATCTACGCCGCGTCGCCGGTGCTTGTCGAGGGGCGAGTGGTGGGGGTGGCGCGTGTGGCACTGGAGGAGGAAGACGTCAGCCCGGCGATCTTCGGGGTATGGTTGATAATCATCGCCGCCTTCGGGGTCTTGCTCCTGGTGATCGTGGCCGCAAGCCTGTGGACGGAGAGGTCCCTCACCGGGGAGCTCGCGGCCATGCGGGAGGCGGCGGCGGGACTGGCTTCCGGGGACCTGGAGCGCCGGGTGGCCGAGCCCGGGGTAGAGGACTTCAACGCCCTGGCGAGGGAGTTCAACGCCATGGCGGACGAGATAAGGCGCAGGATCGAGGAGGCGGGCAGCGAGAGGGGCAAGCTCGAGGCGGTGATCGAAAACATCTCGGCGGGGATCATGGTGACGGATTCGGAGGGGCGTGTCGCCATGCTCAACCGCGCCGCGGGCAAGATCCTGGGCTTGGGAGAGAGCGACGCGTTGGGACGTCGCGTGATAGAAATATTTACCAGTAGAGAACTGGACGCCATCGTGTCGCGGGCCACCGGGGGAGAAAGCGTCGAGGAGGAGATAGAGCTCCTGTACCCATCCCACATGGTGCTCAGGGTAAAGGCCAACCCGGTGCTGGGTTCTGACGGGAAAGTGGTTTCCGCCGTGAGCGTGATCGAGGACGTCACCGACCTCATGCGGCTCAACCGCATGCGACAGGATTTCGTCGCCAACGTGTCCCACGAGCTGCGCACCCCGGTTGCCTCCATCAGGGCCCTCGCCGATTCCCTTAGGGACGGGGCGCTGGACGACCGGGAGAGGGCGGGGCGTTTTTTGCATGACCTGGGTCGAGAGGCGAAGAGGCTTTCGCAGCTCATCGAGGACCTGCTCACCCTGAGCCGGCTCGAGGCCAAGGAGACCTCGCTGCAGCTCGAGGAGTTCTCGCTGCGGGAGCTGGTCAGGGATTGCCTGGAGGACAAGTCAAAGTTGGCCGAGGGGTTCGGCGTGCGTCTAGAGATGAACGAGCCGCGGGAGGACCTGACCGTGG
The DNA here is from genome assembly GCA_013178005.1 of Actinomycetota bacterium. Taxonomy (GTDB): domain Bacteria; phylum Actinomycetota; class Geothermincolia; order Geothermincolales; family RBG-13-55-18; genus Solincola_B. The sequence continues at coordinate 16,386 of JABLXL010000033.1, forward strand.
TGGCGGACCGCGGCCTGATCAGGACGGCCCTCAACAACCTGGTGGACAACGCCATCAAGTACAACCGGCCGGGCGGCAGGGTGAGCGTGAGCGTCAGGGAGGGAGAAGGCGGGCGCGCGGTCATTTGCGTGGAGGACACCGGCATCGGGATACCCCGCGAGGAGATGCCACGCGTTTTCGAGCGCTTCTACCGCCTCGACAAGGCGCGCTCGCGCGAAACGGGGGGCACCGGGTTGGGGCTATCCATCGTGAAGCACATCGCGGACCTCCACGGCGGCGCGGTAGAGGTTCGGAGCGTGGTGGGTGAGGGGTCGACCTTCACTATAACCCTGCCGCGTCGCGATTGAACGCGGAAACCCAGCGGGAACCTCCATGCTCCCAAGCCGGCTTCAAGGCTTGGAGCGATAAAGACAACGCTCTTGCGAGCATTCGGGCAACCAAGTCGTGTACAGGTAGAGATTTTACCTCGATTTCACCTTCGATTACCTGCTTTTAACCCGTTTTTAACTTCCGTTCGTTTGAATTTGGGTTGGTGCCCAGCCGATTCGCGAAGGCGCGGGCACCGAAAACGGAAAGGAAAGGAGGGAAAAACATGATGGTCGAGGAAATCGTGGTGAAAGAGCTCATCGAGGAATGTCTCGAGCGTAAGCGTGAAAAGGCCATGGAAAAAGGCGTCCGCCTATGCGCCGCGGAGGAAGACCGCGGTGCGGCCTGCCGGGCTGACCGCAAGCTGCTTCGCGCCGCTTTGGGAAACATGGTGGAAGCGGCCATCTTCTACAGCCGCTCCGGAAGCGTTATCACGGTCGGATGCCGCAGCGACGACATGCGCGAGGGCATCTACGTCGCCGGCGACAACGGCTGCATACCCTTCGATGAGCTGCGCACCATGCGCGACCTCTTCTGCCGCCCGACCATGCCCGAGACAAGGGACGTAGAGGAGCTTCAAATGCCAATGACCTGCGTTTCCGTGGTCAAAGACATCGCGGACCTGCACGGCGGCATGGTCGGGGTGCGAAGCATGGAGGGAGATGGATTGACCCTGACCCTCTACCTTCCCCGCGCCCAGCGGGGAGTGGCTTGAGGCGGCAGACCGTTGGGGGTGACCTGGTGTCATGGCGCGATCGGGGAAGCCGGGCTGCGCTCGCGCGATCCCCGTCTATTCGCACCAACGGCCCCCTCAATCCTACCGCTACCCACCAACACGACTCGGCGTGGCGCGGAATGAAGATCTAATCCAATGGCAATCTACCCTCGGGAGTGCCTTATCCCGCCTTAACGGCGTTGCCCCGGGAACACCCGGTTCCGAGGTCGGGCTCACTTAAGGTACAGGCTTGTTCCCGGCCCGTACACCCCGCCCATACTCCAGCCGCTTACCCAGCCGTCCTGCCCTATGACCTCGCGGAAGCGTGATGGAGATCGTTCCCGGGGAGCCGCTTTCGATTTACCTTCCGTTTACCAAGCGTTTATCGGGTTTTTAACCACGAGACACCCGTTTTTAATCCAAGGCGCCTGTAATGGGTTCGACGGACGGAGCATGGACGAAAGCGGAAGAAGCAACGGTTTATGGAGGAAAACAGAAGGAGGAAAAGCATGACGAGAAGGAAGAGCCTGGGTATCGCGACGGCGCTTTCGCTGGCTGTTGTCCTCGCCCTGGTCCTCGGAGCTGCCGGATGCGGAGACAAGGGCGGGGAAAGCCCGGCGGAGCCGGAGAAGCCGAAGCTCTCCGGGACCCTCAACCTCTCCGGCTCCACCACCGTGCTGCCCCTGGCCCAGGAGGCGGCGGACATGTTCATGGACGAGAACCCCGACGTGACCGTTAACGTGCAGGGCGGCGGTTCCAGCGTGGGAATCTCCAACGTGGCCGAGGGCGTGGTGGACATCGGCAACGCCTCGCGCGGCCTGAAAGATGAGGAGAAAAGCCTGGGTCTGGTGGACCACGAGATCGCCCTCGACGTCATCGTGGTGATCGCGCACAAGGACGTAGAGGTCGATGACCTCACGGCGGACCAGGTGTTCGGCATCTTCAGCGGCAAGATCACCAACTGGAAGGAAGTGGGAGGAAAGGACGCGCCCATTACCGTGGTGGTGCGCGACGAGGCCTCCGGAACCCGCGAGATGTTCGATGAGAAGGCGCTGAAAAAGGAAAAGCCCAAGGAGGGCGCCATCGAGTGCAACAGCAATGGCGTCATGCGCCAGACCGTATCCAGCACCCCGAATTCCATCGGCTATATCTCCCTGGGTTACCTGGACGGTTCCGTGAAAGCCCTTAAATATGGGGGGGTGCAGGGCAGCAAGGAGACGGCGGTCAACAAGACCTACCCCCTCTCCCGCTACCTGCACATGTTCACCAAGGGAGAGGCCACGGGGCTCGCCAAGGCCTTCATCGACTTCGTCCTCTCGGACCGGTTCCAGGACGAGGTGGTGGCCAAGGAATACATTCCCATGACCGAGATCTAGGGTTCCTCCTACGTTCCGGACGACTTGATCTCGGCAGTCGTAAAGAGGCAAGGGGGGTCGGACTTGCAGGGAATAGACAGGGAATGGATAGTCAGGAAGACCCTGTTCGTCATGGCCATGATGGCGGTGCTGGGCGTACTGCTCATCGTCTTCTTCGTGGCCAGGGAGGCCATGCCCGCCTTCACGCAAGCCGGCCCCGCAAACCTCTTCTCGTCCGCCTGGGATCCCGCGGGCGGCCGCTACGGCATGCTCATCTTCATAACGGGTACGCTTACGACCACCGTCGGGGGGCTTCTCCTGGGCGCCCCCCTTGCCATCGGCTCGGCACTGTTCCTGACCCAGATGGCCCCCCGGCGGGTTCGGTCGTTCTTCACCAGGGTCGTTGAGCTCCTGGCCGGCGTGCCCTCCATCGTCCTGGGTTGGCTGGGTTTTACGGTCATGGTCCCCTGGATCAGGGAGGCGACCGGCAGCCCAGGAACGGGAATACTTGCCGCCTCCATCATCCTTGCCATCATGGTGCTCCCCACCATCACCGCAATATCCAAGGACGCGCTGGAAGCGGTTCCCAGGTCATATCTGGACGCTTCGCTGGCCATGGGGGCCACCCGCTGGCAGACCGTTCGCAGGGTGCTCATCCCGTCGGCCAAGCCCGGACTGCTGGTGGCGGTGATCCTGGGCATGGGCCGGGCCATCGGCGAGACCATGGCTGTGGCCCTGGTCATCGGCCCGGCGACCGCCTACCCCACTTCCCTGACCTCCCCCACCCATACCCTGACCACCAAGATCCTCATGGAGATGGGGGAATCGACGGGCGTGCAGCGCTCAGCGCTCTTCGCCATGGGCCTGGTGCTGCTGCTGCTCTCCATGGCCTTGATCGTCCTGGTCAGGGCGGTTACGCGCGAGCGGAGGGAAGCGGCGTGAGCGGCCTGGAGGTCAAGACGGTGGAAGAGGAGGGCTTGCGCGTGGAAGTGGCGGCCGGGCTCTGTGAGAGCAGGGACGAACGGCTGGAAAGGGTTATCAGGCAACATATCGAGAGGCATAAACGCAGGGCCGCCGCGGCCGACCGCGCCTTCACCGCAGCGACCTGGGCGGTGGCGGCGGTGGCTCTGGGCATACTCGCGTTCATCGTTATAACTATCTTCGCGCGCGGCCTGGGCACCGCCCTGAATCCCGGATTCCTGTTCGGTAAGCCCCAGGCCATAAAGGAGGGAGGGGGCATATGGCCCATGGTGGTCTCGTCTTTCTACCTGGCCGCGCTCACCGTGGCCATGGTGGTGCCGGTGGGAGTGGGGGCCGCAGTCTACATGTCGGAGTTCGCGCGCGAGGGCCGGGTGACCAGGCTGGTGCGCTTAGGTGCGGACGTGTTGTCCTCGGTCCCCTCGGTGGTGTTCGGCATATTCGGAATGGTGCTGTTCGTGGTCTATCTGGGGCTGGGATATTCGCTGCTGGCGGGAGCCCTCACCCTGACACTGCTCAACCTGCCCACGGTGATGCGCACCTCCGAGGAGGCGCTCAGGGCCGTGCCCGTCTCGTACCGCGAGGCCTCCCTGGCGCTGGGCGCCTCGCGATGGGAAACGGTGAAGCGGGTGGTGCTGCCGAGCGCCGCCCCGGGCATCACCACCGGCGCCGTGCTCGCGGTGGGCAGGATCGTGGGGGAGAGCGCCGCGGTCATCTACACGGTGGGGATCTTCGTGCGCAAGATACCGGTTTCTCCCCTGCAGCCGGCAGCTCCCATGGCTGCCCATATCTGGCACACCTATACCGAGGGGGCGCTGGTGTCGGACTGGATGAGGATCGCCAACGGGGAGGCGGCATTTCTCCTCCTGTTGGTGTTGGCGTTGAACCTTGGCGCGCGGCTGTTGACGCGCGCCCTGGCGAAGAAGACGGGGACGGTGAAGGGGAATGAATGAGGTTGCGTGCGGGGCATGCGGCAGATTCGAGTTGGAGGGGGTAAGCCTCTTCTATAACGGCTTCAAGGCCCTGGAGGGCATCGACCTCAGGGAAGACGGGGACGGTGACGGGAAATGACTGAGGTTGCATGCGGGGCATGCGGAAAATTCGAGTTGGAGGGGGTAAACCTCTACTATAACGGCTTCAAGGCCCTGGAGGGCATCGACCTCAGGATAGAGAGGTGCAGCATAACCGCCTTGATCGGGCCCTCGGGATGCGGCAAGTCCTCGGCCCTGCGCTGCCTCAACCGCATGAACGACCTCATCCCGGGCGCCAGGGTGGAGGGCCTGGTATCGCTGGACGGAGAGGACGTCTACCAGCGCGGGTATGACGTGGTGGAGTTGCGCAAGCGCGTTGGCATGGTTTTCCAGAAGCCAAACCCTTTTCCCAAGTCCGTTTACGAGAACGTGGCCTACGGACCAAGGCTTTTCGGCATAAAGGACAAGGAGACCCTGGACGACATCGTGGAGAGCAGCCTGGTCAGCGCGGCCCTCTGGGACGAGGTGAAGGGAAAGCTGAAAAGCTCCGCGCTGGCCCTCTCGGGAGGCCAGCAGCAGCGGCTGTGCATCGCCCGCGTGCTGGCGGTGCAGCCCGAGGTGATCCTCCTGGACGAGCCCTGCTCCGCCCTGGATCCCATTGCCACCCAGCGTATCGAAGACTTGTTGGTGGAGTTGAAGTCCAGGTACACCATAGTGATAGTGACGCACAACATGCAGCAGGCGGCCAGGGTCAGCGATTACACCGCCTTCTTCATGATCGAACAACAGGGCGATCCGGGCAGGGTAATAGAGTACGACACGACCAACGCCATTTTCACCAACCCGAAGGACGAGCGCACGGAGCGTTACATAACCGGGAGGTTCGGATGAAGCCCGCCGGCGGGAAAGGGAGAGGTACATGGAGCTGAGAAGGGATTTTCACCAGCGGCTGGACGAGCTATACGCGGAGACCCTGCGCATGGGAGGCGACCTCCTGGAGACCATCGAGAAAACGCGCATCTGTTTCGCTACCCTGGATCGTGGCCTGGCGGAGGAGATAATCGCCGGAGACGACCTCTTCGACGCCTACATCGACCGCATCGAGGAGGGAGGGATGGAGCTTATCGCCCTGCAGGCTCCCGTGGCGGTGGACCTGCGCAGGATAATGGTGATCATGCGCATGGCCCAGCATTTCGAGCGCATGGCCGACCTCTGCGAGGACATCGCCCAGGCGGTCAGGCACCTTCCCTCGGATTCCGTGAGCTCCTGGATGCGGGAAGCCATCGACGAGATGGCGCGCCGCGCCGTGCGCCTGGTGGAGCGCTCCATCGAATGCTTCAAGGAGCGCAGCGTGGAGATGGCCATGGAGCTCGACGCCATGGACGACGCCGTGGACAAGCTGCACCGCAAGTTCTTCAAGGAGTTCGACCGCGGGCGCGAGGAGGACCTGGAGGTGGCGGTGCGCGTGGTCATGGTGGCGAGGTTCTTCGAGCGCATCGCGGACCACGCCGTGGACATCGGGGAGCACGTACGTTTCATGGTGGAGGGCACCATAAGCCCGAACCCCCAAAGCCGTTAGCCTATTCTGCTATTTTCAGGTTCTCTCGTTTTTGGGGGGTGAAGACAACACATCCTTCTCCCCTCAGCCGGTGCCAGCTGAGCAAGAACACCGATTGAAATTCGAGATTCGAGACCTGACCCCGTTTGCTACTGCTATTTTCAGGTTCTCTCGTTTTTGGGGGGTGAAGACAACACATCCTTCTCCCCTCAGCCGGTGCCAGCTGAGCAAGAACACCGATTGAAATTCGAGATTCGAGACCTGACCCCGTTTGCTAAGTTACCCGTAAGTATTATAATACTCCCGTTCTCAATGGAGAGGCAGGTCGTGGCTCTCCCGCTGGCAAAATGATCCACACGATAAAGAAGGGCGTTGTCTCATACGCATGCCCCCCTGGGGGGATATGCGCGGAAAAACACGTATCGAGGCATCGCGCAAGAAGCATGACGGCGCGGTGCTAATAGCTACCGGGAGCTAGAGGACATCCCCCGTTCGGAGGACGCGGCCGAGAAAAGGAGAGCCTACAATGAATGCCGCGCCGTTGCGGCGGTACCTGGGCGTTTCAAGGCGAGCGCTCAAGGGGACGAAGAAACATGTTGGGAGGTATAGGAGGAACGGTATATGGCGAACGTCAACGTATGTCCGCATTGCGGCGTACCGCTATATATCTCCAGCCAGCACAAATGGCTGGACAACGGGGTTATCCAGCCCGCGCGCGAATCCACCCAACGGCTGGTGTTCTTCGAGTGCGGCAACCTCGATCCTCTCTTCGAGGGCATAGGGGAGCTTATAGGCGTGCCGGTGGAGCGTATGGTCATAGACGCCTCGCGGAGGTCCACCAAGAAGTACATGGAAAAGGTGGTGCCCGACGACGTCAAGGAGATGATACGCTCGGGCGATATGGACCTCAACCTGGTGTTCGACTCCACCTTCATCATCTGGCGGGCCATGGGGTACGGGAAGCTGACCCTGGAGGACGTGCTCTACCGCCGTGAGAAGGACGACTTCATAAGCGTCCTGGCGGAAAGGCCCTACTCCGTCCCGCTGGCGGTGGGCAATTTCGCCGGCTCCATAGAGGCGATAATTGGAAGAGAGCCGGGGATCGAATACGAGGAGACCACGCCGGGAGTCTACCGCATCAAGATATTCGAGGCGGAAAACCCGCCCGAGCTAAAACAGAGACTGCGCTGGAAGGACTACGAGAAGCCCTTGAAGCCGGGGGACATATCCTTTGATCGCTGCCCCGGCTGCGGGGTGCCCGCCGCGCTTTCCGCCTATAAGTGGGACCAGGCCAACGGCTCCATTCGGAATTCTCTCACCGGCCGCCGCATGGTCATGACCGGTCCCTCCATGATAGACCCCATATTCGACGAGCTGGAGGGGGAGCTGGGGGAGAGCGTGCCCCGCGTGGTGGTGGAGGCGCAGAAGAGATTCGTCAAATCGGGTTTCTTCGCCGTGGAGGAGGTCGCCAGCGAGGAGAACATGCGCGTGCAGCTCGCGCTGCGCGGGCTGGGAAACCTGAGAGAGCTGAAGATGGGGCGGCGAGGGGTGAGCCTATGCCTGGAGAACAGCACCCTCCACCTGTTGGGGGTGGGACTGGCCCAGGGTTTGTTCGAAAAGGCCTTCGGGGTGGAGAGCGAGGTGGAATGGGAGCTCCGCGACGACGGCGACCTCGAGGTGAGCGTTTCCCCCAAGCCGGACTGATCCGCCGCCAAATTGGGATAAACTGGTTATCCGTCGTGTTTTCCTGCGGGCGTTTCGTCCAGCGCGATCCAATCCCTCGCGATCACGCCGCCCGAGGCGCGCGCAGGCCAACCGGCCGCGTCGCATACCTGTAGCTCCCCTCGTCCGATATCGGTTCTTCCCCTGTGAGACAGCGCATCAATTGCAGATAACCGAAAAATATCGAAGATCACAAAATGCAGTGACCTGCATTTTAGGATATGGGCTTCACCGCTTAGAAATTCACCCTGGAAACGTCACCCATTTCTACGAAGTGCGATAATGCGGCGCTATGGTGACGTTTCCCATGGTCAGCTGCTGTATCCTATGCTGGTCATTGTTCTTAACAAGAAGCGAAATAGATGCATGTCCGCGTCGCCCTTTCCTGACGTACCCAATCAAGGGTCGATTTCACGGCCGGTTTTGATACAATCATGGTAAAAGGTTACGAGTCCCGGGATGACGATTACATAGGGGCGTTTGGATTGCAGAATATCGAGCTTTGCGGGGAATGTGGCGTTCCCTCCTACGTCGTGGAAGAACTCCTGTGGCTGGATAACGGCGTGGTGGTGCAGCGCAAGGACAAAGGCCACCGCCTGGTGATCATAGAGTGCGAGAACCTGGATCCCCTTTTCGCCATGGTGGGCGAGGCCATGGGGGTGTCCATCGAGCCCTATGTGGTGGAGAGCCGGCGGCAGAGCGCGAAGGATTTCGTGGAAAAGTTCCTTCCCGAGGGCTTCCCCGAGATGTTGCGGAGCGATCCCTCTTTGCTGGAGGGTGCCGTGGCGGCGCAGTTCGAGTCCACCCGCTATATGGGTCTGGGTCTGGGCAGGCTGGAGGAGATGCGCTACCGGGACGAAGAGGACGACTACGCGGTAGTGGAGATCAGGGACCCATTCTGCTTGCCCCTCTGGATCGGGAACCTCCTCGGGGGCGTCGAGGCCATAGTGGGCGGGGACTGGTGGTACGAATACCTGGATGCCCCGCCCGGAAGCTGCCGCGCCCGTTTCTTCAGGTCCAGCCACCCCGTGGAGTCGAGGAGCCGTTTCCAGAGGAGGGAATACCGTTACATGCCGGGCGACGTGAGCCTGCAGCGCTGCGGGAAATGCGGCGCGCCCGCGGTGCTCTTCAGGTTCGTGTGGGAGCTGGACCGAGGCTTCATCAGCAGCGCTTACACAGGGCGCAGGGTGGCCATCAACGGCGAGACGGGGTTGCGGGAAGCTTTCTCCGCCATGGAGGTGGAGCTGGGGGAACCCATCAAGCGCGCGGTGGTGGACGCGCAGCGCCGTTTCATCAAGGGAGGCTTCTACTCCATCGAGGGGCTGTTGAGCGAGGCCGATTTCCGCACCCAGTTCGCGTTCCGTGGCCTGGGCAACCTGCGGAGGTTCGCCATGGGTTCGTCGGGCCTATACATGGAGCTGGAGAACTCGACCCTGCACCTCATGGTGGTGGGCTTCGCGCAAGCCCTCTTCGAGCTGGCCTTCGGAAAAGACAGCTGGGTGGAGTGGGAGCTCGACGAGGATGAGAAGTTGACCGTCAAGGTGAGCCCCACCGGTTGAAAAAGCCGGGTCCCGGCATGTCTTCCCGCCCTGCTCCGCCACCTTCCGCGCGCCTTCCGAACAGGCTGCGCGGTTTCCACGGTCCACCGCGAGGCGACCGCGCCGTCGAGAGCGGACCGGGTTATAATGGTGCGGGAAGGCCGGCGCCGACCGGTCTTTCTTGCGCGCTTTGGATAAAACAGGAAGACAGGGGGTGAATGCCGGATGATCAAGGTCAGGTTCGCGCCTTCCCCCACAGGGCGCCTCCACCTCGGCTCCGCGCGCACCGCCCTGTTCAACTGGCTTTTCGCGCGCGGCCAGGGCGGTAAGGTGGTGCTGCGCATCGAGGACACCGACCCCGCGCGGTCCAGCCGCGAGCACGAGGAATCCATCCTCGAGGACCTGCGCTGGCTGGGGCTGGACTGGGATGAGGGGCCCGACGTGGGGGGGCCGTGCGGCCCGTACCGCCAGAGCGAGCGAGGCGGGATATACCGCGAGCACGCGTCCCGGCTGCTGGATTCCGGGAAGGCCTACCCCTGCTACTGCACTCCGGATGAGCTTGAGGAAGGCAAGCGGCGGGCGCTGGCGGAGGGCAGGACGCCCGTGTACGGCGGGGCCTGCCGGAACCTCTCCCCCCGGGAGCGGAGGGAGAGGGAAGCGGAGGGGAGAAAGCCCGCCCTGCGGTTCCGCGTGCCGGAGGGAGAGGTCGCTTTCCAGGACCTGCTGCACGGGTATGTACGTTTCCCCCCCGGGGCGGTGGGCGACTTCATCATCCTGCGCTCGGACGGGAGCGCGGGGTTCAACTTCTCCGTGGTGGTGGACGACGCCGTCATGGGCATCACCCACGTCATCCGGGGAGAGGACCACCTCGCCAACACCGCCAGGCACGTGCTCCTCTTCGACGCCCTGGGATACCAGCCACCCCTGTACCTACATCACTCGCTGCTGCTTGGCCCCGACGGGTCCAAGATGAGCAAGCGCCACGGGGCCACCACGGTGCGCGAATACCGCGAGGCGGGATACCTTCCAACGGCCCTCGCCAACTACCTGGCGACGCTTTCCTGGTCGCCACCGGAAGGCCGGGAGGTCCTCGCCCTGGACGAGCTGGTGCGCCTTTTCGACATAGGGGACCTGTCCAGCTCCCCCACCGTCTTCGACCGCGCCCGCCTCGACTGGCTCAACGGCAAGCACTTACGCCGCCTGGACAAGGATGAGCTCTTCGCCCTGGCCGCCGAATTCGCACCCGGCTGGGCGCGCCACCCGCGCTTCCCCCTCATGGTCGAATCCGTTCTGGATAACCTTACCACCTTGAGCGAACTGCCGCGTTACCTCGAACCATACGGGGAGCCGGTCACGCCAACCGAGACCGCGGCGGAATGGCTGCACGGGGAAGCGGCGCGGAGGATACTCGAGAAGGCCCTGGAGCTGGTGGAGTCGACGCCCCTGGTGAGCCTGGACGGGTGCCGCGAGGTCATAGGTTCCCTCAAACAGGCCTTCGTGGACCGGGACATCAAGGCGAAGGAGATACTCATGCCCCTGCGGGTCGCGTTGACCGGCAGGGAACACGGCCCGCCCCTGCCCCACCTGCTCTTCGTGCTCGGAGCGAAGGAATGCGCGGCCAGGATACGCGCCGCCCTCGCGGGAGAGGCCGGCAAGCCGGCGAGGCCTCTGTAGGCGAGATCATGATCCGCCTGACAAGAGCTGCCAGCAAATCGTCGCGCCGGCGGCCACGTGCCTTTATCCCTGCAGGCGCGGCCATGATTCGCCTGACATACGCCCTTAAAACTTCCAGCCCAGGCCTTTATAATGGGCTTTGCGCGACCCATTGGGAGGAAAGATGCTGGAGACCTTGAGGCAGGACATAGAGGCGGTGCGCGACCGCGATCCCGCGGCCCGCAGCACCCTGGAGATCATCCTCGCCTACCCCGGGCTGCACGCCCTGTGGATGCACCGGGTGGCCCACTGGCTCTGGGAGAAAAAGGTGCCGGTGGTCCCGCGCCTCATCTCCCACCTCAACCGCTTCCTGACCGGCATCGAGATCCACCCGGGCGCGAAGTTCGGCAAGGGCGTTTTTATCGACCACGGCATGGGGGTGGTGATAGGCGAGACCTCGGAGGTGGGGGACTACGTCACCCTCTACCAGGGCGTCACCCTGGGGGGCACGGGCAAGGAGAAGGGCAAGCGCCACCCCACGGTGGGAAAGAACGTGGTGATCGCGGCGGGAGCCAAGGTGCTGGGCCCCATCACCATCGGCGACGACTCCAAGGTGGGGGCGGGGGCGGTGGTGATCCGGGACGTGCCGCCCCGATGCACGGTGGTGGGCGTGCCGGGGAAGGTAGTTGTCCAGGAGGGAGAACCGGTGGTGGACCTCCACCACGAGGCCATCCCCGACCCGGTCATGGACCGCATCGAGGCCTTGGACGGCATGATCCGCAAGCTGGAGGAGCGCCTGGTGCGCACCCAGCTGGAGCTGGAGATCGCCGAGGAGAAACTCCGCCGGGCGGAAAAGGAGTTGTACCAGGTGGAAGAGAGCTTGGGCGATAGGTTGGGCAAGGGCGGGGAGGAGCCGTCCGGCGGAAGCGGGGGGGTGGCGGTGTGAGCCTCGTCCTCCACAACACCATGACCCGGCGCAAGGAGGAGTTCCGCCCCCGCGAGGAAGGCAGGGTGCTCATGTACGTCTGCGGCCCCACCGTCTATAACTATATCCACGTGGGCAACGGCCGGGCTTACCTGGTCTTCGACGTCATCCGCCGCTATCTGCGCTACAAGGGTTACGAGGTGTTCTACGTCCAGAACTTCACCGACGTGGACGACAAGATAATCAACCGCGCGCGGGAGGAGGGGAAAACCCCCCAGGAGATCGCGCGCTTCTACGAGCGCGCCTTCCGCGAGGACATGCGCGCCCTGAACGTGCTGCCCCCCGACGTCTCTCCCCGGGCCACGGAGACCATTCCCCAGATGCTGGAAATGATCAAGGCCCTGGTGGAGAAGGGCCACGCCTACGTGGTGGACGGGGACGTGTACTTCAGCGTGGAGAGCTTCGAGGGCTACGGGAAGCTCTCCGGACGCTCCCTGGAGGAGATGAGAGCGGGGGAAAGGGTGGAGGTGGACGAGCGCAAACGCCACCCCATGGACTTCGCCCTCTGGAAGTCCTCCAAGCCTGGCGAGCCGGCATGGGAGTCGCCCTGGGGGATGGGCCGCCCGGGATGGCATATCGAATGCTCCGCCATGTCCCTGCAGCACCTGGGCATGGGTTTCGACATCCACGGCGGAGGCCAGGACCTCATCTTCCCCCACCACGAGAACGAGATCGCGCAGTCGGAGGCCTACAGCGGGGAAAGCCCTTTCGTGCGCTACTGGGTGCACAACGGCTTCGTGAACATTCGCGAGGAGAAGATGTCCAAGTCCCTGGGGAACATCATCCTGGTGCGCGACATCCTCAAGCAGTACCCGGCGGACGCGGTGCGCCTCCTCGCCCTCCAGACCCATTACCGCAGCCCCATAGACTTCGGACCGGAAGCGCTGGAAGAGGCGAAGCGCGCCCTGGAGCGCCTGGAGAACTGCCTTTTCGCCCTGGACTCCTTCATCGCCAAGCCGCCTCCGCGGGTGGCGCCAGCTCGCACCCAGAGGGAGGTGGAGCTCTCGGACTCCTTCTTCGACTTCGAGAGGCGCTTCGAGGAGGCCATGGACGACGATTTCAACACCGCCCGGGCCATGGGGGTGATCTTCGAGCTGGTGAAGGAGCTGAACACCTACCTGGACGAGCAGCAGCATTTCCAGACCCCCGCCTCGCCCATGGTGGCGAGCCACGGCAGGGATACCCTGATCAAGCTGTGCCGGGTGCTGGGGCTCTTCGCGCCGCCCCCGGAAGGCGAGGAGGTGGAAAGGGCGGCGGAGGAGCCGGTCGCCGGAGCGGAGGATGGCGATGCCTTCCCAGCCGCCGAGGGCCTGGTAGAGCTGCTCCTGGAGGTAAGGGCGATGGCGCGGGAGAGGAAGCAGTTCGAGACCGCCGATTTTATCCGTTCCCGCCTGCGCGAGATGGGCATCCGCGTGGACGACCTGCGAGAGGGGCAGCGCTGGAAATTCGTGGGAAGAGAAGAATAAGGCCGTTGTGGCGTAAACCCCCGTTGATCCATGCGCCGTCGCTTCCCTTGCCGTGTAAGAGCGGGTGGCCACGAGACGAGGCACCAGCGCCGGAGCCCTGCCGGAGCGAGTATCGGGACGAGGAAGGTGCGGGTGAGACGAAGCGCGCTCCGCGGCGGTGTCGTTCACTCCCTCCTGGTATGGGTGGCCACGAGACGAGGCACCAGCGCCGGAGCCCTGCCGGAGCGAGTATCGGGACGAGGAAGGTGCGGGATTGAGATACGAACAGGTTGAGGGAAGGAGGGCGGTGCTGGAGGCCCTGAGAGGCAGGCGCGCCGCATACGAGCTGCTGGTTGCCGAGGGAATGCAGCCCGCGAGGATCCTGGACGAGATAATGGCCGCGGCGCGTGAGCGGCGCCTGGGGGTGACTCACCTGCCGCGCCGCGAGATCGAACGCCTCGCCTCCTCCGAAAATCACCAGGGGGTCATCCTCAGGGTGGAACCATACCGCTATGCCACCTTCAAACGCGTTTACCAAGAACTGGAGAAGAAAAAGGACTCCTTCGTGGTGCTCCTGGATGGAGTTACAGACCCCCGCAACCTCGGCAACGTGGCCAGGACTTGCGAGGCGGCGAGAGTGGACGCGCTCATCCTGCCCCGCAGCCGCGCGGCGCCGGTAACTCCGGCCGTTTTCCATTCCTCCTCGGGGGCCGTGGAAAACCTTACCATCGCCACCGTGCCCAACCTGACTAGCGTGATACGGGAGTTGAAGAAGCTGGGCCTGTGGGTGGTTGGCGCGGACGCCGGGGCGAAGCAGACGTGTTTCGAGTCCGACCTCACGGGGCCGCTGGCCTTGGTGATGGGGTCGGAGGGGGAGGGGTTGCACCGCCTGGTGCGCGAGACTTGCGATACCCTCGTGCGCGTGCCCATGTTCGGAAAGGTCTCCTCCCTCAACGTTTCCGCCGCCGCGGCTATCATCATCTACGAGGCCCTTCGGCAGCGGAAAAAGTTGTAGGAACAATCAGGCTTGAGCGTGAAGAACGCGCGAGGATGTGCCGCCCACGCGCATGCTGAGGAGACCGGTTGAGGGATGGCTCTGTACCTATGGGCGGCGAAGGTTCCCCGCGGTGGCGGAGAATCCAGACGATATCGCCGGCTCCTTCATCCATCCCCTGTAGAGCATGGACGCAGAAGCGCGTAGAACTATTGTTCACATCGCTTACGTCTTCCTCTGCCGGTGCGGGCGGTCATATCTCGCCCTTCCGTGAGCCTGTGGATGGTATGCTTATGCGGATATGTGTTCACAGGCACCTTCGCGGGTTGATGACGGTCTGGGGATGACGAGACGGGCCCTGGATGGTCAGAGGAACAGGACGCATGGCGGGAAAGAAAGAGCGTGAGGGATGAGAGCCCTGCTTGTGGACGGGTACAACCTCATATATGCCCACCGCGAGCTGTCGCGCCTTGTGGGATCGGATATGGACGCCGCCAGAGAGGGGCTGGTGAGGGAGCTCATGCCCCTTGCGGCGCCGGGGCGGTACGGCCTGGTGATGGTGGTTTTCGACGCCGCGGGCTCTCCCAACCCCGAGCCGGTCTTCGAGGAACGGGGAGGCGTCACGGTGGTGTTCACGCGCAGGACGCAGTCGGCTGATTCCTTCATCGAGAAGGCAGCCCGGCGCATGACCTCACGCGACGAGGTGAGCGAGGTGGTGGTGGCCACCTCCGACCGCGTGTTGTCCAGCCTCGCCTCCGGTTTCGGGGCGCGGGCCATCGACGGGATCTCCTTGCTGGAAAGGGCGCACGAGGCGGCGGAGGAAGCGCGCGAGGAGATAAGGAGGGCCGCGCCGCGCCGCGTGCCCCTCGAGGAAAGGGTCGGGGAGGAGGTGCGCCGCCTCCTGGACGAGATGCGCTACGGATGAACATGTCCCGACCCCGGTGCGGATGAGATGCGTGAATGTGCCTGATGGATAGCTGGCGCCGCCTCCGATGCGATTGCCCCTTTGAAACAAGCCCTGGCGCTGTTCCGGACATAAAACGAGGCCTGACCCCAATGTCTGGACCTCAATGTCTGACATGTCAGCGGCCAGGAATTATAATTGTCGCTGAGGGCCGGTGTAGCTCAATGGTAGAGCGTCCGCCTTGTAAGCGGTTGGTTGGAGGTTCGATTCCTCTCACCGGCTCCAGTTCTTTTAACCCTTCCAGCGCCGGCCCTTACCGCCCCGCCTTGCTCTCCCCCAGGGCTTTAATGAAGACTGCGCTCCTCGCCCCGCTTTGCACCCCCAGCCCTTGCGAGGCTCGGGGCACGCCTCTTCCCCCTTCCCGTGCCGGCTCTTAAGGACCCGCCCGGATTTTTCTCTGCGCCCTCCTCCTTGCGCAGGGAGAGGATGACCGAACCCCCGATGATGAACACGAAGGAGGCCAGTCTCAGCAGGAACATCCCCGCGCTGCTGGGCATGGGTTCGTGCATGGCCAGGATGCCTATGATGATAGGTATGAGGTTGGACATGCCGGTGGTGATAGGGACCACGATTATGGCCTTGCCCCGCTGCATGGCCGTCTGGTCCAGGACCAGGGTGACGATGGGCAGGAGTATTATGAGATAAAGGTAAGGGGAGAGGAGAGCATGGCGAAAGCCGTGCTCCCAGAAGCGACTGCCGAAATCGTTCCACCCCAGCTTGATGATCACCGCCGTGAGCCCGATAAGCACCCCCGAGGCCACGGCGATGAGGTTGGGCGCCTGGTCGCCCTTGTTGGTGAAACCGCGATGCAGGGATATGCCCGCAACGACGAAGAAGAAGATGACGAAGAACCACAGCACGAAGGGGTTGTAGGAAAAAGCTTTGGCCGAGACACCGATGAGGCTTCGTCCCAACATGACCAGGCCCACCACGATGGTGCCTATTCCCAGCCAGTCAGAGAGGGTGGGCCGCTCCCCGAGCTTGGTTATGGCCAACACGGCCAGTACCGCGATGCCCGCGGTGTTGATGGGCTGTACCACGGAGAGGGGGGCCAGCCCCACCGCGATGGCCTTGATGAAGGTCCCGGCGAACTCGAGGCCCTGGGCCTCCAGCCAGGGACGACAGGAGATGAAGGCCTTCACCGTTTCCAGCGCTTTCTGCGAACCTATGAGCGGCAACTTGTCCAGCTCGCGCTTCTGCATGTAGCCGCTGTAGTTGATCATGGTGGTGGCGATCACGGCCAGAATCACAGCCAGTACGAGAACCATCCGCGACCTCCCGGCTTCTTTTTCTGGCGTTATTCTAAGGGTTGGTAACGGGGGGAAGGAAGGCCTTTTGCCCGTGAGGCGGGTTTACGGGCCGGGACAGCAATGATGCGACACCTCAGGGGATGATCCTCCGTTCTGAAGAGAGCATGTTTTTCCTTCCCTGCCGCCACCTGCGGCCTCCCTTGATCTGGCAACCTCTTCCATAAGCACAAGACAGCGATAGGCGGCATGAACATGTCGGAAATCCAAGGTTCCATCCCCTCGAGGGCCATTTCGACCGCATGGCCGGCCACGGCGAGCCGTCAGTCGGAACCCCCCACCGCGTTGCGTCGCGGCGCGTCCGCGCCGTTGATCCTCCCGGCCACGATGGCCAGCACGCTCGGCAGCACCAGGATGGCTCCGAGCAGGGCGCCCAGCAAGCCCACGGTGGTGGTGAAGCCGAAACGCTGCATCATCCCCATGTTGGAGAGGCCCAGGATGAAGAATACTCCCATGGTGGTCAGAGCCGCCGCCACCAGGGCCCTTCCCACGTGTTTCACGGTGTTGCGGATGGCTTCCTCCACGTCGGAGCCGTTGACGTGTCTCTCCTCGCGGAAGCGGTGGGTGATGTGGATGCCGAAGTCGATGCCCGCTCCTATCACCAGGGAGGCCACCATGACCGTCATGAGGTCCAGCGGCCATCCCAGGGCGAAGAGGAACAGCAGTTCCGCCGCCATGCCGCAGACCACCACCACTAAGGTGCAGATGCCGTAGATGAAGGACTTGAACACCAGGATGAGTACCAGGGCGCAGAGCAAGAGGGCCAACCCCGAGGTCTCTAGCTGGGTGGGGACGATGTTCCCCAAAAGGTCCGCCACCAGCACCGTGAAACCGGTGGAGGAAAACCTGAGGCCGGATTTCTCGGCGACCGCCGCCGAGCGGTCACGCAAGATGTTCGTTTTCACCCGCATCTCATCCTCGGTTTCCGGGAAGCCGGAATTGAGCATGATCATAGCCACATACTCGCCGTCTTTCTCTCCCACGAAGGAGCCCACGGGCATGCGCAGGGAGAGTTGTTCCACCACCGCGGTCACTCCTTCCCTGGTATCGGGAAGCTTTCCGTCGGGGGAGGCCATGAGGATGTAGTCGGCTATGGAGCTGATCCTGTCCCGCGCGAAATAGTATTCGCTCTCGGGGAGATTGCGGGGATCAAGGGGGATGGAATCCTCGAGTTCCAGAATGGCGGCGAGGTTTTTCGGGTCGTATATGTCTCCCCAGGCCAGTATGACATCTGAGTTCTGCGGCCCGAAAATTTCGGTGATCATCTCGCTGGCCTTCATGCTGGGCATATCCTCGGGCATCATCTTGCGCACGTCCGCCCCGGTACGCACGTTGAACACCGCGAAAGTCGCGAAGGCGACGAGAGACAGGGTGACCAAGGCCACCGCCCAGTGGTTGTGCTCCGACAGCATGGCCATTCTCACCAGCACGTTGTCGATGGCTGTGCCGTAGCGGGAATCGCGCCGCCGCCGCCGCATCTTCTCCAGGTGCGCCTGTTGTTTCTCCTCGCGCTTGCGGCGATCGCGGATAACGATGATGGCCGGCAAGAGGGTGAGGGAGAGCAGGAAGCTGAAAGCGATACCCATCATGCATAAGAGACCGAAGTCTCGCATGGGGGGCATGTCGGTTATCATGAAGGACGAAAAGCCGAAGAGGGTGGTGATGGCGGTGAGAAAAACGGCCACCCCCACCGTTTTGACCGAGGTGGTGGCGGAGAGGTCCACGCTCGCGCCCCCCTCCCTCTCCTCGTAGTAGCGGCTGAGGATGTGGATGACGTAGGCGATGTTTATGCCGAGCATGAGGGGCATTATCGCCACGCTCATGGTGGTATAGGTTATGCCCGCCCATCCCATCACCCCGATGATCCAGAAGATGGCCACCAGGATGATGAGCAGCGGCAGCCCGATGTCCGAGAGGCGCCGGAAGGTGAGGTACAGGATGAGCATGACGAAAAGAAGGGCTATGAGCATGAGCTTGCTCGTCTCCTTCTGCATGAACTCCTGGGAGTCCTTCTGGAAGGAGGCGTCGCCGGAATAGTAGACGGAAACGCCCTCGATGCCAGCCAGCTTCCCGGAAACGTACGACTCGAGATCCTTCGCCAGCGCCGTCAGCGCGTTCTCGCTCAGGTCCGGGTCGAGCTGGAACCTCAACATGGTCGCGGTCGCGTCATCCGATATCATCCCCGCTATCCGTTCCCGGTTCTCCTGGAACACGGCAAGGATCCCCGCCCTCTGTTCCTCGTCAAGGCCGCCCGTGAAGGCCGCCATGAGGTCCAGAAAAGGAGAATCGGGGCGCGGGTCCAGGTAGAAATCGAGGAACTGCGTCAGGGAGGCGTCGTCAACGGCGCCCGGATCGATGGGGGCGTCGATCCCCACCGCCGCGAGCATCTCCGGAAGGCGGTACTTGATGAAATCAAGGTAGGTCTCCACCTTCAGCACCGATCCCCCGGGCACGCCGTTTTCCTCCGCGTCTGATGGGTCCATGGAGAGCAGGGCGCGCGCCACCTCCGGATCGGCGACGTTTTCGGCGGTGACGAGGGCGATCTCGCTGGAGACGCCCCCGAAAACGTCCTTGACCTCGTCCCAGGCCTTGATGGAGTCGTAATGTTTGGGCATCATGGCCTCCTGGCTGAGCTCGGTGCTCAGACGGGGGAAGCCAGCCATGAGGAAGACGGTGACCAGGGCGGTGATGGCGATCACCAGCCATGGGCGTTTCTCCGATTGTGAGGCCAGGAACTCGAAGATCTTCATAAGCCATTCCTTTCCGTGAGCCCGACGGCGCGCTTACCCGCCGCGCGGAACCCGTAAACCCGCCATACGCGCCGTGTTACTCCAACGCTCCCATTCAATCCTATACCCGCACTTCCTCCCGTTTCGGCGGGACCTCTCCCGGCGCCCATTGCCTCACGAGGGCGGGTTCCGGGGCGCCTTTTCCATCCCGGCGCTGGCGGCGTGAAAAAACCACGAAGCCCAGCCAGTTCCTCCGCGTAACCGTTCGACATGGGCGACCCGCCTGATAGCCTTCCGAACGGGTGCGCGGGGTATCCGGAACGCGCGCTGTCGCGCAGCGAGGCCCCATGGCGTTCGGGTTCATTCCGACAGCCGTTTATTATTACTCGAACTCGCCCTCGCGCAACTTGAGGGAGGCGGGTCCGACCGCTCCCCCTTCCCCCGGCGAGGTAATTTAGTGAACGGTTACTCCGCACTCGCATAGGATATTGTTTTAGGGCATCCCGGTCAACCGCGGGAGCGGACGGTGAGGGCTACCCACCGTTTATGCGGGAAAGCCCCGGCATCTGTCACGGCTCGACCAGCATGGAGGGTGGATGATGCTTCCCGACCCGGGGCGGGAAAAGGGGAAAAGCGGCGGTGTTGCTTCGCGGGCGCTATCATGGGGTTCTGCCATGAAGCCGGACGCGTCGGCCGGTAACGATAGCCGATTTCGAAGGCGCAGGGGCGCGAGGGCTGGACATGGCGGCCCTTGGGGTATCATCTATTATTACGCGCGCAGGTACGCGCTCAGCCGGCTGGCGCGGGAAGCTGGGGGGACGCGTTGGGGGCAAAAGGAATTAGGTTGAGGACCGCTTTTAAGCGCTGAGCGCCAGGGGTATCGAGGGAGCGAAGGGCGGTACGGTGAAGAGCGTAGTGGTGGCCATGAGCGGGGGCGTGGATTCCACCGCGGCGGCGGTCGGCCTCCTCGAGGAGGGATGCCGGGTCGTGGGGGTCACCTTCCGCCTATGGGAGGAAATGCCAGCGGGCGAGCCCGTTGCGCGCCGCTGTTCCCTAGCCGCGGTGGAGAGAGCGGCCGGGTTGGCCGCGAGCCTGGGGATTGAACACCAGGTGGTCGACCTCAGGGAGCGCTTCCTATCCATGGTGGTGGAGCCATTCGCGCGCGAATACCTGGGAGGGAGAACCCCGAACCCGTGCGTGGAGTGCAACCGCTGGGTGAAGTTCCCGACTCTCCTGGAGGTCGCGGACGCTCTGGGCGCCGACCTCATCGCCACCGGACATTACGCGCGCGTTTGCCTGGGGGATGACGGCAAAGCCTCCCTGGCGCGCGCCGGGCACAAGGCCAAGGACCAGTCGTACGCGCTCTACCGCCTGGGACAGGAGGTCCTCTCGCGCTGCGTGTTTCCTAACCAGGACGCGGATAAGGAGGAGGCGCGGCGCAGGGCCTTATCCGCCGGCTTGCGCGCCGGCCGTGGAGACGAGAGCCAGGAGATATGTTTCCTGTGCGGCGCGGATTACCGGAGTTTCCTCTCCCGCCGTCACCCGGAGGCGATGAACCCCGGCCCCTTGCTGGATACCTCGGGGAGGAAAATCGGGGAGCACGAGGGGATCGCTTTCTATACCATAGGGCAGCGGCGGGGACTGGGGGTGTCGGCGCCCCATCCCCTCTACGTGGTGGAGATAGATCCGGCGAGGAGGGCGGTGGTCCTGGGGTCAAGAGACGAGGTGCCGGGGAGCTGGCTGCGCGCGGAGGACGCGCATTGGGTGAGCGGGGACCGGCCCGGGGGCGAGATCGAGGCGGAGGCCATGGCGCGCTACAACGTTGCGCCCAGGCCTTGCCGGGCGCGCTTGTGGGGTGACGGGTTCGAGCTCGCGTTTACCGAGAGGGTGTGGGCCCTCACCCCAGGCCAGCACGCCGTGCTTTACCGGGGAGATGTGGTGCTCGGCGGCGGCGTGATCGCCGAGGCGCGCTGACCCGACGCGGGGATTCGTCGTCGCCGGAATCGCGTTCATTGAAGCTCGTGCGATGCGGCGGTCCAGGTGTTAGGGCATGTTACTTCATCACTTGTGGAAAACACAATGCAGCGTCTTCGGCGTCCTCTGAATGCTATGAGCGAAGAAAGGCCCCGGCCGCAATCGGGAACCCGGGAGGGGTGCGGTTCGGGAAAAGGTCGGAATAGAAAACCCATGCATTGCCGATCTTTCTCTACCGCTACTCACCCGAGCTTTTAGTTCGAATGCACTTGCTGGATACCTCTGGGAGCAGGGGAAAAGGTTGGGATATGAATATCGCGGCGTCCACGGGTTAGTGACGCACAACGGCAGCAATATCCATATTATGGTAACACACAAAGACTGTCAGGCGTTTCCGCCGTCCTCGATCTTCACCCGGAGTCCCTCCAGGGGAGCGTGCCCCGCCGCGAGAGCGTGAGTCTGGTTGTAGAGCTCGACGTGGAAGGAGCCGGGTCGCCCGCCCGAGACGTCGGCGGCGCGCTCTCCCGCCAGGCCGAAGAGGCCCAGGGCCGCCGCGGCGGCCTCGAGGTAGGGTTCCCCGGAGGCCAGCATCACGGCCACGGCGGTGGTGGCCATGCAGCCGGTGCCCGTCACCCCGCCCAAGAGCTCGTGGCCGTTGCTCACCCTCGCCAGCCGGACGCCGTCGCTCACCACGTCCACCGCCCCCGTCACCGCCACCACGCATCCCAGGGAGGAAGCCAGGCCGGAGGCCATCCCTGCGGGGTCCCCGGAGAAGGAGACGGAATCCACCCCGCGTATCTCCGCAGCCTCTCCCGCCAGGCAGGCCACCTCGGCCGCGTTGCCGCGCACGGCCGCGAAACGCACCTCCTCCAGCAGGCGGTGGGCCACCCGGGTGCGGTAGGAGGTGGCGCCCGCTCCCACGGGGTCCAATACGACGGGCACGCCGGCGCGGTTGGCGGCCCTGCCGGCGGCGCACATGGCTTCCTCCAGCTCGGGGTAAGGCGTCCCCATGTTCAGCACCAGCGCGCCCGCCTGGGAGGCCATCTCCTCCACCTCCGCCGTGGCGTGTGCCATCACCGGAGAAGCCCCCAGGCATAGGGTCAGGTTGGCGGTCTCGTTCATAACCACGAAGTTGGTGATATGGTGGATAAGTGGGCGCCTTGCGGCCACCCACTCCAGCCTCTCGGCTAGAAAACCCGCGACGTTGAAATCCTCGCTCACCTTCTACCTCCCGATGTTGTAGTCTGTGTTATTCGTAGCTGGAAATCTCTACCTCCACGCTCTGTGCGGGGCCGCGAACCATTACCTGCCAACCGATTCCCCGCGCCTGGACGGGATATTGCCGCTCCCAGGGTGGTTTCCCTATTATAAAGGCCATCGACCGAATTTACCCTTTGCCCCTCGTAAACGGGATCTTTCGCCCCGAGCAGTGGGTTACACGATCGCCAAAAGCCGTCGACCGGAGTTCTCCCTCAGTCCTCTTCCTTGTCTCCGAGCAGCGAGGCCACCGTCTCCAAGAGCTGGTCGGGGTCGGCCGGCTTGTCCAGGGTAGGCCGCGTACTCCATGGACCTCCCCGTTTCCAGCTCGTAGCGGCGCCGGCTCACCTCCTCCCGCACCGAGGTCAACACCACCACGGGAATCCCGGACCAGCGTTCGTATCGAGGGTCCCTGAGCATGTCCATGACGGCGAATCCATCCACGTGGGGCATGAGGAGGTCGAGGATCACCAGGTCCGGGTTCTCCAGCTTGATCTTCTCCAGGGCCTCGGAGCCGTCCTTGGCGGTGACGATCTCGTATCCTTCTTCCTCCAGGATCATGGAAACCACGTCGATGACGTCGGGGTCGTCATCCGCGAGCAATATCTTCTTCGCCATTCAAGTCCTCCCGTTTCCCTTAATCCTCCCAGCAATAATCCCTACCAGCCTCGACGGGATACCGCCGCCGCCATTCAAGTCCTCCCGTTTCCCTCAATCCTCACCGCGTTCCCGCCCGTCTTCCGCCCTGCCGCGCGTCCCCTCGAGCGGTTGTCCAGTTCCCTCCAGATTATATACTCTCCCTTCCCCTTCGTCGGGGCAGGGGAGCGGGGCGGGCTGGTTCAGCAATGTAAGCTCGCCCGCGTCAATGTAGGCCTCTACGTGGACGCCCAGGCCGCGAACGCGACCGGGCGGGAAGACCGGTTCCGGTGGACTTCCGCGCCGCCATCCAGCCCTTGGAGGGAGACATCGTCGCCCGGCCAACCCGCCCTTTGCCTGGGGAAAAAGATGATGTCGTGTTCAGACCCCGGAGGCGTGAGGGATCGACATCCATTTTTCCTCCAGGGAGCAGGTCACGCCCACCGGGATGGTGAAACTAACCAGGGTGCCCTTGCCGGTCCTGGGCACGGGGCTCTCTATGCTTATTTCCCCGCGGTGCATGTCCACGATGCGTTTGCAGATGGAAAGCCCAAGCCCGGTGCCCTCGGTCGCCTCCGGGTCCCCCTTGTAAAACTCCTCGAACACGTGGGGCAGCTTGTCTGGGGCTATCCCCGTCCCCTCATCCTCCACGCTGACCCTGACGGCGTCTCCCTCACGCATGGCGCGTATGGTTATCCTGCCGCCCCGCGGCGTGTAGCGTACGGAGTTTGAAACCAGGTTGAGGATGAGCTGCTGCAAACGGATGTCGGAGGCGAAGACCTCCGGAAGAGGGCGCCTTATCTCCGTTAAAACCACGATGCCCTTGGGCTCGGCGAGCTCGTGGGCCATCTCCACCGCCGCGGAGAGGACCTCCTCCCAGGAAACGGCCTTGAACTCCGCCACCACCTGCCCGCTCTCGATGCGCGATAGCTCCAGGAGGTCGCTGATGAGCTCCATCATCCCGTCGATGCGGTGTATACTGCGCTTAACGCCGGTCATCATTCGCTCGTCCAGGGAGTCGGAGCCCTTGCGCAGGATCATCTTCAGGTAACCCTGCACCGCCACCAGCGGTGATTTGAGGTCGTGGGCGACCATGGACAGAAAGCTCAGGAAGTGGCGGCGCTCGTCCATGGCTCGGGCCAAGTCTCGGCGCGCCTCCTCCGCGTCCCTCGCCAGGCTGTCTCTCGTCTCCGCCATCTCCAGTATCATCCCAGCCATCTCGGCCAGGGAATCGAGGAAATCCAGCTCCTCGCGGTCGAACCTCCTCTTGTGCGAGAAGAAAAGGCACATCACGCCTCGGACCTGCTCGTGGTTGCGGAAGGGAAGGTATATTATGGAAGATATCCCCGCCTTGGCCAGTTCCTCCCGGGACGTGATCCTGGGATCACGCTGCGCCTCCCAGATCAGCAGGGACTTGCCTTTGAGGACCTGCCGCATGGCCTCGGGCGCCAGCAGGCGGTCGGCCGCGGCCCCTTTTTCGCCGACGCCACAGCTCAGGCGGTGTTCAACCCCCTCGCCGCCGGGGCCCACGGTGAAAAGGGAGCAACCCTCCGCCCCGGTGCCGCGGGCGGTGGATTCCACAAGCGCCCTGATGACGTTGTCCACCCCTCCGGCCGCCACCACCGAGCGCGCTATCTCCTGGATGATCTGCCTGCGCACTATATCGCCGTCCTCGCCCTGGCCTGGTGCGATCGTGGTGTGAAGTGTGACGCCCCTGTTGCGATACTGATACGAGGTTGATTCCTATTATACATGCTCTACACGCGAGGAACATGCTTCGACGCGCGCGGGATCCGCCCGCGCGAACGGTCGGCGCGGTCCTTCCCTGGTATACTTGAGGAAAGCGGGAGAGGGCCGCAGGGAAAGGCGGCCCAGGGACCGTGTGCCTGCGGCAATTGGCTATAATTGCCAAGTAAGGACGGAAGGAGCGCAGGAAGATGTTCTCGTCACAGCAGCGGAAAAAGTCGATAGAAGACGCCCAGGCCAAGGTCTTCGACGTGCTGGTGATCGGCGGGGGAGTAACGGGGGCCTGCGCGGCGCGCGACGCCGCAAGACGGGGTCTCGCCACCGCCCTGGTGGAGAAGAACGACTGGGCCTTCGGGACCTCCTCGCGTTCCTCAAAGTTGGTGCACGGGGGTCTCCGCTACCTGGAGCTCTTCGATTTCAAGCTGGTCTTCGAAGCCTGCCGGGAGCGCCGGCGCCTGCTCCTCAACGCCCCCCACGTGGTCTGGCCTCAGCCCTTCATCTTCCCCGTCTACAAGGGGGACAAGAACCCCCTTTTCGTCATCGCCATGGGGCTCTGGCTGTACGACATCCTGGCCCTTTTCCGCAACGTGCAGAACCACCAGCTGCACGGCAAGAAGCGCATCCTGGAGGTGGAGCCGGAACTTGACGCTTCGCGCCTCAAGGGAGGCGGCCAGTTCTACGACTGCTCCACCGACGACGCCCGGCTCACCCTCTCCCACGTGCAGTCCGCCTACCTGGAGGGGGCGTTGTGCCTGAGCTACGCGAGGGTGGTGAATATGCTGCGGGAGGGCGGCGCGGTCAGGGGCGCCAGAATGCGCGACGAGGTGGGGGGCGGCGAATTCGACATCGAGGCCAGGGTGGTGCTCAATTGCACCGGACCCTGGACGGACGCCGTCTGCCGCCTGGACGAGCCAGATGCCCTGCCCAAACTGCGCCCCACCAAGGGTTCCCATGTCATCGTCCCCTGGGAGCGCGTTAAGGCGCACAACGCCTTGCCCATCATCTCCCCGCGCGACCAGCGCCTGCTCTTCCTGGTGCCATGGGGGGACTACGCGCTCATCGGCACCACGGACACCGACTACGATGGCGATTACGACGAAATAAGGGCCTCGGGGGAGGACGTGGACTACATCCTCGAGGCGGCCAACCACGCCCTCCCGAGGGCGCGCCTGGAGCGCGGCGACGTCATCAGCACCTACGCCGGCCTGCGGCCCCTGGTGGTGGAGGGGGGCGGCAGGGACGTCAAGGAAAGCCAGGTGTCCAGGGAGCATTCCATCTACGAGAGCCACTCGGGCCTCATCTCCATCGCTGGCGGCAAATTGACCACCGCCCGTTCCATGGCCGAGGAGCTGGTGGACCTGGCGGCGAGACGCCTCGAGGAGCGTTTCGGCGTGCGCGCCGGCAGGTGCGACACCAAAAGGGCCCCGGTGTTCGGGAAGGACGGGAGGGATTTCTCCCGACGCCTGGAGAGGGCGGCGCGCGAGGTGCGCCTGGACGGGGACGTCATCGACAAGCTGCAGCTACTGGGCACGGGAGCGGTGAGGGTTCTGGGGATGCTTTCCGAGGACCCGTCACTATCAAGGAGGCTGGGAGAGGATATTCCCTACATCGAGGCGGAGGTGGTCTACGCGGCGCGCGAGGAGATGGTGGTCGCCCTGACCGACTTCATGGTGCGGCGGAGCTTTATCTACTACGAGAACCGCGACCAGGGCCTCGGTTGCGCGGAGCGGGTGGCGCAACTGCTGGGAGGCGAACTGGGCTGGGACGCGGAGGAGAGAAGGCGCCAGGTCGAGGAGTACCGGCGGGTGGTGGAGCTCTCGCGCGCCTACCGGGACGAATAAGCGCGGTCCGCGGGGGCGAAACTGGCGCGATAGGCATGAGGAGGAACCGGATTTGGGATACTGGGACGATTTTACAGGCGAGTATGAGAGCCTTTTCGACCGGGACCCCATGTACGCCGATGCCCTGAGGCTCATCGTGGAGCTGGTGGGGGACGCGAACCGCAAGCGCGTGCTGGACCTGGGCTGCGGCTCCGGGACCCTGCTTGCCCGCATAGCCGACGAGAACCCCGACGCCGAGCTTTACGGAATCGACCCCTCGGAGCGCATGGTCCAGGGCTGCGTCAACCGTTTCCGGGAGACCCCCAACGTGCACATAGCCATCGGCTCCGCCCTCAGGGTGCCCCTGCCTTCCGATTACGTGCACTGCGTGGTATCCAACCTCGCGCTGCACCACGTCCCTCCCGAAGACAGGACGGCCTGCGCAGCGGAGCTCGCGCGTCTGCTCAAGGCGGGCGGCAGGCTCATCTACGCCGACATGTTCTGCGACGTCGACGGGCCCGTAGACGACCCGACGAGGGCGAGGGATATCATCCATAAAATGGTAGGGAAGTCCCTTTATGACCTCGAGCACGGCGCCTTCGAGACCATGCTCCTGCACATCGGGGACATCCCCGCGGTGATAAAGGGAGAAGGCGAACACTTCACCACCGACGCCGCCTGGAGGGAACACCTGGCGGTGGCGGGGTTCCACCGCTTCGAGGTCATCCCGGTGGAGCCGGCGGAATTCGGCTACCGCATCCTTGTCGCCGTGAGGAAGTAGGATTCCTGCGGCGAAATCCAGGGTGGGCTCGACCGTCCTCATCCCGTTGGCAGCCGGAAGCCGGAACGCACGCGTATCGTGCGGACATCCGATCTCCTGGAACCCAGCCCTATTCCAGCCCCTCCATGGTGCAGGTGCATTCCTTCCCCAGCACCCTGGCCTCCGCCAGGTTTCCCGCCACGATGGGTATGTCCAGGGGGTGGCTGTAGGGAGGGGCGTAGGCCAGGTCGAGGACGGAGAGGTCGCTTGCGGTGAGCCCCGCTGAGACGCACACGGCGAGGACGTCCAGACGCCTTTCCGCCACGGCGGAATAATCCCCCACCACCTGGGCGCCCAGCACCCGACCCGTGTTCTCCTCCACCGTCACCTTCGCGGTCATGCGTCCGCCGCCCCGGTAGTATCCGGGGAGCACCGCGTCCTCCAGGGTGACGGACCGCGAGGCGAGGCCGGCCTCGCGAGCCTCCGCCTCGCTGAGCCCTGTCTTCCCCGCTGTCATCTCGAAGGCCTTGAGGACGAAGGTGCCCAGCACCCCGGGGAACCGGCCCTCGCCGCCGGAAGCGGTCTCCGCCGCCGCGCGACCCTGCTTGCGCGCGGTCGAGCCGAGGGGCAACCACGCCTCCTCGCCCGAGACCAGGTGGCGGGTGGTGGCGCAGTCTCCGCAGGCCAGGATGTCGGGGGCCGAGGTGCGCATGGCCTCGTCCACCCTTATGGCGTCCCTCGCGCCCAGCTCTATTCCCGCCCGGCGGGCGAGGTCGCTTACGGGGCGGATGCCGATGGACAGCAGGACCATGTCGGCCTCCAGGTCCCCTTCGCTGGTGGCCACCCCGGCCACGGAGCCGCCCCTGTCCATGATGCCCTCGACCTTGGCTCCCAGGCGCAGCCTCACCCCGTTTCTCTCCAGGTGCTCACCCAGTTTTCCTGCCAGGTCGGGGTCCAGGGGAGGGAGCACGTGGTCGGCCATCTCCACCAGGTCGACCTCCATGTCCAGGCGGCGCAAGGCCTCGCACATCTCCAGCCCTATCGCTCCTCCGCCCACGATCACCGCGCGGCGGGGAGCTCGCAAGTCGATGAAGGATTTCATCTCCAGGGCGTGGGTGAGGGAGCGCAGCACGAATACTCCCTCCAGCTCCCGACCCGGGATGGGGGGCACGAACGGGGCCGCCCCCGTGGCGATGATAAGCCGGTCGTAGTCGATGGAGGACTCGCTCACTCCCTCCAGGTCGGCCACGCGAATCCTCTTGTTCCCGGGGTCGATGTCGTTCACGCGGTGGCGCAGGAAGACGCGGATATTCTGCCTGGACTCAAACTCGTCGGGAAGGCGCGCCAGGAGCCGGCGCCAGTTGGGGCTGTGGCCTCCTATGAAGTAAGGAAGCCCGCAACCGGCATAGGAGATGAATTCGTCCTGGTCGTAGATCTCGATCTCGGCGTCAGGACAGCAACGCCTGGCCTTGGAAGCGGCCGTGGCGCCGCCAGCCACTCCGCCGATCACCACTATCCTGCGCGGTTTCTCCATCTCCGTCACCCCTTCCTCCTTCCGCTTGGCGTTGGGCTACCGGGGTCGAGGGTCTTGGGCGCGGTGGCCAGCCGGAAACCCCAGGTCGTATGCCGGTACCGCCTTCGTCCCATCAGCCCAAGATGGGTGGCTGGCAACAACCTCCCTGCTTTCCCCGGTATCAATTTTCCAAATATTACTATTATAAAATGGCCGCAAGCCGTGAGTGCTCGCCGCCGTGCGGCGTGGGGTCCCCCGGGAGCCGCCGCGCAAACACCTCACGTTCACTAGCTCCGGTTACCCGGTGGTATAATGCTCTCAGTCTCGGTTTTATCATTCCCCCGGGAGGAAGCATGGAAACGGCGCGCGAGGTTTACATAGCCGGCGTGGCCATGACCGACATCGGCTGGCATGAGGAGGACCCGCACGAGATGGGGGCGCGGGTCTGCGCCGAGGCCATGCGGGACGCCGGTCTGCTTCCCTCGCAGGTCGAGGGCCTCATCTCCACCCCACACGGCTACATGGCCGACACGCGCAAGATGGTCACCCAGAGGATGGCCGACTACCTGGGCATGGAATGCGGCCTCATGCTGGACGTGGACAGCGGAGGCAATTCCACCTCCGTGGCCGTGCACGTCGCCCGCGACCGCATCCGGGAGGGGAGGATAGGCTCGTGCCTGGTCTTCGCCGCCCAGCGGGAGGCGCCTCCCAATCGCATCAAGGAGGACATCCTCGGGCACTTCCACCTCATCAAGGCGGCCAACTCGCTATACGATTCCTACCAGGCGGCCTTCGGGGTCATCAGCCCCCTGCCCTTCTACGCCATGGCCGTGCAGAGGTACATGCACATCCACTCCGTGTCGCCGGAGGATATCGCGTACGTGGCGGTGCTCTTGCGGGAGCACGCCCTCAAGCACCCCCAGGCGGCCTACAGGGAACCCCTCACCCTGGAGGAGGTCATGGAGAGCAGTTACGTCTCGCCCCCCATCCGCCGCCTGGAGTGCTCGGAGATGCACGACGGCGCGGCGGCGGTGCTCCTGGTGGGCGAGGAGCTGGCGCGAGGAAGCCCGCGGGCGGTGCGCATCGCGGGCATGGCCGAGGCCCACGACCCCACCAGCTTCGTGCCCTACCGGGGCGAGATATCCCGCTTCCCCTGCGTGGGCCGCGCCGCCCGCGCCGCCCTGGAGGAGAGCGGCCACGCGCTCGGCGACGTCGACGTCGCCGAGGTCTACGGCGCCTTCGCGGGCATGGAGCCCATGATGTACGAGGAGCTCGGCTTCTTCGCCCCCGGCGAGGCCCCGTCGGCGGTGAGGGAGGGTCGCACCACCCACGGCGGCGAGGTGCTCATCAACCCCAGCGGCGGCAGGCTCTCCCTGGGACACCCCGCCTACGTCACTCCCCTGCTGGAGTTCACCGAGGTGGTGCGCCAGCTCAGGGGAGAGGCGGGTGAGCGGCAGCGTCCCAGCGCCAGGGTGGGGCTGGTGCACACCGAACAGGGATTCATCAACGGCTCCATCGTCGCCGTCCTCGAGCGGAAAGGCGCGTGACATGGACACCAGGCCATATATGCAGGACAAGGCCGCGGAGGAATTCTTCGCGCTCCTCGCGCGGGGGGAGTTCCGCACCACGCGCTGCCGTGGGTGCGGGGAGACGCACTACCCCCCGCGCGTGGTCTGCCCCGCCTGCCTGGGCGAGGACATGGAATGGGTTGATTTGCCGAGGGAAGGCACGCTGGTCGCCTTCACGCAGCAGAGGGACGCCATGCGCTGCCGCAGGCCGGAGGTCCTGGGCCTGGTCGAGCTGGAAGGCATTGGCAACGTATTCACCCGCATCGACGCGCCCCTTGAGGACCTGCGCATCGGCACGCGGGTCGCCTTCGACACCTGGACTTCCCCCGACGGCGTCGTCCTGCACCAGTTCCGCCCCCGGAGTTAGCCCGGCAATTAAATATCGCTGCTAATTAAATGCAATGACCGGAGTTGGGATGTCGCAGATCAGCAAGCGTGATTCGATCAGGTAGCGTTGCGTTGTCAACGCCGTCGCCAATAAGACATCTCACGAGAAGCACGCATCACGGGGATCATCAATGCGAAAGGCTTTGATCATGCCGGAAAGCATAAGGGCGCTTGCCACGCCCCCAAAGTGGGCACCTGCAATCGACTTGAGATGCAGACACCCCCAAGGAGCGTTCAGCCCCGATACCCCGGTTGTCTTTAAAAAAACCGGTGCTCATCAAGGCAAACCGAAATCTTGGCCGCCTTAGAGGGACGGGTCCATGATGCCGCCCTTTCAGTCGACCCCGATCATCACGTTGGTCGCCTTGATGACCACGTATACCTCCTTGCCTTCGACAAGGCCGAGGCTCTCGGCGGAAGCCTTGGTGATGATGGAGACGATCTCTTCGCCTCCAGCAAGCTGCACTTTAACCTCGGTGTTCACCGTGCCCTGGGTGACCGCCTTCACCTTACCCTTGAGCACGTTCCTCGCGCTCAACTTCATGCTCTCACCTCCCAAGAAAAGAGCTGATAATAACCGATGATCATTCACCTTATTTGTTTATTCCCATCCGCCTTGCGTTCAAACCTCTGGATAGCCGGACCAGGCCCTGGCCTCCGCCGATCACCCGCCGCCACTCACTCGCAAAGGTAGAACAGGTGGCGACCGTAGCGATCGACACCGAAATCGCGGATCAGGTCCCCGGTTCCTTTCTCGAAAAGAAAGGCCGCGAACTCGCGGGCTCCCTCCACGTTGGCGTCTGGGAATAGAGCCGGATTGGTGACGATCACGGAGTAAACGTTGAGCAGTCCCGGGTCTCCCTCCACCATCACCTCCAGGTCCAACGCCTCGTCCAGGACGACAAAGGTCGCACGGTCGGATAGGGTGTAGGCGCCCTCCTCTTCGGCCAGTCTCAGGGTGTAACCCATCCCCTGGCCGCTCTCACGATACCAGTCACCTGCGGGGAGAATTCCCGCCCGCTCCCATACGCTCAGTTCCATGGCATGGGTTCCCGAGGCGTCGCCGCGCGAGAGGAAGGACGCCCCGGAGCGGCTGATGCGGGTAAAGGCCTCCGCCGCGTCCGCCATGCCCCTGATTCCAGCCGGATCATCGGATGGTCCTACTATGATGAAATCGTTATGCATCACCTCACGCCTGCTCTCGCCGAAGCCGGCCTGCATGAATTCGACCTCCGCCTTCGGCTCGTGGGTGATGGTGACGTCGGCCTCGCCCTGGCGCGCCATGAGCAGGGCGGCGCCGCTGCCCACGGCCACCGCTTTTACGCGGTAGGGGTGGCTTTTCTCGAAGCGCTCGATCAGCGCGTCCAGGAGCCCGGAGTCGAGTACGCTCGTGGTGGTGGCCAAGATGAGCTCGCTCCTCTCCCCTTCGGGAATGGAGGGTGATCCGCAACCGCAGACTCCGAGAGAGACCGCCGCGGCGACCAGGAGGGCGACAAGCAGGACCGCCCTTTTTCTCATCGCTCGATCGCCATCCTCACGATGCGGTGTATCCAGTAAAACCCATCTTCGCTTCCCACCACCAGACGCACTGGGCCCTGTTCCCTGGGAATCGGTGCTCCGTCCTCAGCCCAGGCTAGGATGGTGTCAGGCCGCATGGCCATCTCGTAGCTGATCCTCGCCACGTAGCCATCCCAGGCTTCAATCCTTATCTCGACGAACGGTTCCTCCACGCCCTGGCCCCGCAGGACGTCCCGTAGGCGGACTCCAGTCCATACCCCCGGTTTCTCCATGCCGTTGGAGCGCACGAGCACCGCCTCCACGTCTACGTTCTCATAGCGCCGGATTTCCTCGATGTCGATGTCGGGGTGCTGTCCCAGGGGATCGGATATCGCGATGGTTCTGCATTCCTCGTACATCCCCTCCAAGCGCTTCTCGCTCTCCAGCAACGGTGGTCTCCCTTCCCCTTCGCCGCACCCGCAGCTGGAGGCGAGCAGGAAAGCCATGGTTACCAGGGCTGCCGGGAGGAAGATATGCCTTCGCATACCGCTCATCCCTCACCTCCAAGGTAGCGCGCCAAGGGGATGATCACCAATCCCAGAGGCCAGGCGACCATCGGCGCCCGCACCATCCACCACACCAGCGAGGTTATATCCTGGCCGGTTAAATACTCGAAGGCAGCAACCAGCGGGGAGACGTCGTCACCGGGCTCTACTGCTTCAGGTGGTGAGTTGTTTTCAGGGGTCGGTTGAGGTGATGGTTGTGGGCCCGATTGTGGGGATGGCGCCGACTGTGGCGCGTAATCGGACGGTAGCGCCGGTTCGCTCACCGCGCCGTAAATCGCCAGAGATCCCTCGGAAACCTCGCTCGCGATTGGGGTTCGCTCTCCGGCCGGCATGGGCAATATTCCCACTGCGTAGACCATCCTGGCACAGAGCGGGGTGTTGGCGTCACCTCCCTGGTCTTTATTCCCGGGCACGCTCTGGGGGACGATCAAGCGCAGGCTGCCCTCGTCGCCCCTGAGGGAGCTCCCGTTCTTATCGTAGGCCAGGATCGTCCGTAAACCTCCGGGGTAGGTTTCCCTTACCTGGGACATGGTGAGAGAAACGGTGTAGCCGTCGCGAGCCCTGACCTCCACCCCGGTCGCTTCCGGGGCGACGCTCAATCTTTCCTCCAGCAGATATGACAGGGACACCCCGCGGTAATCGGCCTCGTAATAAGTGAACGGCTCCTGCGATTTCAGGAAAGTGTAATGGCCCGCGAAGGAGGGCATAGTCATGAGGTCGGACATGGTGAAGATGAAAACGCCTGGAGCCGCGCGGCACTTTTCCCGAACAGGTGCGCAGATCGTCAGGGTGGATGCCAGAACAACCGCGAGTGCGACCGCTGCTATTTGGGGCAAACGCGCTCTTTTCCTTCCCTTGCCCACACGGGAGATGATGCAGGCACCCAACAGCAGCAACCCGGCGATGAGGAGCGTAAGGGGCAGGATGGCCGAAAATGGTTGGGCGGTAGGGACGTCGCCATAAATCCACAACTCGTCAACAGGAACCCGCTTGGCGTCGGGAGCCTTTGCTCCCCCCCTCAAGGGGCCGATCTCTATCAGCCTGAGGTTGGAGACCCAGGATGGCTTGTTTATCTCCCCTTCGTCATATTGCGGCATCACGAGGCGGAGGGGTCCGCTGCCGTCGGGCTCCGGCTGCAGCGTCTCGCCGTTCATCTCCCAAGCGAGTAGGGGAAGGAGCCCTTGCGCGTTGGCGCGCTTGAGGTCGTCCAGGGTGAGCACCGAGCCCACCGCCGGCCAGAAATAATCGTCCGGGGCTATCAGCCGCACCTCAGCGCTATCTGTGTCTATCCCGTATTGCTCGAGAAAAGTGTGGAGCACGATCCCCTTGACCTCGGTCTCCTCGACCGTCCGCCAGTTATTTATGCTGCGATAGGTCACCCGCACGGAAGGCATGGAAGTGATTTCATCGTAAGTGACCACGATATGGTCCTCACCCTTCGTGCCGTGAAGGACGAAAAGCGCCAGGGACACCACTATGAGCAGGGACGCGAAGATAAGCAGGCATAGCCGTTTCCGGCCCATGTACCCTCCTTTCCAAACACGGGAGGCCCGCCCGTTTCCCGGCGAACCCTATCGGCCTCCGGCCATGGCTTGAGCTTTAGGCCGGGGGGCTCGGAGAGCATCTCAATACGTTCAATCTATTACCAGACCTCGTTGCGTTGTCAATACCACCTTGTCGTTAGCACGTTGTCGTGGCGCTGTTCCTGGTTTGCGCCGTTCCCGGATTACGCGGTGTACGTAAGTGCGTAATCCCCTCATGGAATCTTTCTCCGTATGTACGGAGGAATGCGGACCCGGGAGCTGCCGTCTATGATCCGATGATCCAGGACGGGCAGATCAACGAGGTCTTTCGGGAGTGGGTCCATGAGTGCAATCACGAAAGACCTACCAGAGTTTGGGCACCACGTCCCGTCAAGTGGTGTAAGAAGCTCCATCATGCCATCCATTTCGCGATGACGGCCTAGACGGCCGCCGGCACGAGTTCCCTCACCTCCTTCTCGGCATCTGTAACATCACCCTCGATCACG
>JABLXL010000034.1 GCA_013178005.1 Actinomycetota bacterium
GGGGGCCGGACTCGGTCATCAAGGTGATGTCCAGGGTCACCGGGTCCGGGTTAGGGTTCTGCACCAGCACCCAAGTCTCCATGCCCCCGTCGGTGGAACCCTCGGCCAGGTACCAGGTGGAGGCGGCATGCCCATAATAAATCGTGCATCCTGGCCCTACCGTCCAGATATTTCCCTGATCGAAAGCGTCGATGGCGGAAAGTTGATAACCCCGATACGTTTCCAATTGCTTTGACCACACTGAACCATCCCACTTGAATACTACACCATATGTATCAACATTTTTGCTTATTAGGCATCCTCCAACTGCCCAAACATGGTTCGCATCAAGGGCGGAGATCCCAGTTAGCATAAATGCACCCAGGTCCGTGCTAGACCAAGTAGTGCCGTCCCAGTGCATTACGACCCACTTCTCCACACTTTCTTCGTAATAGGATCCCGTCACCCATAAGTTATCTTTATCCAGGGCGGAGATGCAGTTGATTCTGATTTGCATGTCCGGATCCAGCATGGTCCAGTCCGTCCCATCCCAGAAACCGACACATGTCCCCGCTATCCATATGTTGTTCTCGTCCAAAGCGTCTACCGCCCAAAAACCCTCTTCATCTCCAAAAGGCTTGGGAAAAAGCGACCAGGATGAACCATCATAGTGATAAAGATATCCTGAACTCTTTGTTGCCCAGACATCGTTACGATTTATGGCATGGACGTCAACAAAACAAGAATAATAAGGATCTACGCTACCCTGCATTTGACAAGACCAACTCGTGCCGTCCCAGTGAAGGATAGTCGCGTTACAACCCGCGGCCCATACGTTGTCGCGATCGAGAGCCGAGACGCAATACAGATCAGCTGTAGTCCCCGAATCCTGAAAAGACCAAGAGTGCCCGTTCCAGAAAGCTATGGCCCCCCCGTCTCCGACGGCCCAGACGTTGTCTTTATCGAGGACAGAGACGTCGTTAAAGCCCCGTATTTTGCGGAATACCGTCGATATATGTTTGCCATCAAAGCGCAGTATATCGCCATATCTACCCAACACCAATATGTTATCTCTTTGCATGGCTTTTACGGCAATTGGACAAGTGATGTCTTCAGGGCTTGTATCTCTTACCGACCATTGAGCCCCGTCCCAATGATATATGCGCTCGGCGGATCCGTCTCTGCCCTCATGGCCTGTCACCCAAATGTCGTCCGTTCCCCTGGCATCAATATCGTTGAGATAGTGCTCCCCACTGATGCCATCGAAACCGCGGGGTGCCCATGAGGAACCGTCCCAGTGGAGGATCTTCCCTGGCCCAACGGCCCATGCGTCATTTACCCCAAGTGCACGGATACAGGGAGTGCACGATTTTAGATCGGTATCGATACCTTCTCCCTGCCTCTTCCACTCCTTGCCGTCCCAGTGATAAATGCCCAGATCGCCAACCGCCCAGGCATTGTTGCTATCCAAAGCATGTACGTCATAGAAATAATAAGTTGTATAATACTGGCTGTAGATTTTAGGCGATACATAATCGACAGCCCATGAGGAACCGTCCCAGTGCAATATTACAGCGCAAGAATCGGTGGTTCCGCCGCCGACTGCCCAAACGTTGTTCTTATCCAAGGCGAACACACCGTAAATATCCGATACGGTGCCGGAGCTCTGGGATGTCCACCTGAGCCCATTCCAATAGAGGATTGTGCCGCGCTCCCCTACCGCCCAGACATTCTCGTTATCGAGGGCGTACACCCCATATAGCTTGCCCTCCCCGCCGGAGTACCGCTGATGCCATCGGTTGCCGTCCCACTGGTATACGACCATGCTGACTGGGTTGTTGTAGGCATCTACTCTATAGCCCACTGTCCATATATTGCAGTCATCTAGAATGGATGCATTGAAAAACATTGTACTAAGCGAGATCTGCGAGTACTGTAGCTCCCACTGGAACCCCTCATCAGCGCTCGCCTTATCAGCATATGTTGGGCAGATCATTGGGAATACTACGACGAGTATCACTAACAGAATGATCTTCGGGTAATCCCTCATTGGCCTTCTCCTTATCCCGTACAATTAATCATAGAATTGTAAGGAGCATACTGGTTGCGTGATCCGAGTACTAGGCAAAACTTCCAGAACAAACTCGTTTTTTATTAAATCGGTTGATCTGATTTCCCTCTTTATAACGTCTGGCTAGATTCAGAAATATCAATATTTCCCATATACACCTCCTGATAACAATATTCTGTTATCCGGCGGGCTTGTTAAGGTGATTAAACGCCGGATTTCCTGTATCATCTTGAGTATCCCGCTGGATATAGGATGGACGATGCCTCCCGAATCGAGGTCCGTAGAGCCTTGAGCGCAGTGGTGTATTCCATATGCGGCTCTTTTCTCCTTGCGCTGCCTCACGAGAAGGCTGAGGCGAGGGATCCCGTGCGGGCAGGGAACCTGATGAAGAACTCCCTTGAGATGGCTGCCTTCGCCATCTGAAAAACCGTCCTGCGGGCATGGCTTACGATCCTTGTGCCGATCCCGATCAGCTTGAGCTGCACACTGCGGAGAGAAGTGGGTTTCTACCCAGGGATGGCGAAGCGTCTGAGATAATTTACCAGGTTTTAGGCGAGGACGAAAAGAGCCAGCCTCCCCTGGTTGGGGACAAAGCGAGAGCAAGAAATGCATCCGGCAAAGAGCATTCTCTCCCTCCTTGATGTATTGTTAGCATGAACCACTTTGGTTGCAGAAACACATCGCCTTCTCTGCCGCCCTAATCGGGCTGGTGATGAATCCCATACGGGAATAGCTCTTCCTGACGCCACTCCATCTTGGCAATGACCCTCCTTGACTTTCCCCGGATGCCGGCCTGGTAGGAGAATTCATGGTTGATTTCCTTTCATTTTATCCGCAACCATTTTCCTTCCCATCAACCTCCCGGCCAAGGCTCGACCTTGCGCTTTGCGAAGATGCCGCACACCAGGTCCTCGCGGCTGATGATGCCCAGGATCTTTTTCTTCTCCGTGACCACCAGCAGGCGCACGTTGGCGTCGAACATCCTCTCCACCGCCTCCTGGGCCGAGGCTTCGGGGGATATGGTGTGAGGGGGAACCCTCATCACGTCGCGCGCCGTCTCCGCGAGCACCGCGTCGGGCCGGGTCATCACGAAAAGCTTGAGGATATCCGAGTCCCTGACCATGCCCACCAGCTCGCCCTTCTCGTCCACCACCGGGAACCCGGCATAGCGGTAACGCTGAAACTTCCAGATCAGGTCCTCAATAGGATCATCTACGCCCACGGTCACCACCCCGGTGCTCATGAACTCCCGCACCGGACGGTCGGTGAGCACGTATACCTTGGACACGACAACCACCTCCTGGCCCGCCCTTCAAGGGGTTCGGCACACACCCGATGTATATTTCCCTGCTATTACGGCGAACACATTATTCCCGCTCGACGACATATCGCGGGCGCTGAAGACAAGACGGATTCCCCCATCCTCGATGCATGAGCCCTTCGTGCGTCGCCTGATGCACGCGTCCCGGCTGGAGAGCCCCGGCTGCCGCCTTCGCCCATCAACCCGCACCGACCTCGCTTTCGCCCAAGGAACCCTTTTTCTTGACCACCTTCGCCTCCCCCGCCTTGATGATCGCGTGGCGCGTGCAGGGAGGACCGATCAACTGGAAAATCAAGGTGGTGGCGGCGATGACGGTTATGGCCATGGCTCCCAGCTCCAAGCCAGCGGTCCCGAACTCCTTGGCCCCGAACTCGAGCATGGTCTCGATGGACAGCCCGATGGCCACTCCCGCCTGGGAGAAAAGGCACAAGCCCAGGTAACGCGAAACCGCACGGGGGGCCCTTCCTATGCGCGCGCCCAGGTACGTCCCCCCTTGCTTGCCGGCGCTTCTGAAGACGATGTAAAGAACCCCGATCACTCCCAGCGATCCAAGCTTGGTGACGTCGAGCCTCGCCCCCACCAGCACGAAGAAGAGGATGAACAGCGGAGGGGTAATCCCTCGCGCCACCTCGAAGAGGTCCGGCCTTCCATACTTTGGCAGGTTGATCACCG
This sequence comes from Actinomycetota bacterium, assembly GCA_013178005.1. Lineage (GTDB taxonomy): Bacteria > Actinomycetota > Geothermincolia > Geothermincolales > RBG-13-55-18 > Solincola_B. Next base: position 4,044 of record JABLXL010000034.1, read on the forward strand.
TCATCCCCACCGCCATGTTGGCCAGGATCAGGGAGAGGTCCAGGAGGTTGGCGAGACCGGTGGTGACCAGTATGGCGCCCACCACGCAGGTGAGGATGGTGGCCCTGGAAGTGACCCTTCGCACCAGCAACAGGAGGATAAGGCCGATGACGAACCCCATGACGAGGGCCCCGATGATCTGCGCGAAGGGCAGGAGGATGAGCTTGGCGTAATTGAGGGACTGCGCCCCGGCCAGGAGTATCTTGGCGAACAGGGCCGCGAAGGCGTAGATGGCTATGGCCAGGCCGTCGTCGATGCCCACCACGGCGAAAAGCGTGGTGGTGAGGGGGCCGGAGGCCTGGTATTCCCGCAGCACGTCCACGGTGGCCGCGGGGGCGGTGGCGGAGGAAAGGGCCCCGAAGATCAGGGCAACGTAAAGCTTGCGCGTGTAGAGGAAGATGGCTATGGTCACCAGGAGAAAAGCGCCCAGGGATTCGAGGAGCGAGATCCAGAGGATGGGCCTCCCCAGCTTGCGCAATCCCCGAATGGAAAGCTCTCCGCCGATATCGAAGCCGATGAAGGCGAGGGCAAGGAAGTTGATGAAAACCAGCCCGTCAAGCATGCCGGAACCTATGACCCCCAGCGCCGATGATCCCAGGACGACCCCGGTGAGGATGTATCCAACCACCTGCGGGGCCTTCAGCTTTCGCGCCAGGCTCCCGGATCCCCACCCCAGAAAAAGCGCCAGTCCTGCTATGACGAGAACTATGTTGCCGTTGTCAGGGATCAGATCTTTGAGCAACGCAACACCTCTTCCTCCGCCATGAGGTCACGTTCTTTCCAATATAGCACCATGATGCGCGCGCTTGTGGCCCGGCTGGCCAGATGCCTCGAGGCGATGCCGGTTGATACGGCGCGCGAGGCGGGAGCCCGCCCGTTCCGGATCCGCCGCGGAGGGCTTACCGGAGAAGGCTGACGGAGATCATGCTTCGCCGACACGTCGCAACGCGCTTCTGTTATAATCTACCTGCACAAACAGGCCTTTTCCCGGTCGCGGGCGAACCGGGAGAACGGGACCGGCAGATAAGAAGACGAGGCCGTCGACGCCGGAAGGGAAAGATGGAAGATCATCACCTGAGCGAGTTCCTCAACCACCTCGAGGAGGGATTGCGCAAGGAGGCGCGTGAGCTCTTCAAGCCCGAGCGCTACGACCGCGAGCAATACATCTTTATCGACCAGGAGGAGGCCACCCACCTCTACCTGGTGGAGGAAGGCACCGTGGAGGCGAACATAGTGCACGGGGACGGCAAACTGCTCATCCTGGACTTCCTCTATCCGGGCGGTGTCTTCGGAGAAGGCGCCCTCTACGAGGACGGCATCTATTCCTATTCCGCGGTGGCGAAAGAGCCGGCGCGCACCTGGAGGATAAGCTGGGACGACCTGCAGTGGCTGGTGTCGCGCGACCAGCTGTTCGCGCTTCATCTTATGAGGATCGTGGTCGCCAAGCTGGACCAGGCCTATTACAAGGACCGCTGCATAGCGGGCGAGAAGGTGGAGAAGCGCATCGCCTGCGTGTTGTTGAAGATGGTGGACGAGATAGGCATCAGCGACAAGTGCGGCCTGGTCATCGACACGCCGCTCACCAACCGGGACATAGCCGGCCTGGTGGGATCGACGGAGGAAACGGTCTCCCGCATCATGAGCCGCCTGAAGAAGGAGGGCATCATGGGCACGGAGGGAAAGCTGCTGGTGGTCAGGGACAAGAAAGCCCTTCTCGCCTACTTCGACGACATACAGGCCTAGCGCCTCCCGGTGAGGATCGTGCGAGGCGACAAGGAATTTTCACACTCAAGGATCTGTGCATGGAAGGCTTAGCGCTTCCCCGTAAGGACCGTGCGAGGCGACCAACGGTAAGCCTCCCTTGATGTAGGTCATTTGCCCGCGCTGCACCTTGATCTATATTTTAGGCAGCGGAAAGAGTGAGAGAGGCGCGAGTAAGGAGGACACATGGCAAAGAAAGAGGCGCCGGAAAGAGGAGGGCTCTGTTGCCCCCATTGCGCGGATTCCAAGTATCCATGCGTCACCATGGAAAAACAGATGAGGAAAGGCGAGGAAGCGGCAACGGCCAAAAAGGACAAGAAAGGCTGAAGGAGGCCGCTCGAAGCCTGGAAAACGACGCAGTGCCGAGGGGCGGACCTTCCGCCCCTCTTACATTTTGGGACGGCAGCGTAAAGTAGCAAGGCAACCTTATCGGCGGGCCACCGGGACACGGAAGTCAGTAAACCGGTGGTCGAGGTCGTCGCGTAAAGAACGGAATTCAGGGAACGGGGCATAGCTACGAGCCCGAATGCTCTCTTTCTCCTCTCCTCCGCCGTGACTAGCCACACGGAAAAGCATGAGAGGCTTTTCCTGGAAAGAGAAGGAAGGTGGCGCGCATGCGGGATAACAGTGAAGGGGAAAGCTGCGGGATACGCGAGGAGTTCAGGTTCAGCCCCCGGCCTAACCGCGCGGCGGATATCGCCTGGATGAACTGGGGCGAGGCCGCATTTGCGAGGGCCGCAGCGGAGGGAAAGCCTGTGCTGCTCTCCATCTCGGCGGTGTGGTGCCACTGGTGTCACGTCATGGACGAGACCACCTATTCGGACCCCGCGGTGATCGAACAGGTCAACCGCCTGTATGTTCCCGTGCGCGTGGATAGCGACCGCAACCCGGACATCAACCGTCGCTACAACCAGGGCGGGTGGCCCACCACCGCCTTCCTTGACCATCACGGGAACCTCCTGGCGGGCGCGACCTATATCCCCCCCGAAACCATGCGCACCGCGCTGCAGCGGATCGCGGAGCTTTACCGCGACCACGAGGTCGACGTCGGTGCGCCGGAGCAGGCGCTTTCGGCGTCTTCCTCCCCGGGCTTGGAGTTGAGCCTGGAAATGGTCGAGGAAACGGGAGCCGCCCTGCTGCGCGCCTGGGATCGCGCATACGGAGGGCTTGGGCGGGAGCCCAAATTTCCCCAGGTGGAAGCCCTGGCACTGGCCCTTGACCTCTATAGCGACGAAGGCAACGGGGAGTACCTGGTCTTCGCCGGTTCCACGCTGGAATCCATGATCAGGGGTAACCTCCTTGACAAGGTGGAGGGCGGTTTCTTCCGCTATTCCACCACCCGGGACTGGTCCATCCCCCATTACGAGAAGATGCTCGCGGACAACGCGATGCTCATCCCCGTGCTCCTGAGGGCCTATGCAATGACCGGATCGGAGGTTTTCAGGCGCACGGCCTCCGAAACCGCGGCCTATATATACCGCACCTTGAGCGACGGGGAGGCCCGTTTCTTCGGCAGCCAGGACGCCGACGAGGAATACTACCTGCTTCCCGCGGGCGGGCGCGAGGGGGCGTCGCCCCCGCCTGTGGACCGCACCGTTTACACGGACCTGGCGGCACGGGCCGCCTCGTCCTTCCTCGCGGCCGGGGCGGCTTTGGAAAATGATGCCTATATTGCCCTGGCCCTGGCGGCACTGGAATACCTCTGGTCGCGCGCCTTCCTGGCCGGCGTGGGGATGGCGCATTACCTGGACAGCGAGGGGCGCGGCCGCCGGCACGGATTCCTCGGGGACCTGACGGAAACCGCGTCGGCCTTTCTGGCGGCCTACGGGTACACCGGTGACGGCACGTGGATGGAGCGGGCGCGGACGCTGCTCGAGCTGGCGGTCAAGCGTAACTGGTCGGAGGAGAGGTCCGCGTTTATGGACGTGGCGCCCGGCAGCGAGCCGTCAGGCTTGACCCCCCTTCCCGCCGAGCTGCCCGCGCAGTCACGCGCTGCCCATGCCATGCTTTCCCTCTGGGCTTACGGGGACGACGGCGGATGGCGCGAACTGGCTGGAAAGGCCCTGGAGGCCGTGGCGCCTGCTGCGCCCGCATACGGTTTCCAGGCCGCCCCCTTCGCCCTGGCGACCAACCTCTACCTGCGCGGGCCGCTGATACTGCGCCTGTCCGGGCCGGAGAAAACCGTTCCGGCATCGATGCTCAGGACGGCCGCCCTGTCGGCCAAATCCCGCACCATGCTTAAAATGGAGCCGCGAACGGGAACAATGGAGGGGAAAGTGACGGCGGAGCTCTGCGCGAGGGAAAGCTGCCTCCTGCGCGTCTCCAGCCCGGAAGAGTTGAAGGACGCGCTGGGGATCCACCCGCGGGTGGATATCGGTCACGGCAGTCCGCGCGACGCGTTCGGAGGCGAGGGAGAGCGCGGCGCCACGGAAGGAGGAAGGAAGAGATGAGGGAAGTATACCTGGACAATTACGCGGCCACGCCCATGCTGCCCGAGGCTCGCGAGGCCATGCTTCCCTTCCTGGGAGAGAGATTCGGAAACCCCTCTTCACTGCATTCCCGGGGGGACGCGGCCCGCGAGGCGGTGGAAGAGGCGCGCGAGAAGGTCGCCGCGCTGTTGGGTGCGGAGCCGGAGGAGATAGTGTTCACCTCCAGCGGCACCGAGGCCAACAACATGGCGGTGAAGGGAATAGCGGCGGGCTCGCGGCGCAAGGGCAGGCACATCGTCCTCTCCTCCATAGAGCACTTCTCCGTGTTGCACGCGGCGCGCTCCCTGGAGAAACAGGGCTACGAGCTGACCTTGGTGCCCGTCGACGCCAACGGCGCGATCGACCTCGGGGAGCTGGAAGCCGCCATAGGTGACTACACCGTGCTGGTGTCGGTGATGGCCGCCAACGGGGAGATAGGCACCATCCAGCCCATCGCAGAGGCGTCACGCATCGCCGCGGAGAAGGATGTCCCGTTCCATACCGACGCGGTCGCCGCTGCGGGCACCCTGCCCCTGGACGTTAAGGAGCTGGGGGTCTCGGCCCTTTCCATCTCCTCCGACCTCATCTATGGACCCCAGGGCGTGGGGGCGCTCTGGGTCAAACGGGGGCTGCGCGTCATCCCGCTGCTCGACGGCGGGGTGCAGGAGGGGGGGCGCAGGGGAGGCACGGAGAACGTGGCCGGCATCGTGGGCATGGGGGCGGCGGCCGAGGTCGCCAAGCGGGACATGGCGGAGAGGAGCAGGCGACTGTCCGCCCTGCGCGACGCCCTCATATCCGCCCTTCCCGGCAGGATAGAGCACCTTTACCTCACGGGCCACCCCGAAAACCGCCTTGCCTGGAACGCCAGCTTCGCGGTGGAGTTCATCGAGGGCGAGGGCATGCTCCTCTTCCTGGACCAGAGGGGAGTGGCGGTCTCCAGCGGTTCCGCCTGCACCTCCCGCGCCCTCAAGGGCTCTCATGTGCTCTCCGCCTGCGGCATCCCGGCGGAGCGGGCGCAGGGATCCATACTCTTCAGCTTCGGCCTCCAGAACACCATGGAGGACGTGGATTACGTCCTGGAGGTCTTCCCTCCCATCGTGGAGAGGTTGCGGCAGATGTCGCCGCTTTACGCCAAATACCTTAAGGAAAGGGGGTAACGCGCATGGCACAGTACAGCGACGTGGTAATGGAACACTTTACCAACCCGCGCAACGTGGGCGAGATCGAGGACGCCGACGGCGTGGGAGAAGTTGGGAACCCGGTCTGTGGGGACATGATGACCTTCTACGTCAAGGTGGGCGAGGACGGCCGCCTGGAGGACGTGAAGTTCAAGACCTTCGGCTGCGGGGCGGCCATCGCCGTCTCCAGCATGGTGAGCGAGATGGCCAAGGGTAAAACGGTGGAGGAAGCCCTGAAGATAACCCGCGACGACGTGGCTCGGGAGCTGGGAGGGCTTCCCAAGCAGAAGATGCATTGTTCCAACCTGGGGGCTGACGCCCTCCACCTCGCCATAGAGGACTACCTGAAAAGGAAAGGAAAGAGCTGACATGGAAGGGAAAGACAACATGGACAGGGCGACGTGCAAATGCCCGTTCTGCGACGAGGAGGTCGCCTTCTGCGCGGATCTGCCCGTCACCTGCCGGTCGTGTTCGATAGTCATCGTGGCCTGCTCGTCCTGCGGGGGGCCGGTGCGCGAGGGAAGCGAGACCTGCCCTTCCTGCGGCGGGAAGCCTTGAGGCGCGCCGCGCCCGGGCCTGGGCATCCGGTGTCGGAAGGAGGTGCCGTCCATGGACGATAATAAGGAAAAGGCGACCATCGTGGTCTTCAGCGGAGAACTCGACCGCGCCCTGGCGGCTTTCAACATCGCCACCACGGCGGCCTCCATGGGCATGGAGGTCACTATGTTCTTCACCTTCTGGGGGCTCAACGTGGTGGCCAGGGAGAGGTCCGGCGGGAGCGGGCGCAGCGGACTCCAGAGGATGCTGGGGCTCATGAACCGCGGTGGAGCCCGGCGCCTTAAACTGTCACGCCTCGACATGCTGGGGGGCGGCAGGGCGGCCATGAAGAGGCTGATGCGGGAACACCGCATGCCCTCGCTGGAGGAGATGATCCACATGGCCGACGAGCTGGGGGTGCGCTTCATCGCCTGCACCACCTCCATGGCCCTCATGGGCCTGGGTGAGGAGGACTTCATCCCCGAGGTGGACGAGTTCGCGGGCGCCGCCACCTACGTGGAGAAGGCTTCGGGATCCGCGATAAATCTCTTCATCTAGGCGCACGTTCGCGGCTGGAACCCCGGGACGCCGGCGCTTGACCCAACGGACGGGAAAGGGATATGGAAAAGGAGGTGCGGATATGAAGGCGGACAGGACGCTTGACTGCGTGGGCCTGTACTGCCCCATGCCCATCGTCAAGACCTCCCAGGAGATAAAGGAGCTGGCGGAAGGCGAGGTCCTTGAGGTCATCGCGGACGACAAGGGCATAAAGAGCGACATGCCCGCGTGGTGCTCCAAGACCGGGCACGAGTTCATGGGCATCGAGGAGGAGGACGGAGAGTACCACGTCTTCGTGCGTAAGAAGGGTTGAGGGGGTGGCCGGGACCACCTTTGTGTGCACGCCGGCAAGACCCGGTGGCCTGCAGACGAACGGGCGTTTACGTTGTACGGACAGGAAAGAGGCTTCCGTCCTCTGGAGAGACGCGAAAGGGGGAGGCATGGGAGAGAAGACGCGTAAAAACCTGTACGAAGCCTACACCGGGGAATCCAAGGCGGTGGTCAGGCTCAAGGCCTTCGCCATGAAGGCGGAGGAGGAGGAATACGAGGGCGTTGCCAAGCTTTTCCGGGCGGTGGCCGAATCGGAATCCGTGCACGCCTTCAATAACCTGCGCCTGCTGCGGGAGATCAAGGACACCGAGACCAATCTGGAGGAGGCCCTGGCCAGCGAGCAGAAGATAGCTGCCGTGGGCTATGACTCCTTCATCGCCGAGGCGGAGGCGGAGGGAGAAAAGGCGGCAGCCACCATGTTCGCGTACGCGCGAGATGTGGAGGAAAGGCACGCCAAGCTCTACGAGGGGGCATTGCAGCACATGGTCGCGGACCGCGTGCCCAACTATTACGTGTGTAGCGTTTGCGGATACGTCGCCGACGACGTGATCCCCGAGAAGTGTCCCATCTGCGGGGCGCCCGAGGACCAGTTCTTCGAGGTTGAATAGGCCTCGGTCATCCTCTTCCCGCCCCCGCCCCCTGGCGGCGCCAGTAAGGTGTCCCCCTGGGCTTAACGAATCACGGCACTAACGAGGGAAAGGCTTCCGCTGGAAGCCTTTCCCTCCGAATCCGTCTCCGGTATTGCCGAAATCGGCTATTCCATCCCGCACTGCTTGAGGGATTCCATCACCTCGGCGAGGACCTTCTTCCTCTTCTCGATCTCCGCCAGCTTGGACTCTACGTCCTGCATCTCGGGATCGAAAACGCAGGCCCCGAAGGAGCAGTCAACGCCCGCAAGCTCCTGCAGCTTGCCCGCGAGCACCTTTAGCTCCTCTTCATAGCCCGCTATCTCCTTGTTCAGAAGTTCTTCCTTCTCGCTCGTCATCGATGCTACCTCCTTCTTGGTCGAAACGATTGTCCCATACATTATACCCGAACCCAGCGGCTTTTCACCGACCGCCGGAGAGGAGACGGAGCGCTATAACGCATGGATCAAACATCTGGGAGGTCGCCCCTTTCATCTTGCTGAATTTGCCTGTTCTATCAGGGTGACATTGCATTCTCCCCACCTCTTTCAAATCCCGGAAACCACCTATCAAAACGGAATGGCATCGCGCTGACCCGTATGACCCGTCGCGACGCCGGTTTTCCCTTATGGGCCCCATTACGACCGCCGTCGACCGCTGGGACCAGGGCACCCGTGGAGCCGCCAAGGAATCACGCCCGGGTAAAAGAGCTCAACCCCCACGGAAGCGCATGCGTCCTGATGATCCGTTTCAAGGCATCGCGCGCTCGAAATAGAGGGCGCGCTCCGCCACGATGCCCTCCTCGCACCATACCTCCATGGCCACCTCGGCACGCTCCCCCACCTCGCCGCCCACATCCACCGTCACCCGCCCGGACGGCGGGAGCGCATACTCGCGCTCCAACTCCTCCTCCCCGCACACATACTTCACCCGCGCGGTAAATTCGCGCGGATGCGGGTTGAAGAGGGCGAGCCACTGGCGGAACCCCGCACCAGTGCTCCCCTCCGCGAAGAGCCACCGCTCCGAGGCCTCCGCCTCCCCCACGTCACAGAAACCCCCCGCAACGTTCTGCGCCTGGAAATACACCGCGCGCTCAGCGGTCACAGGCAGCAGGCTCACCAGCTCCAGGGAATAGTCGCAAGCGGTCGGGAGGAAGGAATCGAGGCATAACGTCTTCCGTTCACCCGCTCCCAGGCTCATCCTTTCCTCGCGCACGGAACCGTCGGAGACGTACATCCTCGCGACCAGCCAGGTCGGCTGGGCGCAGGGGTTGAAGAGCGCAAGGTAGGCATGGAAGCTCTCCCGGGTGGTGCCCTCGGCGAAATAGAGCCGAGCGGCCGGCCGCGCCATGCCCGCCGAACAGCTCGCCCCCGAGTACAGCCCCTCGTAGAGAAAGTATTGAGAGCGTTCCACGGCCACCAGCTCGCTTGCGAACACGGTCGCGGAATAGTCGCCCTCCGGCAAAAGGTCGTTCACGCGCAGGGTTATCCGGGAGAAAGGACGCATCTCCATGCTTTCGGACCAAGCCTCTCCCGCCGCGCCGTGGAAGGACACGTCGACGTCGGCGGTCTTCCCCGTGGGGTTGAAGACGACCAGGTACTCCTCGAAACCAGGACGCACCGTGCCCTCGGGGAAATAGTGGGCGGCGGCGCCCTCCGTGGCTCCCCTGGAAGTCGAGCCACCCCCGAAACCCGCGCCGCGGGAAAAGAAGAGCGTCCGCTCAGCCGCCACGGGCTGGGAGGACTCCAGGACCACCGAGACGTCCCCCTTCCAGGGAACCTCCCGGTTGACGGCGAGGGAAAGGCGGCGGCGGCCCGGCACCTCGTACTCCCTCTGGACCTCCTCGCCCCCGGAGTAGTACCTGGCCCGCACGGCGGCCGGGGTTTCGTTGGGGTTGAACAGTAGCAACCACTCCTCAAAACCGTCCCGGGTGGTGCCCTCGGCGAAGATGTGTCGCAACGAGGGCTCCCTCTCCCCGGCGCCGGCCTCCCCTCCCCTTACCAGCTTTTTCCATCCATATAGCTCGCTCAGGGTCACGAAAGCGAATCCCCGCTCCCGCAGGCCGGCGACGATGCCGGTCACCAGGTCGATGGTATTCCGGCCGCCGAAATGGAAGAGGATGATGCTCCCGTCCCTCGCCGAGGCCACGATGCGGTTGATGCGCTCTTGCACCGACAATGACGTGTTCAAGGCGTCCATGCTGTCGAAATCCCACATTACCGGGGAGAAACCTGCCGACGCCGCGACGGCGTTCACCCTGGCGTCGATAAAGCCGCCGGGAGGGCGGAAGATGGGCAGGCTCTGCCCGGTTATGGAGGTTATCACCGCCTGGCAGGCGTTCAGCTCCGCAACGATCTGCTGGTCCGTGAGTTTGGTAAGCCAGGGGTGGTTCTGGGTGTGGTTGCAGACATCCCACCCCAGGGCATCCATTTCCTTCAATAGCGCCGGGTTCCGCTGCGCCCACGATCCGATGACGAAGGCGGAGGCTGCAATGCCCTGTGAGGACAGAAAATCCAGGATGCGGTGGTCCAGGCCGTAGCCGTCGTCGAAGGTGAGCACGACGCGGGGTTGCGAAGATGCCGCCGCTGCGCCCGCCCCCAGCGGGATCCCTCCGAGGCACCCGAGCGAAGCCGCCGCCACGCACGCGATCGCCACCAGGGCGGCCTTTATGGGCGAACCTCCCGTGAAACGCCTGCCGGTCAACGCGCCAGCACCTCGATCACGTCCCCGATGGCCCTGCGTGCCACCCTTGCATCGGCGCCTCCCGAGAGCACGTAGCACACCCTCTCCGGGAACACCTCCTTTACCTTGCGTGCAAAGGAGGCGTACACCCCGTCTCCCAGCTCGAAGGCGCCGTAATCATCGCGGTGGCTGTCGTGCCCGAAGATCACGAAAAGCAGGTCGTGCTCAAATGCGCGGGCCGCCTCAAGGGCCTCGCCCACTCCCTCCAGGAAGCGCCGGTCATCCGCGTTGTGGGGAAGGGCGATGTCCAGGTTATGAAGCCCCTCGCCCTTGATCATGGGGTGCCCCGAGTGAAAGTTGACGTGCAGGACCTCGGCATCGGGCCCGAGAATGTCCCTGGTCCCGTCGCCGAAATGCGGATCGATGTCTATGATCGCGAACCGCCGCAGGTCGGATCTTTCCCGCAGGTGCGTCACCGCCATGGCCACGTCGTTTAGGAAACAGAAGCCCCAGAAACCATCGTGGGAGGCGTGATGGCCCGCCGCGCCCACGAAACAGAAAGAGGAGAGGGCTCTCCCCTCCCCCGCCTCGGATGCCCCCATGACCACCGACCCGGCGGAGAGCAGGGCGATATCGTAATACCCGCTGGCCTTCACCCCCCGGAGATGTGATTCGCTGTGCACTTCCGCGGCGAGGTCATCGTCCGCCGGGGTGGCCTCCATGACGCGCACGCCCTCCAGGTCCAGCAGTCCCCGCGACCCCAGCTCCTCGAAGGCGGGGGCCACGCGGCCTTTGAGCGCCGGGTATCCATGCGCCCCGAAGTCTTGATGGTATACGACCGTAACCTTGCAGGGAGACGGGCTATCGATCATCTCCCGGACCAATGCCACCACCTCCCAGGGAAGTCGGCGCCGGTACGCGACATGCCTGGATCTCTCGCTGCTTTCGAGAAGAGTATACCCCATCTCTCTTCACTTACCATCGTCTTCCATCAACCCGCGTTGTACGCCGGCGTCCCGCGCCGGAGAGCGGCACGGGACACCATGCCGGCTGGACATGGGTGAGCAGGGCATCGGGATAGCAAGCTTACCCCGATGCCATAAACTTTTCACAGGCGTTTTCAGGTTAGAGGCCATTCATGTGAGAACATCATCATCCCAGCGATACAAATTGCTTTGCCAGGACCGTAGCGCGTGCGGAAAGGGTGTTTTATAATCACACACATTCGGACTGGGACGGGGTCCGGGCCGGCCTTCATCCCCGCGACATCTTCAGCACGGGGCACGGCCTTGCCCCACGCGATGCAGGGAGGTAAACGATGCCTATCTTCGTCATGATAACCAAGCTCACGGACCAGGGCGCCAACACCGTCAACCGCGACCCCGGACGCATCAAGGAGGTCAACCGGGACGTAGAGGAGCTGGGCGCGAGGGTGCTGGCGCAGTACGCGCTGCTGGGAGAGGACGACTTCCTGAACATCCTCGAGGCCCCGGACACCGAGACGGTGATGCGCATCTCCCTGAAGCTGGCCTCCCGCGGCACCCTGCGCATAAGGACCATGGCCGCGCTGCCCGTCGACGATTTCATCAAGTCCATTAAATAGGCCGATACGATCTTTTTAAGATGGCCGGGTCACATACCCGGGCGTAGGGTCGTGTCTTTACTTTTTCATTCCGCCGCATCGATAAGGCAAATGCGCACCGCATACCCGGAACAAAAAAGTCAAGACACGACCCGGGTTCATACCCGCACGTGATGTCTTTACTTTTTCATTCCGCCGCATCGATAAGGCAAATGCGCACCGCATACCCGGAACAAAAAAGTCAAGACACGACCCGGATTCCATACCAAAACCCCCGTTCCCCGTTTACGCTGCGACCAGGCTGGGTAGATATCTATATCGTCAATGAGTAGTCTTTACCCGTTGCCGGGGCGAGGGAAAGGAGAAAGGCATGGCCATTTACATCCTCATAAGCCGTCTCACCGACGAGGGGTGCGCCACGTTGACCAAGAACCCCGACCGCATCAAGGAGGTCAACAAGGACGTCGAGGCCATGGGGGGCAAGGTGCTCTCGCAGTACGTCATCCTGGGGCAGTACGATTTCATCAACATCGTGGAGGCCCCCAACAACGAGACCATCGGGAAGATCTCGGTGCAGCTGGCCTCGCGGGGCACGGTGCGCATCATGACCCTGCCGGCCATCGACGTGGACACCTTCATCGAGAGCCTCAAGTGACCCGGGCGAACCGGTTGAAGGGGCACATGGCGAGGGGACATCGCCGGCACCCCAGGCCGTTCAGGGTCCCCAGGAAGAGAGCCCAGGCCGCGAGGTAAGCGAGGAAGAAGCGCTTGGAGATCCGGTAGGCTTCCGGAGCGGCCAGGGCGAACAATATGGGCGCCAGGGCTACGTCCCAGTAGAACCCCCTGGTCGAAAGCGGCTCGTCGCTGCGGGGCCACATGAGAGGAGTCAGCTTGCCGAAGAGGGTGGAGCAGTACTCCCCGTAGTAGGGGCAGCGGGCGCAGATATGGCGCCGCGACACCGTGGTCAGGGCGAGCCATGATCCCCCCCACAGGGGGAGCTTGCGGCGGCCACCGCGCCATAGCGACGCCGTTCCCAGCGCCACGGCGGGCAGCGCCGACGCCGTGGTGACGAAGGACACCCAGGGCGGCCAGGGGTTCTCCGGAATGCCTTCCCGCATCTCATCCACTTTCTTCATCCCCTTTCACGTGGCCCAGGCGAAACTGCCGCGACTCGGCCTTAACGCCGCGAGGCGCTTTCGGGTCGTCTCATAATGACCGGGCGTTTTAAAACCAAAGCCCCTTCCCGCCTACCGCCGCCAAGCCCGCAGTCATCGAGGGTCAGGTACCGTGGAGCCGGCGCGGCCTTTCCCCCACAAGGCGAAGACGGATAGCGGAGTGGTCCCGATGTCTTCCTCTTTTCCTCTTTCGCCAAAACGCCGCACCAACGTCTGCAGGGCTGTTGTGGACCTTACGTCACTCTCCGAAACCACACGCTCAATCGGTGAACCGGTATTTGATCAGCGCCCAAAGGGCCGGTATGCCGTCGCGCCAGCTTATCTTCTTGCCCTCCTCCATCTCGCGCCCAGTGTAGGAGATGGGGACTTCATAGATACGTATCTTCTTCTTGAGGATCTTGGCGGTGATCTCGGGCTCGATATCGAAATGGTCGGACTTGAGCTCGATTCCCTCCAGGGCTTCGCGGGTGAAGAGCTTGTAGCAGGTCTCCATATCCGAGAGGGTGGTGTTGTAGAGGATGTTGGTGACCAGGGCCAGGAAGCGGTTGCCCACGAAATGCCAGAAGAGCATGTTCTTGCGGGGCCCGGTGAAACGCGACCCGTAGACCACCTGCGCTTTTCCCTTGAGCACCGGCTCCAGCAGCTTGGGGTAATCCTCGGGGTCGTATTCGAGGTCCGCGTCCTGGATGAGGATCAGGTCCCCGGTGGCGGCGGCGAACCCGGTGCGCACCGCCGCTCCCTTGCCGCGGTTTTCGGGATGGTATATGACCCGCGTCATGGAGTTCTCCTCCATGGCGAGGATGTCCCGGGTGCCGTCGGTGGAGCCGTCGTCCACGATGACCACCTCGCGCTCCAGGTCCCCCAGGTCTACCTGCCTGACGCGGCGCAGGATCTCCTTGATGGTGTTGCGCTCGTTGAAAACCGGCATGACGATGGAAAGCTTCATCTCCCAACCACTCCCGTCTCTCGGCTCCTTAAGGTCGTGACCATACCCGCGCCCGTACGCCTCTCCGGGCCGCGGGCTCAGATGTCCCCGTACTTCTCCACGTAGTATCGCCGGAACTCACCGCTCTTGATGGGTTCCCACCACTCGCGGTGCTCCTGGTACCAGCGCACCGTCTCCCGCAGCCCTTCCATGAAGTCGCGGCGCGGAGCCCAGCCCAGTGCCCTCACCCTGGAGCTGTCCACGGAGTAGCGCAGGTCGTGTCCGGGCCGGTCGGCAACGTGCTCGATGCGGTCCTCCCCCGCGCCCATGATCTCCAGTATGGCCCGGGTGAGCTCGAGGTTGGTCTTCTCCTGTCCTGCCCCGATATTGTATATCCCTCCCGCCTCGCCCTTCCTCAACACCAGGTCGATGGCGCGGCAGTTGTCCTCAACGAAAAGCCAGTCACGCACGTTCCTTCCCTCCCCGTAGAGGGGCACTTTTCTCCCCTCCAGAATATTGGTCACGAAGAGCGGGATGACCTTCTCCGGGTACTGGTAGGGGCCGTAGTTGTTGGAACTGCGCACGATGACCGCATCGATGCCGTAGGTGCGCACGTAGGAGCGCACCAGCAAGTCGGCACCCGCCTTGGAGGCCGCGTACGGGCTGTTGGGGCGCAGGGGGCTGTCCTCGTCAAAGGAACCCTCCTCTATACTCCCGTAGACCTCGTCGGTGCTCACGTGGAGTATGCGCGTTCCTCTTTCCCTCGCCTTTTCCAGCAGGCGAAAGGTCCCCAGCACGTCGGTGCGCACGAAATCCTCGGGCGAGATTATGGAGCGGTCCACGTGCGTCTCGGCGGCGAAGTTCACCACCGCGTCGGGACCGCGCGAGAAGGCCTCCTCCACGTCGGAGGGCTCGCAGATATCGCCCTTGAGGAAAAAGTACCGCGGGTCCCCCTCTATGTCGCTCAGGTTCATGGGATTCCCGGCATAGGTGAGCTTGTCCAGGTTGATCACCTCGTCCTCGGGATGTTCGCGAAGGACCAGCCGGATGAAGTTGCTGCCGATGAAACCGCAACCGCCGGTGACGAGCAGGCGCATGTCCCCTTATCACTCCCCTTATGTATCCGTCGATCCGTCGGCGGCGCGCCCTCGCGTGGCCCACCTACTGCATGACTATCTCCCAGTCGTAGGGCACCTGCGCCTCCTCCTGGGTCAGGTCGCGTGTCCGTCCTCCCCCGCCCTCCGTTGCCAGGCACACCAGGGCTTCACGGGACCCCACCGCCTTCCAGCCCCTAAGGACCCCGGGGGGCACCAAAACCTCACGAGGGCGGTATTCGCCCAGGAACAGTTCCATGACCTCATCCCTGGTAGACGATCCCTCGCGCCGGTCGCAAAGCACCAGCTTTATCATCCCCTCCAGGCAAAAGATCCTCTCCGCCGCGCCCTCGCGCAGCTTCCAGGCCTCCACCATCCCGGGGAAAACGCGGCGCGCGACAAGGGAGCCAAGCTCCCCGGGGGGACCTTCCCCCCATATCCTTATGCTTGTCCCCGCCGCGTCAAGGGCCGCAGGCAGTTCCCTTACCTCGACTCCCGCGATCACGGTTCCTCCCCTCGGGCATTTCTCTTGATTTCCCCGCCGTAAAAAGGCCGGGGCCATTAATCCGCCGTCCGTGTTGGCTTCAGACCAACCCCACCCTGGAATTGTCTCCTAAAACGAAACGGAAAGTGCTGGGGCGAGCCATGGAACGGGCTATCTCCACGTTTTTACCGATGAGGCTGTCCTCGATGCGCCCCGGTATGTCGGAAATATGGCTGTTCTCGAGCACGATGGAGTGCTCTATCTCGCTCCTCTCCAGGGTCACGCCGTAATATATGGAGGTGAAGGGCCCGATGAAAGAATCCACCACCTTCGAGCCCCTGCCCACTATGGCCGGGCCTCTCAGGACGCTGCGCACGACCTCCGCTCCCTCCTCGATCACCACCCGGCCGTCGACGCGCGACTCTTCGTCAACGCTGCCGTCGCAGCGGGACACGACGCCCTCCAGTATCATGCGGTTGGCCTCGAGCAGGTCCTCCAGCCGCCCGGTGTCCTTCCACCAGCCGTTGATGATGTGCGCCTCAACCTGCTTTCCCTCGTCGATGAGATGCTGGATGGCATCGGTTATCTCCAGCTCGTCGCGCCAGGAGGGCTTGATGGCGCGGGACGCCTCGATGATGGAGGGGCGGAACATGTAGGCCCCCACCAGCGCCAGGTCGCTTGGCGGCACCTTGGGCTTCTCCACCAGCCTGACTATCCTGTTTCCGTCAAGCTCGGCCACCCCGAAGCGCTGTGGCTCCTCCACGCGCGCGAGGAGGATCAGCGCCTCCACGTCCTTGCGGCGGAACTCGTCCACGAAGGAGGCCACTCCCTCCTTGATGAGGTTGTCCCCCAGGTACATGACGAAAGGCGAGTCGGCGAGGAAGGGCTCCGCGGTAAGCACGGCGTGCGCCAACCCCAGGGGGGCCTCCTGGCGGATGTAGGTCACCTCAACCCCCCAATCCGACCCGTCGCCCACCGCCGCCCGTATCTCCGCCTCGGTGTCCCCCACGATGATGCCGATATCGCGTATGCCCGCCTCCCTCAAGGCCTCGAGGCCGTAGAAGAGGATGGGCTTATTGGCCACGGGAACAAGCTGTTTGGCGCTGGTATGGGTGATGGGACGCAGGCGCGTCCCTTCTCCCCCGGAAAGTATCAACCCTTTGAGTTCCATAGATGCAAATTTTATCACAAGCGACGTGTATAATGGGCGTGGCGGGAATAATGACTTTGGACTGCGTCGCGTCGAAAACACATCCGGAGGTGCACGCCATGAGCAAGCCGGTGAGGACAATTCTCATCCTCCTTGTCGCCCTGGTTTTCCTGAGCTCCACCGCGGGGCTGGTGTTGACCCTCACCTCGGGCGGCACCGAGGAAGGGGGGGAGGTGAAGCTCGACGTCAAGCTCCATGCCCGCGAGGAACTCGTGACCGCCGCCTATAAAATCTACGGCGACGACAGCCAGAACTTCTGGGCGGCCAAGACCCTGATCAAGAACGTGGGGAAAACGCCGGTGAGGGATTTCCGCATTTCCTACAAGATCGAGGGATACTGCGACTGGACGTCCACGGAGGTATATCCAGAGATACTGCCCGGCCAGACGGTGCGCGATTACTGCTGGCCAAATCTGGACGACGAGAAGATGAAAGCGGTCACCTCCAAGACGCCGGTCGAGCTGACCGTGCGATATGAGTACGAGGGCCTGGACAAGCCCATCGAGGACACGGAGAAGCTTTTCCTGCTGGGGAGGAACGACTTCGTGTTCACCGAACTCGCGGAGGAGGACATCCTCACCTTCGCCGACGCCTTCGACAACTACCCCATGATCGCCGCCTTCGTCACCCCCAACCAGGAGACGGTTAAGAGCGTGGCTAACGCCATCGGCTCAGGGCTGGAGACCAATACGAACGACGACGACGTCTATGCCGCTTTCCTCCGCTGTTTCAACGTCATGCGCGAGCTGGGCGTCAAGTATATCCAGGAGCCTCTGAGCTACTGGTCGGACCGCACGGCGCAATACGTGCAGTATCCCCATGAGACCCTGGAACGCGCCTCCGGCACCTGTCTGGACCTGGCGATATGCATGGCCGCCCTCATGGAGGCCATCGGCATCCGTTCCTATGTGGCCCTCATCCCCGGTCACGCCATACCGGTCATCGAGCTTCCCAACAGCGGGGAGATGTTCGCCATCGAATCCACCTTCGTGGACCGGGATTACGTGCTCAGCCACTTCCCGGGGGAGACCAGTCCCGAGGTCACCGCCGAGGAATGCGTGGAGTTCGCGGCGGCGGAGATAAGCGGCGCCATTGAGGAAGGCAGCTACATCCTCATCGACATAGAAGATGCATGGCAGCGGGGGGTGATGCCGATATGGTAGAAAGGATGGAGCCGCGTGCCCTCGTGAAGATTGTCCTGGTGGCGGGCGTGCTTCTGCCGCTGCTCTTCGCCGGGGCCCACGCCGCCGCGCAGGGGCTGGGCGAAGAGGGGGAATTCGTCCTCCAGGAGGAATACCGCGTCGAGATTAACGAGCTCGGTGACGCCCATATCACCGACATCATCTCCTACGACGAGGCCTGGTTCGACGAGTACGGCTACATCTTCGAGGAGAACCCTAACCTCCTCTCGCGCCGATACCGCTCCGACAGCAACGTGGGAGAGGTCGAGGATTTCGACGTGGACATAGACGCCCGCAATGCGAAGGTCACCATTTCCTTCGACACCCCGGGGCTGGCATACAACCTCCAGGACGGGTGGACCCTCTTCGGCTATACGGGGTATGAGCTTGAAGAAGAGGGCAACGACGAGGTGGTGTTGAAGGCGGCCTGGACCCTCAACAACGAATGGACCCTCTTCGAGACCATGGGGCTGGAGGAAAGGGTGGTGATCGACCTCCCATCGGGAGCGCAAGATGCCGACTTCGACGAGAGTTCCGGCACCCTGACCTATTCCCTGCCCGTCGCTGCGGCCGGGAAGGGGTTCTTGGAGGCCAACAAGACGGCTCTCACCATCGTGTTTTCCCTGCTCATGGCCCTGTCCCTGGTGGCCCTTCTCTTCCTGTTGACCCGCAAGCCCGCCCCGGCCCAGCCCGTTGCCGCCTACCCGCATCCTGAGCCGCCGGCGGGACGGGACACCTTCGTCGCGCCTGCACCCCCCGCGGCTCCGGTGGAATCCGAGGCGGGCGGGACGGAGCAAGCGGCGGGCGTCACCATGCCGCATGAGGGCACAGGCGACATCGCCCCTTCACCGCAATATTGCCGCAAATGCGGCCATCCCAGGGGATCGCCCGAGGAGAAGTTCTGCCGCAAGTGCGGCGCACCTCACTCCTGATATGGCGACCCGTGGTGGGCGGGGTCTCGCGGAGGAGCTGCGGCACGGCGGTCGTTCATTGGAGATCGTTTCTCATGTAAGAGCGGCAACGCAATCATCTGCGGGCTACCACGGCACAGAGGTCATTCGCCGGAGATTATCTCCTGCATGATGCCAAGGCGCCAGCCCTTGAGCAGGCCGCTTTTCTCCAGCTCGGCGGCATCAGCGGGCTTGAGCCGCGCGACCGCCTTCAGGACTGCGTTCGGCATGAGGAAGCCTGGGTCCATGTTCAGCTCCGCCGCCTTGCGGTCACGGGACGCTTTGAGTTCCCGCAGGATCTTCTCCGCCACGAAGTCGCGCTTCTGGCGCGGGGGGGGCGAGAAGGAGGGCAGCTTTCCGCGCGGAATGCGCATCCCCCTCTCCACCGCTGCAAGTATATCGGCACCGAAACGGGCGAGCTGCCTTTCGGAGAGAATCCCCGATGCCGCCAGTTGCCCGCGGCTGCGCGGGCATGACTGCGCTATTCCCATTAGCCTGTCGTTTCCGATGACCTTGAAGGAGGGCAGATCCCTCTCCCTCGCCCGCTCCTCGCGCCACTGCAGGAGCTCCCGCAACACCGCGAGCTGACGTGGAGAGAGGTCCCGCGCGCCCTTAACCCGCGAGACGTCGACCGCCCTCTCCGGCATGGGCTCGAGCGTTTCCAACAGGCGCTCGAATTCCTCTCTCGCCCATGCCATCCTCCCAGTCCTTTCCAGTTCGTCCACGAGCCGTTCGCGCAGGGCGGCAAGGTATGCCACATCCATGGCTGCGTATTCGAGCATCTCGCCGCCGAGGGGGCGCTCGGACCAGTCGGCTTTCTGGAACTTCTTATCCATCTCCAGCCCGAAATACTCCCCCAGCAGGTCGGCCAGGCCCACCCTTTCCTTGCCCAGGATGCGGGCGGCGATCATGGTGTCAAAGACCGGTGATGGTTTCACCCCCAGGAAGGTCAGGAGCATGCGCCCGTCGTAATCCACGTCGTGGAACACCTTCTCGATGCTCGCGTCCGTCAGCAGGCCGGCCAGGGGCGACAGGTCGACTCTCAGGGGATCGAGAATGAAAATGTCCTTTCCCCCGCACACCTGCACCAGGGCGATCTTCTCGGCGTAGTGGTGGTAGCTGTCCGATTCCAGGTCCACGGAGATGCTGCGACAGCTCCCGAGGCGCTCGACGGCCTCTTCCAGCGCGGCCCGGTCTCCCACGTACTCGTAATCCATCATGCGCATATTATAAACCTCAACTAAGCCGGGTATGGGACAGCCCTTACCCCATGCCTGGTATAAGATAAGCCACAGCAGTTCGATACTGGCGAGGTTGGATCGTTTAAAAAAGGCGCTTTACCGACGGAAAAAGACCGAGGTATCACCATTCTTCCCTGCCAAGACAACCTCTCTGGAAAGAGAGTGAGATGGACTCCCGGGCGCCAGGCCTGTCCAATACGGAACCGCACCTGGTTTCCGAAATAGGAGAACTGGAGGGAATATTGAGGAGGGGATCGCGTAGCGCCGGGCCAGGAGGGAAACGTGAAGGGCCCGTGAGGCCTATCCTGATCGCATATGTTCCGAGAGGAAGATGAGGTCGTAAGCGCATATCGTTGGCTTGCTGTTGTGTATATCATGATTCGATATTCCAACGGAGCAGAGGCAACAACCGCCTCCGCGATCCTTGCCTGCTTCTTTACGCAGTATAATGTAATAACCGATCTATCTGAGCAGGGGGCAAGCGCGGAGGTCAAGCGTCTTTGAGCCGGGTAAAGGAAAGCATGTCGGGGGTCCATGGCTGTCCAGTATCGAAGATGGGGCTTCTTCCCGGAGCTCGGAGGCGGCGATCCCAAACTTCAACCGGGAGCCAGTGGGGAAGGGGTTCTTTCCCTTTTGCGGGCGGAGTGTTTTTTCATGATATAAGATAAGGGCCCGCACCGTAGTCAACAGCGCCCGTCGCTTGCGGACCCAGTGTCTACGGGATACAAAGGGTGCCTTCTCCAGAAAGGGTGGGAAATGACAGGGAAGATACGCGTCCTGCACGTGGAAGACAACGAAGACCACGCCTTGTTGATCAGGCGCGGCTTGGCGATGCAAGATCCCGACCTCGAGATCCTGGGCGCCTCCAGCGCCGAGGAAGCCCTGCGCGTTCTCGACGAGCAGTGCGTGGACCTTGTGCTCAGCGACTACGTCCTGGGGGAGGCCATGGACGGCCTTGACCTGCTCCGAGAGGTACGCAGGCGCTATCCGGACTTGCCCTTCGTCTTCCTCACCGGACAGGGAAACGAGGAGGTGGCTTCCGAGGCGCTGCGCGAGGGCGCGAACGACTACTTCATCAAGCGGTCCGGATCCCTGCAATTCAAGCGCCTGTCCATCACCCTGCGCAAACAGTGGGAGGCGCAGGAGGCGCAGCGCGGGAGGAAGGAAGCAGAGGAGCGCTACCGCCACCTGGTGGAAAACGTGAACGCGGGCATTGCCCTGGCACGCGGCGAGCGCTTCGTTTACGTCAACCCCAAGCTCTGCGAGATCATGGGCTATGGAGAGGATGAGCTCACCTCCCGGGCCTTCCTGGATTTCGCCTCTCCCGACTCACGCGGGATCATAGCGGAACGCTATCGCCGCCGCCAGGCCGGCGAGGAGATACCCGGGACCTACGATATCCGCGCCAGGCGAAAGGACGGGCGGGAGATAACCCTCGAGCTCACAGCCTCGGTCATCGAGGACCAGGAGGGAATCGCGACCCTGGCGGTGTTCCGGGATGTGACCAGGGAACGAGAAGCGGAGGTGCGGGCCCGTGAGGCGGAGGAGTTCTTCCGCCTCGTCTTCGAGCAGGCCACGGAGGCCATTATCCTTAGCGAGCTGGATGGGCGTATCATCGCTGCCAACCCCGCCACCACCTTCCTGACCGGATACAGCCTGGAGGAGCTGTGCTCCATGCACGTGCAGGACCTGCACGTGCCCGAGGAGCGCGAGCTGTCGGAGCACGAGCTCGAGAAGGTCCGCCGCGGGGATTTCACCGGCTTCATAGGAACAGGAAAGTGCAAGGACGGCACGGTGAAGAGGTGCGCGGTGACGGGGAGCGTCGTCGACCTCGGGGAGCGCAAGCTGATGCTTGGCCTGGTCACCGAGCTGTCCCGCGTGGATCATAGCGAGCTGGAAGCGCTCATCGCCGAGGAGGCCGAGACGCGCTTCAAGCTCGCCATAGACCAGGCTCCGCTGCTCGCGGTGCAGGGCTACGACTCGCAGGGGCGCGTAACCTACTGGAACCGCGCCTCCGAGAGCCTCTACGGATTTTCTCGCGATGAAGCCCTGGGCAAGACCCTGGACGAGCTCATCCTCGACGAGACGGAGGCCGCCGAATTCAGTGCCCTCCTCAACGAGGTGTGGAGCAAGATGAAGCCCTCCTCTCCGCGGGAGTGGAGCATACGCGATCGGGAGGGCAAGGAACGCTGGGTGCTGTCCACGGTCTTTCCCCTGGTGGTCGAGGGGAAATGCGTGGAGGCCTTCTGCCTGGACCTGGACATCACCTCCCGCAGGGAGCTCGAGGCGGAGCTGCGCCGCCGCAACATGGAGCTCGAGGCATTCGCCCACACCATCTCCCACGAGCTGCGCGCCCCGCTGGCCAGCCTGGACGGATATATCAACCTGCTCAGGGATTCAGCGGCAGGGAAACTGGACCCCGAGGAGGCGGATTTCCTGGAGCGCTGCTCCCGGGCATGCGCAAACATGGAGCGGATAATCGAATCCCTGCTGGCATTCGCGCGCTGGGGCTTTGGGGATCAGGCCCCGGAGAATGTGGACCTCGAAGAGCTAGCACGAGAGCTGTGGGATGAGCTCCTCGCCTCTTTCTCCGATCGCAACCCCCGCCTCGAGGTATCCTTCAACCCGCGTGAGATAAAAGCCGACGCGTTTCTCCTGCGCAGGTGCATGGCCAACCTGCTGGAGAACGCGCTCAAGCACCACCTGGGACCACATTCGCCTACCGTGGTGGTGGGCTCCATGTCGGGTGACGGCGAGACGGTGGTCTTTGTTCGCGACGACGGCCCCGGCATCCGGCCCGAGTTGCAAGAGGAGCTTTTCTCCCCCTACAGGCGCGGCTCGGATTCCACGCCAGGTCTGGGCATCGGGCTGGCTATGGCCAGGAAGGCGGCGGAAAGCTGGGGAGGTCGCATCTGGGTTGAATCCGGTGAGGGCCAGGGCTCGACCTTCTATTTCACCGTTCCGGGAAACTGAAAAAACCTTTCCCGCGCGGCCGAGCAGACCACGCGCGACCCCGTGGGAATGGCTACGTTTCAGGATACGCCTTTCTCGTGCCCAAATCCCGAATTTTCCTATTTACCATTGTGGGGAGTGATTAAGGTCGTTCCCGCGCACCCAGGCATGACCTACGCAACCCCATGGGAATGGCCCCGTGTCAGGACAAGCCCTTCTCGTGTCCAAGCCTTGGATGCTAATATGTTGCGGGGTGAGAAGATGAAAGAAGGAGACGAAAATCGTAAAAGGCGCCTTCCGGCCTCGGAGCGCAAGAAGGTGATTCTGGACGCCGCCTTGAGCGCCTTCGTGGAATTCGGGTATCACGGCGCCCTCATGGACACCATCGCGGAGCGTGCAGAGGTCACCAAGCCCATCCTCTACCGCCATTTCTCCAGCAAGCTCGACCTGCTGCTCGCCATAATCGAAAACGCGGGCGAGGAACTCCGGGCCTCCCTGCTCCTCCCCACCCCGTCGGAGATGGACTGGCTCACCTCCATAAGGCATAGCGTGCGCGCCTATTTCGATTTCGTAACCAAGTCTGAAGCCGCCTTCCGCCTCATATACGACACCGACCTCAACGTGGACGCCAAGGCGCGGGAGAGGGTGATACAGATCCGCAAGAGCATCATCGACGTCGTCTCGAAGGTCGTGAGCTCCTATACCGACACCTCCAGGGTGCCCCAGGAAGACATCGACGTGCTGGCAGTGATCCTCATCGGGATGGTGGAATCCACCGTCACCTACTGGATGAACAACAAGGACCGTCCGCCCGAAGTATACGAGCAGGGTCTCGTGAGGGCCATCTCCGCCATACTCTCCAAGCTGCCGCCCAGGCTAGCGCCTTGAGGAAAGGGGGATAGCGATGTCCAGGGGGAACAACCTGCATATGCCGCGACTGTCCCAGATCGGCATCTACGTCAAGGACATGGAAGCGGCCGTCTCCCGCTACCAGCAGGTCTTCGGCATCGGGCCCTGGCTGGTGCTCGAGGGTGAGACGGCCTATTGCATGGACCGCGGATGCGAGGTCACGGTCAAGGGGCGAATCGCCATGGGATACAGTGGTGGTGTTCAGCTCGAGCTCATCAACATCGTGGAGGGAAACAACCTCTACCTCGACACCCTGGGGGGACGCGAGGAGGGCCTGCACCACTTGGGATTCGAGGTGGACAACCTGGAGGAGCGCCTTCTCGCCTGCAGGGAAGCGGGCATAGAGGTGCTGCAACGCGGCACCCTCAAGCAACTTGGGATGACCATAGATTACGCGTACCTGGACACCTTGGATTCGGTGGGGGTGATCCTCGAGTTCATCCAGACCCGCTTCCTGGGCTTCAAGGCACGCCAGTCACCGTGGCTTCTCAAACCGCTGGCGCGCATCCAGGAGCGTTTCGGGTTCCCGCCCGGCCGCGCCTGACCCTGACCTGCTTCCCGGGCTTCAGGACACGCCAGTTCCCATGCTGAGCGCAACCACGGCTCGGTAACGCCGTTGGGTATGCCCGTAGACCTGCCATCAAGCAAACGGCGTCGCCGTCCGAATAACGGATAGTTGGACCTGTTCTGTATATTCGCGAGGTGGGGCGATGGGCGGCAGGTTCGTTGAGATCGACGGCGATACTTTCGACCTTGACGACCCCGAGGACAAGAAACGCGCCATACGGGCGTGGCTCAAGGCCAAGTCAAGAGAGAGAAGTGAAGAAAACCCCGCTGCGGCGGTAGAAGCGCCGCCATTCGGCGACAAGGACGAGAGCGATTTAAAAGGAAACGGTGCCTAACCTCAGATTTCGCCTCCAGCGCCGCCTCGATGTCTTTTGTCCAGTGCCCAAGGCATAGGAAGCTTGGCCAACGGTGTGGTATTATAAGCCGGAGTGAAGACGGAATTCCCGCGTATCTGGACAAGCCCTACGCAGATCTCCTGGTCAGGCGGCGGGATCACCTCGGCGACGCGAAGGTTAAGGTATATGGGCAGGAAAAGACTTCCCGCGGACAAAAGAAGGTTGAGCATCATAAAGGCCGCGGAAAGGTGCCTGGCGCGGAGAGGCTATTACAGTTGCACCACCTCGGACATCGCGGCCGAGGCGGGGATAACCGAGCCCGTGCTCTACCAGCACTTCCGGGACAAGGCCGACCTGGTGGAGAGCATGCGCAACGCCGCCGTGGAGGATATCTCCAAGTACGTCACCCGGCGCGTGCTCAGGAAGAGCACCCCCTTGGAGGGGCTTCGCGAAGCGGCCGAGGCCATCTTCGATTACACTGTCCGCCACCGCAGCAAGATGCGCGCCTACTACTATTCCATTCCCGAGCTGGGTTCGGGAGGCTTGCGCAAGTCTCCCGTGCAGCGCCTGCACCGCCTACACGAGGCGGTCTCTTACATGCTCGAGGAAGCGCAGCGCCAGGGGACGGTGAAAAAAGACCTCGAGGTGGCCAACTTCGCCTGGAGCTTCATATCCCTGGTGGAGATCATTTATATCGCCAACGCCCTCGGCCTGGAGGTCCCCTTCCGGGACAAGGGCGAATACATGGACCTAATCGAGCGGCTGCTGGCGACGGTCAAGGTGACGGGCTGAGCGGGGGTCGAAATGGCGGATCGGAAACGCAGGTCCAGGGGCAAGCGCCGGCAGCAGATCATCGAGGCCGCGGTCAAGGCCTTCGCGGCAAAGAACTACGATGGGGCCTCCATGAACGACATCGCCCAAGCCGCGGGCATCACCAAGCGCGCCATCTACCGCTATTTTCCCAGCAAGCGAGAGCTCTTCTATGCCGTGCGCAACGAGGTTTACGGCACCATCGTGGACAACCTCTGGAAGGAACTGCCAGAGGCGAACGATTTCAACGAGCTGGCCGACGCCCTGATGAGGAACCACTTCCGCTTCGGTATGGATAACCCCGAGATGCTGCGCATCGTGGTGAACACCATCTCGGAAGCGGCTACGCGGGAGTTCCAGGAGAACATCGAGGGCCTGCTCGCCGAGCGGGCGGAGGAGATAGAAAAGCTGATGCGGGCCGGGATCGAGGAAGGCACCCTCGATCCCGCCCTCGACACCAACTTCGTCTCCTGGATCCTGGTGCTCATCTTCTTTTTCCTGGTTTACATGCTCGCGTACGAAGAGGACTGGCTCATACCGCGCGGAGAGGACGCCGCTTCCGTCTTGTTGCGCCCCTTCCTCGCCTCCCTCGCCCCACGTGAATGAGCCCGCGGTCAACCTGCCCCACCGTGAGAATCCCGGACCCCTGTCAGCACAGGATCTTGCAACAACCCGCACGGCGGAGCGTTAAAATTGAGGGTGAAGGGTGGAAAGGAAATGAGAGCCTTTTATAACATGGTCCTGAAATCACCCTCGCGTCAAGGTTGAGGGAGAAGGGTGCGGAAATACGCGCCTCGCGGAATTGCATCCTTCAATCACATCCGCACCCGCACGTCACCCTGACCCTCGCGCTGCTTGTTGATCTTCTCCTCCTGGTTTAAAGTTGTGGGCTTCCATATACTGGGTATATTGCGGGAATACACCATCCGCACTACTCGTAGATCTTCTCCTCCTCGTTGAAGGCCTCGGGGGCGTCCTGCTCCACGTCGCGCTTGCCCTTCACTTTTTCCTCCAGCTCCTTGTAGAACTCGTGCTGGATGATGAGGTTCATGATCTCGTTGGTGCCCGTCCAGATGGAGAGCAGGCGGCTGTCCCTGAGCATCCTCTCGATGGGGTAAACGTTGGTGTAGGCGATGCCCCCCATGGCCTGCATGGCGTTGTAGACGATGTCCCATACCGCCTCGGTGGCGTACTTCTTGGACTCCGAGACCATGCGGCGCATGCGCCCGTGGGGCACCCCGGAGTCGATGGCCCTGGCGGTCATCCAGATGAGGCTGGCCATGGAGTCCAGCTTGACCAAGCTTTCGGCGATCATGAAGGAGACCGCCTGGAAGTTCTTTATCTGCATGCCGAAAGCCTTGCGGCGCGTGGTGTAGCGGGCCGCCAGCTCGATGGCCTCCCGCGCCGCCCCCACGCATCCCGAGGCCGAGGTCATGCGCTCGGGCACCATCATGCGGTAGAAGATATGCGAGGCGCCGTTCTCCTCGCCCACGAGGTTCTCCGCCGGCACCTTGGTGTCGCGGAAGAGCACCCGGCCGGTGCCGCTTCCCCGCGCCCCCATGAGGCCGTAGACCGTTTTCACCTCCACGCTGTCGTCGCGCTCCACCAGGAAGCAGGAGATGCCGTCGCGCGGCGGCGCGTCGGGGTTGGTGCGCGCGTAGACCATGAAGTAGTCGGCGCCCTCCGCCCCCACGATAAAGCGCTTCTGGCCATGCAGGATGTAGTGGTCGCCCTCGCGGCGCGCCGTGCAGGTGGCGCCGAAGAAATCCGAGCCGCCGCGGGGCTCGGTGAGGGCCTCGGCGCAGACCTTCTCGCCCTTGAGGGTGGGCACCAGGAAGCGCTGCTTCTGGTCCTCGTTGCCGAACTGCACGATGCACTCCCCCACGATGCTAACCAGGGAGTAGAGGCAGGTGAGCGGCACCCCCACCAGGGACATCTCGGAGATGGCGATGATCTCGTCCTCCCACTTCAGGCCCCTGCCGCCGTACTCGGGCGGGAAGCGCAGCCCCAGAAGGTTGCGCCGGCCGGCCTCCTCCAGGAAGAACCTGGGAAAGGGCGCGATCATGGCGTCCATGTCCAGGATGAGCTGGCGCGGCACCCAGCTCACCAGGTCGCGCACCTCCTGCTGCAGCGCCTTCTGCTCCTCGCTCATGATGAAATCGAACATCTCGCTCCTCCTCTATCCCGCCGCAACGGTATCTTCCTTGCGACCGCCGCTCTCTTTCTCCGCTCTCCACCAACCCGGGACATGCCTTGACTCGTCATGGCCGTGGTGCCGGACGGCGACGCATCAGTTCCCTTTCTCCATCGCCTCCACGATCTCGCGGGCGCGGCCTACGAACTCCCCGTCCTCTCCCTGCTCCTCCAGGATGCGCAGGAAACTCGCGGCGAACTCCAGCATCTCCCCGCGTATCTCCCGCAGTTCCTCGATCCTCTCATCTATTTCCTGGATATGGCGCAGGCCATATTCCAGGGTGCGCATGATCTGCTGCCTTTGGCTGGGGTCGATCTCGTAAAGCTCCAGTATGTCCTTTAGCTCGGCTAAGGAATACCCGAAGCGCTTTCCGCGTAGGATGAGCTTGAGGCGCGCCCGGTCGCGTTCGTTGTAGAGCCTCTGGCTGGTCGGGGTGTCGCGGTGCGGGGAGAGCAGGCCTACCTCCTCGTAGTAACGGATGGTGCGCGGGGTGATCCCGAACTCCGCCGCGAGCTCGGAGATGGTCATCCTGG
This sequence comes from Actinomycetota bacterium, assembly GCA_013178005.1. Taxonomy (GTDB): domain Bacteria; phylum Actinomycetota; class Geothermincolia; order Geothermincolales; family RBG-13-55-18; genus Solincola_B. The sequence continues at coordinate 32,365 of JABLXL010000034.1, forward strand.
TGCGCCTTTTCCCGCTTCTTCCCGCTTCGCTCATCACCGCGCCTCCTCAGCCGCTCCGTGCTACCGCCTCGACAGGCTGGGCCGCGCCGCTGCGCCGCCCGTCCGGTTCCAAACCAGTCGAATTCTCTTCACGAGACGCTCCTTCGCCTCCCCCGGCGACTTCGATCTACCTGCTCGCGTTAATAGTTGCCGGTAAGGGGCCAAGACGCTTCCTTATCTCCCCGGCGACTTCTATCCGTCCCTGGCCAGTTCCCCCACCTTGCTTGGGCTCTCCACCGCCGCGCCTTCAGCCTCAGCCAGCGCCAGGTCTTGGTAAGCGTGAAAAAGGCGGGCGCAGTAGTCGTCCCAGCGCTCGCAGATCTCGAGCGTCCTCGCGTTCATCTCGAAGAGGTGCGGGATGGCGAGCAGCTCCTCTATCTCCCGGGAAAAGTCCGCGACGAGGCCTGGGTCGGCTCCCCGCAGGATGCTGGCCACGCATTCCGGCGCCGGGTACCATTCCGCCACGCGCTGGAAGTCCCGGTGCATCTGGGTGAGAAGCACATTGCGCGGCCCCTCCCAGAGCTCGTTGACCAGGCCGTCCCGCAGCATGCGCGGGAAGCTGGAAAAGTCCTCCATGACCCCGTGGCCGCCGAAGACGCTGATGCCCAGGCGCGACATGTCGTTGGCGTCGGAGGCGGTGGTGATCTTCTGCAGCATCACCAGCTGCCTCACGTCGAAGCGCTTTCTCTTTATCTCCAGGGGCTCGTCGGTGGTGAGCCCCGGCGCCAGGCCGCCCGGGAGGGCGATGAAATCCCGGTAGAGCTTGAAGCACCCCGCCACGCTGCGCCGCGCCAGGCGCTCGTGCCTATCCAGTTGCCAGGCCGCCATGGGGAAGGAGGCGATGGGCAGCCCGAAGGCGGTGCGGAATTCGGCGTACTTTCGGCACTCCCGCAAGCCGCGCAGCAAGCCGCTGCTCATGCCGATGCCCACCACCAGGCGGGAGAGGGTGAGCACGATGCCCACTACGTTGGCCACCCCCCGGTCCAGTGGCCCCACGGGATAGGCCAGGGCGCCGTCGAAGGTGATCTCGGCGGTGGGGAGTTCCACCGTCCCCAGCTTCCACTTCAGGCGGTCGATGGTGTAGCCGTTGCGCTTTTCCCTTTCCTTGTCCCCGGGCAGCCACATGGGGACGACGAAGAGGCCTACCCTCTCCGAGCCCTGGGGTTTGGCCGTGACCACTGCATAGTCCGCGTGGGCTGCGGAGCAGAAGAACTTGTTGCCGTAGAGGCGCCAGTCTCCTTCCTCCTGGACCGCCTCCAGGAGGTTGGCGGGTACGTCCGAGCCCCCCTGTATCTCGGAGACGAACTGGGATCCGATGGCGAAATCGCCGTCGATGCCGTCCCTGGCGTGCTCGAGGATGCGCAGGGTCTCCGGGGTATCCGCGTACTTCTCCAGCAGCGCCACCAGACCCCAGGTGCAGGCCACGGGGCAGAGGACGCCGGCCTCGGAGTTCTGGCTCAGGATGGCGATCTTGATCAAGCGGGTCCAGGGCGAGGTGCGGGGGGAGAAAAGGGCTTCGGAGAAGACTTCCTTCTCCATGACCTCGATCTCGTATGGCCTGACGATGCGGTCGATGCGGTTCTTGTGGCCGTCGTAGTGCATCATGTAGGGGCGCTTCTCCGGCGTGGAGATGCGCTCCGCGAAGTCCCGCCAGCGGAAGGAGGCCTTCTTCGAGAACGCCCTCGCCTCGCGGTCCACCTCCTCCGCCTCCTCGCCCGCGAAGGCGCGCACCATCCCCTGGAGGAAGGGGTCATCGGCGTAGTAATCGACCTTGCTGCGCCACTCCAGGTAGGGGTTGAAAGTGTAGGGATTGTTCCTGTCCGGAAGGGACATGACACACCTCCTTCGCCCGCCGCCATCGCCTTTCGCGATCGCGACACCGCAGGCCGCTCTTGGAATCCGGCCTCAATCGAGCCCGCAAATCCGGATAGCCTTGACGACTGCCCCAACAATTTAACGTTTACGTTAACGTTATTGTCAATATGATAATATCTGCCTCTTCCGCCTGTCAACAAGATGGCCGCGCCTTGAGGTCCCCTTTCGCGCGCCCTATGCATGCTTCCGCCTGAGTTGACGCCATGCGGTTTGGCTTTTCACGCTCCCTGTCAACAAGATGGCCGCGCCTTGAGGTCCCCTTTCGCGCGCCCTATGCATGCTTCCGCCTGAGTTGACGCCATGCGGTTCGATTGTTCACGTACACAAGGCCGGTGGCCGGCTTTGGCAGGATAATGCGCGCCTCGGTCCGAAACCCGGGCCTGGCACCCTAGCCTCAGGCCGATGGCCAGCCCTGACCCCTAGGCCTACGCCTGAGTTGACGCCATGCGGTTTGGCTTTTCACGCTCCCTGTCAACAAGATGGCCGCGCCTTGAGGTCCCTTTTCGCGCGCCCTATGCATGCTTCCGCCTGAGTTGACGCCATGCGGTTCGATTGTTCACGTACATAAGGCCGGTAGCCGGCTTTTGCAGGATAATGCGCGCCTCGGTCCGAAACCCGGGCCTGGCACCCTGGCCTCAGGCCGATGGCCAGCCCTGACCCCTAGGCCTAACCCGAGATCCGGGCCTGGCACCCTGGCCTCAGGCCGATGGCCAGCCCTGACCCCTAGGCCCAGTGGGAGGCGCGCTGCACCGCTTTCTTCCAGCCGGCGTAGAGCCTCTCGCGCATCTCCGCCTCCATGGCGGGCTTGAAGACGCGGTCCACGCCGCGTATGCGCAGGATATCGTCGGGGTATTTCCATATCCCCGCCGCGATGCCGGTGAAGAAGGCGGCGCCCAGGGCGGTGGCCTCGAGCACCCGCGGGCGTTCCACCTCGGCGTCAAGGATGTCCGCCAGGAACTGCAGGAGGAAATCGTTGGCAGACGCACCCCCATCCGCCCTGATCTTCTTTGCCTCCATGCCGGTGTCCTTCTGCATGGCCTCGATGACGTCCCTGCACTGGTAGGCGATGGACTCCAGGGTCGCCCTCACCACCTGTTCCTTGGTGGTGGCGCGGGTGAGGCCGATGACGGTTCCGCGGGCATAGGGATCCCAGTAAGGCGCGGTGAGCCCGGTGAAGGCGGGGACGACGTAGACGCCCCCGCAGTCCTCGCAGGCCTGCGCCAGGTCCTGCGACTCCGCGGCGTCCTTGATTATCTTCAGGTTGTCCCTGAGCCACTGCACCGAGGAGCCGGCGCTGGAGATGATGCCCTCCATCATGTAGGTGGTCTCGCCGCCCATCTTCCAGGCGATAAGCGGGGTCAGCTTGTACACGGAGGCCATGGGCGCGTCGCCGGTGTTCATGTCGATGAAGGTGCCGGTGCCGTTGGTGCACTTAACGCTGCCCTTCTCGAAGCAAGCCTCGCCGAAGAGGGCGGCTTGCTGGTCGGCGACCACGCACCTGATGGGGATGGGGTCGCCGAAGGCCTCGGTGACGCCGAAGTCGCCGGCGGTCTCCCGGATCTCCGGGAAGACCAGCCCCCCGGGGAGACCGAAGGGCTTGAGCAGGAGGGGGCTCCAGCGCATGCCGAAGGGGTCGTACATCCCGGTGGCGCTGACGTTGGAGAAGTCGGTGGCGTGCACCGCGCCGCGGGTGTAGTTCCACACCAGCCAGGTATCCACGGTACCCAGGAGCAGCTTCCCCGCTTTCGCCTTCTCCGCCGCCCCCGGCACGTTGTCCAGCACCCAGCGCGCGTGGGCGGAGGACTGGGCGGGGGTCACGGTGAAATGGGCGGCGGTGATGAGCAGTTTCCCCACCAGGTTGCGGCGCAGCCCCTCGCTCAGCGGCGCGATGCGCTGGTACGCGCCGCCCAGGATGTGGAGCAGCCTGAACATGGCGCTGCGGTTGATCCTCTCGCAGGTGTCGGACATCCTGGTGTCCTGCCAGGTGATGGCGTTGTAGACCGGGTTCCCCGTCTCGGCATCCCAGATCATGCTGGTCGCCCTCTGGGTGGCGATGCCCATGGCCGCGATCTCCGCCGCCTTGATCCCCGACTCCTCAAGGACCCTTCTGGTCACCTCCACGCAGCTCTCGAAGAGGACGGACGGGTCCTGCTCCGTCCACCCGGGCTGCGGGAATATCTGCGGTATCTCGCGGTATACCTCGCGCACCACGTTGGTCTCGTGGTCGAAGATGACCGCCCTTACCCCGGTGGTGCCCACGTCGTTTACCAGGATGTATTTTTCTTCCATGAGACGCCCTCGTTTCTCTCCGCCTCCCCCGCTTCCGCCGTGCCTCTATTATAATGCCTCAACCCGGCGTGGGATGGTTCGTCGACTGCGTGGACACCGAGGTCAACTATTTCAACTGCTTCAGGCGGACGAGTAGGTGGGTTAAGGCAAGGGCTGTGAAGCGGTCCGTTCAAGGCGCATAGCCGATGGAGTCGTGGGCCCATGTCCTCCCTCCCCCGTACACCGCGCGCTCGCAGACCACGGGCCGGTCGGAGGTTATGGCGGTGGAGACGTCCCAGGAGGTGACGTACCTGCCCACGTTGTAGGTGCGGCGGGAGCGGGCGGGAACGGTCTCCCGGGGGCCTTCCACCGGGCCCTCGGAGGTCTGGAAGTCCATGGCAACGGAGGCGGGCTGGTCCCCGGGGTTCTGCACCAGCACCCAGGTCTCGAAGTCACCTTCCGTGCAGCCCTCGGCCAGGTACCAGGTGGCGGAGGGGGCGGTGACCCCGATGGAGTCGTGGGCCCACGTCCTCCCTCCCCCGTACACCGCGCGCTCGCAGACCACGGGCCGGTCGGAGGTGACGGCGGTGGAGACGTCCCAGGAGGTGACGTACCTGCCCAGGTTGTAGGTGCGGCGGGAGCGGGCGGGAACGGTCTCCCGGGGGCCTTCCACCGGGCCCTCGGAGGTCTGGAAATCGATGGCAACGGCGGCGGGCTCGTCCCCGGGGTTCTGCACCAGCACCCAGGTCTCGAAGTCACCTTCCGTGCAGCCCTCGGCCAGGTACCAGGTGGCGGAGGGGGCGGGACCGGAGACCGTGAAGGCGAGGGCGTTGGAGGTGCCCCCGTCGGTGGTGACGGTCACCTCCACTACTCCCGAGACGCCGGGAGGGACGTAACAGGAAACCGAGGTGTCGCTCCAGGAATCGTAGAGGACAGCCTCCACCCCGCCGAAGGAGACGGCGGAGCCGCCCCGCGAGGGACCGAAGGCCTTGCCCACCAAGGTGACTTTATCGCCCACCCCACCCCGCGAGGGGGAGAGGGAGGTGAGATTGGGAACGACGCGGAAGGCGAGGGCGTTGGAGGTGCCCCCGTCGGTGGTGACGGTCACCTCCACTACTCCCGAGACGCCGGGGGGGACGTAACAGGAAACCGAGGTGTCGC
>JABLXL010000035.1 GCA_013178005.1 Actinomycetota bacterium
GGTTTTGCTCCTGCGCTTCCTTCAGACTCAACCTCGCGATTGAGCCCTTGCGCTTCGCTAGTCCTTCACCTCCGTCAGGTTGGACAGGGGACTTTCACCCCCGAGCTGCCGGCCATGCCCGGCACACAAGGGGAGGGGCGGAGCCCCTCCCCTTTGTTGCCAATTTATCCCATACCTTATTCCGCGCCGCGAACCGGGATCTCGTCCAGGGCCTGCGGGTTCTCCACCGAGGCGAGGTCCCCCAGCTCCTCCCCCATGTACTTGGCCTTGATGAGCCGTCGCACGATCTTCGCCGAGCGGGTCTTGGGGAGGGCTCCCACGAAGTGCACCTCGTCGGGGCGCCCTACCTTGCCCAGGAAGTCCGCGGCACGGTCCTTTATGGATTCCGCGAGCTCGGAGGTGGGCTTGAAGTCGGGCCTGAGCACCACGAAGCAAACCACCGCCTCCCCCTTGATCTCGTGGGGGACGCCGATGGCCGCCGCCTCCGAGACCGCCTCGTGCTCCATGAGGGCGGCCTCGATCTCCGCGGGGCCGGTGCGGCGACCCGACACCTTGATGGTGTCGTCGGAGCGGCCATGCAGGAACCAGAATCCGTCCTCGTCCACGCTGGCCCAGTCACCGTGGTACCACACGTCCGGCCAGCGCGACCAGTAGGTCTCCAGGTAGCGCTCGGGGTCGCGCCAGAATCCTCGCGTCATGGAGGGGGCGGGCTTCACCGCCACCAGGTGCCCCTTCTCTCCCCGCACCGGCTTGCCATCGTCGTCATAGACGTCTATGGCCATGCCCAGCCCGGGGCCGCGCAGGGTGATGGGCTTGAGGTCGGTGATGGGCAGGGGGGAGAGGAAGCAACCCACGATCTCGGTGCCCCCCGAGATGTTGATGATGGGGAGCCTGCCCTTGCCAACCTTCTCGAAGTACCACATCCAGGAATCGGGATCCCAAGGTTCGCCGGTCGAGCCCAGCAAACGCAGGCTGGAGAGGTCGTGCTTCTCGATCCAGGACTCCCCGAAGCGCATGAGCATGCGGATGGCGGTGGGGGAGATGCCGAAGGTGTTTATGGCGTGCCGCTCGGTAAGCTCCCAGAGGCGGTCGGGCTCGGGGTAGTCGGGCACCCCCTCGAAGATGACGAAGGTCCCGCCGAAATTCATCACCCCGATGATCATCCACGGCCCCATCATCCAGCCGATGTCGGTGAGCCAGAAGAAGATGTCCTCCTGCTTGACGTCGAAGTAATAGCCCAGCTCCTTGCATATCTGGGCCAGGCACCCCCCGTGGGTGTGCACCGCTCCCTTGGGGGTGCCGGTGGTGCCGGAGGTGTAGATGATCATGGCGTAATCCTCGGAGTCCATCTCCTCGGTGGGGCAGTCCTCGGGCAGGCCCTGCACCAGCTGGTGCATCCAGATGTCGCGCGTGGCATGCCATGGTATCTCTATGCCCACGCGCCTCAGCACCACCACGTGCTTCACGGAGGGGACCATGTCCACCGCCTCGTCGGCGTTCTCCTTGATGGGGAAGATCTTTCCCCTCCTCATGGAGCCGTCGGCGGTGATGAGCACCTTGGCCTCGGCGTTGCGCAGTCGGGCCGCCAGGGGAGCTGGCCCGAATCCCGAGAAGATGGGGATGGTTATGGCCCCTATCTTCCAGCAGGCGAGCAGGGAGAAGATGATCTGGGGGCTCATGGGCATGTATATGCCCACGGTATCGCCCTTGCCCACGCGCAGGTTCTTGAGGGCGTTGGCCATCTTGCAGGTCTCGCGGTACACGTCTCCGTAGGTGTAACGGCGGATGGCGCCGTCGTCCCCCTCCCAGATAAAGGCGAGTTTGTCCTTCACCGAGGTCCCCATGTGCTTGTCCAGGCAGTTGAGCACGATGTTGGTCTTTCCGCCCAGGTACCACTTGGCCCACTGGATGCCCTCGGAGGTGTCCAGCACCTTCTCGTAGGGCTTGTACCAGCGGATGTCCAGGTCCTCCATGATGGCGTCCCAGAACCACTCCAGCTCCTCGGTGCTCCGCTTGAGTAGCTCCTGGTAGTCGGAGATGCCGTGCTTGCGCATGAACCTGGTGATGTTGGCCTTTTCGATGTAGTCCCCGTAAGGCTTCCAGACGACCTTGCTCATCCTCGCTCCCCCTTTCGTAACGCTTCCTCGCTCTCCCTGCCCGCCGTGCCGGTTGCCCGTAACAACCCGGTCTATGCCTTTCTGACATGGATGTGGTGCGACGAGGCCGTGCATGATGGCGTGAACAAAGGATGATCGTAGCTGCGATGTTGCTGCCGCGCTGCCCCAATGATGTGATCGGCTTGACTTCTTGTATCCCCTTTAAAGATAAATTAAACCTGCCGCGGGACAAAATGACAAGTGCTCCTTAATAGTTTGCCTGCCAAATCGCGAGATGATATCCTACATATCAACCCGCGGGAGAAAACTTGCATGGAATAAAGGGAGGGAAGAGTATGTTTGAAGTCGTAGCCGAAGGAACCGGCCCCCTCTTCATGGACCCCGACGCGGACAAGGCCAGGGAGTTCTTCCGCACCAAGACGAGGGCCATGGTGAACAAGGTGATGACCGTCAGCGAGGCGGTGGGAAAATTCGTTCACGACGGAGATTACCTTGCCATAGGGGGTTTCGGCGCCAACCGCATCCCCACCGCGGTATGCCACGAGATCGTGAGGCAGCGCAAGAAGAACCTGGCCTTCGCGGGCCACACCTCCACCCATGACTTCCAGATCCTCGCCGCCGGGGAGGTCTTCAACCGCTGCGACATCGCCTACATCATCGGCCTGGAGGCGAGGGGACTGTCGCCTAACGCGCGGCGCTACATGGAGAGCGGCAAGGTTGAGTCCTGTGAGTGGACCAACTACGGCATGGCCTGCCGGCTCAAGGCCGCCGCGGCCGGAGTCTCCTTCATGCCGGCGCGCAACATGATGGGCACCGACACCTTCAAGCACAGCGCCGCAAAGGTGGTGAAGTGCCCCTTCACGGGGGAGAACTACGTGCTCTACCCCGCACTGTGGCCCGACGTCTCCGCTATCCACGTGCACGAGGCGGATATCTACGGCAACTGCCGCATCAAGGGCATTTCCGTGGCCGATCTGGAGCTGGCCAGGGCTTCCAAGCGCCTCATCATCACCACCGAGCGCCTCATCCCCAACGACGAGATCCGCTCCGACCCCACCTCCACCCTCATCCCCTACTACCTGGTGGACGCGGTGTGCGAGGTGCCCTTCGGGAGTTACCCCGGCAACATGCCCTACGAATACTTCTCCGACGAGGAGCACCTGAGGCTGTGGCTCAACGTGGAGAAAGACCCCGAGGAGTTCAAGAAGTTCCTGGACAAGTACATCTACCGCACCAGGGACTTCAACCAGTACCTCGAGCTTTGCGGGGGACTGGAGCGCATCAACGAGCTGCGCGCCATCGAGCACCTCATCGACCTGGAGGAGAGGGGGTAGAGATGACCGATTACAACACCATGGAGCTCATGATCTGCGCAGCCGCGCGCAACCTGGAGGACGGAGCGTCCGTGGCGGTGGGAACCGGCGCGCCCTGCGCGGCCGCCATGCTGGCGCAGAAGGCTTACGCCCCCAACCTGGTCATCATCTTCGAGGCCGGAGGCATCGCGCCCTTGCTCCCCACCATGCCCATCTCCGTGGGGGATTCCCGCACCTATTACAAGGCGGTCATGGCCAGCGGCATGTGCGAGGTCATGGAGACAATCCAGCGCGGCCTGGTCGACTACTGCTTCCTGGGCGGAGCCCAGATCGACATGTACGGGAACATCAACTCCACCGTGATCGGCGACTGGGAGAAGCCCAAGGTCCGTTTCCCCGGTTCCGGCGGGGCCAACGACTTCGGATCTCTTGCCTGGAAGATAATGGTTATCACGCCCCAGGACGCGCGCCGCTTCGTGGAGAGGGCGAGCTTCATCACCACCCCAGGTTACCTGGACGGGCCCGGCGCGCGCGAGGCGGCGGGGCTTCCCGCGAACACCGGCCCCCACAAGGTGATCACTAACATGGCGGTGATGGGATTCGACCCCGAGAGCAAGCGCATGCGCGTGGAGTCCATCCACAAGGGGTATTCCTTCGACGACGTGCAGGAAAACACCGGCTTCGAGCTCCTCAGGGCCCCCGAGGTGGTGGAGACTCCAGAGCCCACGGAGGAGGAGCTGCGCCTGCTGCGCGATGAGGTGGACCCCAACCGCTACATCATCGGGCGGTGAATGGGGAGGCCAACTCCGCTACTTATTGGACATCGAGGGGGCGCGCGACGCGCCCCCTTTTCCCTGTCGGTCGGGAATAAGCGTTGCGGCAACAAGGCGCGATCCGCCCCGGCCGGCACTCGAGCCGAGGTTCAATTCATCCCCTTGCTATAGCGGTGTCCACGATGCCTTCGTTATCGCCATCGCAGCAATGCTTGAGCTAGGCCCTGTTTCCATGTTCCCCTCTTCCCGTATGTCGCGGAAGAAAGCGGAGCGCCAATAGCGGCAATCGACGCAGATGTGGTCCGCCGAGCCGCCCGGAGGCGCGTCAACAAGCGGATTCATCTTGAGCTGATCCCTATCCTTTCACCGATCCAGCTATGGAGGTAAAATTAGATTGGAGTTCCTTCCTGCAGCCCTCGTGGAGGACGGAGCCGCAGTTGAGTTGAGGTTCGCGGACTCGCGTCGCTTCCACCCCGACTCCCCGTTGATGTGTTGATGCAGGCAAGATCGGAGACAGCCGTCGTCAACCAACATGGAAAGGATCGACCTCATACCTGAACTGGAGACCCTCGAGGCGGGAAGTCACCTCTGCCATCTCTACGGCACGGAGGAGGAGCGATATGACGTGCTCATGAACTTCGCGTGCATGGGGCTGGCGAAAGGCGAGAAGGTGATCTGCGTCGGGGACGATGCCTCGAGGCGCGAGATCCTGGCCGGCCTGGAAAAAATCGGCCTGGACCCAGCGGAAAACGTGGCCTCGGGACAGCTCGTCTTCCTCTCGTCCCGCGAGGTCTTCGCCGCCGGCGGAAGGTTCGATGCTGAGAGGATGCTGGCCTTCTGGAACCGGGCAGCGGAAGAGGCCCTCATGGAGGGATGGCCCGCACTAAGGGCGACGTGTGAAATGTCCTGGTTGCTCGAGAAACCCCCGGGATGGCGTGAGCACCCCGCCTACGAGGCAGAGATGAACCGCTTACCGCGGGCGGGGCTGTGCACCTTCCTCTTCCAGTACAACCAGTCCAGCTTCGATGCCCTCCGCAAGTTGGAGCTTTTAAGCACCCACCCCCAGGTTATCTTGGGCAGGAAGGTGTACGACAACATCTACTACGTCCCTCCGGAGGAATTCCTGCGCGAAGAAACCGCCGAATCCAGGCTGCAAAATCATCTACAGCGGATCAGTGAGCGCAGACATGCGACCGAAGAGATCCAGGCGGCGAGGCAGTTCTCGGAGGCCGTGGTGGAGACGGTGCGGGAGCCCCTGGTAGTGCTCGACCCCGGCCTGAAGGTGGTGAAAGCCAACCGCTCTTTCTACCGGGTTTTCCAGGTGGACGCGGAGGAGACGCTGGGAAAGCCCCTCTATGAGCTGGGAAACCGCCAGTGGGACATACCGGAGCTAAGGAGGCTGCTGGAGGACATCCTGCCCTTGAACACCTCCTTCGAGGGCTTTGAGGTGGAGCACGACTTCGAGCACATAGGCCGGAGGCAGATGCTGCTCAACGCCCGCCGCATCTACCGCAAGGGCAACCGCACGGAGACGATCCTGCTGGCCATCGAGGACGTGACCGAGCGCCGGAGGGCCGAAGAGAGGTCCCGGGCCCTGGGACGCCTCTTTCTGTCCATGGGCGCCGATTTCCTGGCCAACATGGAAGGGGTGATCGAGACCTGTCGGCGCTTGCTCTCTGCTGACCTCGCGGCTTACGCCAGGCACGAGGGGGGGAAGCTCTCCCTGCTCACCACGGCTGCCGGGGAGGAGGGCCTTTTCTTCTTCGACCGTCCCCGCGATTTCGCCGGCTGGACGTTATTCGAGGACGGCGCGGCGGGAAACCCCTTCTTCCGCGCGGAAGGAGCGGAAGGGGCTCTTCCCACAGATCCGCTGGCGGCACGACATGGCTTCCGATACTTCCTTGGTTTTCCCGTTTTCGAGTGCTCCTCCACGCGACAAGATGCGCCCATAGGGGTGCTCTGCGTCTACAACCGCGAAGGCCGGGCGTGGGGGGACGAGGACCTCGAGACGCTGGAAACACTGGCCAGAACCCTGCAGATAGAGGAGGAGCGCCTGGCCAGGGAAAAGAGGCTCAAGGACTTCATCGACATCGCCTCCCACGAGCTGCGCCACCCCGTCACCGTTATCAAGGGATACGCCCTCACCCTGAGGGAGCGCCTGGGCGAGCTATCGGGGGATCAGCTCTCGGAGATGCTCACCGCCATAGATAGGGGATCAGACCGCCTCACGCGCCTCGTGGAGGACCTCCTGGACGCTTCGAAGCTTGAGCGTGGGCGCCTCCAGCTCCAGAGGGAGGAAACCGAACTGCTGCCGCTGGTGCGACAGGCTATAGAGGAACTGCGCCTGCCGCAGGAACGGATCGAGCTCAGGGGCAAGACGGATAGTGGAGTCTGCCTGCTGGACCGGGACCGCGTCCTGGAGGTATTGGTCATCTTGCTCGAGAACGCCTTGAAGTTCTCGCCCCCGGAGAGCGTGGTGGAGATCGAGGTGGAGCAGTCGGAGGGCGGCTGCCTCATATCTGTGCTCGACCGCGGCCCGGGTATCCCGAGCAGGGACAGGGAGCGCGTCTTCGACCGCTTCCACCAGGTGGAGCAGGCCCGTTTCCACTCCAAGCCGGGCATGGGCATGGGGCTTTATATCGCGCGCGAGATCGTGGAGCGCCACGGCGGAAGGATATGGTATGAGCCGCGGGAAGGAGGCGGTTCCATATTCCGTTTTTCCCTCCCGGGATGACGGACATGGGCAATATGCATCCGGTCAGTGGGGAAATTTACGTTTCGCCTTCCCAGGGTCCAGGGTTGAGAAAGAGCCGAGGGCTTCAGGGTGAGGGGTATTTCCGGTTGGTTCACCCTGGAGCCTCGATCCCCTTTTTCCCTTAGCTCTTTCTCCGTTCCCTTGACCTTGGAATGTTTCCGGTTGGTTCACCCTGGAGCTTCGATCCCCCGTAAGACCGGCAGACGAGTGGAGTATAAGGCTCAGCACAAGAAAAAAGGCCGGAACGGCCTCGCGCCGCCCGGCCATTAGCATCGAGAAAAACGATGTCAGGAAGCCGACCCGTCGCCCAGCACGATGAGGGAGTCGACCACCACCGGCTTGGAGCCCTGGATGATCACCGGGTTCATGTCGATTTCCTTCACCGCGTCGAACTCCATCCCGATATCGCCCACGGCGATGAGGATGTCGGCCAGCAGGTCGCGGTCCACGGCCTCCTTGCCGCGGAAGGGGCCGAGGATAGCCTTGCTCTTTATCTCGTCCATCATCTGCAGGGCGTCGTATTTCTCAATGGGAGCCACACGGAAGGAGGTGTCCTTGAGCACCTCGGTGAAAATGCCACCCAGCCCGAACATCACGCAGGGCCCGAACTGCGGGTCCCTCACCAGGCCCACCACCAGCTCGCGTTCGCCTTTGATCATCTCCTGCACCAGGACCCCGTCGTAGGGGTCCCCCCCGAGGTTCTCGATTATGGTCTTGTAGGCCTTCCTCACCTCATCAGGTCCATCAAGGCCCACCTGCACCAGGTTGCGCTCCGTCTTGTGCGCGATCTCCGGTCCGCAAGCCTTGAGCACCACGGGATAGCCGAGCTTTTCCGCCGCCGCAATGGCCTCCTCCTCGCCCAGCACCAGCTCCTCCCTGGTGACGGGGATGCTGCGCTCCTTGAGGAAGAGCTTGGCCTGGTATTCCGATAGAGCCCTCTGACCCTTCGCCAAAGCCTCGTCGATTATTCCCATATCATCCTCCGTGCTTTTCCGCCGCTTAAGCTCGCTCACGCGAGAAAAATATATCCCATCCGCCTTAGGGCTGGCAAATGCCGGGTTACAGCATCGCATGGGTCAAAGGCCGTCCCCATACAGGGGATAGCCGGAGGTGACGTGGCCTCCCGGTATGGTGCCTCCGTAAAGGAAGTACATGGGACGCTCCACCACTATCTCGCCCGGCTCCACCGGGTCGGCAACCTTCAACGCCTTGAGGCGGAAGGACACGTCGTGTCCATCCCCCAGGTCGGCGTTGACGTTGCGGGTGTAGCGGGAGCGCGGAGGCACCGTGAACTCGACCTCCATGTATCCACCCTGCTCCATGAGGTATTCCACGATGACCCTCTGCTCCACGTCCAGGGGATTGAGCACACACAAGTAGGTCTCGATGCCGCGCCTGGTCGAGCCCTCCGCGAGATACCACTCCGGAGCGGCGCGGGAAACCGCGGTGTTGTCATGGCCGCCCGCCCAGGAATAGCGGTAATTGAAGTACATGGGCCTCTCGACCACTATTTCCCGGTCGGAGGTTATATGGAAGGAGAACTCCCCCTTGCCTACCGCGTCGTTGACGTAAAGGGTGAAGCGGGAATACCCGGTGACCCGGAAGCCCTGTGGCGGCAGGGCGGCCCCGTCGCCGCGGCGGTAGTCGACGGTTATGTGGGCATCCTCCAGGTTGGGGTTGAGGAAACAGAGCCAGGTCTCGAAGTTCCATTCGCAGTAACCCTCGGCGAGATACCATTCCTTGCCAGGGGCGGTCTCGCCCATCACGATGTGCCCGCCCTGCCAGCTCCCCTTGTAATCGAAATACATAGGGCGCTCGGCGATGATCCCCTGCCCCGCCTCCACCTTCAGGCTCACGTCCTGGTGGGGAGCTTCAGGCCACAGCTCGGCCACCTCGCGGTTGATATCCAGGGTGAAACGGTGCCTGGCCGCCACTTGGTAAGATTTGGTTTCCACCACCTCGGGGGTGTAGAAACCAACCGTGACCTCCTGGGCCACGTCAAGCGGGTTCTGGACGCAGAGCCATTCCTCGAACCCCGGCCTGGTAGTCCCCTCGGCGAAGTACCAGGTCTTGCTTGGCTCGTTGACCCCCTTGGTCACGTGCCCTCCCTCCCATTCTCCCTTATAGACGAAGTAGATGGGGCGTTCGGCCACCAGGCCTTTATCACTTTCCACCGCCGCGGACACGTCGAGGCCCGGATCGAGGAACCCGTTTACGAAAACGGTGCCGCGGGACACGGGCGGGACCACATGCACGAAGGGGCCGATGGGGCCGTCGTTGGTCATATAGGTGATATGCACCTCCGCGGCCTCGGTACCCGGGTTCTGGAGGGACAGGTACTCGAAGAAGCCCTCGCGTGTGGTGCCTTCGGCGAAATACCATCGCGTGGGGAGTTGGGCGGCCTCTACGGCGCTACGGCTCGACGCCTTGACACCGGCAGCTGGAGATGGACATCCGATGCCTAGAAGCAACGCTACAAGCATCAAGGACGCCGTCATTCCCATCGATGGCGAACGCAACACCTGCGACTCCCGTATCCGGTTCCGCCGAAACAGGGGGCGGAAAACCCAAAGCGAAGTGCGCATATTATGATAGCACAGCTGGCGGACGAGGCCGCGTGCTCCCCCATTCGGGCGCCGCGGCCTGCGCCGAGGCGTGCCAGCTGAACGCGAACGTCTTTTTACGCTGGGGCAAGCGCCTGCCGGCATCAAGGGTCATGGTTAGAAGCCGCATCTCAGCCGAATGCGGTCGTTCCGTGACTTGCACCAAAATGAACGGGGACTATTCACGCTTCACAAAACGCCATATCTCCGCCGGATCTGGCCGTCTTATCCAAAGCGCTCAGAATGACCCGGGGATGTGCATGCTGAATAGGACGTAGACGTCACGTCTCCGTCGAAAGAGACCGTTTTTCGCCTTGCACCCAAAATGAACGGGTGTTGTTCATGATTTGGAAGACGCCACATCTCCGCCGAATGCCACCGCTTTTCGCCTCCCCGGCGCCGTTCGCGGGATTTTCTGTCCTCCCGTTCCCATATGCTCGAAGAATATACTGACGGGGCAAAATAGGGAGCCCTTTATCGCCCCTGAAGAGAAAGAAGGAGGTTCGCTTACCCGGCAAGACAGGAGGGCTTGCCCATTCGGGCGAGACGGGAGGGATATATGAGCATTACATCACACGATAACGCCGCGGCGACGTCCGCAAGCCGACGAGGCCGCCCCAGGGGCGTGAGCACGCTCAAGACGGGCCGCGGGCGCCTGGCCGCCCTCATCCTGTGCGCGCTTCTCGCGGCCGCGCTCGTTATCCACGTCGGCGCGGGAAACAGGGCCGCCGCGGCGGAAATATCCTGGCGGGAACACACCGGCAACCCCATATACGACCCGGCCGACCACCGCGCATATTATCCCTGCGTGCTTTATGATGCCAACAAGTTTTCGGGACACGGAACCGCATATTATTACAAGATGTGGTATGGGGGCTACGAATCGGCTCCCGGGGCCGGCCACAACGAGGCGGTGTGCTATTCCGACGACGGTGTCAACTGGTCCGCCCCGGTGGAGCTGCAGGGGATCTCCAGCGGGGGATACCACGCCAAGGTGCTTTACATCCCGGGAGGTTTCGGAGCCGGTCCTTATTACTACAAGATATGGTACTGGACCGGGGTCATGGACTACACCATCGGGAACATGCGCACCGCCGATTCCGCCGACGGGGTAAACTGGGAAAACGACCAGCCCCTCACCCAGGACGCCGCCTATCCCTTAATCTCCGGGATATACGGCACGGACTGGAAGCGGGGCACTTACGGTCCGGTGTCCGTGCACCACAATCCCTCGGCGACCAACGCGGGCGACGATCCCTTCTCTTATTCCTTCGCCATGTACTACGACGCCACTACTGGGGGCCAGGAGGTGGTGGGCCTGGCCTACAGCGCCGACGGCGCGCACTGGGTCCGTTACCACCAGCCGCCCTATGAGGACGCGCCCGTTTTCGACCACGGAGGCCCCGGGGACTGGGACAGCGACTACGCCACCAGCGGCACGGTGATCCCGGACATCGACGGCACCTGGCACCTGTGGTACTCGGGAAGCGGCCCCTCGGGAGGGGGAAACGAGGGCATCGGGCACGCCACCTCCCCCAACGGCATCGACTGGACCCGCGACCCCGCCAACCCCTTGATCCACAGGGACGATGGGGTGGCGTGGAGGGATGTCCGGACCTACACCCCCAGCGTGCTCTACAGCGCGAACGCCTTCGATGGCCACGGCGAGGCCTCCCGCTTCAAGATGTGGTTCTCGGGAAGGACCAATACCCCCTCCACGAACTACGCCGTGGGCTACATGTCCTCCCTGGATCCCGCCATCTCCCTGGACAAGTCCGCCCAGCCGGAGGGGGAGGTAACGGCGGGCGGGGAGATCACCTACACCCTCACGGCATCGAATAACGGGACTGGCCCCGCCACCGGGTCGACGCTCACCGACGCCCTGCCGGGTCACGTGTCCTACGTCTCGGGATCCACCACCCTGAACGGCGCCCCGGTTCCCGACAGCGGCGGAAAGTCCCCGTTGGAGTCGGGGATGAGCGTCAACTCCCCGGGCGACCCGCCGGGGGTGCTCTCCGCCGGCGCCTCCGCCACCGTCACCTTCAAGGTGAAGGTCGACCCCGGCGCGCCGGGAGGGACGGAAATAGCCAACGACGCCGCGCTGGTCTGCGACGAACAACCCTCGGGCGCCGCCGCGCGGGCGGTCAACGTGGTGGCTTCATCCTCGCCCCGCATCGTGCTGGGAAAGAGCCCCAGCCCGGCCGGCGAGGTGACGCGCGGCTCGGTCATCCTTTACACCCTGCGCGTACGCAACGAGGGCGAGGCGGCGGCCACCGGCACCAGGTTAAGGGACATGGTGCCGGCCTACACGGGCTACGTGTCCCATACCACCACGCTCAACGGCGAGCTGGTCGGCGATTCCGGCGGCACCACGCCGCTTGCGGGGGGGATGGCGGTCAATTCCCCGGGCCAGGCCCCGGGGGTCATCGCCCCCGGGGGTGAGGCGAACGTGACCTTCATGGTGCAGGTGGGCAACGACCTCCCCCTGGGAGCCTCCGTCAGCAACGTGGCGACGGCGGAGGCCGACGGCCTCCCGCCCGTGGAGGCCAGCTGCGCCAACGCTTCCTCCGCCGGCCTCCCCAAGACCTGGTATTTCGCGGAGGGGAGCACGCAGCCCGGTTTCGACGAATACATCCTCATGAGCAACATGGGCGACGTGGACATGGGTATAACCGTCACCTACATCACCGAGGGGGGCGCGGAGAAAAGCTTCGAGCACCTCCTTCCCGCACACAGCCGCCGCACCGTTTACGTGAACGCCGAGATGCCGGGCGAGTCCGGGGTGGCGGCCATCGTCAAGGGTGAGGAGGGTTTCGTGTGCGAGCGCTCCATGTATTACCGGCATAACGGCATCCTGGGGGGAGACGACGTGATCGGGGTCACTTCGCCCAGCCTGGAGCTTTTCTTCGCGGAAGGCTTCACAGGAACGCCGGGCAGCCCCTTCGAGGAGTGGATCCTTCTGCTTAACCCCGGAGAGGAACCTGCCCGGGTGTCCGTCTCCTACCTCTTCCCGGAGGGCGAGGAAAAGGCCGTGGAATACCTGGTGCCGGCACGTCGCCGCATCAGCGTCAGCGTGGACGCGGAGGTGGGAGAGGGCAAGGAGGTCAGCGCCCTCTTGCGTTCGGATAGGCCGCTGGTGGCGGAAAGGGCAATGTATTTCAGCTATAATAACCGCTGGCAGGGAGGGCACAACGGCGTTGCGGCCACGGCCGCAAGCACCGACTGGTACCTGGCCGAGGGCTACACGGGCTGGGAGGGAAGCCCCTTCGACGAATGGATCCTGGTGGCTAACCGCAGCGAAACCGCCGGCGCCTTCACCGTCACCTACATGTTCCCGGACGGCTCGACCAGGTCCTTCGACTACACCGCGGCTCCACGCAGCCGCACCACGGTAAGCGCCGACGCCAACGTGGGCGAGGGGCAGATGGTGAGCGTCCATGTACGCTCGGACCTCCCCGTGGTGGTGGAGCGCGCCATGTACTTCGCCTACCGTGACGCCTGGCCGGGGGGCCACAACTGCCTGGGGGCCACCTCGCCCTCCTCGCAGTTCTATTTCGCTGAGGGGTACACGGGCAATCCCGGATCGCTCTTCGAGACCTGGCTGCTGCTCCAGAACACCTCCGGTGAGCTCAAGGCGGCGCGGGTCGATTACGTGCTCTCCACCGGAGAGGTCGTCTCGCAGGCGGTGGAGCTGCCGCCGCTCTCACGCACCACCATCTTCACCAACCAGATCCTCGGCAGGGAGTCCATGGAGTTCTCCATGCGCGTCTCCTCCGCGGACGGGTCCCCCACCCTGCTCGCGGAAAGGGCCATGTATTTCGATTACACCGGCTCCTTCGGGCCGTGCCAGGGAGGATCGGACGTGGTGGGGTTCTAAGCCCTGCCCGAACGGCGGAGCGCGGTTTTATCCATGCCTGGTGTCGATATACAGGCCGGAGGGCGAGGCGGATAACACCTCGCCCGCCGCCTTTGCATTCCACTCACTATACTCCGAGCGTCATACCCGGAGGGGTGTGGCCATGTCGTCGCCCTCGTAGAGGCGCACGCCTCCCTCCGCGAGCCGCCTCAGGAACTCCTGCGGGGGCAGGCAGGCCTCCGGCGCCAGGGCGCCCTTATCATTCACCAGGCCCTCCCCCACCATCTGCACGGCGATGGAGGTGGGGAGGCAGGTCAGCATGTCCATGTGGGCGGCTGCCCCGTAGGCGAGGTGCACCCACTTTCCGTCCTTTTTGCCCGTGATGTCTGTGCGGCACGCCGAGCAGGTCTCAGGGGGTTTGCCGATGTTTTCAAGGTAAGGAAGGAGCTTATTGAACAGCCCACCCACGATGTCCTTCTTGCGCTCCGTGTCGGTGAGCCTGGCGGCCACGATGAGGTTGCAGAGCTGCACCAGGAAACTATCCGTTAGCCCGCCTTTTAAGGTCACGGTGCGGCAGTTTATATAACGCGGGATGGTCACCGGCTCCGGGTGCCCGGCGTGGAAACAGTTCACCGCCCCCACGGTAGGAGGGAAAAGCAGGCGTTCCAGCCCGGATCCAGCCTTGATGTACTGTATCCTTCCGTCGATGTAGGAAGGTATCATGCCCGTCACCGCGTGCAGGTAATGCAGGGTCACGGCTTTACCAGCCGTATCGGCGGGATCACATGCCCACGAGGTGGCGATCTCGTCCACCTCGTCGAGCTGGTCGGCCCCCAGGCGCGCGAAGACGTTGGTTATCCCCGGGGTCCAGCCCACTCCGGTGATGGCGGTCACCCCGGCCTTCCTCGCCTCCCCGTCCAGGGCCATGAACTCGGCGGCGGCGTCGTAGTCGTCGCAGATACTCACGTAGTTGACGCCCGCCTCGATGCAGGCGCTCGCCACCTTGCGCTCGTACTTGTAGAAGGGGCCGATGGTCCCCATGGCCACGTCGAACCCGCGCACCGTCTCCACCATCTGCGCGTGGTCGTTGGCATCCACCTTGCACGCCCTGCATTTGGGACCCAGCTCCCTGGCCAGCGCCTCCGCCTCCTCGAGGTTGTAATCCGCGATGAGCAGCTCCTCGACGCTCTCCTTCGCCGCCAGGTCCTTTACCGCGAAGCGGCCCATCATGCCCGCTCCGCCCAGCGCGACTACCCTCATCTCGCATCTCTCCTTTCCCCTTACGGCCCCCGCCCGACGCGGACGGCGGGCACCCAACCTTTTCCAAGGGCTTGCAAAACCCTTCGTTCGGCCATTCAGCGCGGCAGTCGTTTTTACCTAGGCCTCTCCCTGGCTGTTCTTTCCTGAGGCTTGAAAACACCGTCTCCATGGCCTCGCGCGGCGCGCGCGCATGGAGAGCTCCTCCTCGTTCTCCAGCCATTCCAGCTCCAGTCCCTCCGCCACCCCCGGAGGAAGAAGGCCATGCGCTTCTTCCCACGCCTTACTCTTTCCTGAGGCTCGAAAACATGATCTGCATGGCCTCGCGCAGCGCGTCGCGCATGGAGAGCTCCTCCTCGTTTTCCAGCCATTCCAGCTCCAGTCCCTCCGCCACCCCCAGGAGGATGAAGGCCATGGTTTTTGAATCAACCTTCCTGAACTCGCCTTTTTCCATCCCTTCCTCGATGAGGCTCTCCAGCGCTTTGCGCATGCGCAGGTAGTAGCTTGTCACCTTTTCCCGGTATTCCACGCTGAAGATGTAGCTGCGGTCCACCCTGAACTTCCAAAGCAGCCGCAGGTAGTCGGTCTCGCGGTAGTAAAGTTCGGCGACCTCGTTAACGAGGTCCCTGAAGCGCTCCGCCACCGGGCCCTCCGCGTCCCTCGCTTTTTCTATGAGGTCGAGGAAATCGCTGAGCATGTCGGACACCAGCGAATAGGCCAGATCCTCTTTGGATTTCCAGTACCAGTAGATGGTGCCTTTTCCCAGGCCTGCTGCCTCCGCGATCTGGGTTATGGTGGTGTTGTGGAAGCCGCGCCCGGAGAAAAGGCGCAAGGCGGCTTCCTTGATCTGTCTCTCCCGCAGCTCCTTCACCGGATTCTCGCGCCTTGCCACCGCAGCTCCCCTGGAATATCGACCGACCGTCCAGTCGATATAATATCGCCGATATTTCCTCTTGTCAAACCACTTCTCCTCTGCACGACAACATGCATCGCGATGGCGGTACCGCCAAGCCGCCGAAGTATAACGGCCCCATCGCGTTGCTTCATGAAGCTATATAAGGCCTGGCAAGAATGCGACAGGGTTTTAGGACCCCTTTCCCTTGCCCCTGCCACGCTGCCGCCAAGCCGCCGAAGTATAACGTTGCTATCGCGTTGCGCCACGAAGCGATTCAGATCCTGGAAAGCATGCCTCCCGGCTTTTAAACATTCCATTTCCCCTTTTCCCGCATGAGAACACGACCAGATCGGTCGCAGGGAGGCCGCGCTGGATGCGGTTCCTTTTCTCTGACTGGCTTAGCGCACGCCTAGCGAGACCGTTACCCTGCGGCCCGGGCTGGAAGAAGCGACCGCAAGCAAAGCGAGGAAAAATTCAAGATACGACCCCAGGGGACGCCTAGCGAGACCGTTACCCTGCGGCCCGGGCTGGAAGAAGCGACCGCAAGCAAAGCGAAAAAAATTCAAGATACGACCCAGGGGAGAGACCCCAGGGGAGACGACCCCAAGGGAAGCAAAGCGAGGAAAGATTCAAGATACGACCCCAAGGGATCAGCTGCTGCCTCCGTCGATGTCGTTACCGTAACGGAAATAGAAGGCGCCCTCGACCACCAGGCGCTCGCCGCCGGGGGCGGTCACCTCCGCGCTTACCCCCTCCCCCGGGAGGAGCTCGTTCTCCAGCACGGAGATGCGCGCGTGGGGCGCGAGGACGAACTCGCGCACCACTTCCGCGCCGCTCTCCCCCATCAGCTCCAGGCGCACCTGAACGCTCTTATCCTCCAGGTTGGACACCAGGACCCAGCTCTCGAAACCCGGGCCCGTGTATCCCTCCGGTATCAGCCATTGGGAGGAGGGCGCGTTGGCGCCCATGGCCGCGTGTCCTCCTCCCGCCGTTCCGAGAGAGCCGCCGTAGACGAAATACATGGCCCTCTCCGCCACCACACCCGGATAATCGGCTCTCACCCTCGCCGAGACCTCGGCGTTCTCGAGGCCCGGTATCTCGTCGACGTGGACGGTGGCACGGGAGCGCGGCCGCAGGTCAACCTCGCGCTCCAGGATCACCCCGTCACCGCGCTGGAAGGAGGCAATGGCCGTCACGGGGGATGGAGACGGGTTGGCCAGGAGGAGCCAGGTGTCGAACTCCCCGCCCGTGTAACCTTCCGCGAAGTACCACTCCTCCGCGGCGGCTTGCGCTCCCATGGCCACCGAACCACCGCTTCTGTCCGCCATTTCGAAATAGACCGCCCTCTCCGTCACCACGGGGAGGTCGGAGGTTACCTTCGTGGCCAGCTCCGCATCCGGCATCAGATCATTGAGCCTCACGGTGCGACGCGCTCCGGCAGGGATTTCCAGGGCATATTGTCCGCTTCCCTCTGGGGTCATCAGCTCGAGCGACAGGTGGGCCGTCTCCGCCTGGGGATTGAGCACCAGGATGTAGGTATCGAATCCAGGCCCCGTATATCCCTCGGCGAAATACCATTCCCTGGAAGCGCTCGAAGCGCCGGTGGTGTGTCCGTCCCTTATGCCGTGGTAATCGAAGTACATGGAGCGCTGCGCGCGCAGCGGCGAGCCCTCACGCGTGGTGAGCCGCGCCGACACGTCACCCGCCGGAGCCATGAGGTTGAGGTGCAGCGTCAGGCGGGAGCGCGCGGGGACCGTTACCTTGTTGGAGGAGATCGGTCCCCCGTTCCCGAAGAGCTCCAGGACGGCGTCCTCGGGAACCTCGTCGGGGTTCTCCAGCAGCAGGTAGGTGTCGAATCCCGGGCCGGTGTATCCCTCGGCGAAGTAGAGGCCGCCGTCGGATCCGTCGCTCGGCTTCACGTTCAAGCCCAGCAACCCGTCCACCCTCAACATCCCCCAGCCGCTGTAGGCGTCCCAGCCCCGGTCACAGAGGTCGCGCGCGCCACCGACCAGGCGCGATTCCGCTTCCTGGACGCTCAAGTCGGGGTCTTGTGAAAGCAGGAGCGCCAGGGCGCCGCTCACCTGGGGAGCGGACATGGAGGTCCCGCTCAGCGAGGCGTACCGCCCTCCGGGGTAGGAGGAATATATGGATACGCCGGGGGCGACCAGGTCGAGCCCATCTCCCCGGTTGGAGAAGGAGGCCGGGCGGTCCTCGGTGTCCGTCGCCCCAACGCCGATTACCCCCTCGCAAGCCGCGGGATAACTCAGGGAGTCCTGGCCTCCGTTCCCAGCCGCCGCCACCAGCAGGCAACCCTTCGAGCGCGCGTAATCGACCGCCTCCTGCAGTGCCTGCGAGTTGGCGCCTCCCCCCAGACTGAGGTTGATCACCCTGGCGCCACGGTCGGCGGCATACCGGATCCCGGCGATGATGTCCGAGTAATACCCGTACCCGCTGCCGTCCAGCACCCTCACCGGAAGTATCCTGGCCCTCCAGGCCATCCCCGCCACGCCCTCTCCGTTGTCGCCCGGGGCGGCTATGATGCCCGCCACGTGCGTGCCATGCCCGTACGGGTCGTAGGCGTCTTCATCGCCGTCCACGAAATCGTGGCCTCGCTCCACACGCCCCTTCAGGTCGGGGTGGGAGGCATCCACCCCGCTGTCCACCACCGCCACCAGCACCCCGTCGCCCTCAATCTCCGCTTCCCAGGCGGCGGGGGCCCCGATGCGGGTCAGGTACCATTGCTTATCGAAATAGGGATCACTCGAATAGGATTCCGCTTTTACCACGACGTCTTCTTCCACGTAGCGCACTCCCGGCAGCGCCTTGATGGCCCGCTTCGCCGCATCGACGGAGAGCCCGCCGCGCAGGGGCACGGATTGCAGATCCGGAGCGGGCCATTCGCCCTCGCGCAGGGAATCAAATAGACCGGGGACGCCTTCAAGGATGTCCTTGGCCTTTTCCGCCAGGTTCTTCGCGGAGACGAAGGTCTCCGGCCCCGCCTTCCCTGCCTCCCAGGCGACTATGAGGCGAGGCGCCGGTGCGGCCGCCGCCGCCGCGGCCTCACCGGAGGTGAAGGCCGTAAGGTTGAGGAGCGCCGTGAAGACAAAAAAGGCCGCCACCATCGCCGGCGCCGTTTTCCGCATCCTCAAAGTGACGGCCATGTTATCGCCTCCTTGCCTCCTCGCTCAAAGGTTCGGGGGCGCGGGAGGAGCGCATCATAAGGCGCGAGCGGGATTTCCGGGATACTTAAGGGGGATAATGGTTTCGGCCTCCAGGGCGTCCGGTTTCGGAAACGCGGAGCGGATTCATGTGCTTGGGACCTCGGCCGTTCTGGCAGTATATGCCATCAGCACCTCGACGCGACAAGGCCTCACCGGTATAGGCATTTCGGGTGATTCCCTGCCTCCATGGGGGTGATCCCGTCCGGAACACATAGGACACTACATAACGCGATCTTCAATACTGTGGGGCAGGAACCCTGGTCCACGGGAGCGGAGCGGCAACCGATGGGAATGCTATGCACGATGACACGATATGCGCGCTCCGGGTTCTGCCGCCATGGAGGCGGCATAGCCTGAACTACCGTAAGGGCACGCCTTCCTCCGCATAATGCCAGCGCCGTTCACGGCCCTGCGCGGAGGGATCGGCGGAGCGCCCAGCCTTGATTCCAAGCCGCGCCTGGAACGGGACTTCCTCGTGCATAGCCGCACCCTATGGAACTCCCGCCGGTAGACGGGCATGCCCTCATAAGAAAGGAGGGGCGCTTGGCCCCTCCGTCTTTATTCAATTCCCGTCGGCGTCGCGTCCCGCGGCCCCGCGCCCGCCGGCCCGGCAGGCCCTTTCCCAACGATCCCGGGCCCAGGAACCCCCGGCGACGCCGGTTCCGTGCTAGCTCAACAGGTGGCGGGCTATGACCACCCTCTGCACCTGGTTGGTGCCCTCGTAGATCTGGGTGATCTTGGCGTCGCGCATCATGCGCTCCAGGGGGTACTCGATCATGTAGCCGTACCCGCCCAGCACCTGCACCGCGTCCACGGTGACCTTCATGGCCACGTCGGAGGCGAAGCACTTGGCCATGGCCGATACCGCCGAGGCCTCGCGTCCCGCCCTCTCCACCAGGGCGGCGGAATAGTACACCAGCTGTCGGGCCGCCTCCACCTGCATGGCCATGTCCGCGAGCATGAACTGTATGCCCTGCAGCCTGGCGATGGGCGCGCCGAACTGCACCCTCTCCTTGGAGTAGTTCACGGCGTGCTCCAGGGCTCCGGCGGCGATGCCCACCGCCTGGGCGCCGATGGAGGGACGGGTGCGGTCCAGGGTCATCATGGCGATCTTGAAGCCCTCGCCCTCCTTGCCCAGTAGGTTCTCCGCGGGCACCTCCATGTCCGTGAAGACCAGCTCGGTGGTCTGGGAGCCGCGTATCCCCATCTTGTGCTCGATCTTTCCCACCTCGAAGCCGGGGAACTCCTTCTCCACGATGAAGGCGGAGATGCCCTTGACCCCCGAGCTCTCGTCGGTCTTGGCGAAGATGGAGTAGGTGTCGGCGATGCCGCCGTTGGTGATGAAGCACTTCTGGCCGTTGATCACGTACACGTCGCCCTTGCGCACCGCGCGCGTGCTCATGGCCGCGGCGTCGGAACCGGCGCCCGGCTCGGTGAGCCCGAAGGCGCACTGCTTCTCGCCCCTCGCCAGGGGCGGGATGTACTTCTTTAACTGCTGGTCGTTCCCGGCCAGCATGATGGGCTGGGAGCCGAGCTTGCACACCCCGAGGATGAGGCTGGTGTTGGTGCACACCTTGGCCAGCTCCTCGATGGCGATGCACACGGTGAGCAGGTCCGCCCCCGCCCCGTCCAGCTCCTCGGGGAAGCACAGGGCGAGGAGGTCGTTGTCCCGCAGGAGCTCGAACATGTCCCAGGGGTACTCGCCGCTGGCGTCTATCTCCGCCGCCCTGGGCTCCACCTTCTCCTTGGCCAGTTGCCGCACCGTCTGCTGGAGCATCCTCTGTTCTTCCGTCAGTTCGTACATGTCACCCTCCTAAGACTTCGATGGCGCGATCCGGCTGCCTCGCTCGATCGCCCGGACGCGTCTGGGACGAACCGCATCATCCATGATAATCCAAATAGGCGCCGTTTCCGACCCGGTTTTCCGGTCAAGCCCGGATCTTCGATCCTGGACCGGTCGTCGTCGATCACCTCATTAAGAATATACGGTCATTAATCCCGGGCCATTGGCCTTGCCGCTTTTCCGGTTCATCCCACCTTGATGACCATGCCGTCGCCCTGGCCGCCCCCACCGCAGATGCCCGCGGCGCCGTATCCGCCGCCGCGGCGGCGCAGCTCGTAGGCCAGGGTGGTGACGATGCGTATCCCGCTCACCCCGATGGGATGGCCGAAGGCGATGGCCCCGCCGTTGACGTTGACGTTGTCCATGGTCTCCGGGTCGAGGCCGAGCATCTGCACCGAGCGCCAGGTAACGCTGGCGAAAGCCTCGTTGATCTCGAAGAGGCTTATATCCTTTACCTCCAGGCCGGCTTTCTTCAGCGCGCTCTGGATGGAGAGAGCTGGGCAGGGATGCAGGTCGGCGAACTCACCCGCGTTCCAACCGTAGGAGATAACCTCACAAAGCGGCTCGAGCCCGAGGTCCTTGGCCTTGTCAGCGCTCATGACCACCGCCGCGCAGGCTCCGTCGTTTATCTGGGAAGCGTTGCCGGCGGTGATGGCCCCCTCCTTGTCGAAGGCCGGCTTCAAGGCGGCGAGCTTTTCCACCGTGGTGTCGGGCCGCACCCCTTCGTCGCGGTCGAAGACCACCGGGTCGCCCTTCTTCTGCGGGATCTCCACCGGCACGATCTCCTCGGCCAGGAGCCCTTTCTCTATGGCGGCGGCCGCTCTCTGGTGGCTGCGCGCCCCCACCAGGTCCATCTGCTCGCGGGTGATGCCGTACTTCGCGGCCCATATGTCCGCACCCTTCCCCATGTGCACGTTCTCGAAGGCGTCCCAGAGGCCGTCGTGGATCATGCCATCCACCAGGGTTCCGTTGCCCATGCGGTAACCCATGCGCGCCTTGGGGATGAAGTATGGCGCGTTGGTCATGGATTCCTGACCGCCCACCACCAGTATCTCGGCCTGGCCAAGCTTTATCATCTGGTCGGCCATCTCCAGCGCGGACATGGAAGAGATGCAAACCTTGTTGACGTTTATGCACCATTTTTCCTTGGGAATGCCGCCCTTTATGGCCGCCTGACGCGCGGTTATCTGGCCTTGTCCTCCCGTGAGCACCTGGCCCATGATGACGCAATCCACGGCGGCGGGGTCGATTCCCGCCCTCTTCACCGCCTCGGCGATGGCGAACCCGCCCAGCTCCTGGGCGGAGAAGTCCTTGAGCGCCCCCGCCAGCCTGCCGAAGGCGGTCCTCGCCGAGCTTACGATCACCGTTTCCTTCATCTCTACTTCCTCCCTCTGTGATGCTGCGTTCCCACGACCGATGATCTCCTCCAGAAGCATCGCGGCCTCTCCACCGCTTTTCCCGCGTCCGGAAGAGGCTAGCGACGCCTCCGATATCGCCTCCTATCTCAAGCCGAGCTCCCGGGCGATGACCATTCTCTGCACCTCCGAGGTGCCCTCGCCTATCTCAAGGATCTTGGCGTCGCGGAAATAGCGCGACACGGGGTATTCGTCCATGTACCCGTAACCGCCGAAGATCTGCACCGCCTGGGTGGTGGCGCGCATGCACATCTCCGAGGCGAAGAGCTTGGCCATGGAGGCCTCCTTGGTGTGCGGCACCTTGGCGTCGCGCATGGCCGCCGCCTTGTAGGTGAGGGTGCGAGCCAGCTCGATGTCGGTGGCCATGTCCGCCAGTTTAAATTGTATAGCCTGGAAAGAGGCTATGGGGCGCCTGAACTGCACGCGCTCCTTGGCATACTTCACGCTCTCCTCGAAGGCGCCCTGGGCCGTGCCCACCGCTAAGGCCGCGATGGCTATGCGTCCCCCGTCGAGGCAGTCCAGGAACTGCTTGAACCCGTCTCCCCGGTTGCCGATGAGGTTACCCTCCGGGACCCGGCAGTCCTCGAAGTTCAGCTCCCGGGTATCCGACGCGTGCCATCCCATCTTCTTGTACTTGGGCGAGATGTTATAGCCCGGGGTCCCCTTGGGGACATAGATGTTGGAGATCTCCTTCTTGCCGCTGGGGCGCACCCCGGTGACCGCGGTGATGGTGACCACCCCGCTCATCTCCGTGCCGGGGTTGGTGATGAAGCACTTGGTTCCGTTGATCACCCACTCCCCGTTCTTGAGCTCCGCCCGCGTCTGGGTGTTCTGGGCGTCGGAGCCCGCCTCCGGCTCGGTAAGGCCAAAGGAGGCCAGCATCTTGCCCTGGGCCAGGGGCACCAGCCATTCCCTCTTCTGCTCCTCGCTGCCGTAATAGTAGAAGGGGCTGGAGCCGAGCGAGATATGGGCCTCCACGGTGATGGCGCATGAGCCGTCCACGCGCGCCAACTCCTCCACCGCGATGGCGTAGGCGAGGTAGTCTCCCCCCGCGCCTCCGTATTCCTCCGGCCAGGGGATGCCCATGATGCCGAGCTCCCCCATCTTGCGCACGATATCGTAGGGGAACTCTCCCGTCTCCCAGAGGTGATCGACCTGGGGCCGTATCACCTGCTCGGAGAAGTCCCGGACCGTCCTGCGGAATAGCCTCTTCTCCTCATCCAATTCGTACAGCAACTCCATCACCTGCCTTGACTCCCGCTCCCTGCTTGGTTACGAATATGCGTGCAAGCGTGCTCCATGTGGACGGCGCCTGGCATCCACCTCCAACGGCGCGAACTCCAACCGCGTTTCCTCCGAGGGGATTATATATAAATTCCTCACCCCCTCCAAACCGAGGCCGGCACCGTCATCGGCATCATCCCGTCCAAACCGCTCTTAGCATGGCCATTGTATTTTTCGTATCCGGCATGCTGCATTCGACCCCGCCCTTGCCATGAAAAACGCGCGAAATCACGGGCCCAAACGTGCGTTTCCGGCTCGACCCCAGGGCATACACCGCCTCTCGTGTATGGCCGCTTGAGCGCTCGCGCCCATCCCGCAGCGACCCCTTGGAGAGAAGCTCCGAAAACGTATCGAGGGGGAGACATGTCTCCCCCTCAAACAACGGCTCTGGGCTCGTCTCGTCGCGGATCATACCGGTTGGAAACCCAGGATGTCCTCGATATGGCCCACGCGGTCCTTCTTGGCCTTGAGCACCGGTTTCACCTTCAAGCCCGCCTTCACGTCCTCGGCCTTCACGCCGGTGAGGTAGTGCATGAAGCGGCAATCCGTCCCGTCCATGTCGATGAGGGCCAGGATGGCAGGCTCCTCCTTCGGTGTCTCGTCCATGTTCAGGTGCACCACCGTCCAGGAGTAAACGCTTCCCGTGCCCGGCACCTCCACCGTGTCCTCGATGCCGCCCAGGCAGCGCTCGCAGAAGGAGCGCGCCGGCAGGTAGGTCACCCCGCAGGCTTTGCAACGCGAGGCCAGGAACTGGCCTTTATCCTTGATGGCCCTGAAGAACTTCTCCAGGCCGAGGCCATAAGTGTAGACGTACTCGACCGGTATCTGCCCCTCGAAATAGGAGAGGTGATCGGTGCGGTTTATCTTTTCCGTAAGGCCCATCTTCTCACCCCCTCACCGGCTTGAAGTAGAGGATGTCGGTGATCGACCCCTCCCGCTCCTCGGGCTTCTTCCAGACCGCGCGCACCTTCATGCCGATCTTTATCTTCTCCGGCTCGACCTCGCCCAGCACGTGCAGGATGCCCATACCCGGGGAGGCGCCGTCGATCTCGATAACCGCCGGCAGGTGCGGTTTCTCCCCCTTCTTTATGCGAGAGGCGTCCCAGTTCACGTAGCAGATGGAGAAGGTGTTGACCGTCCCGGTGTCCTCGACATACACCCACTCGTCGGTGGGGCGCCAGCAGAGCTCGCAGAACATGCGCGGCGGTATCATGATACGCCGGCACTTGTTGCATTTACGGGCGATGATGCGTCCCTCCTTGAGCTCGGCAAGGTAACGCCCGATGGCCGGCCCGTTGTCCCACGCGTATTTGAGGTTGGGTTTCTTGGCGACGGTGAGCACCTTGCCTTCCTTGATCGCCGAATCCTTGAGAGGAGTGGCACCGAGTTCGAATTTCTCCAGCTCCATTTCGCACCCCCTTATCTCCTCATGACCACCACGGTGCCCACCTGCATGAGGTCGCCCCATGCCTGGGCCAGGCCGCAACGCGGGTTCCCCGGCACCTGGCGCTTTCCCGCCTCCCCGCGCAGCTGCAGGAAGATCTCGATGATTTTCATCAGGCCGGTAGCGGAGATGGGGTTTCCCACCCCCAGGGCCCCGCCCGAGGGGCACATGGGACGGTCGCCGTCCCTCTGGGTCTTGCCGTCGAGGAGCATCTGCACCGCTTCTCCCCGGTCGGCCAGGAGCAGGCCCTCCATGTGGTGCAGCTCCTTGTAGTCGAAGGGGTCGTAGGGCTCGGCGATCTCGATCTCCCGCTTGGGCTCCTTGATGCCCGCCATGTCGTAGGCCATCCTCGCCGCCTTCTCGACGTAACGGGGGTAGTAAAGGTCCCGGGTGGCCCAGTAGGCGGTGTCCAGGTTCCAGCCCACGCCGTCGATCCACACCGGCTTGTCGGTGATGCGCTTGGCCACGTGTTCGGAGGCCAGGACGATGGCCGCCGCTCCATCGGAAGCGGGGCTTATATCCAGGCGATTGACCGGCCAGGCCAGGGTCTCGGAGTTCATGACGTCCTCCACGGTGATCTCCATGGGGAGCTGCGCCGCGGGGTGGTCCATGGCGTTCTTCTTGTTCTTTACCGAGACCAGGGCGATCTCCTCCTTGGTGATCCCGTAGGTCTGCATGAAACGGTTCATCTCCAGGGCGAAGATCCAGATGAGGGTGGGGTTGAGGGGCTGCTCGGTGGTGTGATCGAAGATGGTCTTGAAAGCTCCCTGCGGGTGCGGGTGGCATGAGCTCATCTTCTCCGAGCAGACCACCAGGCAGGTGTCGAACATCCCCGAGGCCACGTGGTACCAGCCGTGTATGGGGGCGAACACCCCCGTGCCCCCGCCCACGAACTGCCGCATGTAGGGTTTCCTCCAACCGCCCGAGCCATCGCTCAGGTACTCGCCCTTCATGTGCACGCCGTCGAAGGCATCCGGGGCGGTGCCCAAGCTGACGCTCTCGATATCGTCCATGGTCATGCCGCATGACTCCAGGGCCATCTTCGAGGCTTGGGCGGCGAGCTCCTTGCCCGTTTCCTGCGCGCGACGCACGAACTTGGTTATCCCGGCGCCGACTATCGCCACTCTCTGATATGCCATTTATAACCCACCTCCCACCTTATGCACTAAGTATCGCCACGGCGGCGGAAGTGGTAGGAATGCCCCTCCACGCTTGGGCCAGCCCGACTCCCGCTCCCGGCACCTGCCTGGATCCGGCCTCTCCGCGGAGTTGCAGCACCAGCTCGAGGACCTTCTGTGCCCCGGAGCATTCGAAGAGGTGGCCGACTCCAAGCCCTCCGCCGGACACGTTTACGGGGAGCGTGCCATCAAGCGAGGTCTTGCCGTCCTCGGTGGCCTTGCCCGCCTGTCCGGGCTCGAAAAGGCGCAGCGCCTCCAGGTGCTGCAGTTCCTTGAAGCTGATCTCGTCGTTGACCTCTGCGAGGTCGATCTCCTTGGACGGACAGGCGATGCCCGCCATGCGGTAGGCCATGTCTCCCGCCAGGCGCACCGCCACGGCATCGCTCCAGTCCCTGCTCTCTATGGTGGGGCTGTCCGAAGCCCATCCTATGCCGTTGATCCAAACCGGCTTGTCGGTGAGGGACGGGGCAAGCTTCTCGGAGCAGAGCACCATGACCACCGCGCCATCTGCGTAGGGCGCTATGTCCAGCATCCTCACCGGCTCCGCCACCGGCTCGGAATCGAGCACGTGGTCAACGGTGATGGCCGCGCCGTAGCCGGCCAGGGGATTCCTCAACGCGTTCCCCTTGTTCTTCACCACCACCGCGGCGCACTGCTCCCTGGTGGCCCTCCCCTCGACGAGGAAGCGGTTCATCTCCAGGCCCGCCACCGCGTAAGCCGTAACATCCAGGGGACGGTTGAGCACGGGGTCAAAGGCGAAGTTCAAGAGATCGGGGATGGTTTTCATGTTGCTGGCCTTGCTCAGCGCCTGCACCACCACGATGTCGAACTTCTCCGTGAGGATGTGCATCACCCCCACGGCCAGGGAATGAAGGAAGTCTCCGGGAATGGTCTGCGCGGGTTTCAACACCGCGCCGAGCTGGTCGTTGCAGTACTCGTCGGAAATACTGTAACCCTCCAGCATGTCCTCCGAGGTACACACGAAGGAATCGACGTCCTTGGGCTCGATTCCCGCCTCCTGGTAGGCCTTCACCGCCGCCTCGTAGGTCAGCTCGCGGTACGAGCTTCCCGGTGACACCGAGGTGAAGGCGGTGTAGCCCAAACCGGCGATCGCCACCCTTTCTCGCATGAGCAACCTCCTTTGATTTAACCCCAACTGGACGTAAGAGGAAGTCTGACTGCCGGATCACCTCCCCGCTTGATATGTCTCTACTACGAAAAAGGCCTCAGAACTTCGGCATGTGCGGCCGGGCGAACTCGAAGTACGCGGTGGCTATCTCCCGAAGTTTCTCCTCGTTCTCCTCCGGGAACTCCTTGGTCACCTTCGCGGGTACGCCCACCACCATGGAGCGTGGGGGAATGTTCATCCCCTGGGGGACCACCGCCCCGGCGGCCACGATGCTGCCGTGCCCGACCACCGCGCCGTCCAGCACCACGGCGTTCATGCCGATGACGCAGTTGTCCTCGACGGTGGCGCCGTGGAGGATGGCGCCATGCCCGCAGGTGACGTGGTCCCCGACCTTCACCGGCCCGTGCAGCACGCAGCAGTCCTGGATGCTCGAGAACTCGCCCACGGCGATCTCCCCCCTGTCCGCGCGCAACACGGCGTTGAACCATACGCTGGAGTTGGAGCCCACGATCACGTCGCCGATAAGCATGGCCCCCTCCGCGATGAACGCCTCGGGCGACACGCGCGGGGTCTTGTCCTGGTACGGGATCAAGGCCAAGCCAATCCCTCCCTCTGGCAACCTGGTGGTCCTACGGTTCACACCCCGGCTCCGCTGGCCATGGGTTTATTAAGTAATAAGCAACACTGTGCCGGAAAACGTCATCATATTACCATACCGGCGGTAAAGCATCTACATGCATGGGGATAAAAATGCGAAATTTAGGGACAAGGCTCCCGTCGCTTTCTCAAGTGAAAACCACACGAGGACGATACACTCAACGTATTCGCTATGCTCGTTCTCGGGCGGACGTCGGGAAGTTCGGCGCCAGTGCAGGACCACCCACGAGGAAGGGGCGGAAGCCGCGCGGAGCGGCGCCTCGTGCGGCGAAGGCCGGGCGTCGTTCAGAGGCGTCCAGGAAGAGGAGAGGAGAAACGGTGGCGAAGCGGCTTTATTGCCCAAAGTGCCTGACACATGGCGACCCCCAGGCGGAGTTCTGCACCTCATGCGGGGCCAAACTCGTACCCCTCATGCGCGTGGTGATCATGCCCTTCGTGGAAAGCGGACAGGAGCCGGAGTCCCTAGGAGACCATAGCGCCCTGCTGGAAAGGGACGGGGAGCTCCAGCCCTCGCAGGCCATCGGGTGCCAGATGTACATGTCCAGCGACCTCGACAAGCCGCGCCTCATCGTGAGCGCCAAGGAGACATATTTTACCAGCGCGGAACGATTGCTGCCCAAGCTGGTCAAGGGATACCTCGACCCCATGGGCTTCTACGACGTGCCCGACCCCGCGGATGTTGACCGCGTGGCGGAGAGCGCCGCCCACATGCCCACCGAGCTTTTCGTGCTCATCCAGAGCGAGTACGACCCGGAATACCTCTTTCTCCCGGAGATCAACTATTATTTTTTCCGTTACCCGCGGCTCCACACCTCGGGCACGGGACTGGACAGCGGTTTCGGCTTCGTGCAGATAAGCGCCTTCCTCCTCGACAACCGCGAAAACCGCATCGTGGGGCGGGGATCTGGAGCCGGGCTCGAGCTCTACCAACCCGGAAATGTGACCCTGGACGAGAACTTCAGCATACCCCCGGAGTCGCAGGCGGAGATCATGCGCTCCGCGAGCGCGCGCGCGGTGGAATCCCTGCTCAAAGAGATGCGGATGATCAGGTGATGCCCTCCCGACCGGAGCCATCAACCGTCGAGCTTGCGCAGTGAAGCGTACTTGAGGAGAAGGAGTTTCTCGCCCACACCCGGGAAATTCACCGCCACCTCCATGCCGCCGCGGCCGCGCGACACGGAAAGCACCATCCCCTCGCCGAACACGTCGTGAAACACGCGGTCCCCCGCGCGCAGCGCCGGGCTTCCGGGGTCCGCTTCCTCCTCCCAAGCCTTCGCCCTCACGTCTAAGGACGGGGCGCCCGGGAGCCGGGACGGCAGGCGGAACAGGCAACTTTCAGGTATGTCGGAGATGAAACGCGACTCCGGGTTGTATTTCCTTTCCCCGTACTGGGAACGCGTGGCCGCCCCCGTGAGGTAGAGCCTGTCCTTGGCGCGGGTCATTCCCACGTAGAAGAGGCGGCGTTCCTCCTCCATGCTCTCGGGGCTGTCCATGCAGCGCAGGTGGGGAAAGACCCCGTCCTCCATGCCCACGATGAAGACCACCGGGAACTCCAGGCCCTTGGCGTTGTGCAGGGTCATGAGGGTGACCGCCCCCTCCTCCTCGTCGTAGAGGTCTATCTCCGCCACCAGGGAGACCTTCTCCAGGAAAGCGTCCAGCCCCTCCCCGGGGTGGGTTGAGTGGAACTCCACCACCGCGCGGTTGAGCTCCTCCAGGTTCTCCAGCCTTCCCTCCGCCTCGAAGGTCTCCTGCCTCCGCAAAGCATCAAGGTACCCGCTCCTCTCCAGCGTCGCCCGCAACAGCTCGGGAGGGGAAAGCCTCTCCACCTCCTCGGTCAGGCCGTCGATAAGGGTCGCGAACTCCTCCAGCCTGGCGCGCGCCGAGCCGCCCAGGTTCGGCACCTCGCCCGCCGTGTTCACCGCCTCCCACAGGCTTATTCCCCGCGAACGGGCGAAGGCCTCGAGGTGCGCGAGGGTGGTGTCTCCTATGCCGCGCTTGGGCTCGTTTATGACGCGGCGCAGGCTCACGGAGTCCTCGGGGTTCACGAGCAGCTTGAGGTAGGCCAGGACGTCCTTGACCTCCTTGCGCTCGTAGAACTTGAAGCCCCCCACGATCTTGTAGGGGATG
Organism: Actinomycetota bacterium; assembly: GCA_013178005.1. Lineage (GTDB taxonomy): Bacteria > Actinomycetota > Geothermincolia > Geothermincolales > RBG-13-55-18 > Solincola_B. Next base: position 29,868 of record JABLXL010000035.1, read on the forward strand.
GCGTGGCGCAGCAGGACCTCCTCGAAGGGCCGCGATTGGGCGTTGGTGCGGTAGAAGATCGCGAAGTCGCGGTGCCCGTACCCTTCTTCCTTCATGAGGCGGTTTATCTCCAGGGACACGAACGCGGCCTCGTCCTCTCCCCCGGGGGCGAAGTAGTACCGTATGGGCTCCCCGTCCTCGCGCTCCGTCCACAGCCTCTTCTCCCTGCGACCCGAGATACGGGACACCACGTAGTTGGCGGCCTCCAGGATGGTGCGGGTGGAGCGGTAGTTGCGCTCCAGGCGCACCACCCGCGCGTCCGGGTAATCCCTCTCGAACTCCAGGATGTTGCGCAGGTCCGCCCCCCGCCAGGAATAGATGCCTTGGTCGTCGTCGCCCACCACGCAGAGGTTGCGGTGCTCCTCGGAGAGCAGCTTCACCAGGCGGTACTGGGCAGGGTTGGTGTCCTGGTACTCGTCCACGTTGATATGGGAGAAAAGCCGCCGGTAATGCTCCAGCACCGCCGGATACAGCTCCAGCACGGCGATGGTGTTGAGCAGGAGGTCGTCGAAATCCATGGCGTTGTTGCGCAGCAGTTGACGCTGGTAACCCTGGTATACGGCGTGCACGACCTCGGTGAAGTCGTCCACCACGCGGTCGCGGTAAGCATCGGCGTCCACCATCTCGTTCTTCGCGCGCTCGATGAGCGCGCGGATCATGCGGGGAGGATAGCGCTTGACGTCGAGGTCCAGATCGCGGATGACGCGCCCCACCAGGCGCAGCTGGTCGTCGTCGTCGTAGATCACGAAGTTGCGGCGGTAGCCTAGGCGCTCCGCCTCCCGCCGCAGGATACGCGAGCAGGCCGAATGAAAGGTGGATATCCATATCGCGCCCGCGCGCGGACCGACCAGGCGGTGTATCCTGCCCCGCATCTCCTCCGCGGCCTTGTTGGTGAAGGTGATGGCCAGTATGCGGCCGGGATCCACCCCGCGGCTCTGCACCAGCAGGGCCACGCGGTGGGTGAGCACGCGCGTCTTGCCGCTTCCCGCCCCCGCCAGGATGAGCAGGGGACCATCGAAGTAACAAGCTGCCTCCCGCTGCTCCGGGTTGAGGTCGGCGAGTATCGATTTCTCGTTTCTCAAGGCCATGTTCTGCACCCTTGCATTATGAAATCACCACGGGCTTTAGGCCACCTCCGACTATATTACAGGCAGTCAACGATAGGCATCATTTTGGTCACTGCCAGAGCGGCTTGCGGGCGCTGAACATGGTATAGGCGAAGAACGCGTAATATCCGGGCAGGCCGAGGATGTAATCGGACGATTCCCTGGAACACAGGCGCTCGTACTCGCTCCAATCCCCTTCGGACACCCTGCCCTTCGCCTCCCCCCAGAGCATATCGAAGAATTCGTGCAGGGCCTCTACGGTTTCGGGCCCGAGCGGTGCCTGTGCTTCCCCGATAAAGGTCCGCCCCCGGCATTCCTCCAGACCGGCCCGGGACAGCCACGAGAGGGAGCGCATGAAGCTGGAATCCGGGCCGCCTCCGTGGGTGACCAGGGACGAGACGGTGTTCAGTCGCGCCTCGAGGCCGGCATGACCGGGAAGGAGCTGCTGGTACGACCACCCCAGCACGGCAAGGATGCCGCCGGGCTTGAGAACGCGTGCCAGCTCCAGCACCGTTTCGACCGGCGATGGATCGGAGGGGTAAAGTGCGCAGTCCACGCTTATCACCCAGTCGAAGCATGCATCATCGAAGGGCAGTTTCTTGATATCGCCCGGCGAAAAATCCGCCCTCTCCGACAGGGCACAGCGCTCGGCGATGGCCCGGGCGCAGGAGACCATCCCGGGGGATATATCGATGCCCGTGGCATGACCTTCCCTTGCTAACTCCTTCACCGCAAACAGCGTTATGGTGCCTATGCCGCATCCCGCGTCCAGACCGCTGGATCCCTTCGCTATCCCCAGGGATCGCAGCGCATCGAGGATGATCCCGCCGCGCAGCAAATCGGCCATGTAAAGCAGGCGTGAATAGCGGTCGCTCTCCGGCACCACCTCACGCGCGGCTTCGCTTATGCTTTTCATGACCGCTTTTCCTTCGTCCAAATGCCCTCCTCTCGAAAGGCACGTCAAAGCGCTGCTCCAAAGGGCTGGATTATTCGTAGTCGGGGTCGCCGGGGAGGACCAGCCTCATGCGCCCACCCTCCACCACCACCCGGGGGGATATGGTGGGAACCTCGCGACCGGCGGCGTAGGCCAGGGCCTCGTCGACGCTGGAGAAGCGCTCCAGGGCCATGAGGTTCACCATGGTCGGGGGGAGCATGGCGAAGGTCCCCTCCCGGTTCTTCTTGAGCGCCTCCTCAGGCGAGATCCATACATGATCCGTGGTCTCGATCTCATCGTGCGCGGCTACCTGGCACGGCGGCGCGGCGGCGAGGAAGAAACGGGTGTCAAAGCGTATGGGGGATACCTCGGGGGTTATCCAGTGTGCGAAGTAAACCAGCCGGTCCAACGCCAGCTCGATCCCCTCCCTCGCGATCATCTCCGTGAAGCCTATCCGCCCTTCTTTGAGCGCCTCGCGGTACGCGGCGTAGCGCCCCGCCGCCTCCCCCCGGCAATCCACCAGGTTCCCGGAGGCGTCTCGCGCCATGAGGATGCCCGTCTCCTCGAAGGTCTCCCTCACCGCGGCCACGAAAATCCCCAGGCAAAGAGAGGGATCGGAGACATCGCCCAGGATCGAGGCGGCCTCCTCCGGGCCCAGCCCCGCGCACAGCGCCGCGACCTCCCGCCGGCAGTCGCCCTCCTCCACTCCTCCGCCGGGAAAGACGTGCATGCCGGCCGCGAAGTCGCTGGAGCCGCTCCTCCTCACCATCAGCACCTCAATGCCCTTCCCGCCTTCGGAGCCGCGCATGAGGATCACCGTAGCGGCATCCCTCGGAACCGCCGTCATACCTTCACCTCGTAACGCCCGGTTGCCGGGCTTCCTTCCGGCATGAGCCCTCCACGTCGTCTCCTGCACTCACTACTCAATGATAGCCCATGGAAGCGCGGGCCGCTCCGAGAACCGGATATGCGGGTGGAAGGGAGCCTGTTGCCCCTAGACGATAATGGTTATGGATTTTCCGCTACACGGGGTCATTCCCACTCGATGGTGGCGGGGGGTTTGGAAGAGATGTCCAGGACCACCCGGTTCACGCCCTTGACTTCATTGATCACCCGGCTGGAGATGCGCTCCATGACCTCATAGGGAAGTCGCGCCCAGTCCGCGGTCATGGCGTCCTCGCTGGTCACCGCCCTCACCACGATGGGGTAGGCGTAGGTGCGCTCGTCCCCCATCACCCCCACCGACTTGATGTCCGGCAGCACGGCGAAGGATTGCCATATCTCCTTGTACAGGCCGGCGCGTTTGATCTCCTCCACCACGATCTCGTCCGCGTCGCGCAGTATCGCCAGCTTCTCCGCCGTCACCTCGCCGATGATGCGGATGGCCAAACCCGGGCCAGGGAAGGGCTGCCTCCACACGATCTCCTCCGGGAGCCCCAGCTCCTCCCCCGCCGCGCGCACCTCGTCCTTGAAGAGATTGCGCAGGGGCTCCACCAGCGTGAAGTCCATGTCCTCGGGCAACCCCCCCACGTTGTGGTGGGACTTGATACGGGCGGCATCGCGGGTCCCGCTCTCTATGATGTCCGGGTACAGGGTTCCCTGCACCAGGAAATGGGTGTCCTTCATCTCCCGCGCCACCTCCTCGAAAACGCGGATGAACTCCTCGCCGATGGCCTTGCGCTTGGCCTCCGGGTCAGTGACCCCCTTGAGGCGGGCCAGGAAACGGTCCTGGGCCTTCACGTGTACGAGGTTCATGTGGAAGTGGCGCCGGAAGGTTTCCTCCACCTGCTCGGCCTCCCCCTTGCGCAGCAGGCCGTGGTCGACGAAGACGCAGGTGAGCTGGTCCCCCACCGCCTTGTGCACCAGCACCGCCGCGGTGGCGGAATCCACCCCGCCGGAAAGCCCGCAGATGATCTTGTTGTCTCCGACCTTGGCGCGCACCTCCTCCACCGCCTCCTCGATGATGGACACCATGGTCCAGGTGGGGTGGAGGCCTGCGGCGCCGAAAAGGAAGTTCTTCAATATCTCCTTGCCCAGGGGAGTGTGCGCCACCTCGGGGTGGAATTGCACCCCGTAGAGCCTGCGCCGCGGGTCCTCCATGGCCGCCACCGGCGATGCGGCGGTGCGGGCGGTGACCTGAAAGCCCGAGGGGGGTTCGCTGACGCTGTCCCCGTGGCTCATCCACACCGTCTGCTCCATGGGCAGGTCTTCGAAAAGGACGCTCTTGCCCGTGACGCCCAATTCCGTCTTGCCGTATTCGCGTATCCCGGTGGCCTCTACTCGGCCGCCGAGCTCCAGCGCCAGGAGTTGGTGCCCGTAGCATATGCCCAGGATGGGCAGGCCCATGGAGAGGATGGCGGGATCAGGCCGCGGCGCCCCTTCCTGGTAAACGCTGGAAGGACCCCCGGAAAAGATCAGCGCCCCGGCGCCACGCGCCTTTATCTCCTCCGGCTTGATGTCATGGGGAACGATCTCGGAATAGACCCTGCACTCTCTCACCCGCCTGGCGATCAGCTGGGCGTATTGCGCCCCGAAGTCGACCACCAGGACCTTGTCGGAAGTCTTTTCGCTCATTTGATCATACCCACACCCTGCTCGTACTGCATGGCCTTGCCCTCGGTACGGATGGCGGGGGCGATCATCACCTCCGCCCTCTGGAACTCCTTGATGTTTGCGTACCCGCAGGTGGCCATGGAGGTGCGCAGGGCCCCGAAGAGGTTCACGGTGCCGTCGTTCTCGTGAGCGGGTCCCACCAGGATCTCCTCGATGCTCCATCGCTGCTCCGTCTTCACCCTGGTGCCGCGAGGGAGCTCGGGGTGGAAGGTGGCCATGCCCCAGTGGTAGCCCAATCCGGGGGCCTCCTTGGCGGCCGCGATGGGAGAGCCCAGCATCACCGCGTCGGCGCCGCAGGCGATGGCCTTGGCTATATCCCCTCCCGTGCGCATGCCGCCGTCGGCTATGACGTTGACGTATTTCCCGGTCTCGGTGAGATGGCGGACGCGCGCCGCCGCCGCGTCAGCCAAGGCCGTCGCCTGCGGCACCCCGATGCCAAGGACGCCACGGGTGGTGCACGCGGCACCCGGTCCCACGCCCACCAGGACCCCCACCGCCCCCGTGCGCATGAGGTGCAGTGCGGTGGAGTACGATGCGCACCCCCCCACTATGGTGGGGATGGGCAGCTCGGCGATGAACTTCTTGAGGTTCAAAGGCTCGCTGCGGGTGGAGACGTGCTCCGCACTGATCACCGTGCCCTGGATGACCATGATGTCCAGTCCCGCCTCAAGGGCGATGCGGTAATACTGCTCCACCCTCTGGGGGGTGAGGGAGGCGGCCGCCACCACTCCCCCCTCCTTTATCTCCCGGATGCGGCGCGCGATGAGCTCTTCCTTTATGGGCTCCTGGTAGAGCCTTTGCATCCCTCGCGTGGCCTCCTCCTTGCTGAATGCCGCTATCTCCTCGAATACCGGCCTGGGATCCTCGTAACGGGTCTGAAGGCCCTCGAGGTTGAGCACCGCGAGGCCTCCCAGCTTGCCGATGGTTATGGCCATGTTTACGTCCACCACCGCATCCATAGCCGACGCGATCAGGGGAAGCTCGAAGCGGTGCTCTCCCAGCTCCCAGGTTATATCGATGTCATCCGCGTCACGCGTTCGTCTCGATGGCACTATGGAAATATCGTCGAACCCGTATGCCCTTCTTCCTGATTTTCCCAAACCGATCTCGATCTCCATCTCCACCTCCATCGAAATACGAAAGCGCCTTACCGGGTTTCCCTGGTTTGTTTTTCTCTATATGGCAGTGCCGGCTTCCTCGAAGCTGACCTGGTGCCTTCAACCGGGATCTGCGAAAATATCTTTCCTCTATTATTTGATGAAAATTACTATACTCCTTTTCCCCATCCTTTTCCCGTAAAACGATTTACTGGGAGTCCCTTCGTCCAGCAGGATACCGTCGGCACGGAGATAAGGGTCGCGCAGCCCATGCTCAGGGGTTTAAGGTCGTGCCTTCACGGGGGGGTCAGGGTTGTGTCTTCACTATTTCATTCCGCCGCATCGCGAATCAAATACGCATCGCATCTTTGGGATAACAAAGTTGAGACACGACCCTGTCGCCCCGGACCTGAAGGGAGAAGCTGCCACCTGCCCGGGAGACGTTGTCGCCGGAGGCGATATCGCGAGCGGTAAACCCGGAGGTGAAGGGGTGCTCCGGTATGAGACAGGGTTTACCGGAACCCCGGGCCCGCAAGCGCGGAGCCAAGCCGATCAACTCGACCGGCCCGAAAGAAGGCCGGGGACACCGGCGGCCCGGGCCGGAAGAAGGAGGGAGAAGCTGCCACGAGCCCGGGAACGACCGGGTCAGTCGCAGGGAGACCGCGCTGGATGGGGTTTCTTTTCTCGTGGCCGGCCTCGTGCGCGCCGAGCGA
>JABLXL010000036.1 GCA_013178005.1 Actinomycetota bacterium
ATTCCTTCCATGCCAACCTCTTCGTCACCGACTGGGACGTCTCCACCAAGGTTACCAGCGAGGGAGGAGAGGTCATCTGCGAGCGCGCCGTCTACGGCGGGAACCGCACCTGGGCCCACGATTCCATCGGGGTGACCGACCCCTCTGACACCTGGTACTTAGCCGAGGGATGCACGCAAGGGGACTTCGACACCTGGGTGCTGGTGCAAAACCCCAACCCTGACCCGGTCACCGTGGATCTCACCTTCATGACCGCATCGGGACCCGTGGACGGCCCCCAGGACTTCGAGATCCCGGGCAACTCCCGCCATTCCTTCCATGCCAACCTCTTCGTCACCGACTGGGACGTCTCCACCAAGGTTACCAGCGAGGGAGGAGAGGTCATCTGCGAGCGCGCCGTCTACGGCGGGAACCGCACCTGGGCCCACGACTCCATAGGCTATTCGCCCTGACGGGGCCGGCCCTTCATCCCTGGGCCTTTAGTCTGCATAAGTTGGAGGAAAGGGCCCGGGGCCCAAGCCCCGGGCCCTTCCTCATTACGTAAGAGGCCCAGAGACCCGGGGCGTGCATATATCCGTACTCGCATGACCGAGGCCTAAACCCGCCTTGAGGGCGGAACCCCTGCCCCGTGGAAACCGACCACTCTCACCTCAGAGGCCTTGCGAAATCCGCGCATGCCTTGAAAGTGCAACCCCTGCCGCGGCGAAGCCCGAACCCTGCCTTTAGTTCGATATTCCCGCCTGGATCCTGAGGAACGGCGTATGCCCCCATGCTCGCTTTACGGCAAAGGGAGCGAGGCAAAGAGTCCTCCAAGCAGCAAGGCTCAACAGGAACCACCACCCGTTATCGTCTGTCGCGACGGACTTGCGCGCTCGCGCATGCCCGATATATAAAATTGGGTGAAGGGGGGCATGTGCTTGTTACACGATGAGTCCATCCATATTCCTTGAGCGGCGAATGGTCCGCCTGGCAGGTACGTATCTCTCTTCTAGCTTGTCTTGAAGGCTACATGACGGGCAATGCTCGCCGGCCAAAGGAGGTGTAGGATGGACCACCAGGCACGGAAGGGAAAGCTCTCGCAAAGCAGGCATCTTCGGGGCGCGCGAAGGGAGGGACGGCGGCATCGCCTCTTGCCGCTCCACGTTTCACTCCTCCTCTCGCTTTTCATATTCTTCCTCGCCCTTCCCCCCGCCCCGGCGGCGGAGCGGGCCAAAGGCTCCACCGGAGTGGGGTCGGGGGCGGCTGCGGAGAGCGTGGCTTTGGCCTGGGGATACAACTACTTCGGCCAGTGCAACGTCCCCGCGACCAGATCCGTATTCATAGCCATCGCAGCGGGAGGACATCACAGCCTCGCCCTGCGCTCAGTCGGCTCCATAGCGGCCTGGGGATGGAACGACGACGGCCAGTGCGACGTCCCCTCACCCAACTCCGGCTTCACCGCCATCGCCGCGGGATTGGAACACAGCCTCGCCCTGCGCTCCGACGGCTCCATAGCCGCATGGGGGTACAACGATTTCGGCCAGTGCAACATCCCCGCCCCCAACTCCGGCTTCGTAGCCATCGCCGCGGGGGGCTGCCACAGCCTCGCCCTTCGCTCAGACGGCTCCGTAGCCGCCTGGGGACTGAATGAATACGGCCAGTGCAACGTTCCCTCCCCCAACTCAGGCTTCGTGGCTGTCGCCGCGGGGGGAGACCACAGCCTCGCCCTACGCTCAGACGGCTCCGTAGCCGCCTGGGGATACAACTACTATGGCCAGTGCAACGTCCCCGCCCCTAACTCCGGCTTCGTGGCCATCGCCGCGGGAGCCCGCCACAGCCTCGCCCTGCGCTCCGACGGCTCCATAGACGCCTGGGGGGCAGACACTTACGGCCAGTGCAATCCTCCCTCCCCCAACTCCGGCTTCACAGCCATCGCAGCGGGGGGCTACCACGGCCTCGCCCTGCGCTCCGACGGCTCCATAGCGGCCTGGGGGGAGAACGACGACGGCCAGTGCGACGTCCCTTCCCCCAACTCCGGCTTCACCGCCATCGCCGCGGGGGGGAGACACAGCCTCGCCCTGCGCACCTCGCACACCACCTGGTACCTGGCCGAGGGCTGCACGCAAGGGGACTTCGACACCTGGGTGCTGGTGCAGAATCCCAACCCAGACCCCGTCACCGTGGATCTCACCTTCATGACCGGATCGGGACCCTTAGACGGCCCCCAGGACTTTCCCATCCCGGGCAACTCCCGCGAGTCCTTCCACGTGAACGAATACGTGAGCGACTACAAGGTCTCCACCAAGGTGACCAGCGAGGGGGGGAGCGTCATCTGCGAGCGGGCCATGTACAACCTCTCCCGCACCTGGGCCCACGACTCGGTCGGGGTGACCGCCCCCGCCACCACCTGGTACCTGGCCGAGGGGGCCACCGCCGGGGACTTCGACACCTGGGTGCTGGTGCAGAACCCCAACCCTGACCCGGTCACCGTGGATCTCACCTTCATGACCGCATCGGGACCCGTGGACGGCCCCCAGGACTTCGAGATCCCGGGCAACTCCCGCCATTCCTTCCATGCCAACCTCTTCGTCACCGACTGGGACGTCTCCACCAAGGTTACCAGCGAGGGAGGAGAGGTCATCTGCGAGCGCGCCGTCTACGGCGGGAACCGCACCTGGGCCCACGATTCCATAGGCTATTCGCCCTGACGGGCCGGGCCTTCATCCCTGGGCCTTTAGTCTGCATAAGTTGGAGGAAAGGGCCCGGGGCTCAGGTCCCCAGGCCCTTACCCATGGCGGAAGCGGCACCGGAGACCCGAAGCTTTGAGCGAGCCATTTGGGGCCGGGCCTTCATGCTTGGGCCTGGAGTTTGCCCGTGCGCAAGGAGAGGGGCCGGGGCTCAAGCTCCGGACCCTCTTTCAATCACGTAAGCGGCCCGGAGACCCGGGGCTTTATCGCTTGCGTGATGCCGGGGCAGGGAAACCCAGGGTTTGCCAACTCCGCCTGAAGGCATGCGAGAACCCTTGCAACAAACAACCGCCGCGGGCTATGCCCATGGGGAAAGCTGTTGCTATCATCATTAAAGGACAGCTTAACCGGTAACGCGAGAAAGGGCGGAAGCTGGAGAGAGAAGGACGGGAAAGGGTGAACTTCCCACCGCGCTGCCGTCTCCTCCTCGACCCCGCGGAAGTGGAGGAGGGTGGCTGGCGTGAGGCGGTGGTCTCCTCGGGCGACCACTTAAAGCGGGTCCTCGACGAGTACGTGGAGCTGGGCTTCGAGTGCCTGCTGGAGGAGATAGAAGCGGAGGCCGCCCCCGGTTGCTCAGAGTGCTTCAAGGCGGGGGAGGAGCGCCTCTACCGCGTTTACGTCCGCCGGACGGGGTCAGGTCTCGAATCTTGAATGAAAACCCATAATATGGTATCCGGTCGGACGCCTTGCCAGGCAGGATAGCAGCGGAAAGGAAACGAGGCCGGGGAAAACGGGGTCCCCAGATCTTTTTTCCACCGAGTTAAAGGAGGAAATAACCATGTACTGGGACAGTCCCGCCGGTGAAAACGGGGTCCCCGGATCTTTTTCCACCCGTTGAGCAGGCAAACGCGAGTCTTTTCGCCGTGAGCGAGCTCAAGTTGCTAGCCAGCTCCCGAGCTGCCCCCAATGCGGCCTTTGCTGAGCAAAGGGAGTGGCCATACGGTGACAGATGGCGAACTTACCCCGACGCGATCCAAGCTCCAGAGCCTGCTTCGAAGGTCGTCTGCTTGCAACGATATGCTTTGCCCATACAATTTGCGGCTGGTTACAACCCCGCATGGCATTGCTCCCGCGCGACCCGGACAGCTCAACCCACGTTCATCAAACCGGCAGGCCTTCTTTTTGAACCCATTCCGCGAAGGGCGTGAACTCCGGCATGCGGAAGGTCCGGCCCTCCAGGTCGGGGGCGATGGGGTAGCTCCCGAACTGCCTCGCCGCCGCCACCGCCGCGTGCACGTGCTCGGGCGGGGTCCCGACGGGCACCAGGTTTATGAGCAGCGTGAACCTCCCCGTGCCCGCCCCTTCCTTCACCAGGTTGCGCACCTTCTCGGCGATGGCCTCCGGCGGTCCGGACTCGATGAGGTCCGGCCGCAGGTTGAGCATCAGGCAGACCTTCCTCTCGTCGGCGTAGCGCCGCGCGGTGGAAACGCCGATCTCCTCGTAATCCTCGTTCCACACCAGGAGGAAGAGGGGACGCAGGGCGGGCAGGGCGTTTCCGCGCGTCATCATCTCCATCTTGATGTCCAGCACCTCGCGCGGGTCGGCCACGGCGCGCTCCCCCCAGCTGCCGGTGTCCAGCACCGTCCGCAAGGGGGAATTGGTGGCGCGGACGATCTTCTCTATGTAGGGGAGGCAGAACTCGCGCACCATGTCCGTGGTCACGTTGGGCTGGGAGGCCCAGGCGTCGGACATCACCACGATGGCGGCGTTGGTGACCTCCACCATCTTGGAGATCCAGGGCGTCACCACCTCCATGCTCAGGAAATCCAGGAGGCGGTGGGCGAAGGCGGGGTTGCGCCTCATGTCGCGCACGAAGTTCACGTAGCCCCGCACCAGCACGGCCATAGTGAAGGGTGAGCAGGCATAGGCCATGGGCGGGACTCCCATGAGCTCCAGGTAGCGCCGGTAGGACTCCAGCACGAAGGGCATGCGCCCGTCCAGGCCCGGGCGCGGCGGGCGCAGGCGCGCGAGGTCGCCCTCGCTCTTGACCAGGGGGTCGGAGGTGTCCACGTCGGGCTCGCTGCGCTCGCGCCAGATGAGCCTCTGGCCCAGGGCCTCCAGCTCGATGTTGTAGAAGTCGAAGACCGGCGACCAGAAGTCGACCCCGAAGTAGCGGGCCATGTTCCAGGAGGCGTGGATGAACGGCTTGGGCTCGGAGAAGAAGGCCTTCGCCGACAGGCCGTGCATGCCCATGGCGTAGGTGTAGGGCTGGGCGATGACCGGCACGCGGTCGGGAGTGCCGTAGATGCCCGCGATGAGGCGCTCGTACCCGTCCAGGCTACCCAGGCGCAGGCCGTGGGAGTAGGCGATGGCCTTGTTCAGCTTGAGCATCACCCTCAGCTGCGTCCGGGCCATGGCGAGGGACGTCATCTAGACCACCCCCAGGAGCCGGTCCACCAGCTCCACCGCCTCGGCCGCGTTGTCCGCGTATCCGTCGGCGCCGATGCTCTCGGCGTACTCGCGGGTGACCGCCGCCCCGCCCACGATGACCTTGACCCCGTTCCTCAGGCCCGCCTCCTCGAGCAGCCGCATCACCTCGGCCATGCCGCGCATGGTGGTGGTCATATAGGCCCCCATGCCCAGCACGTCCGCCTCCAGCTCGCGGGCCTGGGCCACGAACTCCGGCAGGGGAACGTCCACCCCCAGGTCAATCACCTGGTAGGAGGCGCTGCGCAGCAGAGCGACCACGATGTTCTTGCCGATGTCGTGGGCGTCTCCCTCCACCGAGCCCATGACCACCTTGCCCTTGTAGGTTACTTCGCCACTCGCGAGCAGGGGCTCGATCCGCTTCATTACCAGCTTGTAAGCCTCGGTGGCGAGGATGATGTCGGGGAGGAAATAGGTGCCCTCCTGCCAGAGCCGGCCGGCCTCGTAGATGCCGGCCACTGCCCCCTTCTCCAGGACCTCCTTGGGGGAAGCCCCTTCCTCAAGGGCACGGGCAGCGATCTCGTCCGCCTTGACCTCGTCGCCCTCGCTTACCGCCTGCCTGAGCTCGTCTTCCCATCCCATCCCAAGACTCCTTTCCCGCTTCGTGTGTCATACCGTGGCGGTTGCCGCCCGCCTGCGGCTCTATCCAGAATACATGAAACCGCTGGCCGAATGGACCCAACCCCGCGGATCTTTTAGCTTGGATCGGCACTGGACGCCGCCGTTACATGTACACGCCGTAAATCATGGCGGCGATGCCGAGCGAGGTTCGCCTCACGCCGCGTGAGGCTCGCCGGGCTACATGAACGCGCTGTAGATCATGGCGGCGATGCCCCCCAGGACGAGGATGGCGGCCAGGGCATACTGCAGGGCGGAGGAGCGCTTTATTTTCCGGGACAGCTCCACCTCCATCTTGTGGCTGATGACGAAGGGGCCGTCGCCCTTGCCCAACGCCGCGACCTCGCCCGAGCGCTGGGCAGTGCCCAGTACGTAAACGGGCTGTCCGACACGGATCAGGGACTCGGTTATGCGATATCCCAACACTTCATCGTAGTCGTCGTCCAAGGCACCGAGGATGCTCTCCAGCAGCGCGCCGGTGGCGCTGGAAGCCTGCAGGTAGTCTCGGCTGTGGCCGTGCCCCTCGTGGGTCCTGGTCTCGGCGACGTAATCCGCGCCATCGGGGAAGACCAGGCAGCGGCCGGTGGAATCGCGCACGTAGAAGGGGATCTCCTCCGCGCGGTCGTCGACGGTGTCCCAGTATTCCTCGCTCTCCAGCTGGCCCGTGTCCTTGTCCAGCTTCCGGCGCTGCCTGCGGTGCTCCAGCTTGTAGCGATAGTAGACGCAGGGGATCTGGCCTGTGGGCGAGAGCAGCGGCTCTTCCGCCTCCACCACCCCCACCAGCTCCACCCTGGCTCCGGGGGCGGAGAGGCCCATCTTACAGGCGTCGGCGGCGTTAACGGTGGGGGCCGCCTCCATGGCCTGGAGCTTCCTGCGCCCTCTGAAACCCATGATGGCTAGGACGACACCAATGACGAGGGCGATCCCGCCGCCGACGAGCACCACCCATTGCGAGTTCTCCATCATCACCACCTCCTGTTGCGGCGTCGCCGCCCGTTCGCGTTCGGGGTCGTGTCTTCACTTTTCACTTCCGAGGAGACGACGCGCATCCTCCTGGCGAATCGGATCGGGATCGTGTCTCCGCTTTTCCCCTCCGAAGAGACGTTGCAATTCCACCTTGCGAAACGGCGGAATGTACAAGTGAATACAAGACCGTCATCTCCGTTCCGCTGCTATCCTGTAGAGGATCGTCGCCATATCTTCACTTATACGTTCCGAGGAGACGACGCGCATCAGCCCGGCGAAACGGCGGAATATACAAGTGAAGGCATGACCCTCTTCTCCGTTCCGAATGGACAAGCGAGGGCATGACCCTCTTCTTTGTTCCTGCTCAGCAAAAGGACCACTCTTAACTCAAGATTCGGAACCTGACCCCTTCTGCCTGGCGATCTCCTCCTCGCGCAGGGCGCGGCGCAGGATCTTGCCCACCATGGTCTTGGGCAGCTCGGGGCGGAACTCCACCATCTTGGGTGCCTTGTAGGGGGCCAGGCGCTCGCGGCAGAAGGAGATGATCTCCTCCTCGGTGCACTCCTCGCCCTCCTTGAGCACGATGTAAGCCTTCACCGTCTCGCCGCGGTACTCGTCGGGGATGCCCACCGTCACCGCTTCCTGCACCTTGGGGTGCTCGTAGAGGACCTCGTCCACCTCGCGCGGGTAGATGTTGAAACCGCCGGCGATGATCATGTCCTTCTTGCGGTCCACGATGTAGAAGTAGCCGTCCTCGTCCATGGTGCCGATATCCCCGGTGAAAAGCCAGCCGTCCCGCAGGGTATCCGCAGTCTCCTCTGGCTTCTCCCAGTAGCCCTTCATCACCTGGGGCCCGCGGATGATCAGCTCGCCGGGCTCGTTTATCCCCAGCTCCTGTGTCCCCGTCTCCACGTCCACGATCTTAGCCTCGGTGTCCGGGAAGGGGATGCCGATGGAGCCGACCTTACGCATGCCCATGATGGGGTTGGAGTGGGTGACCGGTGAGGCCTCCGAGAGGCCGTAGCCCTCGCAGAAGATGCCCCCGGAGATGCGGCTGAACTGCTTGATCACCTCCACGGGGATGGGGGCGGACCCGGAGTTGCACAGCCGGAGCTTGTCCACGCCGTAGTTCAGCGCCTCGGGGTGGCTGAGGATGGCCACGTAGAGGGTGGGCACTCCGGGGAAGAAGTTGGGGCGGTACTTCTGGATGGCCTGCAGCATCATGTTGATCTCGAACTGGGGGATGAGGATCATGGCGGCGGCGTTGGCGATGGCGGTGTTCATGCCCACCGTCTGTCCGTAGGAATGGAAGAAGGGGATGACGTCCAGGTAGATGTCCTTGCCGCGCTCGGTGAACTCCTTCGCCCACATGGAGCACTGCATGGCGTTGGCCAGGAGGTTGCGGTGGGTGAGCATGACCCCCTTGGGCAGGCCGGTGGTGCCGCCGGTGTACTGCAGGGCGGCGAGGTCGTTCTCGGGGTCTATCTCCACCTCGGACACCTCCGGCTCGGCGTCGGCGATGACCTCCTTGAGGTAATAGGTGGAGGGGTCCTTCTCCACGTTGGGGTTGACCGGCGTCTCCATGTAGTCGGTGATGCTGGAGGCGATGATCCTCTTCAGGGGGGATTTCTCCCTGACCGCCTGGATGCGCGCGTCGAAGAGGTCGAGGTAGATGAGGGTCTCCGAGCCCGAGTCGTTGAACTCGTACTCCAGCTCCCGCTCCACGTGCAGGGGGCTTATGTTGACCACCGTCGCCCCCGCCTCAAGCGCCCCGT
The DNA here is from genome assembly GCA_013178005.1 of Actinomycetota bacterium. Lineage (GTDB taxonomy): Bacteria > Actinomycetota > Geothermincolia > Geothermincolales > RBG-13-55-18 > Solincola_B. The sequence goes on from JABLXL010000036.1 coordinate 8,513, forward strand.
AGTAGGAGATGATGAACTGGGGGCTGTTGGGGAGCATGATGGCCACGCGGTCACCCTTCTCCACCCCCATCCCGCGCAGGGCGGTGGCCAGGCGCCGCACCTGGTCCCGGATCTGCCCATAGGTGAGCTGCTGGTCGAAGAAGATGGTGGCCACGTTCTCGTCGTACTTGACGCAGGTGAGTTCCAGCAAATGGAAGAGCGGTATGTTGGGGTAGCGTATGGTCTCGGGAACGAAGTAGTCGTAGTTCTTGAGCCAGATCTTTTCCATGTCGTACCTCCCTTTCGCCTTCGCGGCGCGCCCCGTATCATAACGCAGAAGGAGGAGGAGGACGCGCAGCCCCGCAGTCATCCCCAGCCGGACTTATTAATCCTTATTTTCAAGGCTTGCTCCGTGATGCGTCAACCTGACATGCGGGATATCTCTTTCCATCACCGAGAGACTCGCGTTCCCTGGAGGCGAAGGCGCGAAGCGATGGGCGTGAGCGCCAGCATACAAGCGGTCTTGAACTACGGCACCGGTGTCCCCCGGGAGAACTCCAAGCCCGGTTCGGGTTGGGAACAGGAGGGAAGAAGTCCCGGGAGAAGATCACGTACGCGGCTCCATCGGGCGGGTTCGTTGGGCAACATCCTATCAAACCCTGCTAATCCCGGGATGAAAGCCGTTTTCGTGGCAATACCGGGACTTGACGCGCGAGACATGGTGAAAGCGCCCCTGATGGTGGGTTATAATCTTGCCGCTGGGCTGTTTTTATGAAGCCGGCACGGCGGCCGGCAAACCACCAGGGAGGGAGAGGGGATGACTGATTTCCGGCATTTCTACGAGGACATACTGAGTTCCTTCGCGCGCTACCCGGCCGTTATCCACGGCGACGAGATCGTGACCTACCGGGAGCTCGACTTGCGCACCAACCGGTTGGCCCATGCCCTTATGGAAATGGGGGTGGGCCGCGACCAGAACATAGGCATAGCCGAGTACAATACCCCGGCTTTCCTGGAGGTGGTGGCGGCGGCGTGGAAGATAACCGCCCGCGCCGTGACCCTTAATTTCAAGTTCAAGGAATGGGAGCTGAAACACGTCATCGAGGACGCGGGCATGAGCACCGTGTTCTTCAACGAGGACATCGCCGATCGCATGGTCAACCTGCGACCGGAGCTGCCGGGGGTGAAAAATTACGTTATCATCGGAGAGCGCCGCGTGGAGGGCATGCTCAATTACCACGAGATAACCAAGGGCAAGCCCTCGACGCACCCGGAACCCCCCTGGGAGGGCTTCCGCGACGACGATATCGTGGTGCTCATGTACACGGGGGGCACCACGGGCTATCCCAAGGGAGTCATATACACCCAGGAGCAGGCCTTGAGCGCTCCCCTGGAGGCCATGCTGCGCAACTTTGCGGGTGGTCTGGGCGATCTCTCCAAGGCTCCTCCCCAGGTTTTCAAGGGCGTCGAGAAGACCCTGCACATCCCCGGCACCGCGAAGGCCCTACCCTGGCTGCTCTCGCGCGAGGCCACGCGCAAGGCGTTGAGCGCCGCTGGGAAGAAGGCGGGCCCATTCATCAAGTGGGCCCCGGATCCGCTGATGAAGGCGCTGCTTTCCCTCCAGGCCAGGCTTACCGGGGGGAAGGTCAGGTTGCTTCTCGCCAGCCCCATGATGCATGCCTGGGCCTACAACCACGCCCTCATCGGCATGATCGGCGGGTTCACCAGCATCATGCTCCCCTCCAAGAGCTTCGACGTGGTGGAGATGATGGAGGCGATAGAGAAGCACCGTGCCAACGTACTGGTGGCGGTGGGGGACGGGCAGTGCAGGCCCTTCGCCGACGAGCTCGACCGCGCGGCGGCCGAGGGGCGGCGTTATGACCTGAGCTCCCTCCTGGTAGTACTTTCCAGTGGGATGGCCCTCTCCGTGGACGTGAAACGCAGGCTCCTGGATCACCTGCCCCAGCTGATCATCCTCGACGTGCTGGCCTCAACCGAGGGGCACTACATCTCCGTCACCCCCTATACCGCGGCCGACCGCGAGCTGGAGAAGACCGTCTTCCGCGTCAGCGATACGGTCAAGGTGATCACCGAGGAGGGCAGGGAAGCCAGGCCGGGGGAGATAGGCGAGGTGGCGGTGGCCCGCGAGCACCAGGGCTCGTCGGGCTATTACGGCGACCCCGAGAAGACGGCGCGCACCTACCGCAAGGTGGGCGGCAGGACTTTGGTCTTCACCGGGGACATGGCCATGGTGGACGAGAAGGGACACATACACCTGATAGGGCGGGGCTCTGGCTGCATCAACACCGGGGGAGAGAAGGTATTCCCGGAGGAGGTGGAGGAGGTCATCAACCGCCACCCCGCGGTGGAGCTCTCCGGCGTGACCTCCGTTCCCCATCCGCGTTGGGGGGAGGCGGTCACCGCCGTGGTGCAGCTAAAGCCGGGCGAGGCCTGCTCGGAGGAAGAGATCGTCGCCTGGTGCAAGGAGCGGCTTGCCGACTACAAGGCGCCCAAGTACGTCCTCTTCGTGGAGGAGCTGCCGCGGCTCATCACCGGCAAGGTCCACTACCGGGAGATAAAGCAGCTGGTGAACGAGAAATACCAGCGCGGCGATATCGCCCAAGCTTCGTGAACGAGGCAATAAGTCAGCCCTTTTGCCCGGCTGAGATCACACTATTGTGCATGCCTGGAACCCGGGTCGTGTCTTGACTTTTTTGTTCCGAGTCCACGACGGGTGTTTGTCTTACGCTACGGCGGAATGAAAAAGTAAAGACCCCACGTGCGGGTATGAACCCGGGTCGTGTCTTGACTTTTTTGTTCCGAGTCCACGACGGGTGTTTGTCTTACGCTACGGCGGAATGAAAAAGGTAAAGACATGTCCCCACCTCCGGGTATATAACCCAGCAAACCCGCCCCGGTTCTCAGGGGTAGGAGTGGAAGCCGCGGCCGCTCTTGCGCCCCAGCAGGCCCGCCGCCGTCATGCGCCGCAGCAGTGGAGGGGGATAGAACTTGGGGTCCCCGGTTTCCCCGTACAGCCGCTCGGCCTCGCGCTGTATCTCGTCCAGGCCGAAGCCATCGGCCATCTCCAGCTGGCCCAGGGGGAGGTTGAATCCTAACCGGGTAGCCTTGTCCACGTCCTCCGCCGTGGCCACCCCCGCCTCCACCACCCGCACCGCCTCCAGGATGCCTGGCATGAGAAAACGCTGCAGCAGGGCCGCGGATCGCCCGGCTCCTCCGTCGGGGCTCTCCCCGCTCCGCGATGCTGTTATGTAACCTTCCCGCTTGCCGCTGGAATAATCGTAGAACCCGCGGCCGCTCTTGCGCCCTAGAAGGCCCGCGGCCACCATGCGGCGCATAAGGGGAGGGGGGAGGAACTTGGGGTCGCGGGTATCCTCGTAGATGGCCATGGCGGCGTTGAAGGAGACGTCCAGGCCGGCGTTGTCCATGATCTGCAAGGGGCCCACCCCGGCCTCGAAGCCCCCCGTGGCGCGGTCGATCTCCTCCGGAGTCGCCAGCCCCTCGTCCACCATGCGCGCGGCCTCGATGGAGGAGGGGATGTTCACGCGGTTGGCCACGAAGCCGGCGTGGTCCCGGTTGACGAGCACGGTTTCCTTTCCCAGGCTGCGCGCCCAGTTATCGGCGGCGGCCATGGTCTCGTCCGAGGTGAGCAGGCCCCTTATTATCTCCACCAGGCGCATGAGGGGCACGGGGCCGAAGAAGTGAATGCCCACCACCCTCTCCGGATGCGAGGTGGTGGCGGCGATGGAGGAGATGGGGATGGCAGAGGTGTTGGTCCCCAGGATGGCATGGGGCTGGCATACGCGGTCCAGGGCGCGGAAGACCTCCTCCTTGAGGGAGATCCGCTCCGGCACCGCCTCGACCACGATATCCGCGCCCGAGGCTTGATCTAAGCTCGTGGTGACGTCGATGAGCCCAAGGGCACGCGAGGCTTGGCCTTCGTCCACCTTTCCCTTGGACGCGAGCTTCTCCAGCGATGCGCGGATGTTATCCATCGCCGAACGCAGGCATTCCTCGCTCACGTCGCACAGGGTTACCCGGTAGCCCGCCATCGCCGAGACCTGCGCTATGCCGTGTCCCATGAATCCCGCTCCCACCACGAAGACGTTCTCTATGGTCATATCATCCCCCCATGCATATAGGCCTCCGCGCTCGCCCTTGGGCGGAGGGCAACGGTCCAGAAAGACGCGTCGCGAGGCGATCCCTGCTCTGCCGGGTATCTTGCCACGATGAAATCCATGACCCGCGCTCGTTCATGCCAGGTCGTTTCACGGCGCCGGCGCTTTCAGGGTAATATAATCCTGGTGAATACGCCATCCTGCTGGCGGGGAAGAGGAATGGAGAATAGGGGACAGGCCGAGCACCTCTTGAATCTCATAGCGGATGTGCTGTCTAGTCCCGGGGCAGAGGAGGTGAACCAAGGCTTTCGGTGTCGCCGTAACGGCAGGCGCCAGCGGCGATATGTCGATCGGGCGCATGTTTTCGAGCCTTGCGATATCGAATCGGCGCACGTCTTTCCGGTGAAGGAGGGGAACCATGGCTTTCAGCGTCGCCGTTGCGGGTGAGGTAACCAGGTCCAAGGTCGTGCCCATAAGGACCGCCATCGCCAACTGTTACCTGGTGCTGGGCGCGAAGCCCTATCTCGTGGATACTAATACCCCCAAGGCCAGAGCGAGGATCATCCGTGCCCTGGAGGCCAACGGGCTCAAGCCGGGGGACCTCGGCTTCATATTCATCACCCACCATCACTACGACCACACTGGATGCCTGGCGGAGATGAAGAGGCTCTCGGGCGCGAGGGTAGCGGCGGGGACCAAGGATGCCCCGGTGATCTCGGGGGCCGAGGAGCCACCTGGACCCGGAGGCATCAGCCCGGCGGGCAGGTTGCTGCGAGGGTTGCCCCCTTCATGGCTGGAGAGCTACCAGCGCTACGAGAAGTGCGCGGTGGACCTGGAGCTGGCGGAAGGGGATACCATCCAGGAATTGGGCTTGGAGGTCCTGGAGCTGCCCGGCCACACCAAAGGCGGCATCGCCCTTTACAGCCGCTCCGAAAGGATGGCCTTCGTCGGCGACATGGTGGGAAACATCATGGGAAGACTCGGCCCGCCCTTCCTCTCCTTCAGCTACGATAAAGAGGCCATCCTCTCCTCCATGAGGCGACTGGCGGCCCTGGACCTGGACTTCGCGTACCCGGGCCACGGCGCCGTCATCGGCCCGGGCGCCGCGGGCAGGATAGGAAGCCTGGCCTCCAGGCTCGCAGCCAAGTGGCGCCTGTAAACCACCCGTCAGGCCTGGGGGTCAAGGCTGGCCATCGGCCTGAGGCCAGGGGGCCAGGGCTATCGGCCAGTTCAAGCAGCTACGAGGCTGCTTTTTCTGGTGTGTCTGGCGGATGAGCGGCAGGCGGACACATTAAAGGTTACGGTCCTTCTCCCGGAAGTGCGGGTAGAAAAGACGGAAGAGCTCGTCGCCGGCCGGGAAATAACCGTTAGTTTAAGCTCCGGGTGCGGGGTTGAAAACAAGAGGCGAAGCGCATTGCCCGTATTTTGCGGCGAAGAGCCCTTTCTTAAGCAGAGCTAGGAAAAATTCAAGATACGACCCCAGAGGAAAGTTAAATAACCGTTAGTTTAAGCTCCGGGTGCGGGGTTGAAAACAAGAGGCGAAGCGCATTGCCCGTATTTTGCGGCGAAGAGCCCTTTCTTAAGCAGAGCTAGGAAAAATTCAAGATACGACCCCAGAGGACGACCCCAAGAAAAGGGGCCGGGTTGCCCCGGCCCCTCTCGACCGTATCGTGAGTGCTTACTTCACGATCTCGAAATACGCGACGTCATGGATGCTACCGGTGCGGTTCTCAGACCACACGGCGCGCATGCGCATCCCCACCTCCAGCTCCTTCTCGTCATAGACGTTGCAGAAGTGCATCATGCGGGTGTTGGCCCCATCAAGGGTCACCCAGATGGAGGTGAAGGGCACCTGCTTCATGCCGCCGTTGTTTGCGTCTATGTAGGGGAAGCGCACGATGGTGAAGCCCTCGAGGGTGCCCTCGGGCCCGACCTCGACCCACTCGTTCATCTCCACGTAGCACTTGCCGCAGGTCTGGCGCGGTGGCATATAGACCCAGCCGCATTCCGGGCACTTCACGCCCATGAAGCGCTTGTTGTCCCGCAGCTCTGCCAGGAACTTGCTCCAGTAGTACCCGAGATGCCAGTGGAAGTCGTATTCCAGGTGGCCGGACTCGTGGGTGAGGAGCTCATAGCCCTCGGGGGTGTGGGTGCGCTTGCGCTTGTCCTCGTAAAGTCCCATTGCTCTCACCTCCTCCTATGGCAGGTCCGCGCCCAGGATCATGACGTCCGACCACGAGCAGCCGCCGAACCCGGTGCACAGGGCTTTCTTCGCGCCCTCAACCTGCCGCTCTCCGGCCCTTCCCATGATCTGCCACGCGCCCTCCCCGATGCGGATAAGGGCGGTGGCGCCGATGGGGTTGGTGGAGATAACCCCTCCGGAGGGGTTGATGGGCAGTTCCCCGTCCATCTCGAAGGTGCCCTTGCGGATGAGGGCGGGCGCGCCGCCGTGCTCGCAGAACCACAGCGAGTCCATCCACTTCACCCCGCAGGTGGAGGCGGGGAGGTACAGCTCCGCCACATCGAACTCCTTGAGCGGGTTGGTGATGCCCGCCAGCTTGTACGCCGCCGCCGAGGCGCGCTCCAGGGTGGGCATGAACTTCCACTCCAGGTCGCCGAAGTGGGTGTAGTCGTGGCGCACCACCGACGCGTGCACCCAGGCCGGCCGGGGGCAGAGCTTCTTAGCCTTCTCCTCGCAGGCGAAGATCACCGCACAGGAGCCGTCCGAGCGCGGGCACATGTCCAGGAACTTGATAGGGTAGGAGAGCATGGGGGAGTTGAGCACGTCCTCCACCGTGACCTCCTGGCGCGAGTGCGCGTAGGGGTTCCTCAGCGCGTTGTTGCGGTCGCGGGCGGCCACCATGGCGGCGTCCTCCTCCGTGGCCCCGAAGGCCTTCATGTACATGGAATATTCCGTGGCCAGGGGGCCTATGGCTCCGGCGAAGGGGTCCCTCTCCAGCGTCGGGTTGGCGCAGGTGGAGATGGCCGCCTGGGTGTCGGATTCCGAGTTCTTCTCCCATCCCACCGCCATGACCACGTCGAAGAGGCCGCTGGCAACATGGTAATAACCGCACGCGCCCACCGTGGTTCCGGTGGTTCCACCCGTGGTGACCTTGAATACTGGCTTCATGCAGGCCCCCAGCCCATCCACAGCCCACATGTCCACGTAGTTGATGTTCTCGAAGTGGTCCATGTTGCCGACGACGATGGCGTCTATGTCCTTGATGGTGAGCTGCGCGTCATCCAGGGCTCGGGAAACGGCCTCGGCGATGAGTTCCGTCCCCGAGGCATCGAGGCGCTTGGCGGCGTGGTGGGTCTGGCCTACTCCGATGATGCCTACTCTTTTGCCCATTTCACGTCACCTCCTTATTTCCCCAGTACCCAGACGCAGTGCGACTGCCCGCACATGCCGTTGACGCCGTGGACAAGAGCGGTCTCCGCCCCATCGAGCTGGCGTTCGCCCGCCTCGCCGCGCAGTTGCAGCACCGCCTCGGCCATGGCGTACAGGCCTGCCGACTGCACGGGGTGGCCGGATAGGCGCCCGCCGGAGACGTTCACGGGGAACCTGCCGCCGGCGTCGAACCATCCGCGTTCCAGGTACTCGCACCCCTTGCCGTCGTCGCAGATTCCCAAGCCCTCGAGCCACAGGGGCTCCATGTAGGAAAAGGCGTCATAGACCTCTGCGAAGTCGATCTCGTTGAGGGGGTCGGAGATACCCGCCATATCGTAGGCACGCTTGGCGGCGGCTTTAAGGGCGCGCGTATCCGCGAGGTCGCGGTCCCCCGGGCGGAAGGCGTCGGCGCAATGCCCCACGCCCTTCATCCATACCCTTTTCTTGTTGGTGGTGAGCTTCTTGGCCTGCCTCTCCGCCGCCAGGATGAGGGTGCAGGCGCCGTCGGTTACCGGGGAGCAGTCCAGGACCTTTAGAGGGTCGGCCACCTTGCGCGAGTTCATCACGTCGTCCACGGTGATGTCCATGGGCAGCAGCGCGATGGGGTTGCGCTTGGCGTTGCCATGGTTCTTCACCGATACCAGGGCGAACTGCTCCTCGAGAAGCCCGTACTTGCTCATGTAGCGGCGCGCCTGCAGGGCGGCGGAAGACACCGCGTCCAGGCCCAGCTTGCGCTCCACCAGGGGGTCGAAGGCGCAGTTGGTGATGCCGTTCATGTTGCTCTCAGTGCCCTTGTGGTGGGCGCACACGATGCTCACCCCGAACGCGCCGGAGAGGATGCGCATCATGCCGTAAAGGGCGCCGAAGGTCCCGTCTCCCTCCACGGTGGTGATGTCCTTGCCGAAGGCTCCCGAGGCGTCGGATATGGCCATGCTGGAGATGGTGCGTCCGTCCCAGAAGTCACTGGACACCGAGACCACGTTGTCGACCTCGTCTCGGGTTATTCCCGCGTCCTCCAGGGCCTTGGTGGTGGCCTCGAAGACCATCTCCGCGAAGGTCAGGGGGCTGTTCTGGGCGTACTTGGTGAATCCCACGCCGATTATCGCGACTTTTTCCATGCCTATCACCCCGCTTCCCTAGCCTATGGGACGGAAATGCTTGATGTCGAGGATATTGCCCTCGCGCTCATCCTCGAGCACCGCCTCCACCCTCATGCCCACCTTTACGTCCTCCGGCGCCACCTCGTCGATGAAGTGGACCATGCCGGTGTCGGCGCCGTCCATCTTGATCACGCCGTAGACGAAGGGGGCCTTGCGGGGGTGCATGGACGGCTCCTCGTAGCGCACGACGGTGTAGGTCTCCACCGTGCCGGTGCCGGGTAGCTCCACCCAGTCATGGGGCTCCTCGTAGCAGTTAATGCATTTGATCTTGGGTGGCACGAAGGTCGTCCCGCACTTGGGGCAGCGGTTGGCCCAGATCTTGCCGTTGTCCCGCAGTTCGCAGTAGAAGCGGCTCAAGGTGCTTCCCACCGTCCATGAATAGGGGACGCTGATCTTGCCCTCGTGGACCATTATCTCCACGTCGTTCTTCCAGTCAGACAACTGCCTCACCTCCCTTTACCTTGCCCTGCTGCCGTTAAGTGGTGCGTTTGCTGGAGCCTCCATCCATCACCTCCTCGCGGGGGCCGAATACCCTCCAGGACCGTTATAAGGAGCATCCGGTCGGGGATGCGTCTTACGCCCTACTTAGTACATGACCAGCTTGGCTTCACGTCCCGGTCGGCAATGTTCAGGAGTCCAGGAATAGGATAGCAACCCTGGAACACCTGAAGTCGAGGATCCTCACGGGCACTTTGCCGATCTCCAATTCATCCCCTGGTCCAGATCTACACCGTCTTCAACCTGGCCCCTACTGGTGGGAAAGTATGTTCCGCTTCCCGTCAGGGGCTAAAAGATTTCCCGTGGCTTGAGGGCGCGCCCTCCACCGCGCCCGGTGCTGGATTCGCGAACCCAAGGCCCACTGGCCTCAAACCTCCCTACCCTGAGCCGGCGCAAAAGGTTTGTGTTAAGTGAGCGTTAACATATTTTATAACGTTTGCCTCATTCCGTCACCCACGAAAATAGTACATCGCTTTGAAAGGTTACTTGGTGGGGCAGGGAACACGGAGAACAGTTTGGGGCGGGCGCTTGGCACGCCCGCCCCAAAAGGTCTTCGTATGGTCACAGGTTAAGCCTGTCGGCGACGTAGCCGAGGCCGTATTTCTCCAGCGTTTCGCGGGTGGGCATGCCGTCGGGGGTCATGCCGCGGTACTCGTAGAACTCGCGCAGCATGGTCTCCATGTCGGGCACCGATCCGGCGATGCCCCCGTCCTCCACTGGGGTCATGATCCGCTGGCCTATGCGGTCGTCGGCGCCGGTGGCTCCCCAGATATGGCCCAGGCAGCGCTGCAGGAACCATACCCGCGCGCCCGCCTCCATCAACTTCTCCACGTCCCATCCGTATCCAGCCACGGCGTTGAAGAGCTCCGCCCACTGGGTCACGGTGTAGGCGGTTCCCGGGAACTCGCACCAGCAAGCGGAGTTCATGATGCACCCCAGGTCGGCGGTCAAGGCCACCGCTTCCGCCCGGTTCTCGGTGGAGAACTTGGGGTAGTTCTTGTCCAGCCCGATCTCGGGGTACTCGATGGCCCCCCATTCCAGGAGGAAGGTCATGTTGGAGACGTGGCAGGCGCCGCGGATGGAGACGGCGTAGGCCAGGCCGTCGCCCCAGTCACAGCGGGGATCATGCATGGGTGCCTCAAGCCCCTTGGAGTCGGTGAGGTAGGCCTCCGCACCTCCTCCCACCTCAGCGGCGGCGGCCCTTGAGCCCTTGGCGAGGAGCGTCGCCAGCTTGCCCTGCCGGGCCACCACGCTGGGGAGGAGCTCGATGACCGTGTCCACGTCGCCCCATTCCAGCTTCAGGCCGTCGTAGTCCTCGGGCTTGAGGATGCCCGCCTCGTAGCAATCCATGGCCCACGCGAAGGTAGCCCCGAGGGTTATGGTGTCCATGCCCGCGCGGTTGCAGAAATCGTTGATCTTGCACAGGGCGGCCAGGTTATCGTTCATGATCATGGTCCCGAAGGCCGCCTGGGTCTCGTATTCCGGCCCGGGGCCCGGCCTGTCCATGGCGTAAGGGCCTTCCTTTACCTCCACCACCGGCTTGCAGCGCACGGCGCAGCCACGACAGCTCGCGTGGTCCACGATGAAGTTGTCGGCGAGGGCGATGCCGGAGAGCTTCTCCGCCCCCTCCTCCCACAGGCCCCGACCCCAGTTGCGTGTGGGGACGTCGCCTTCGAACATCTTGGCCTCCATGTTGGCGCCGGTGCCGAAGGCGGAGAGGGCGCCGCAGAAGATGTTGTCCTTGATCATCTCGCGGTGCTCCTCCTGCATGGCCTTCACCTTCTCCGGGTCGGCGTACTCGGGCTTCAAGCCGCCCTCGGCGACGATGGCCTTGAGGTTCTTCGCGCCCATCACTGCGCCCATTCCCGAGCGTCCGAAGTGGTGGCCGTAGTCGTTGGTTATGGAGGCGAAGGGGATGAGGTTCTCGCCCGCCGGACCGATAGCCAGCACCTTTGCCCCCTTGCTGTAGCGCTCCTTCAATGTGTCGGTGGTCTCGTAGATATCCATGCCCCAAAGGTCGTCGGCCGGCAGGAGGTCGGCGGTTCCCTCCCCCAGCAGGAGGAAGACGGGACCCTGCGCTTTCCCCTTGAGGATCACCGCGTCGTAACCGCACCTCTTGAGCTCGGGGCCGAAGTTGCCCCCGCACGAGGCCTGGCCCCAGATGCCGGTCAGGGGAGAGCGCGCCCCTACCGAGAGGCGGCTCGAGCCGGAGAACCCGATGCCGGTCAAAGGGCCCGTGGCGAAGATGAGCAGGTTGTCGGGATCCAGGGCCCCCGCCTCCAGGTTACCGCGGTCGAAGAGCAGCTTCGCCGCGAGACCCGTCCCCCCGATGTAGTCGCGGTAGGTCTCCTCGGGAAGCTCTATCTCCTGGGTGGACCCATCCGAGAGGTCCACCTCCAGGACCTTACCCATGTTTCCGAAAGCCATGCGCATCACTCCCCGCCGCTCAGTTAAGGGACATGATCTTGGTGAGCCTGGTAAGGGCTCCCAGGCGGGTGAACATGCCCTTTATCCTCAGCTCCTTCCTGAGGAGCTTCTTCACCACCGCCATGCCCGTCTCGTCGAAATACCAGGGCATGCCGTACTTGATGTTGATGTTGGCCAGGTCGAGCAGGGTGGCGGCGTCGGTCTCGATGGAGATATCCGGGCTTCCTTCTTTGCCCCCGTACACGGTGAGGGTGCCGCGGTTGAAGTCCATGGTGATCTCCGTCTCGGCGTCCTTGGCGTTGATGTAGACACGCGCCTTGAGCTTGTTGAATTCCTTAAGCTTTTCCGGTTTCTCCAGGTTGGCCTTGAGCATGTCCGAGAGCATGACCGCCATGGCCACCTCGTCGGCCCCTGGGGCCAGTTTCACGTCCGCCATCTGATTACCTCCTTTTCGGGTTGAGCGTAAAGCCCGCGGCGGAATGCCGGTCGGCGCCCGCTCAGAACGCCTTCTTGTAAACCTCCATCACTTGCTCCGCCTCGAAGACCATCTTGGGGTTGTAAACTATGGAGCCGTCGCAGAGGGCCATGTCCGAGGCCTCGGCGAGCCCTTCCTCCTCCACGCCCACTTCGCGCAGGGACTGGGGCATGCCGATCTTCTTGGTCAACTCGAAGACGGCGTCCACCGCCGCTCCAGCGGCCTCCTCGTCGCTCATGCCCTTCTCCTTCACCCCCATGGCCTCGGCCACCAGGGCGTAACGGTCGGCGCATTCGTCCATGTTGTACATCATCACGTGGGGGAGGAGGATGGAGTTGGCGACGCCGTGGGGCACCTTGTAGAGGGCGCCCACGCAGTGGGCCATGGCATGCACCAGGCCGACCTGCGCGTTGGAGAAGGCGATGCCGGCCATGGTCGCGGCGATCTGCTGCTGGCCGCGGGCCACCAGGTCAGAGCCGTTTTCCACGCATATGGGCAGGTACTGCATGATTAGGCGGATGGCGCCGTAGGCCAGGGTGTCCGAGATGGGCTCGGCCTGCAGGGCGTGGATGGCCTCGATGGCGTGGGTAAGGGCGTCCATCCCCGTCATGGCGGTGATGCGCGGCGGCATGGTGGCGGTCATCTCGGGGTCGAGTATGGCGGTGTTGGGCATTAGGTAGTCGTCGCCGTAGAGCAACTTCTGGTTCTTCTCCCAGTCCTTGATCACGAAGGCATAGGTGACCTCGCTCCCGGTGCCGGCGGTGGTGGGGATGACCACGTGGGGGGTGATGGGGTGGGTGAGCATCTGGAAGCCCTGGTAATCCTGGAGGTTGCCTCCCTCGGAGACGATGATGGCCATGCCCTTAGCGGTGTCGATGACGCTGCCACCGCCCACGCTCACTATGCAGTCGGCGCCTTTCTCGCGCGCTATCTCGGCGGCCTCGTTGACGATGTGGTACCCCGAGTCCTGGGGCACGCCGTCGAAGGTGCCGACGTGCCGGCTGCCCAGCGCCTTCTCCACCTTTTCCACGATCCCCGCCTCCACCAGGCCCTTGTCGGTGACCACGAAGGCACGGGAGCACTTGAGGTGGTCCACCTCCGCTCCCAGGTCCTTCACGGCGCCGATCCCGAAAACGAGCCTGGTGTAGTTCTTGTAGATGAAGGACAGATCCTTGTCGTAAGCCATGCGTTTCACCTCCGGTAAAGTTGCCGGGGACGGTCTTCCCCGGGTCGTCTGGCTTCGGTCTGGCCAGAAAATCGGACGCCGGCGTCCGTATCGTCAAGAGGGTTCCCGGATGCCGGATCCGGGAACCCCTTACATCTCGGAAGAAAACGTTGCCGTCTCGCCTAGATCCCCAGCTCCTCCTCCGCCCGCTTGAGCAGCGCGCGCAGGTCTTCCTTCCCCGCGTCGTCGAGTTCGTCGGGGAAGCGCGGGTTGGTGGAGGCCGAGAGGTCCACCAGGCGGGAAGCCGCCTTCACCGCGCGCACGATGGTGGGAAGGTCGCCCTTGAGCTTCAACTTGCCCTGCATCATGCCCTTGACGGTGTCCAGCTCCTTGGCCATGACCGCCTTCCAGCGCTCGTATTCCCCGGTTATCACGTAGTCGCCGGCCTCGCCCACCTCGGCGGGGACGATGCGCACGTAGTTGCAGTCGCCGTGCCAGAGGTCCATGAACATGTAGAGGTCCTTGTCCAGCCCTATCTCCGGCTTGGCGAGGATCTTGATGACCACCGAGCCCTCCCAGGTCTTGGCGGCCTCCTTGTACTCGGCGTCGTTCTGGATCAATTCCTCGTACTGCTTCACCCACTCCGGGGTCCCCATGATGTAGGGCGGGGACTGGCTCTCCATCCTCTCCTTTACGATGTTGTTGTAGGTCTCAACCCACTCATCGGTGCCATACGGAATTGCCATACCGATTCCCTCCTCTGACTAGTCGAGTCGCCCAGCAGTGTCTGACCGGCGGGAAGCCTTTCGAAAATGAGTCCACCGGCATGAACAATATAATGATTTTACCTACGGGTATGCAACATGTTTCCCTCGCGGTCACGGGATATTGCTTCGCTTACCGTTGCCATGCCCTCCGCGGAGGCAGCGCGCGGCTCGAGAGGGGACATTCCGCGACATTCCCCGTGCGCTCGCGAGGGACGCGCTTCCGCCTCACGGAACGCGAACCGCCGCGCCGCCCGGCGCGAGGACGGTTATGGCGTCGGCGGCGCAGACCCTCACACACTCGCCGCACCCGTCGCAGAAGGCCGCGAAGCGGGGAACCACGCGGTACCGCGGCTCCGCCGCGTGCCGGGCGCGGTTCCTCGTCCTGGGAACGGCCAGAAAAACGCCATGCGGGCATGCCTCCTGGCAACGGTAACCGCACGCCACGGCGTCGCAGTCGCGTATTTTCACGCGGTATGCCGCCATCTCCTACCACCTGCCCGCCGCCGAGGGCACTCTGTCGCGTGACACCAGGGACAGGGCCCCGCGTGGGCACGCGGAGCGGCACAGCCCGCAGCCGAAACATTCCCCGGCGTGCACGTGTACGCTTCCCGCCTCCGCGTCGTAATGCATGGCTCCGAAAGCGCATCGTGAGATACACACGGGATCTTCACAGAAGCGGCAAAGCTCGCGGTCCACGGCGCAGACCTCGTGACCCTTGAAGATGGCCACTTCCACGTTGTTGGCCCGGCGCTGCTTTAGGGAGGTGCAGTAGCGGGCGTCGCAGTTGCAGATGCATACGGGAAAGGGGACCTTGGCATAGAGGACCTGGTGGAAGTGCCCGCGCTCGTCGCTCATCCTTACCAGCTCCTTTGCCTCCTCGAGGGTTATCTCCTCCATGGGGCCTTCCGGTATCAGGCGTCGTTGCATATCCTTGATGGGCCCGAAGTTGAGGCATACCATGTCGTCGCGGTGGCCCACAAGCTTGCGGCAAGCACAGGGCAACAACACGAAATCGCGGGCGTATTCCAGGAGCTGCAGCGAGTCCTCGAGGGAGACCACCTGTCCCCCGTGCTCGTTGGGGGCCATGCGGCCGATTATGGCCTTAACCACCTTGCCGATCACCGGCCAGTTGATGAGCTGCGTGACCTTGGAGGTGAAGTCGATGTAGTAATCGATGCCCCAACCTCCCACCTTCTCCAGGGTTCTGACTCTCTGCCGGTCCTCCATCATCTTCTCGGAGAAGTTTTCGGGGTTGAGATACCAGCGGTTGCCCTGGCCGTGCTTCTCGCAGAACTCGCACATGGAGAACGCCTCCCGCCGACACGACAGCCCGGATGAGATGCAGCAATTATATCATGGGGGGTCGAGGCCTCGCGGGCATGCGTTAAACGCGCGGAAAGGCCTTTCGGCTCGATGTGCTGCCGCGGATGATGTCGGGATGAGGGAGAGCGTGACGGTCCCGCCCCGCGGGGTCAGTCCAGGCTCAGCGGAGGGCATGTTCCGCGCGGATATGATAAATTACGGGCATGAGCTCATAAGCGAAAGAGGAGGGAGCCATGTTCATCCGGGAGAAATGCGACCTGTGCGGCGACTGCGTATTCATGTGCCCCTACGTGGATTACGACCGCGATCGATCCATCGAACAGTTCCGGAGGCTCGTGGAGGGTGAGACGCCCGAGATCGTCGGCCAGTGCGTCACCTGCGTGGCCTGCAACCAGTTCTGCGAGAAGGGGGCCAACCCCTTCGACCTCATACTCAAACGCCAGGAGGAGACGGGGGTGCTGAACATCCCCGAGCAGAACACCGAGGTGTTCCGCAACCTGCCCAAGGCGCCCAGCCAGGTCGTGGAGGGAGAGCCCGGAAAGCCCACGCTCTCCCTGTGCAGCGTGGGGGACTTCATCCCCGGCCTCTTCGATGGTCCCCTCTTTGAGGGGTTGACCTTGCTCAAGGGCGGAGATTACTTCTGCAACGTGGGCTGGGTGCACCTGGGCTGCGAGACCCCGGTGCGCGAGGGCGCGCGGAGGGTGGTGGACAACCTCGCGGCCACGGGAGCGGAGGAAATCGTCTTCTACCATGACGATTGCTACGCCCTTCTCGCATCCATGGTGAAGGAATACGGGATCGAGGTGCCCTTCCGGCCTGTGCACATCATAGAGTACCTGCTGGATTACGTGAAGGCGCATCGCGATGAGGTCAAGCCACTGGGCATCAAGGTCGCCTACCAGCAGCCCTGCGCGTCGCGCTACACGCCGTGGAAGGACGGGCAACTGGACGAGCTGTTCGGGCTCATCGGGGTGGAGAGGGTGGCGAGGGAGCACGATCGCCGCTTAGCCCTGTGCTGCGGCTCGCCCATGATGCCCCGCGACCGTGATAAAGCCATGGAGATCAAGAAGCGCAACATAGACGACGCGGTGGAGCACGGGGCACAGGCCATGGCTTACCTCTGCCCTCTCTGCGTGCTCAACCTGCGCAAGCCGGCCGACGCCGCCGGGCTGGAGAATTACCATATCATCGAGCTGGTGAAAAAGGCGTTGGGTTACGTTTAAGCGGGAACCCGCGCCTGAAGTCTTGCAAAAGCGAAAGCCAGACTGGGATTAACTGGGAGCCGAGGCAGGGCGCAGCCGCCCAGTCGGTAAGGTGGCGGGGTGAAGGCTTTCCCTTCCAGTGGATCGCGAGGCCGCCGATCCGGAAGGGCGAGCGAGCGGCCTCGGCGTTTCCCCGCGCTTTTCTCTCAAGAAGGGGTGACCCTATCCTTGTTCCTCAGGAACGGCATCCATGCCTTTCCGTGAGCGCTCTCAAGCGACCCCGGCATATGCAGGGGCCCGGGTCGGGGCGGCGTAAGACTCGGCCTCAAGGCCGCTTTTCGCGTTAGGGCTTGCCTTCGCTCGACGTTATCCCAGTAGAGAACGAAGAAGGGCGGGGGCCCCGGCGGCGTTCTCCCCGTAGCCGTCGGCGCCCATGTCCGCGGCCACGGCCTGGGAGAGCGGGGCGCCGCCCACTATGATCAGGGGCGGGTCGGCCATGGCGCGCGCCAGCTCCACGGTGCGGCGCATGTTGGGCAGGGTGGTAGTCATCATGGTGGAGAGCGCCAGCACCCGGGCTCCGTTCTCCCTGACCTGCTCCAGGAACCTCTGCGGCGGAACGTCGTATCCCAGGTCGATCACGCGGTGGCCATCCGCCTCCAGCATCGCCGCCACCAGGTTCTTGCCTATCTCGTGCACGTCTCCCTCCACCACGCCCAGCACCACGGTTTCCGATGAGCCCGGGGCGCCGGATTCCCCCAGGTGCGGGAGCGCCATCCGTATACCGGCGTGCATGGCCTCGGCGGCCACGAGCAGCTCGGGCAGGAAGTACTCGTGTCGCTCGTAGAGCTCACCGGCCTCCTTCATCCCCGGACAGAGTCCCTCCTGGATGATCTCCCGCGCCGGGATCCCCGCGGCCAGGGCCTCCTCGCATCGCGACAATACCTCTTCCTCCATTCCCTCCCGCACCGCAGCGGCGATAACCTCAAGCAGTTCGTTCCCCTTTGCCATTTGCATCACCCTCACTTGATCGGGTATTTTCCGTAGACCTTCGCCGCCCTCACCACCGCCAGGGCGTTGGCCAGCTCCAGGTTCGGCGGGTACTCGCAGGCCGGCGCCAGGACGTAACCTCCCCCCGGCGCCAGCACCCTGATCTGCTCCCTGGCCAGTTCCATGATGGCCTTGGGCGACTCCAGCAGGAGGCTCTGGGTCGGGATGAGGCCGGCGATGGCGGTTCGTTCACCATATTTTGCCTTCAGCTCCGCGAGGTCGGCGCAGTCGTCCGGGACGTCGGCTAGGGATACGATGACCGGCTCCATGTATTCGAGCTGGAGGTCCAGGTAAGGCCTGGTGCCGCAGTTGTGCAGGGCGACCAGGGCGCCGTTGCGCCTTATCTCGTCCGCTATGCGCCGGGCGTAAACCCCCTCCATCTCCACCCACAGCTCCCTCGACACGCCGGACTGGGAGGCGAAGAGCGTGTCCAGCATCACCGCGTCCACGCCCGTGTCGCAGAGCGCCCGCGCGTAGTCCACCAGCACCTCGGTGATGACCTCCAGGGCCGCCTTCACCTTTTGCGGGTGGCGCGCGCAATCCGCGAAGAGCCTGGGCGCGCCGCGCATCATGTTCAGGACCCCCAAGGGCCCGAACACGAACCCCATCACCGGGTAGCGGATGCCCGCTTTCTTCGCCAGGATCCGGGCCAGCTTTACGCCCATGCCCATGCGCGGCGATCTGCGAGGATCGAAGGGCTCCAGGCGTTCGTAGTCGTCCACGGAGGCGATGCGGGGCTTGCGGTAGTCGGGGTAGGCGGTGCTGTAGGGGGGATAGACCATCTCCTGCCCGAAGTCGGCGGCCTCCACCGAGAGGTCGATGACGGTGTAGAGGACGTCGCCCCCGAGGAGCTCGTTGGCGGCGATGTAGGCCTCGGCCGCCGCCTCGGGGTCGCGCGAG
The DNA here is from genome assembly GCA_013178005.1 of Actinomycetota bacterium. Taxonomy (GTDB): domain Bacteria; phylum Actinomycetota; class Geothermincolia; order Geothermincolales; family RBG-13-55-18; genus Solincola_B. The sequence goes on from JABLXL010000036.1 coordinate 26,983, forward strand.
AACCTCTCATAAGATATGCCGGTGAGGCGCCGCGCCGCCCCGAGCAGGAAATGGGTCACGGGCACTCGGTCCGGCTCCTTGTGGAAGGCTGCGCAGAGCACCCGCTCCAGCGGAAGGAGCTCCCCTATCCTCCCGTGCGCGTGAAATATGCCCGAGGCGGCGCGCATCATCCCCACGGTAGGCCTGATGAGCTTGCCCCTGAAGCGAGGATACACGGACATGTTTTCCCTCCCCACCCTTGCATTGCCGTGCTGCCGTGCCGCCATGTTAGCACAAGACGGCCAACCTTGTCCTGGTTCTCCTGGCCCCAGGGGAGAGGCGGTTGGCGAGGCGTCGAAATCGGGCGCGCGCCGCGTGCACGCGGCAGGAGACAAGTATAAAAGCCTTTCAACCGCGGGCGGAGAAGGCCGATAATGTAATCAGTGCCGGAATATCCGACAGGAGGCGGCCGCGTCAAGAGGGGGCGATTTGCGCGGGACATCCCTTACCCTGATCGTCTTGGTAATCATTCCCATGGTGGCCATGGCGTCCACGCCCGCGGCGAGCGCCGAGCCCGCGATGAGGGCAGAGGCCGGGCGCGTGGCGGCGGGGTCGGCGCGCTCCACGCCCCGGGGTGGTGAAGCCGCCGCGGTCTCCGCCTGGACGGGACGCGCGTTCGGCGAGGGGGCAGCGGCGGTCCGCGGCGCCCAAACGCCCGCGGCCCCGTTGGTGGAGCGCTTCGGGGTGGCCTCCAGCCACATAAAGCTTTATGGCGGCGAGACCATGGAGAGGGAATTCGACGCCATGGAGGACGCGGGCGCGGCCTGGGTGCGCTGCGATTTCGCCTGGTCAGACCTCGAGCCCATCCAGGGAGTGTGGAATTTCGCCGGAGCGGACGCCGTGGTGGAGAAGGCGTCGCAACACGGCGTGAAGGTGCTGGGCATCCTCGGCGCGTGTCCCCCCTGGGCCAACGGCGGCAACGACTGGAACTACCCGCCCACGGACGTGGACGCGTGGCGGAACTACGTCCGCACCGTGGTGTCCAGGTACCGGGGCAGGGTTTCCGCCTGGGAGATCTGGAACGAGGAGAACATCCACGCTTTCTGGCAACCCGAGCCCAGCGCGGAGGATTACGTGGCCCTGCTGGCGGCGGCCTCGCCCGAGGCGAGGGCGGCCGACCCGGAGGCCACCGTGGTCATGGGCGGGGTGGCCGGTCTGGGCAGCGATTACCTCGACGCCTGCCTTTCCCTGGGCGCGGCGGATTACATCGACGCCATCGCCTATCACCCCTACGCCGAGACCATAGGTGAGGAGGGGCAGCCCGAGGAGGACGAATTCCGCCCCAAGGAGCGGCTCTGCCGCGACCTGCTCGCCTTCGTGCGCGGGCTGGTGAGCCAGCACACGGCGAAGGACCTCGAGGTCTGGATAACCGAGGTGGGGTGGACCACCTGCGCCGAGGTCCCTCCCGGGGTGGACGAGGACACCCAGGCTGATTATATGCTCCGCACCGTGGTAAACTACGCCTCCACCGACGTGGACCGAGTGATCTGGTTCAACCTGCGAGATACCCACCTGAACGACTGGGACCGTTACGGTCTCCTTGCGCAGGATTTCTCCCCCAAGCTCTCCTGCCAATTCTTTTCCACCTTCTCGCGGGTTTTCGGCCCGGCCGTGGGGGTGGACGCGGCGGCGGCGTCCTTTTCGTGTTCCCGTCCGGAGACCCTGGAGGCGCACTGCTTCCGCATGGCCGACGGAGATCTGGCCATAGCGGCCTGGAAGAGCGACGACGGGCTGGATTCCCTCTCCTTCACGGTGTACGACCCCGATTTCGAAAACCCGTTGAGGGTGGACCCGAGCAGCGGCGCCTCGTCCGCCCTGGGGGGCGTCTCACGCGACGCCTCGGGAAGGGTCAGGGTGGTCGGGCTCCCTGTCGGCAAGCGGCCGGTCATCGTGACCCTCGATAAGGGCGCCCAGGAACCGGAGCCGGAACCCGAACCGGAGCCCGAGCCTGAGCCCGAGGACGGTGGCGCCTACTACTTCGCCGAGGGCTACACCGGGGAGGGTTTCCAGGAGTACCTCTGCGTGGGAAACATGGACGAAGGCGACGCCGAGGTTAGGGTGGAATTCCTTTACTCCGACGGGACTTCGCGCGCGGAAAGCATGCTGGTGCCCGCCGGGGGCCGGAGCACCCTGGACGTCAACGCCGCGGCGGGGGCGGATAGGGTGCTCTCCATGGTGGTCACCTCGGATGAGAGGATCGTGGCGGAAAGGGCGATGTATTTCAGCTACGGAAAAGGGTGGACGGGCGGCCACGCGGTAATAGGAGCGCGATTCCCCTCCCAAGAATGGTATTTCGCCGAGGGGTACACGGGGGAGGGATTCGAGGAGTGGCTTTGCCTGCTCAACCCGAACGGCACGGCGGCGGGGATTTCCTTTCGCTTCCAGACCCAGGAAAAGGGAGAGATAGTGGTGGATGGTCTGACCGTGGCCCCGCGCTCCCGCGCCAGCTTCAAGGTCAACGACATCCTGGGAGAAGGATATCAGGTCTCCTGCGCGATAAGGGCGAACGTCCCGGTGGTGGCCGAGCGCCCTATCTATTTCGACTACCTGGGCACGGGCTCCCGTCACTGGGAAGGGGGACACTGCGTCATGGGAGCTACGCATACGGCGCGCCGCTTCCTCTTCGCCGAGGGCACCACGCGGGAGGGCTTCGAGGAGTGGATAACCCTGCAGAACCCCAACGCGTTCCCCATCGATGTCTCGGCCACCTATGTTTTCGGTCCCGACCAGGGGAACCCGGAGAACAGGAAGTACCGCGTGGAGGGCGGCAGGAGGCTTACCGTTTTCGTGCCCGCGGAGGTGGGCGCGGGGAAGGATGTCTCTGTGGAACTTACCTCGGACGCGGGGTTCCTCGCGGAACGCCCGTTATACTTCGCCTATACGGGCTTAGGCGCGGGAGGTTGGGAGGGAGGGCACTGCGTCATCGGAGCGACCGGCGCTGCCGGCGAATGGTATTTCGCCGAGGGCTACACCGGCGAGGGATACCACGAGTGGCTTTGCGTCCAGAACCCCGGGGAGGCGGAGGCGAGGCTGGAGGTCGCCTATCTCACCCAGGAGAGCGGAGCCCTGGAGCCGCGCGAAGTGGGTGTGCCCCCGCGATCCCGCGTAACCCTGCTGGTCAACCAGCACGCCGGCGCGGGTTACCAGCTCTCCTGCCGGCTCCGCGTGCTCTCGGGCCCCGGCGTGGTGACGGAGCGACCCATGTACTTCTCGCAGGGAGGGCGCGACGGAGGCCACGACGTGGTGGGATACGCGGCGGGGATCGGGGACGCGGTTTTTTTGCCGTGAAAAGCGCTCGCCGCGATCCGTCCCCGGTTTCCCAGTCGGGGTCCATGTGAAACCGCCCATGGATTTCCCCTCTCCGCCTGCCATGCCCGAAGCGCGGGAGGGGAGCTGCGGGCTCCCCTCCGCTTTTTACCATGTCTGCATGTAGCCCGGCCTCGTGGCCGGCACAAGCTCACTCGCCCGTTGCCCAGCCTGTTGGTGTTTGCAGGTAGGCCCCACGGACTAGGGTGCGAAACCGAGCGAGTCGTGGGCCCAGACGTGCCCCGGACCGTACATGGCCCGTTCGCACACCACTGGCCTATCTGCCTCCACCAGGGTGGCGGCATCGAAGTCGGTGACGTAGCTGCCGACCGGGAAGGAGGCGCGGTAGCCGGGAGCGAGCACAAAGCCGCGTGGCCCCGGCACGGCGCCCGTGGGAGTCATGAAAGTGATGTTCAGCTCGGCATAGCCGGTCCCGGGGTTCTGCACCAGGATCCAGGTCTCCATGCCTCCGTCGGTCGCGCCCTCGGCCAGGAACCACTCCTGGGACGGGGCTGCCGCCCCGATGGAGTTGGTAGCCCAGGTCCTGCCGTCCCCGTACATGGAGCGCTCGCAGACCACCTCGCCGGTGGGGCAGAAGACGTGGGTAGCCACGTTGAAGGAGCTCACCCAGTCGTTGGCCCGGATGCTGCGGCGGGTATGCGCGGGCACGGACAACCCCTGCAGCTCGGGGGAAGAGATCTTTCCCGTATCGGTGTCGAACTCGACCGTGACGGGCACCTCGAAGTCGTTGGGGTTCTGCACCAGTATCCAGGTCTCCATGCCGCCGTCGGTCGCGCCCTCGGCCAGGAACCACTCCTGGGACGGGGCGGCCGCCCCGATGGAGTTGGTGGCCCAGGTCCTTGCGTCCCCGTACATGGAGCGCTCGCAGACCACCTCGCCGGTGGGGCAGAAGACGTGGGTCGCCACGTTGTAGGATTTTACCCAGTCGTTGGCCCGGATGCTGCGGCGGGTATGCGCGGGCACGGACAACCCCTGCAATTCGGGGGGAGAGACCCTCCCGTTATCGGTGTCGAACTCGACCGCCACGGATACCTCGAAGTCGTTGGGGTTCTGGATCAGGATCCAGGTCTCCATGCCGCCGTCGGTCGCGCCCTCGGCCAGGAACCACTCCTGGGACGGGGCGGTGGTGGCGATGGATTCGTGCGCCCACGTGCGCCCATTTCCGTACATGGAGCGCTCGCAGACCACCTCGCCCCCGTATGAGGTAACCCGGGTGGAGATATCGTATGTGTTTGTGTAGCGGCCCAGGTTGAAGGTGGTTCTGAACTCGGCAGGTATCTTAACCCCCTGCAGCTCGGGCGGCGTGAGCCTCCCATCCGCGGTATCGAAGGCCATGTCGATATATACCGGCTGGGGGCCGGGGTTCATAACCAGGACGAAGGTCTCCATGCCGCCGGCGGTCGATCCTTCGGCCATGTACCAGGTCAGGGGAGGCTTTATGGCCAGGTTGTGATTGTCTCCCGCGGCGATGGCGGTATGGTCGCGGTTGAGGAAGGGTACGTCGTTCTGACCGTAGCTGTTGTCTCCCCAGGCCTCGACGGTGCCGTCGGAGCGGAGGGCGAGGCAGTGGGCGTTTCCGGCGGAAACCGCGGTGAAGCCGGAGTTGGGGGCGGGCACGTTATGCTGCCCGTGCTGGTTGTCGCCCCAGACCACGACCGAGCCGTCCTCCTTGAGGCCCATGCATGTATACATATGGCTCGCCGATATGGCGACGAAGTCGGAGTTGGGTGCGGGCACGGAGGTTTCGCCTCTATAATTGGTGCCCCAGGCCTCGACGGTGCCGTCCGAACGGAGGGCAAGGCTGTACCTGAACCCGGCGGAGATGGCGGTGTAGCCGGAGTTCGGGGCGGGCGGGTTGCACTGGCCCTCATCGTTTTCCCCCCAGCCCACGATGCTGCCGTCGGCCTTGAGGCCGAGGCTGAACCAGACGCCCGCCGAGACGGCCTTGAAACCGCTATTGGGGGCGGGGACGTTGCACTGCCCGCCGGTGTTGTCCCCCCAGGCCACGATGGTCCCGTCTTGCTTCAAACCGAGCCCGTGGCGGTAGCCGGCCGATATGGCGACGAAGCCGGAGTTGGGCTCCGGCACGTCGAGCTGTCCGTAGGTGTTGTCCCCCCAGGCGACGATGGAGCCGTCCTCCGTAAGGCCCAGGCTGAACGAGCCACCCCCCGAAACCGCGATGAAATCGGAGTTGGGGTAGGGGGCGTTGCACTGGCCCGCGTCGTTCCAGCCCCACCCCTTGACGGTTCCGGCGACGACCGCGGCCGCATCATCGGCCCGGGCGGTTGCCCTGACGCCCGGGAGTTGCGCCGCCCCGGCCGCTATGAGCATAACGATGACAAACGGTATCAGGACTCTATTCTTGGACAACGCCCTCTCCTTTCTATCCCCTGCGGTCGACGCATTTTCACCAAATAGTTATTTATCGTCATTGAACATTCCATGCTAAAGACAGCCAAGTCGGCATTTTCGGTGCGCTCACTGCCATATTGGGGCCATGTCTATTCCCGCGTCTTCCTCCCCATCCCTCGCTCGAGCGTTCTTTTCTTGGGCGAAAAGGACGCTCGGCGCCGGTTGCGAAGGACTTCACGAGCGGGTTATTCGCGACCCGGAATACCGGGAATTCACCATACATATCTTGCGTTTCTGTCGGTTATATGAAAACATAACCCTGATGGGCAACTGGGGCTTTCGCAAAGACCACACGAGGTAAAGGGTATGGGGAAAAGACTTTTTAATAGCTTTAGCGGCATCGCGCGGGTTGTGGTGCCCCTGGTGGCCATCGCCCTGTTGCTGTCGCTCCTTGCGGGCTGCGCGCCGGATCCCGTTTACACCGACCCCACGCCGGGGCTGGTCTGCAGGTGGGACTTCCCCTCCTCCGCGGACGGCCTGCCGATACCCTGCTCCGTTTATCTCCCCAGAGGTTATGACCCCGGGCGCGCGTACCCGGTCTGGCTGGAGCTGCATTCCCTGTACGGGATCCCTATCCTTTCCAACGATCCCAACAATCCCTTCTCGGCGGAGCTGAAGAGGATCGCCGACGAGAGGGGATGGATCATCCTCGCGCCCTGGGGGAGGAACCTCCACAGCCTCTACGCCGACGGCATGGACAGGAGCCAACCGCCCTACGGCGAGCCGGAGATCTTCGATGATTTCTCCGCCGGCGCCGCATCCTGGCAGCCGCTGGGAGGCTCATGGGCCGCGACCGGGGGCACCTACAGGCAGTCAGACGCCTCTCCCTCCTGGAAGGAGTCGGTGCACAGTGCCTCCACGGGCAAGGACTACTCCGTCCGCGTGAAGATAAAAGACCTCGCCCCCACCGGCATGGAGAGCGCGGTGGGGGTCAACCTGCGCCGCGGCACCGGTAACGATTTCTACCACGTCGACCTGCACCGGGACGGGAGCGGCAAGAGGTCGGTGAGGATGTTCAAGGTGGAAGGAGGGCAGTGGCAGCACCTCTACACCATGCCCTATGACTGGGGGCCGCTTGTCCCCGCCGACGGCTGGGTTTACCTCAAGTTCTCGTGCTACGACGATTACCTCGAGGTGTACGTCAACGAAAACATAGTCAACATGCAGCCAGGCTACGACGCCACCCCCTACAACTACGGGAGGGACGTGCCCGGGACTCCGCTCCCGCCCGGCAGGGTCAGCCTCTGCAGTTACGGCGGAGTGCACGAGTTCGACGAGGTGCGCGTACAGAACGAGTACAAGCACGGAGAACGCGACGTGATGGATTGCCTGATGGGGGCGATGGAGAAGTGGCGCATCGACCCGGAGCGGATATACGTGGCCGGCCATTCCCAGGGCGGCCTGGGCGCTTACATCCTGGGCCTGCACTACCCCGATCTCTTCGCGGCCCTGCGCCCCGCCGGAGGCCTGTCGGACCTCCATTACGACTACCAGTGGCTGTTGAGGTACTACCCCAGAAACCCCGGCCCCCCCTATGCTTATGTCAATGACGGAAGGCTCTCGGACTATATCCGCATGCTGGCGGGCGGGGAACCCGGGCCGGAGAACCCGGAGCGCATGAGCGTGCTCAACGCCAACAGCGCGCGCTACATTCTGGAGAACGCGCTCAACACCCCCTGGCGCATCGTTCACGGGACTCCCGACTCCAACGTTCCCAACACCTATGACCCGGTGGCGGTGGGATGGTGGGTGCCGTGGTGGATCTTCTGGGTGCAGGCTCCCGCTCCTCCCGAGTACAACCCGGCGACTTCGACCTACGCCAACGGCAGGGACATCGCGGCCCTTCTTAACTCCTGGTCGGACGGCGAGAGGTACTACTGCGAATACCTCACCAACCCCTTCCTAGGCCATGGCTACATGGATCCCTATGGGGACACGGCCGCCTTTTTCGCGCCGAGGTCGCTCGACCGCCGTCCCTCTGAGGTGGCCTATAAGACCTACGATAACGACAACAACGGCGCCTGGTGGCTGCGCCTGGAGGTCCCCCGACCCGGAATGAACGAGCCGGGCATGGCCCGGGTTAAAGTGGACGCCGCGGAGAACTCGGCGTCCATCCACGCCCGCAACCTGTCGCGCCTGGAGCTTGACCTGCCCTGGATGGGGCTGGACAACGGGGCGGGAAGGACGCTCCGCTTCACCCTGGACGACGACACTTCCCCCAACGTCTTCCCCATAACCGATACCACCGGGTCCCTGGCCCTTGAGCTCACGGGGGCGTGGACATCCGCCTCGGGATACGAGGTGAGGCTGGACGGCGCCCTGCTCTCCCCGGGGACCGACTATACCGTGGAGGGCGCGAGCATGCTCATATCTCGTGTTCCGGTGAGGGGAGGGCACACCTTGAGCGTGTCCGTGCCGTCAAGCCTGCCCGCCAACCTGGCGCCAAACCCAGGTGCCGAGGATGAAGGGGAAGGAGGTGTTCCCGCGGCATGGACGGGCGTGGCGGAAGGCGGGGGTGCCTCCTTCCTGTGGGACGACCTGGAGGCGCACGGCGGGTCGCGTTCTCTCAGGGTGAAGGACGCGACCTTCCCGACCTCGGGCGGCAGGGCGGCCTGGAGGTCCCGGCCACTGGCGGTTACCGCCGGAAAAAAATACCTTCTGAGCGCCTTCGTGAAGGAAAGGGCGCTGCGCGGGGCGCGGGCCGGGTTGGGCATCGCCTGGTACAACGCTTCGGGAGGCCTCCTGTCCGTCTCCTGGGCGGCGCTGCCCGCGACGGACGGCTATTCCGCCAACCGTGAATGGGAGCCCCTCGCGCTCGAGGCTACCGCGCCCCCGGGGAGCGCCGCCGCGGTCCTGCTGGCAGGCCTCGAGGGCACGGGTGCGGGAAAGTCAACCGGCAGCGGCTGGTTCGACGACATCTGCTTCTCGATCAGATAAAGCGGTCCTCCCGCAGCATGCGCAGGCCTTGGGGTCAGGGCTGGCCATCGGCCTGAAGCCTAGGGTGGGGTCGTATCTTTACCTTTTCATTCCGCCGCTTCGTAAGACAAACACCCAACCTCGTCCCGGAAGAAAAAAGTCA
>JABLXL010000037.1 GCA_013178005.1 Actinomycetota bacterium
GCATGACCCATGCCCTGATGGCCCAGAAAGGATGATGCCTCTGGATGATGAAAACAGGTAATTTCCCTTGCTCACGATAGGGAATTCTATTTGCTGAAAACAGGGAATTTTACTTGACGAAAAACAGGGTGGGTGGCCCACCAGATCCACTGGTCCAGATAGCTCTCCGCCCAGGCGGGGTAGGTATAATCCCAGAAGGCCCTGAACGCCTCCTTCAATAGATAAGCCCGGTTGATCTTGAGGTTCAGTTTCTCCAATTCAGAAAGCCTCGCGCGCTGGCCCCGGGTCAGGTTCTCGGGGTTTTTCAAGAAGATGTAGCGTGTCTTCTTCAGCACCTCGGGGTCTCTGCCCTTGAGCTCCCGTGCCTCCTCCCTCCTCACCTCGTCCACCGCGCCCAAAAGGTGCCTTACCAGGTGGAACTTGTCGAAGACCAAGGTGGCCCCCGGCACCTCCTCCTCCACCACGTCCAGGTAGGGGCGCCACATATCGCAGCAGATCACCTCGATCGCCTCTTTCTCCTCCTTGCTCAGGCAAGAGAAGAAGGCGCGCAGGGCCGCCTTGTCCCTGCCTTCTCCGCACCACAAAAGGCGCATGTGAGAAAGGTCGTAGACCATGGTCATGTACTTGTGGCCCTTTCTCCTTGCGATCTCGTCTATGCCGATCACGGTGATCCCTCCTGTGTCGCGGTGGGCGAGCCCGAAGGAAACCGCCTGGGCGACGGCCGACCTCACCGTGTTCCAGTGGCAGGAGAAGAGCCTGGCCACTTCCTCGAAAGGCAGGATCCTGGCGTAGGTGGCGAGCAGGACGATGAGCGGCACCGATAGGGAACTCTTGCCCTGGGACCAGGGCATCTTCTCCACCACCACGCCGCATCTCTTACACCTTCCCCTGCGGGGGCGGTAGGTGAGGGTCACCGGTATCCACCACAAAGGGACGTGCCTCCACGATCGTTCCCTTAAGGTGTCGTAGCCGGGCATCTTTCTGCCACAGGAAGAACAGATGGGCCTGGATCCCTTTCTGGCCTCTAGCTGGGCCTTGATCTCCCTGTCATCCATGGTCACCTTCTTGACCTTGTGGCCCTTGAGTCCGAGCGTCCTGCGTAGTAGGCTTGAGATGTGCATTTCTCTCCCTTCTTTTTGGCGTTCTTTTACAACAACCAAAAATTAGGGGGAGAATGCCTTTATTACAATGTTTGCTTGGGTTCAGCTACCCACAAATTCTTGCGGGGACCCAGAATGATATTAAACAATTTCCCAATGCTTGTAGATACGACTAGAGATAGATCGACAGCCGATCCGTGGGTAATAGCACATGCGATAACCGAAAAGGCCGTTGTCGTTACAAAAGAGAGTTTCGCTCCAAGAAAGATCAAAATCCCAGATGTTTGTAAGGCGTTGTCAGTTGAATGTATCGATGATCATCAATTGGTTAAAGAATTAGGCATTCGTTTTACTGCCTCTTTGCCATAAATGATGATACTCAGACAAGTCCCCGGGGTCTGATAAGATTTACTGTAAAAACCTATGGTCTTCTTATGATGAACACCGGATAGTAAGTTCGGAGGCCCAGTTATGCCTTTGTACAATTATACTCTAGCAAATGGCGAGCGCCGCTACAGGGTCCAGATCCGTCGGCGCGGCCACCGGCACCAGAAAGATGGTTTCCGGTCCCGGGAGGCGGCCAAGGCGTACGAGCGCCGCTACCTGGACGCCCTGTACGCCCGCCTTGCCGGCACCGACCTGGCGGTGACCGTGCAGGAGCTCGCCGAGCACTGGCTCGAGCACATGAGGCCGCGGCTCAAGCCCTCGACCTGGAGGGATTACGAATCATCCCTTAGGCTGAGGATCCTCCCGGACCTCGGGCACCTGCAGATCCGCGAGGTCACGCCGTTGCTAGTCCTGGCCCTCAACGACAAGCTTGCCCGGGACCGCACGCCCAGGACCGTCAACAAGACCGTGGCGCCCCTCCGGGCCACGTTCCGCCAGGCCGTCGCCTGGGGGATCCTCACCTATAACCCGACGGCCGACGTCCGCAGGGTGCCGGAGCGCCGGCGGGAGATCGACTGCCTCTCGGAGGAGGAGGTGGCACGGCTTCTGGAGGCCTCCGAGGGTAGGGACCGGACCCTGATCGCCGTCGCCCTGGGGACGGGCCTGCGCCAGGGCGAGATCCTGGCGCTCAGGTGGGGGGACATCGACTGGTTCCGGGACGTCATACATGTCCGCAGAACCTGGCTGAACGGAGAATACCACGATCCGAAGATGCACTTCTCCCGCCGGGACGTGGTAATGTCCTCCTGGTTGAGAGGGGAGCTCGCTGGTCATTTCGACTCGGAAGGTCGGCCGGGCCCGGACCGATTGGTATTTCCATCCCGGACCGACACGCCCCTGGCGCGAGCAAACGTCAATCGAAGGATCCTCAATCCGGCGCTCGACCGGGCGAAGCTCCGCAAAGTCTCCTTCCACAGCTCACGCCACACCTATGCCAGCGTTCTGCTCTCGAGGGGCGCCGACGTGCTTTTCGTGTCGCGATAACTCAGCCACTCAACCGTCAGGATCACCCTGGATCTATACGGCCATCTTATGCACGATCCCGGGACTTAAAAAGACACTTTGGGCGTTTCGTTTACGGGGTATTTACGGGGCGAAAATCCGGCCGAAGAGGAAGGCCCCTCGGAAAAGGGGCCTTGACCTGGTCTTTTGCTGGTGGCGAGAGAGGGATTTGAACCCCCGACGCCAGGATTTTCAGTCCTGCGCTCTACCAACTGAGCTATCTCGCCGTATATCTCAACTCCCGAAGGAGTTACCGGTGGCGGAACCGACGGGATTTGAACCCGCGATCTCCGGCTTGACAGGCCGGCGTGTTAACCTGGCTACACCACGGCTCCTCGTAACGCGCGCCGCTCCCGGCTTCGCGCGCATATAATATTATAGTAACTTTCCCGCGCGGACAATCGCGCCTCTTGTTCCCGCCCCGAAGGCGCGGCGGGTCTATCCTCAATCCCCGCTGAACGGGTTTGAATTCTGGTGCCCCCAGCGGAATTCGAATCCGCGTCACCGCCTTGAAAGGGCGATATCCTAGGCCTCTAGACGATGGGGGCACGAAACCAGAGTCCCTGGCCCTAAAGGCCGCGTGCATACCTTTATCATACCATCGACACGCAAAGAAGCCCTGATAAGGGCCATAAAGATTTAAGCACTTCCCCCGGACCATATCAATCCCCACGCCCTCGTTTCTTATATCAAATCCAACCCCAGATGGTTCGAGCCAGAAAATCTGTGGCTGGGATGTTCCGGCACAAGATATCCCCGCTCCGGTTTCGTCAGCGACCGCAGGCCTCTCCGTTCAATGTCACCCCGCGCTACACCGATAATGGTTTTATGGAACGGGATGTTTCTTTCACGTTCATGTGCCAGGGAGGACAGCCCGGATCCCGGGCGACCTGAGGCACGCGGGGGTAATAACACATGGAACAACTCGGAGATCGCAGCGTTGAGATCCAGGGGAGCGAGAGCGCGGACGCCTCGCGCCTCAAGCCCGTGGTGGACATCTTCTCGCGCCTCTCGGTGGCCTGCAAGTCCCGCTCCCTCTACTCCGCAGACCATCCCGCCGCCAGGGACGCGGTCATGCTGCTGCACGCGGTGATGGTGGATTCCCTGGTGGACATGCCGCGCATCGGCGTGCAGGTGGTCAAGGACAGCCTGGTCTTCGAGGGCCAGGTAGTGGGAAGCGGGTCGGAGAGCCTTCGCCGCCTCGCTTCCCGCATACGCTTCCTGAACATCCAGGAGATCTCCATCGCGGCGGGAGCATCCCTCGAGGAAGCCGAGGCCCTGGTGGAACTGTTGGTGGCCGACCCGGAAGCGGTGGAGGAGGCCGGTGGAGCGGAGACTTTCCTCATGGCCAGGGGAGCCGCCAACATTGCGGTGGTGGAAAGCGCTTCCACCAGGACGGAAGAGGAGGAAGCGCCGGCGGAGGGCCTTCCCCCCATCCCGGACTCGGAGATAAGCGAAGAGGCTCCCGCCGCGCTCCCCGAGGAGGTGGAGGACCTGCTCGAGCTGCTCCTCTACCCCGAGGAGCTGGGGCGCAAGCTCATGGGGTTGAGCGGGGAGGACGGTTCCCCGCTCTCCGGGATCGCCCTTTCCGACGCCATATATGCCTTCCTGGAAAGCTCCCTGGCCATGGTGAGCAGGGGCTTCCCCCAGTTGGAGGCAACTTGCCTTCGCAGCGTCGCGGAGTCCATCCTTTTCCTGCACACCGAGGTCCGCAACCTGCTCCTGGTGAGGAACATGCTCCCGAGGCTGGGCACGGGCACCATGAGCTCGGCGGTGCTGGTGCAATTCAGCCCCCAGGAGATCGCCGACATGCTCAGCCATTTCTTCCCCACCGTGCCGGAGCTGACCCCGAAGGCCGGGGCCATACTGAAGGCCGTGGGCTTCCGCGAAAGCGAGGTCGGGCTGGCGCTGCGCCTGTTGCGCGACCGGCTGGTAGATCTTGGCCAGGTGCCGCCGGAGCTGCTCCCCGCGCTGCCGGGGTCGAGGGACGCCGGGAAGGAAGGGCCCGGCGAGCGGCTACCCGACCTCGAGGAGATGCGAGCCCTCCTCGCGGATTACCGGGAAGAGGAGCTGGAGGAGATAAAGGCCATCTCGCATTTCGACCCCATGGCGGACATGCCGGCCGAGACAGCCCCCATGCTCGTCGACCTCCTGCGGCGGGGGGGCAACCTGCTTAACCCGGGCAAGGCCGCAGAACTCCTGCAGCAGGATTTCTGGTCCCTCACCATGTCCGGCCGCCTGGAGCTGGCGGCCATGGTGCTCCAGGGCGTGAGCGAGGTCCTCAGCCACGGCGACCCGGCGCTGGATCCCTACCGTCCCGACCTCCGGCGCATGATCGAGGAGGCGGCCGCAGACAGGGTCATGCAGCGCGTGATACAGATCGCCTGCGATAAACGGAGCGACCCCCGCTCCCTGGAGGGCCTCAAGGACTACATGGCGGTGCTGGGCGAAAAGGGCATCTCGGCCATGGTGGAAGCCCTGGGGGCAGAGGAGGATATGTCGGTGCGCAAGTTCATCATCGACACCCTCACCGCGCTGTGCCGCGACCGCGTCGCCCTCCTGGGGGCGCACATCAACGACCCTCGATGGTTCCTGGTGCGCAACCTGGTCACCATCATGGCCCGCCTGCACAGCCAGGAAACCCTACCCTTTCTGCGCACCACCCTCGAGCACCCCAACCCCAAGGTGAAGCACGAGACCATCCGCGCCCTGGGATTGACCGGCGGACGGGAGGCGGCGGACCTGCTCATAAGGGGCCTGGGCGACGCGGACGAAAAGGCGCGCGTCCTCTGCATACGCTGGCTGGGCAGGTTGCAAGAGGTCAGGGCAGTGGGGACCCTGGTGAGGATGCTTGAGGACCGCGACCCCGGCGCGGAGAGCCCGGCGGTCAAGAAGGAGATAGTCATCAGCCTGGGGGAGATCGAGGCGCCCGAAGCCTACGAGGTGCTGAAGAAATACCGCTCCAAGCAGAAGCTGCTGAACCGCGCCGAATGGCTCGAGGTGAACCAGGCGGCCGCCGAGGCCACGGAGCGCCTGAAGGCGAAGTTCCCGCACCTGGGGAGGATGGCATGAACGAGGAGACGACGCGAGACGAAGGTTCCCTCAAGGAAGGGGCGCTGGATTACTTCCATTACCGCGGAAGCGTGGAAAGGGCACGGGAGGTGTTGAGGCTCTTCCAGGCCGCCAAGAAGGCCGTCGCCATCTACCCCCTCAACCACGAGATCTGCCTCAATTCCTTCGCCGAGTTCATGAACGGGTTCCGCGATTTCCTGGCGCGCAGGGACGCTTTCTCCCTGCACGTGGTGGGGGACGAGTTCTTCTTCGAGGGACGGCTGATGGCCAGGGAAAGCGTCCTCTACTACCAACTCGTCAAGGAATTCCAGGCTAAGGAAATAGGCGGGCTGAACATCTCCGCCGGGCTGGAGCCAGGAGAGTTCGCGGAATTCCTATACCAGCTCAACCGCAGCGCCGAGGAATTGCGGGCGCTGGGCGGGTTGAAGCAGGTCATGGCGGCCAGCGGGATCGCCAATATCACCATAGACGAGCCCGGCACCTGGAAGGAAAAACCGCCCGAGGCCAGGGAGCCTTCCACGGCGCGGGAGGAATACTACGACGCCGTGAACGTCATCCGCGAGCTCGCGGACCAGGTGGTGAGCGACAGGCGCCTCTCCACGGGCAAGGCCAACCGCGTGGTGGGCGTGATGCTCAACCGCGTGGGCGAAAACCGCTCCGCCGTCCTGGGCCTCGCCACCATCAAGAGCTACGACGAGTACACTTCCTTCCATTCCGTGAACGTGCTCATCCTCTCCCTCGCCCTGGGTTCCATGCTTCCCCTCGACCGCAGCGCCCTGATGATCCTGGGCACGGGAGCCCTGCTGCATGACCTGGGAAAGATAACCATTCCCCAGGGGGTGCTCACCAAGACCGGTCCCCTCACCGCGCAGGAGTGGGAGATGATGCGGGACCACCCGGCCAGGGGCGCGGACATCCTGCTGGCCCAGCCCGGCGTGCACCCCCTCTCGGTGATGATCGCCTACGAGCACCACGCGCGCTACGACATGACGGGGTATCCGAGGATAGCCAACAAGAAGCTGCCCGGCCTGTTTTCGCGCATCGTGCAGGTGTGCGACGTCTACGACGCCATGACCACCACCCGCCCGTACCAGAGAGCTCGCACCCCCGACCAGGCTATGCGCGTGCTGGTGAAGGAGATGGGATCCACCTTCGACCCCCTGCTGGTGAAGGTCTTCATCGACATGATGGGGATATACCCCGTGGGCACCCTGGTGCGCCTGGCGAGCGGCGAGACGGCGGTGGTATACGAGGTTTCGGGGGACCCCGCCTGGCCCCGCGTGAAGGTGATAAGGGACGCGGAGGGCGGGGAAGTTGAGCCTTACCTGGTGGACCTGGCGCGCCTGGCGGAAAAGGTGGGTGAGGGAGGGCGCGCGATCATGCATTCCATCCACCCCGAGGACGCCGGCATCGACCCCCAGGACTATCTGTGACCATGGGAGCATCCCTGGACATGGGATTCTTACGTTAGCGTTCGGCTCACTCCGGCTCGCGCCATACGATGCGCACCCGCGCGAAGGGGAGGGCGGATATGGCCACGCAAACCATGGCCATCACCCATGCCCCGGTATAACTTCCCGCGTGATCGAAGATGAAGCCGGTCAGGTAGGGACCCGCCGCCCCTCCCAGCGCCCCCCCGGTGGTCACCGCCCCGAAGATGGCGCCCATGTTGGCCTTCCCGAACACCTCGGCGCAGACGGCGGGAATCACCGGGCCATAGGCGGCGAACCCGAACCCGAAGACGGCGGCGAAAAGCATCAGCGACCACGTGTTGCGCACCAGCATCAGTATCCCCAAGCCGAGGAAAAGGAAGGCCACGGAAGGGTAAAGCGCCGCCTTCTTTTCCCGCGTGCGGTCCGCGAGCCACCCGAAGAAGAACCTGCCGAATATGGAGGTGGCTCCGAACAACGTCACCGACCACAGCGCCCATCCCCTGTCGATGCCGCGGTCGGTGGCGTAGGGAACCTGGTGAAACTGCACCCCGTAGAGGGCTACCACGATGAGCACGAAACCCCAGAAAAGAAGCCAGAAGGAGTTGGTGCGCAACGCCTCCCTCAAGGAAAGTCCCTTGGGGATATCGGCCTTGACGCAAGGTTCCTCCGCTTCCTCTACCCCTGCCTCCTTGCCCGCGTCTCCGTCATTGATGCCTTCGTTTGCGCCCTCTCCTCCACCGTCGGGGCGGTTCGAAACTCCTGACACGATTTCATCGACGCTCCCGCTACGCTGCGTGGCGGCCTTTTCCCCTTTCCGCGCGGATCTGACGCTTTCGGCTCTCGGCTCCTCTCCCTCGCATTCCCCGGGAGTCCCGCCGCGTAAAAGAAGCGCGGCGGGCACCGCCAGGGCAAAGGCGATATATCCCAGGAACTGGAAAGCTCCCCTCCACCCCCAGTGCGACTGCACCATCCCGGTCAGGCGGGGAAGGGCCATGGTCCCCACGCCGATCCCCACCGTGGCGACTCCCAGTGCCGTCCCCAACCTGCGCCGGAACCACATGGCCACCGAGGTGTTGGAGGGGACCAGGCCGATGCCGTTCCCGCCCACGCCGAACACCACCCCGAACCAGAACACCAGGGCGGCGAGGCTGCCGGCACGTGAGCACATCCATAGCCCCACCCCCGAGACCAGCGCGCCCCCGGCCATCACCCAGCGGGGTCCGTACCTGTCCACCAGCCTGCCCGTAAACGGCGCCAGCAGGGCGTAGATCATGATGCAGACCAGGAAGGGCAGGGACACCGCGCCGCGCCCTATGTCGAGATCCGCCGCCACCTCCTTGACGAAGATGGTCTGGGTGCCGCGCACGCCGTAGTTGACGAACATCACCAGGAAGGCGACGCCCACCACCACCCAGCCGTAATAGACGCCTTTGCGGATCTTGCCCAAACCCTTTCCCCTTGAACGACGGCTCACCTAAACGCACCCCCAATATGGGCGGCTCAGGTTCGCGCGCTTGATGTCAGGATATTCCACCCGCGGTTCACCGGCGGTTCACCTCGCCCGGCGCAGGCTGAAATCGCGCAGCGCCGCGGCGGCGTCCACCGCTTCCTCGGCGTCGTCGAAGATGGGGAGGCTCACCATGCGCCTGGCGCCGTGGCGCACCTCCGAGACGGCAAGGAGGCTGAACACCAGGGGCTTGTCATGTTTGCGGACCAGGGCCTCGAGGTCGGGAAGGATGTTTTTCTGTAGGCCGTGTATGCCCCCCGTGCTCACCTCGCCCGAGGCCATGCGCGAGATCAGTAGCATGATGACGCCGTCGATGAACTCCTGTTCCATCAAGCGGTCCACGATATACACCCTGGCCTCGGCGTCGTGAACGTCGCCGAGGTCGACGGGGTTGGAGATGTTTATGACCCCCGCCCTGAGGTGGTTTTTTATATCCTCCACCAGGGATGCGGGCAGGGGCGGGAAGACGAAGCCGCGTCGCGCGCACTGGTCCGAGGCCAGCACCAGTATGCCCCCCGTGGGCGAGACCAGGGCGACGCGGTTGCCGCGCAGGGGCGGGAGGGAAAACACCTTGGCGTATCCCGCCAGCTCGGCCAGGCGCCCCACGCGCATGATCCCCGCCTGGCGCAGGGCCCCGTCCAGCACCGCGTCGTCGTTGGCCAGTGCGGCGGTATGCGACTGGGCGCTCTCCCGGGCCAGCGGCTCCACGTTCGCCTTGTAGAGCAGGATGGGCTTGTCGATGCCGCGCGCCGCTTCCATGAGCGCCCTCCCCCGCTCCACGTCCTCCAGGTACATGCATATGACCCCGGTGGCGGGGTCGCGCCCCAGGTACTCCAGGTAGTCCACCTCGTCCAGGTCCGTCTTGTTGCCGATGCTGACGAACTTGGCGAACCCCGTGTTCTCATCTTTCAGGCGGGCGAGGAAATCCAGGCCTATGCCTCCGCTCTGGGCCACGATGCTCACGGCGCCGCGCGGAAGGTCGGGAGGGATGGGGACGAAGGGGAGGCAGAGCCCGGTATGCGCGTTGATCACCGTGAGGCAGTTGGGGCCCACGAAACGGATGCCGTGCCTGCGCGCCGCCGCCACCAGCGCGTCCCGCAGTTCGCGGCCTCCGGAGTCGAACTCCTCGAAGCCGCCCGAGGGTATGGCCAGGCGGGCGATGCCCTTGCGGCCGCACTCGTCCACTATGCCGGGGACCGCCGGCGCGGGCACGATGATCACCCCCAGGTCCACCGGCCCCGGGAGGTCCGATACGGAAGTGTAGAGGCGGTGGCCGAAGGCCTCGCCTCCCTTGGGGTTGACGCAGTATACGCGTCCTTCGTACCCCCACGCCATGAGGTTCTTGAGGATATAGCCCCCGAGGTTGCCGGGGCGTTCGGAAACTCCGACGATGGCTACGCTTTCCGCCTCGAATATCCTTTCCATGGCGGGATAATTATAGCACCGGCGAGACGGCATACGCGGGCGCTTCCGTATGCCCCAGTCTATTAAACGCGATTATTGGTATTTAGATAACGCAACCAAACAGGAGGGCCCATTGCGATAGCGTCGCATCGTTATCGCAGCAACCTGTTAAAGGACGGGGACGGGCGCCGTTCCCGTAAAAGTCACCCGCGGCGATCAGGCTTCCCGCCGACCTCACGGCCATGCTTCCGCGGCCACATAAATCGTGGCGAGCTGAACCGATCCCGTAAATCGCCTTTCTCGCCCATCCCACCGGTTATATAATGTCTCTGGGCCGTTAGCTCAGTCGGTAGAGCACCGGACTTTTAATCCGGGTGTCCTGGGTTCGATTCCCAGACGGCTCACCAGCAAAAGACCAGGTCAAGGCCCCTTTCCCGAGGGGCCTCCCTCTTTGCCCTGATTTTCGCGACGAGAATACGCCGCAAACATTCCGTCTAGAACCGATTGGTGGGCATCCCGGTCGTGCAGCAGATGGCCTTAGGAATCCGTGGTGTATGGGTTCAGGTCCCGAATATCGAGTATTATTCCATATATGGGTTGGTTTCCCGATATTCGAGGTCTGAACCCTATCCAGGAGGAAGCGTGGAGTGCCGTAAGTGCGGTGCTTGCTGCATAGCCCTTTCCATCTCTTCCCTTGACAAACCGGCGGGGCGGAGGTGTAAACATCTCACGGAGGAAAACCTTTGCGCCCTGTGGGGAAAGCCTGAGAGACCCGAGGTATGTTCCGCATACCGCCCGGACCCCCTTTTCTGCGGGAGCAGCTTCGAGGAGGCGCTGGAACTGATGAGGGCGGTGGAGGAAGAATAAGGAGCGGCGCAGAGAGGGGACGGCGATGGGCGCGGAGTTTGCAGCGGACCGCGGACCGGCCTTTGTCGCCCCTGTAAGATAATCTATGGACATGGGCATCGGCGGGATACGGAAGGAGGAACGAGATGGCGGAACCGGAACCTCTCGGCTACCGTGTGGTCGGGACCATTAAGAGCGTGAAGGGGGAGTGCGGAGCAGGGCACAAGGAAGGGGACCAGCTGGAGATCAGCGGTTACAGCTCGGGGGGGCTGTGTGGCTTCTTCTACCACGACATCTTCCCATACATCGTCATGCTCCAGTTCGGCGGCGGCTTTCCCGAGGAATGGGGCGACCCGGAGGTGGTGGAGCTGGGCTGCGTGGACAAGACGAACATGGTGACCATCGAGCTCAGGCGCATAAGAGAATGAGCAATCTTTGCTGCCAAAGATGAGTTGTTGCAAGGGGTGAGGTCGTGAATATAGAGTATTATTCTGCCGGTTGGTTTCTCTATATTCGAGACTTGACCCCTATCTCATCCCTATCTCATTGAATTGCCTGCCATTTTATGGTTGTAAGTTTAAATATAAAGGAGTGACCCTTTTGCTTTCGGTATAAATAGCAAGCCCCGTTTTTTCGATAATCAACAACGCAGCCGGCGATTAGCGCAAGGTGGTGATGCTAGTGGCGGGAACGTTCGAGCGGAGCATGCAGATATTCAGGGAGAGCTGGGGGGTGCTCAAGCAGGACAAGGAAATGGTGCTCTTTCCCATCATTTCCTCGCTGGTCATCCTGGTTCTCACGGCGTCTTTCTTCGTGCCCGCGGTACTGCTGTCCGGGTTGCGGAACGGCGACTTCGACAGCGCCAATCCCCTATATTACGTGCTTTTCTTCCTCTTCTACCTCGTGGGGTACTTCGTGGTCATCTTTTTCAACACGGGCCTTATCGCCTGTGCCCACATCCGCCTCAACGGCGGCGATCCCAAGTTCAGCGACGGCATGCGCTACGCCACCGGGAACCTGGGCAAGATAGCCGGATGGTCCCTCATCTCGGCCACCGTGGGCATGATCTTGCAGGCCATCCGCGAACGCGGCGGCATCATCGGGAGGATCGCCGCCGGCATCTTCGGCCTGGCCTGGAACCTGCTAACCTTCTTCGTTATCCCCATTATGATCTTCGAGGGCCTGGGGGTGATAGACTCCATCAAGGGTTCGGCGGCCCTGTTCAAGAAGACCTGGGGAGAGAACGTGGTCCTGAGGTTCTCCCTGGGCCTGGTCATGTTCCTGCTGGGGCTGGCGGGCATAGTCCCCATCCTGCTTGCGGCATTGACGAAATCCGCCGCGGTTATCATCGTCGTGGCCGCGGCGGTGGTGCTGTACTGGTTCACCCTGGGCATCCTCGGCGCCAGCCTGACCGGGATCTTCGCCGCCGCCCTCTACAACTACGCCCGCACCGGCACCGTGCCCCAGGGCTTCAGCCCCGGGGTCATCGCGGGCGCCTTCGAGCCCAAGGCCGCAAGGGGCCTCTTTTCACGTTGAATCGCGCGGCCGAGGGAGCGCTCCAGGGGCGCCCAATCACGCGCGAAACATATGGAATGCGGGACGACGTTTTAGGGTAGATCTCAATCCATCGAAGGGAGGTTGCCGGGCATCGATTCGCATGAACGAGCTTCCGGCTTACGGGTAAGGCCCATGGGCCTATCGTTGGAAGGAGGAAACGACATGTCCAGAGTCAAGGGAAGGACGATCAGGGATTTCCAGGCGGGTGCCGACCTCTGGCTGATCCTGGACGATTGGGCGCAGCGTAACGGGTACAACCTGATAGCCCAGGACCAGTATTCCAGGCTCTACCAAAGAGGCATCGGTTTCTTAACGGCCCCGCAAAGGCTGCAAATGACTTTCACGGGAACCGGTTACCGTCTAGAGGCCTACGTGTGGACTCCGCTTATCAACCGCATACTTACCCTGATGCTCATGCCGGAGGAGATGAGGCTCGAATCGGGCGGTTTCCTGGGCGCCATTCCCCGCGGCAAGGCGCGCAAGCAGGTGAACCTGTTGCTACAATCCCTGGGGCAACCGCCCATCCCCTAGCCCTTCCTTCTGAGCGCTGTGGCGCTCAAGGGCTTAATAAATATCGAGGTTATGCAGGGATTCCCTGGAAACCCTGCATCGTCTTATCCTTGTCTCAGGTTGGTCGAGCATGCGTGATTCGGGTTCCTCAGGCGCGGATGTCCGAGCCCCAAGGTCCAGGGAGAACCACGGCGGCAGCAACGGTATCGGGGCTCAACGGACACCTTAAACCCTCGCCAACAGGGAACATCCTCTCCATCATGTGCTTCCTTTATCCGGAAAGGGAGCTTGATGGACTTCTTTCAGCTCGCTCCAGGGAGGACCTCCGGGAACCTCTTGCCTTGCCCTTCGCTCAGGTCCGACCTCCATCGCCAGGCGAGGCTTGACACTCAGGCATGGGGCGAGGGCCGTCCCAAAATACCTAAGGGAAGGCGGAAAAAGCCTTTTTCTCACAGAGCGGAACGCCGTCCCTATATGCCCGGGGGAAAGGCTGTTCCTATGGAGGTGGCATATGCTGGCACCCTGTATTATCATCCAGGTTATACCGTAACACGGTTTTCAGCTACGCTCGCACCCCTGCTTCACGACAGCGACGCCACACTATCGATTACGGGTATTCGTCACTCCGCTATGAGGCGGAGCCATCGGAAGGGAGGGGATCGATGGGAGTCATGGCCGAGAAGAGCCTGTCGGGATTGTTGAAATCGCTGCCGACTTCCCTGCGCATGGAGGAGGCCAAGGGCTTGGGGCGCACCTTTAAATATCAGTGGGGAGGTGGACGCAATACCTGGGCGATCGTTTGGAAGATATTCTCCGGCGGGCAGGGACTGCTGAAGAACCTTCGCGACCTGGGAAAGGTGAAGGTGGGAAAGATCGTGCCCAACTGGTCCCTGGCCATGTGGGAAGTGTTCGGGGACCGCGAGGCCGCGGTCGACGGCGAGAGGCGTTATACCTACCGGGAGCTGAAGGACCGCGTGCTCAGGCTGGGCAACGCCCTGCAGGACTTGGGCGTACGGCCCAAGGACCGTGTCGCGGTGATGATCCACAACGGCGCCCCCTTCCTGGAGATACTCAACGCCACTAGTCTAATAGGTACCCCCATGCCCTTCGTGAACTGGCACCTCAAGGGCGAGGAGCTGCTCAAGACCATCAACCTCAGGAGTCCCAGGGTCTTCATCTTCGACGCCGATTTCCTGGAGGACGTGCAGAGCATCCGGGATGGACTTGAGGGGACGGAACACTTGGTGATCATAGGAAGCGAGGGCTCGCCACCGGAGGGTATGCTCTCCTACGAGGACCTTATCGCGAGCCACCCCTCCACGCGGCCGGAGGTAAACTTCCTGGCCTCCCTCAATCCTTACACCGGAGGCACCACCGGCATCCCCAAGAGCTCCAACCTCTACGACAGCTTGAGCTACGCCCTCTCGGACCTTGCGGAGGCGCCGCGCGAGACCTTCGAGAACTTCCTCCCCTACTCCTTCCGGGCCTTCAGCTATTTCTACTGGTTCGGAGGGGACCGCATCCGCGACCCGATCAGTGAAAACATAAGAACCCTCATCGTCACACCCGTCTACCACGCGGGCACCGCCGCCGGGTGGGCGCCCTGCTTCATGCTGGGGGCCACGGGGGTGTTCATGCGCCGCTTCGATGCCGAGGAATGGCTGCGCCTGATAGAGAAGGAGCGCATCAACTGGGCCTTCGTCGCGCCCACCATATTACAAAGGGTCCTCGCCCTGCCAGACGGGGTGAAGCGCAAGTACGACCTCTCGTACATGCGCTCTCTCATCTGCGCAGCCGCTCCCTGCCCTCCCCAGGTCAAGCGCGACATCAACGCCCTTTTCCAGGAACAGGGAGCGCCGGGGCCCGTGTTCAGCGAGTACTACGGGAGCTCGGAGACCGCCATCATAACCATCCTCGTGCCCGAGGACTACACGGAGAAGCCCCAGCGCATCAACAGCGTGGGCAAGGCGCGCTGCGGGGACCTGGGAATATACATCGAGGAGGAGGGCCGTTGGGCGCGCCCCCACGAGATAGGAAAGGTCATGGGACGCACCGCCTCCACCCTCTCCCTGCGCTACCCGGGTTCCGAGGACCGGCTGCACGAGTCCTTGCGTATCATCGACGGTCGCGAATGGTACGACGACGGCCTCCTGGGCTACCTGGACGAGGACGGCTTTCTCTACCTAACGGGCAGGCTCAAGGAGATGATCATCACCGGAGGGGTGAACATCTACCCCCTGGAAATAGAGGGGGTGCTGTTGCGCCACCCCGCCGTCTTCGACGCAGCGGTGGTGAGCATGCCCCATCCCGACCTGGGCGAGGTCCCCGTGGCCTGCGTGCAGCTGCACCGGGGAGCCGAGGTGAGCGAGGAGGAGATACTGTCCTTCTGTCGCGAACAGGGGCTTCACGGATACCTCCTGCCGGCGAAGGTGGAGATACTGGAGGAGCTGCCGCGCCACATAGACGGGAAGATCATCAAGCGGGAGCTGGAGAAACGCTACTGGAAGGACGTGGAAAGGAAGGGTTGAGGCTGCGGGGGAGCGGCGAGGTTCATAACACTGGAGGAGCTGCCGCGCCACATAGACGGGAAGATCATCGTGCGGGAGCTGGAGAAACGCTACTGGAAGGACGTGGAAAGGAAGGGTTGAGGCTGCGGGGGAGCGGCGAGGCTCCAAGCGCGGAGTCGCGGGAGCTGGGATTCTATAGGGCGGGTGTCCAACCCGCGGCACGGAGGCACGGGTAACGCAGTCGGTAAACGAGGAAAGCAGCAATCCTCGGCTGGATGCCGTACCTGCCCTGCCTGGCGACGGATATCTCGATTTGGACCCCTCCTTCACCACGCGGCAGGTAACGGAAGTTGTAGGTAGAGTGAATAGGGCACCGGAAAAGGAGGTTCCATGGAGCTCAAGGAAGTCGTGGCTGTGGAGGCGGTGCGCACGCCCACCGGAAGGTCCGGGTGGGCCGGCGCGGCCAAGGGCGGGGTTTTCTCCAACGTTTCCGCCCAGCACCTGCTGGCTACGGCCTTGAGAGGCTTGGTGGACCGCGTGAAAGAGCGGGCGCCTGCCTTCGAGGAGAAGTGCATCGAGGACGTGGCGGTGGGTTGCCTGAGCCAGATCGGGGAGCAAGGGCTGAACGTGGGGCGCATCGGGGTATTGGCCGCTGACCTGCCCGAGGAGGTGGCGGGGTGGACCTGCAACCGCTACTGCAACGCCGGCCTGCAGGCCATCAACTCCCAGGCCCACGCTCTCATGTGCGGCGCCGGCGACATTGCCATCGCCGCGGGCGTGGAGAGCATGAGCCACTACGGCATGGGATCCGATTTCCAGGTGGCGCTTCAGGCAGGCCTGCCGGTTTCCATTCACCCCCGTGCGATGGAGCGCGCCGCCCTGGCCCCCATGGGCGTGAGCGCCCAGATGCTCGCCGACCGCTATGACCTCGCACGCGAGGACATGGACCGCTTCGCCCTCTGGAGCCACCAGAAAGCGGTGCTGGCCATGCGCGACGAGGACGAGTACCGCAAGCGCGTCATCCCGGTGGAGGTCGAGGGCGAGGGTGGCGAGAGGCGCCTGGTGGAATTCGACGAGCCGCCCCGGGCCCAGGCGGTGGATGACCCCGAGGCCGCCCTTGAGAAGATACGCTCCCTGCCCCCGCGCTTCCGCGACGACGGCACCGTCACCGCCGCCACCTCGTCCGCCATCGTGGACGGGGCGGCGGCCGTCATGCTCATGACCGCGGAGAAGGCCGAGGAGCTTGGACTCGAGCCCATGGCGCGTATCGTGTCCACCGCCGTCGCCGGATCGGAGCCCCTGATCATGCTCCTGGGCCCGGTGCCCGCAATGCGCAAGGCCCTTGAGCGCGCGGGGATCACCATGGACGACGTGGGGGTGTTCGAGCCCAACGAGGCGTTCGTCTCTCCCGTGCTCGCCTTCTGCATCGAGTTCGGCCTGGATTTCGACGACCCGCGCATCAACCCCACGGGGGGCGCCTGCGCCATCGGCCACCCCATAGGGTGCACGGGAGTGCTCTACTTCACGGAGATGGTGCACTATATGCGACGACAAGGGGTGAAATACGGGCTCCAGACCCTGTGCGGAGGGGGAGGCGTGGGCATCGCCACGGTGGTGGAACGGCCATAGGACCCCCTTAAAACTCGAAGTGGTGAAAAGTGCAGGAAAAGGTGGGCATA
Organism: Actinomycetota bacterium; assembly: GCA_013178005.1. Lineage (GTDB taxonomy): Bacteria > Actinomycetota > Geothermincolia > Geothermincolales > RBG-13-55-18 > Solincola_B. The sequence goes on from JABLXL010000037.1 coordinate 17,065, forward strand.
TCGTCCCCTCCCCCCGAGGAGATGATGTATGACCCCGAGCGGTTTGCCGGACAGACCGGTATCTGCTGCAGGTAATCGGGATATAGGTCGGAAACCGAGGTGGGGTACGATTCGAAGGACGCGCCGTAGACGTTGGCGGCGGACTTCATCGTCCTGAGATTGGCCTGGCAGACCTTCTCCTCGCTGCTGGAGCGCGCGCTAATGAAAACGGGCACAGCTATGCCTACCAGGATGCCGACGATCAGGATGACGATCATCAGCTCCACCAGCGTAAAGGCATTTTCCCTATTCATATGCGTTTGCAAGCGGCAGAAAGCTTGCCCATCGAGTTATTTATTCATATCGGCAACTGCGCCCCGGGAGTGAAGACCGTTCCCTCCCATTTGTACGGGAAGACCGTCTATTGACAGGCGCCTTTTCTTGCCTTAAAATCCCAACCACTATGAAAGGATCGACGCGCAGTCTTCGATGGTGGTGGAGCCCCTCATAGAGAGGGCTCCGGTCACCGCGCGTAGGTTCCCACGAGAAAAGAAGGCCGTGAATCCTCTCTAAGGGTCGCGGCCTTGTTCTTTCCCACCCTCACGAGGCCGTGTACCCGGGGTGCACGGCCTCGAATTTTTCGCAAGGAGGTCTTAAAGCGATGGATGAAAATGGATCCCGGCGTGGCAAGGGAAGCGGCAGGGGCATCTACCGCCCCGGCGAGGAGGATTTCCTCGACCTGGCGCGCCGCCACAGGCTGGTGACGGTGTCCCGGGCGGTGAGCGCTGACACCGAGACGCCGGTAACGGCGTTCCTCAAGCTGGCCCGGGGAGATTACGCCTTCCTCCTGGAGAGCGCGGAGGGCGGGGAACGCTGGGGCCGTTATTCCTTCATCGGCTGCGACCCCCAGGCGGTGATCGGCTTCCGGGATGGCGTCCTCGACCACCTGCCCGGGGAGGTTCCGTACCCAAAGGACCTGAACCCGGTCTCCTATCTGTGCGAGCTCATGGAAAGCTTCGCCCCCGCATGTTGCGGAGAGGACCTCCCCTTTTACGGGGGCGCGGTGGGCTATCTCGCCTACGACCTCCTTCCCTACCTGGAGGACATAGAGCTCCACGCGCCAGGCGGGCTGGATATCCCCGCGATGATGTTCATGCTCACGCGAAGGTGCGCGGCCTTCGACCACCTCGCGGGGCGGTTGATCCTCATGTGCAACGTGATGATATCCGAAGGCATCCCGGATGGCGGACTGCGCGAGGAATACCGCCGCGCCATCTCGGACATCGAATCCATGGCGCGGGATCTGGGCGACGGGCTTCCCGGCGGCGGCACGGCGGACGTATATTTCCTCTCCGAGGAGGCCGACTTCCAGGGCGCAAGCTGCAACTTCTCCCGCGAAGAGTACGAGGCTGCGGTGGAGCGGGCGCATGAATATATCCACGCTGGAGATGCCTTCCAGGTGGTGCCTTCCCAGCGCTTCACCGTCCCCCTGCGCTGCCACCCCTTCTCCGTCTACCGCAGCCTGAGGTCGGAAAACCCCTCGCCCTACATGTTCTACCTTCGCTTCCGCGACCTGCACCTCGTGGGCTCATCCCCCGAGCCCATGGTGCGCCGTCGCGGCAGCCGGGCGGTCATCCGTCCCATCGCGGGCACCAGGCCCCGGGGCGCCACGCCCGAGGAGGACCTCCGCCTGGAAGAGGAGCTGCTGCGCGACGAGAAGGAGCGGGCGGAGCACATCATGCTCGTGGACCTCGCCCGCAACGACCTGGGGAGGGTATGCGTCCCCGGTTCGGTGCGCGTGGAACGCATGATGGCGGTGGAGAGGTTCTCCCACGTCATGCACCTGGTGAGCGAGGTGAGCGGGCAGCTCCGCCCGGGTTGCGGCAACTTCGAGCTGCTGAGGTCCACCTTCCCAGCGGGCACGGTTTCCGGGGCCCCCAAGATACGCGCCTGCCAGATCATCGACGAGCTGGAGAAGGAGCGGCGCGGTCCTTACGCGGGAGCGGTCGGGTACATCTCGTACGGCGGCGACATGGACACCTGCATCGCCATACGCACCATCGTGGCCAAGGACGGCCTTGCCCACGTTCAGGCGGGGGGTGGGGTGGTGGCGGACTCCGTCCCCGCCAGGGAATACGAGGAGAGCCGCAATAAGGCCCGCGCGCTGCTTCGCGCCGTGCGCCTCGCCGAGGCGAGAGAGGGGGTGCGGGTATGACCAGGGTGCTCCTGGTGGACAACTACGATTCCTTCACCTACAACCTCGCCCAGGCCCTGCAGGTGCTGGGGGCGGAGGTGATCACGGTACGCAACGACGCCCTGCCTGCCGGGGCGCTCTTATCCCTCTCCCCCACCCACCTGGTCATCTCCCCCGGACCGGGGACGCCCGCGGAATCCGGCGTCACCCTGGAATCGGTGCGTATCTTCGCGGGAAAGATACCCGTGCTGGGGGTATGCCTGGGCCACCAGGCCATAGGACAGTGTTTCGGCGCGCGCCTGGTGCGGGCCCCCAGGCCGGTTCACGGCAAGGTGTCGAGCATCGCGCACGACGGGGAAACCATATTCCAGGGATTGGAAAACCCCTTCCAGGCCACGCGCTACCATTCGCTGACGCTGGTCGACGTGCGCCCGCCCCTCGAGGTGAGCGCCCGCTCGGAGGACGGCCTGGTCATGGGGGTACGGTACCGCGGCCTCGGCGTCGAGGGGGTGCAGTTCCATCCCGAGTCCATTCTCACCGCGGAGGGAGAGAAACTCCTGGCCAATTTCATTTCCATGGAGGTGAACGGAAGATGATCGGTGAAGCCATCGCCAAGGTGGCGGCGGGCGAGTGCCTGAGCCGCGAGGAGGCGCATGCCGCCATGCTCCACCTCATGCGGGGAGAGGCGAGCGACGCCCAGATCGCCGCGCTCCTCACCGCCCTGCGCATGCGCGGCGAGACGGCCCAGGAGATCGCGGGCTTCGCTCGGGCCATGCGCGATTCCGCCACCACCATCAGCCCATCCGTAGCCCCGCTGGTGGATACCTGCGGCACCGGGGGGGACGGGCTCTCCACCTTCAACATCTCCACCGCGGCGGCGCTGGTGGCGGCGGGGGCGGGGGTTTACGTGGCCAAGCACGGGAACCGCGGCGTCTCCTCCGCCTGCGGGAGCGCCGACGTGCTGGAGGCCCTGGGGGTGAACATCGAGATGGAGCCGGGAGACGTGGAGGAATGCATCGAAAAGGTGGGGATCGGCTTCCTGTTCGCTCCCCGCTTTCACCCCGCCATGCGCCACGTGATGCGCGCCCGCCGCGAGATGGGCATCCCCACCGCCTTCAACCTCCTCGGGCCGCTCGCCAATCCCGCGGGTGTGCGCTCGCAGGTCCTGGGAGTGGGGATGGCGGGGAAAGCCCCCCTTCTAGCGGAGGCGCTGGCGGAAATGGGAGTGGAGAGGGCCATGGTGGTGCGGGGAGAGGACGGCATGGACGAGCTTTCCCTCACCTCCCCTTCCGCTATCTGGGAGGTTAAGGGAGGAGAGGTGAGCCGTTACGTCCTCGATCCCGGGGAGCTGGGGATGCGGCACGCCACCCTGGCGGACCTGGCGGGGGGCACCGCCCTGGAGAACGCCCGCATCATCAGGGACGAGATCCTGGCCGGGGCGGCGGGGCCCCGGCGGGACGCCACGGTGCTGAACGCGGCGGCGGCGCTGGCGGTCGCGGGCAAGGCCTCGGACCTGCGCGAGGGCGTGGAGATGGCGCGGCGGTCCATCGACTCGGGGGCGGCCCTCCGCGTGCTCGAGGAATGGGTGGAGTTCAGCGAGGAAAGGACGGGCGCCCATGCGGGAGCGTGAGGGCGAGGATATGGCGCGGCGGTCCATCGACTCGGGGGCGGCCCTCCGCGTGCTCGAGGAATGGGTGGAGTTCAGCGAGGAAAGGACGGGCGCCCATGCGGGAGCGTGAGGATATCCGGAATCGCAGGCGGCGGGCTTCACGGCACGCGATGCCGGACTGCTTGAGCCGTGCAGGCGGTTCCCTCCTGGGGACGCAACCAGAGGACGGTCAGCGGGGTTCGTTTCCCGCCGAGGAGACGGGGCCAGGCCGCACCCCTTGCGGCTCTCCACGCCTCCACTCGCACATGCGGCGGCAAGAGCCCGGGCGGCAGCCTGCCCCCGGTCCCGAGCCGGAAAGGAGAGGGTGATGTTCCTGGACCAGGTAGCCGCGCTCACCAGGGAGCGCGTGGAACGCGCCATGAGGGAGTTCCCCCCGTACCTGTTGCGGGAGGCATGCCGGAAAACCGCGGACCCACCTTCATTTGCCGCCGCGCTGAGGGGACAAAGGGGCGACGGCGTGGGGGTCATAGCGGAGATAAAGCGATCCTCTCCGTCCAGGGGACCCATAAGGCCGGAGCTGGTGGTGGAAGAACTGGTCGTCGCCTACGAGAGAGGCGGAGCCTGCGCCCTTTCGGTGCTTACCGAACCCGCCTTTTTCTCGGGGAGCATGGAGGACCTGCGGCAGGCGGCGCGCGCGACTCGCTTGCCGGTGATGCGCAAGGATTTCATCCTGCATCCCTACCAACTACTGGAAGCGCGCGCGGCGGGGGCCAGCGCCGTGCTCCTCCTCGTGGCCCTCCTGGGGGAAGGGGGGCTCGCCTTCATGCTGGGCGAGGCCAGGCGCGCGGGGCTGGAGGCGCTGGTGGAGGTGCACGACGAGGAGGAGGTCGAGATCGCTTTACGCGCGGGCGCGGACGTCCTGGGGATAAATAACCGCGACCTGCGCACCCTTCACGTGGACCTGGACACCACGCGCAGGCTGGCGCGCATAGTGCCCGGCGAGATGGTTCTGGTAAGCGAGAGCGGCTACTCGAGGGCGGAGGACCTGGCGGGGCTGAAGGCGCTGGGAGTGGACGCGGTGCTGGTGGGCGGACACCTGTCGGGAAGTGACGACCCCGAGGCAGCGCTGCGGGAGCTCGTGCGCCACGCGCGTCCGGAGCAGGCAGCAGGCGCTTGCCGCGCCCGGGAAAGCGGGAAAGGATGATCCGCGTGGCTTACGTCGAACATCCCGTGCCTTTTCCGCGGGTTGATAGGAAGGACCGGACGATCTCGGGTCGTATGGAAAAACGGCGAGAGAGCGACGGGAGGGATCGCGCATGAGTTCGGGGCTGATAAAGGCCTGTGGCATGACCCGCGTCGAGGACGCCCTGGCGGCGGTGGAGGCGGGTTTCGACGCCGTGGGGCTGGTCTTCGCCGAGAGCCCTCGCCGCGTAAACCCGCGCACGGCCCGCGAGATCTGCTCGCTCCTGCCCTCCTCGGTCCTCAGGGTGGGGGTCTTCCTGGGACAGACGCAAGCGGAGATCCGGGGGCTCATGGAGTACTGCGGGCTCGACCTTGCCCAGTTGCATGAGGCGGGAGGCACCGGGCTCGCGGAGGCATTCGGCGGACGGGCGCTGGTGGCGATCCGCCCGCGCCTCCCGAAAGATCTGGACGGCCTGGACGGGTACCGCGGAGCCTTCGCGTTGCTCATCGACGCCTGGCACCCTGAGAAGGCGGGAGGCACCGGCATCACCTGCGACTGGACCCTCGCCGCCCGAGCCGCGCGCGCGTCGAGGGTCATCCTCGCCGGGGGGTTGAGTCCGGACAACGTCGCCGAGGCCATAAACCGCGTGCGCCCCTTCGGGGTGGACGTCTCCAGCGGGGTGGAAGCGGCGCCGGGCATAAAGGACCCCGCGCTCCTGAGGCGGTTCGCGCGCGCCGCCAAGGCAGCCTTTGAGAGCCTTCGAGGGGACGCGGGGATAAGCTTCAAGGAACAAGCGGAAACGGAAGGCGCAAGCTGCGTCGGGGCGACGCCGATGAACGGATACACGGTAGCGCATGGAAAGCGTGCCGAGGCAGCGGGCGGAAACCATCCCCTCGCGGGGGCGGACGGGGACACAAAGGAAATGGTGTCGGAGAGATGAAGATGCGGGAAAAGAAAGCTATACCTGTGGAAGACAAGGGCATGGGCGCGCCTCCGTCGGACGGCCGCTTCGGGGATTTCGGGGGGAGGTTTGTGCCGGAGACGCTGGTGGCGCCGCTGGCGGAGCTCGAGGAAGCGTACGCTGAGGCCGCGGGCGACCCGGCTTTCAGGCGGGAGCTGGAGCACTACCTGGGCCATTATGCCGGAAGGCCCACCCCCCTCTACGAGGCGCGGCGCCTGTCGGCGGAGCTGGGAGGAGCTACCATTTTCCTAAAGCGCGAGGACCTGTGCCATACCGGCTCCCACAAGATTAACAACACCCTGGGACAGTGCCTGCTCGCCCGCCGCATGGGAAAGCGCAGGGTCATCGCGGAGACGGGGGCGGGCCAGCACGGTGTGGCCACCGCCACCGCCGCCGCCCTCATGGGCCTGGAGTGCGAGGTCTTCATGGGCGAGACGGACATGGCGCGACAGGAGCTCAACGTCTTCCGCATGGAGCTGCTGGGCGCCGGGGTGGTGCCGGTGCGCACGGGCTCGCGCACCCTCAAGGACGCGGTCAACGAGGCATTGCGCGACTGGGTGGCGACCTCCGACCACACCCACTATTGCATGGGGTCGGTGGTGGGCCCGCACCCCTTCCCCACCATGGTGCGCGACTTCCAGTCGGTGATCGGTCGCGAGGCGCGCGCCCAGCACCTGGAGCTGACCGGCCGCCTGCCCGACTGCCTCGTCGCCTGCGTGGGAGGGGGCAGCAACTCCATGGGGCTCTTCCACCCCTTCCTGGCGGACGGCGTGCGCATGGTGGGGGTGGAGGCGGGAGGCACCGGCCCCGAGCCCGGGAGGCACGGCAGCACCCTCTGCCTCGGCTCTCCCGGGGTACTGCACGGGGCGCGCTCCTACCTGCTGCAGGACGACGACGGCCAGATCCTGGAAACACATTCCATCTCGGCGGGGCTGGACTATCCCGGCGTGGGGCCGGAGCATTCGTTCCTCAAGGAGAGCGGGAGGGCGGAATACGTGAACGTGGGGGACAGTGAAGCGCTGCTCGCCGTGGAGCTCCTGTGCCGCAGCGAGGGCATCCTCCCCGCCCTGGAGAGCGCCCACGCCGTGGCCTGCGCGGCCAAGATCGCGGCGACGATGCCCCGGGGTTCGTCGATGGTGGTCTGCCTCTCCGGACGCGGCGACAAGGACGTGGGGACGCTCATGGCGGCGAGGAGGACGGCGAGATGAACCGCGTCGACAGGGCCTTCCATGGCCAAGACGGGGCAGGCACCCTGCTTATTGGGTACGCCACGGCGGGTTTTCCCGACCCCGAGACATCGGCGCGCGTCGCCGCCGCCCTGCTCGAGCACTGCGACCTCCTTGAGCTCGGCCTGCCCTTCTCCGACCCCGTGCTCGACGGACCGGTGATCCAGGAATCCTCCCGCCGCGCCCTGGAGGCGGGCTTCCGGATAAGCGAGGTCTTCGATCTGGCGGCCGACCTGCGCGTGAAAACGGAGAAACCCCTCCTGCTCATGACCTACTACAACCCCGTGCACCGCGTGGGAGAGAGCGCGTTCGCGAGGATGGCCGCCACGGCCGGCTTCGACGGCCTGCTCGTGCCCGACCTGCCCCTGGAGGAATCCGGTTCCCTGCGGGCGGAAGCCGCTTCCCACGGTATCGCCGCGGTGCTCTTCGCTTCCATGACCACGCCGGACGAGCGCCTCGGCGCCATCGCGGAGGCGACGCGAGGCTTCCTCTACTGCTTCGCAGTAAAGGGAACCACGGGACTGCGGGCCAGCCTGGCCGGGGACCTCGCGCCCTTCATGGCCAGGGTCAGGTCCCGCTGCCGCGTCCCCCTTGCCCTCGGCCTGGGCATCTCCAACCCCGGACAGTGCCGGGAGGCGGGAAAGCTCGCGGACGCGGTGGTGGTGGGAAGCGCCCTGGTGAAAGCCAGCATGGACGCCCTGGACGGCGGCGGGGATCCCGCGGAAGCCGCGGGGGAACTGGCCGCATCCCTGCGCGCCTCCCTGAGGAATCGATAACAGGCGTAGACAGAATCACCGGTGTTGCCGTAACCTTTCGGCAGAAGCCTATGAAAAAGGCCGGAGGGGAAGGGGGCGACAGCGATGGACGGCCAGGTCCTGGGCGTGGGGATCATAGGATGCGGGCGCATCTTCGACCTGCACATGCGCGGCTACCAGGAGCGGGAGGACGCGGCGGTGCTCGCGGTGGCCGACGTCTCGGAGGAAAGGCGGGCCGCGCGCCAGGGGGAGTACGGCATCCCGCGCGCCTACGCCGACTACCGCGAGATGCTGGACGATCCTTCCATACAACTGGTGGAGATACTCACGCCGCACCACTTGCACCGCGAGATGGCCATAGCGGCGGCGGAAGCGGGGAAACACGTCTCGCTGCAGAAACCTCCCGCCCTCGACCTGGGCGAGATGGACGAGATAACCGCGGCGGCGGAGGCAGCGGGCGTGGTGCTGCGGGTGTACGAGAACTTCGTCTTCTACCCGCCCATAGTCAGGGCGAAGATGCTGATCGACGAAGGGGCCATCGGCCAACCCCTGAACATACGCATGCGCACCCTGTCGGGCTCCGCGGCGGGCGGATGGGAGGTTCCCCTGGAGGCGTGGGCGTGGAGGGTGGACGAGAGGACCTGTGGGGGAGGGCCCTTCGTCTTCGACGACGGATACCACAAGTTCTCCATGGCCCTTTTCCTCCTGGGGGACGTGGAGAGGGTGTTCTGCTGGATGGAATCGCTGCCGTTGGGAGAGGGCCTTTGCGTGGACGCCCCCAGCATCTGTATCTGGAAATATAAGGATGCGAACATCTTCGGCAGCATAGACTTCACCTGGGCCTATGACCTCTACATCAAGTCCGACTATTACGCCGCCGACGACCGCGTCGAGATCACGGGCACGGAGGGCGTCATCTGGGTCACGCGCGGCCACGGCAACATGCTGGATATCCCTCCCCTGCTCCTTTACCGCGAGGGCAAGCTCACCGCCTTCACCGACCTGGAAACGGACTGGGGAGCGAGTTTTCGCGACTCCACCCGGCACCTCCTGGACGCCCTCCGCGAGGGGACTCCGCCCCGGCTGACGCCGGCCGAGGGACGCAGGGTGCTGCAATTCGCGCTCGCCGCCATCGCCTCGGCGCGCGAGGGCAGGCCGGTGAGGTTGGACGACGTCACCTAGGCGGGGGGGCAGACCGAGCAACCGTTATGCTCACGCCGCCGCCCTCCAAAGCCACCCAGGTGAGAGGGAACAGGTGATCCACGATCACGACGGCAAGGCCACGATAAGGGGAGGGTTAGCCTGTGATCACGTAGGGGTCAGCACGAGAGAGGCGGCGGCGGCGATCCGGGTCGATGATGGCGGTCCCGCGCGAAAGCCAAGACACAGCGAAGTTGCTACGGATACAGGCAGGGCAGCCGTGGAAGACCCAGACGGGCGAACGCTGCCGGCGAGTTCCGGATTTGCCGCGCCGGAAGGAGGGACGGCAAAGGCCGGCGAAAGCGAGAATGAAGTGCACGGCCTTTATCTCGCGGGAGGCGGAAAATGAACAAGACCTTTTACTACCTGCTGGCTTTCGTGGTGGGCATGATCATCGCGGCTCACCTGGCCATGAACGCCGACGTCGGCGAGAAGATCGAAAACGCCCGCGCCGCCAACGCCGCCTTCTGGGTGATCGGCGCCGTGGTGGCGGTGATCATATGGCTGGCCAGCCCCGGCCGTTCCGCCGTCTCCAGGCTCAAGGACGTAAACCCCCTGCTCCTTCTGGCAGGGGCCATGGGGGCCGCCCTGGTGCTCGCCATAGCCGTCATCATACCGCGCATAGGAGCGGGGGCAACCAACGTCCTTCAGCTCACGGGGCAGGTGATCGCGGGCATACTCATCAGCCAGTTCGCGCTGTGGAGCTCTCCCCAGGAATCCATAACCGCGCTCAAGGTGGTGGGCGTCGTGGTGATGGTGGGGGGAGCTTACATGGCGGTGACGCTTTGACCCGAGGAGAATGCCCGGACTGTCCTTGCCCGCCCGAAAGCCTGCATCGCGTAAGCGATTGCGCCGAGCGGAGCGAGGCGCAACGGTGCCGGCGCGACGCGTCATGAAACGATGCAAGGCCTGGCACGCATACGGCCGGATTGATCGCGGGCATTCCCACCCCCGTCCGACAGCCTGCATCGCGTAAGCGATTGCGCCGAGCGGGGCGAGGCGCAACGGTGCCGGCGCGACGCGTCATGAAACGATGCAAGGCCTGGCACGCATACGCCCGGATAAGGGGTCGGGAAGGAAAAGGCGCTCGCGGCGTTCAATAAATAGATGAATCCTTGGGATTCGGGTGCAGGTGGCTTATGGCGCCGCGGACGGCGGTCCGGCCCCAAGCGCGTTATGGCGGGAAAGATGAGGCGGGCAGGCGCCGTTCCAAAGGCCGGCTTCGGGGTAGCCGTCAGATTTCAAGGGGGAAGGGGATGAACGAGAAAGCTGGGGACCAGGAGTACAGGGCTTACGGATATCGGTGGGTGGTGCTGCTGGCCTTCGGCCTGGTCCTCTGCGTGCAGGCCTTCCTGTGGATCAGCTTCGCCCCCATCGAGAGCAGCGTGGAGAAGGTCTTCGGGGTAGGTTCGGGGCTGGTCAGGTTGCTGGCCCTGGTGGGGCCGCTCATGTTCGTGTTTCTCGGCTCCCTGGCCGGAGACATGGCCGACAAGCGCGGCTTCAAGTTCACCGTGTCGCTGGGCGCGGTGGTGATAAGCCTGGCGGGGATCTTCAGGGCGGTGGTTCCTCATCTCAGCATCTCGGGAAAGTCGCAGTACTGGATAATACTGGTATGCCAGGCGGTGATCGGGGGAGGGGCGGTTTTCATCCTCGTGAACATGTCCAAGATGCCCATAAAGTGGTTCCTGGAGGAAGCTCGGGCCACCGCCATCGGCATCACCACGGTCTTTTTCTACCTGGGGTCCGCCGTCGGCATCCCCCTGGTCACGGCCATCGCCGGCATTCCCGAGGGCACCACGGACCTCGCCCTGATGACCAACGGCGTGAACCGCGTGCTCAACGTCTTCGCCATCATCATGGCCGCCTCGACGGCACTTTTCATCGCCCTCGCCCGCGAGAACCCTCCCACCCCATCCGGCCCCGTACCCGAGGAGGCGAAGCTCGGGGTGTTCGTCGCGCTGAAGCGCTTCCTCGCCGCACCCACCTTCCAGGCGCTGGCCCTGGTCTCCCTCATCGGATACGGCGCCTTCGTGGGGCTGACGGTGACCATGGAGAAGATAATCGGTTACCACGGGTTTTCCTCCAGCTTCGCCTCCTTCGTCGCCAGCGCCCTCATCGTCGGCGGCATCATCGGAGCGGGCATTCTTCCCGGGCTCTCCGAGAAAATCGGCCTGCGCAAGCCCTTCCTTATCCTCGCCGCCCTGGTTACGGTGCCCATGGGATTCCTCATCGGTTTCGTGGGCGTAAAGGCGCTCAACCTGGCGGGAGCTTTCCTGCTCGGCTTCTTCCTACTCTCCGCCCTGCCCGTGACCTTCACCATCGTGAGCGAGATGGAGGAGATCGGTCCCGTCTTCGCGGGTTCGGCGGTAGGGACCCTGATGGCCCTGGGAAATATTGGTTCGCTGATCATACCCCTGGCCATGGAGGCCCTGAAGCGCGGCGGCGCGGAGAACCCTGACTACCGTGTTTCGCTGTTGATGCTCTTCGCCCTCGCTATCCTGGGTATGTTGGTGGTCATATGGAGGGTGAAGGAGACCGGTCCCCGCGCCAAGGGCGCCAAGGGATAGACTATCCTGGACGCCACCCAGCACAAAATTGTCACGCCTTCCCAAGCCCGCCGGGACGAAAGCCAACGGGGCGCCGGAAACCGGCAGGCAACTCAAACACATCCGTCTTTCATGGAGATCGCATGGTACTGGAAAGCGCTCGAAGCCTCTCCCCGTCATGCTCGCCCATATCGGGGAGTTCATTATAGGGTCATGCCCTTTTGGCGGTTTCGTGAAATTCGACTTCTTATCAGCCGCCCAGATATTCCAGGTATTCCTCCGGGGTGCGGACGAGGCGGAAGGTGGCCTGGGCCACCAGCGTGCCGGCGGCGTCGAACACCTTGAGGTCCATCGCCTTGTCCGCCCTGCCCTCGCGCTCGAACTCCTCGAGCAGTGCTAGCGCCTCCCCCTCCCCCACCCGCGCCGTGCACCTGAGCTCCCCACGCGGGGGGTGCACGAAACGGATGTTCAGCACCGTGTTGAGGACCATCACCTTGCGGGGATCCAGGTGTCGCATGACGGCCATGCCCCCCGCCGTCTCCGCCAGCCCGCATATCGCGCCGGCATGCACCAGGCCGAAGGCGTTGAGGTTGGAGGGGTTGTCCTCCATGACCAAGGTGACGCGGCCCTCCCCCTCGTCCACCTCCCGCAGGCGCATACGCGACTCCCGCGCGAAGGGACAGGCCTGCTCGACCATAACGGTAATCATCTCTTTCTCCATTTGTCCGCAAATCCTTTCCGCTCAAAGACCATTGTTTACCCCTATTTTTCCCCTTGCATCGCTTTTCATACGCATCCCGGAGGGATATCAACCCGAACGTGGCCTGTAAACGAAAAACGCGCGTTACATCTGACGGGGCCCCAGGATCATCCGGACCGTCGTTTTCGGATCGAACGAGGAGGAGCTCGCGTATTCCATGCCGGGGATTGAAACGGCGTGTACGGCGCGCGGGGCGGGCCGGCGCACGGAAGGCCGGGTGCTTACTGGACGCGGGATTTTCCGCCGCCCTCGCCGTTGAGGAGGCCGGCTGTTTCCGGGGCCGGCAGCGTCCATACCTCCCACCGGGTCAGCCGGTTTCGCGTCACGATGCGACACCTTCCATCGCAGGAGGTGCGATATTGCGCCAGTGGCCGTCACGGGCATCGATTCGGCTCCGGTGTCCCCATCGACGAGCCGGGCTGGCACGCCCGTGCCCTCCCGAGGCCGCCTGCCGCGCCGTTTCACGCCGGCTCGATGGACATCATGTACTGGAAGCGCGCCGCCAAGATGAGGAGGTAATAGGCGAGGTGGAGGAAGAAATCCGCCGGCTCGGTGGCGCTCATCATGCCCACGAGGCGGATGTGGGCGGTCAGCACGGTCTGGACCATGATGCATACCAGGGCCAGCGAGATGAAGAGAAACGGGCGGCCCGCCTCGCCTTTTCCGATGGTGATGGCCATGAAGGCCACCACGCACAGGGCGGCTACCTGCACCACCAGGGCAAAGATATCGGAGACCCTGACTCCCATGGGGATATCGCTCGACGCCATGGGGACGATGAGCACGAACAGGGTCACGCAGGCGAAGACGACCAGGGAGGGCAGCACGGTGGTCATGGCCGCGCGGGCGAAATCGAAACCCTGCCTCTTGAAACCGAAATAGAGGCTGCCGATCACCACCAGCACCGGGATAAAGACCAGGATGAAGAAGACGAAGATGAGGTCCGGGGAGAACACTTTCCTCCCGGCGAATGCATTGACGGTCTCCATGACCACCGGGATGACGTTTATTCCCACCGCCGCGGTTATCCAGGACCACAGCTTCCTGGGCAGCGTGCCCCTGCCCAGCTTGGGAAGAAGCACGGCCGTCGAGCCGAGGAGGATGAGGATGAGCGCCAGGCGCGCCGAGAAAACGGGTCCCCCCAGCGCCTCCCCCGTCCAGAAGCTTGCCAGGTACATCGCGGCGGCCGCCACCAGCACCACGGCCGCCAGCCCGACCAGCATGCGCATCGCTCTCAATCCAACTCCTCCTCGACGATCGCCATAGCCTGAGCCATACCCTTCCGCGTTCTCTCGGCCTCCGCGGAAGGCGTGGCCATCGACTCGGTAGTTTATCGGGTATGACCATGTTTTCCTACAGCAATCCAGGCTGTATCCATTGCCCGGAGGGTTTAAAGAAAATACTGCATGGTGCCGTCGGGGATGACCGCTGGAAACGGGTCAAGGGGCTCTTTCCCATCACCCTTTGCAGCCTTAGCCATTGACCTTGATTTTACCGGGTACGTGCATGTTTTCCTGCAGCAATCCAGGCTGTATCCATTGTCCGGAGGGTTCAAAGAAAATACTGCATGGTGCCGTCGGGGATGACCGCCACGGAGGCCTCGCCCGGGAACTCCTCTTCCAGCAACGCGAGGGTCTCCTCCCAGGCGCGGGCCACCGCCACGCATTCCGCGGGGGCGAAGAGGTCGCACATGGTCTTGTCGGGATAGCGCGAGCAGACGATGATCTTAAGCCCCTCCGGTGGCGGGCCCATCCTCATGTAGTACTCCCCGCCGTATTCCTTCCCGAAACTGCGGATTAGGTAATGGCAGACCTGCCCTTCCGGGCTGTTGACCAGCAACACGATGACCCCCCGGGAGAAATTCGCGCTCATCATGGACATGAGCATGCAGATGGCCATCTCGCTGCACTTGGCGTAGGCGTTGGTCACCACGATGTCCTTGCCCGGAGCCGGCCTGGTGCCGTAATGCTCCCTGGCCGCCTCCACCCCGGCACGGTACTCCTCCAAGTGATCCCCCACAAAGAGGTCGGTTATCTCTCCGCGGGCGTTGATGAGGGCGTCCACCTTCACCGCCAGACCGGACATCCTCGTCACCTCCGCGATCTCCGCGTACATGACGTTGTTCTCCGTCTTGCCCAGCCCCATGGTCTCAGGTCCCCTTAAGGCCACGTCGCGGTGAAAGGCCTTGATGGTCCGCACCCCGCTTATGCCGGGAAGCACGATCTTCCCCCCACCGCCGAAACCCACGTGCACGTGGGGGGTTATGCAGCCGACGCCGATACGCAGGTCGCAGTACATGAACTCGCGGTTGATGTAAACGGGCACGCCGCTGGGACTTTCTCCCAGATAATCACAGTTCTCGTAGGGGTTGTGATTGTAGACCGGGAACCTCTCCACCACCTCGTCGCCGAGTTTTTTGCGGAAGTCGATGTTGTTCATGGCCCCGTGCATCCCCAGGGCGGGTATGAAGCGCACGTTGGAGTCGGGGATCCCCGCTTCCCTCAAGGCCTCGAGGATGAAGGGGAGCACCACCTTGACCGGGGTGGGGCGGGTCATGTCGTCGAAAACGATGGCCACCTCTTTCGCGCTTCCCGCCAGCTCCCGCAGGTCGGGAACGCCGATGGGGTTTTCGAAGGCCCGGGCCATGCCCTCCGCGTTCAGTGCCGGCTTCCCGAATCCCGGCGGCTCCAGCACCTCCACCTCCCAGCGGTCGGGGAAAAATATCTCGGCCGGCTCGTTGCCGTGCCACAACATACCGGGCACTTTAACCGTCTTCAAGCCGTTTGCCCCCTCGACAGCTCAACGCCGAAGATACAGGAAAAAAGGCCGAGGTCACGATAATGCCTTCAAGCCCGGCAACCTCGCCTGCCAGATGGACGCCTTGCTGTCACTGCCAGGGTATTCTCTCTCCGCCGCCTTCCGCCGGCTTGGCCGTCTTTTTCCTTCCCGCGCGCACCTGGTGGTATTCGAAGAGGATGGATGCCAGAACCAAGAAGATTCCCAATACGACCAAGGCCACGAGCAGCGCGGTGGTGTATCCGGCGGGCTTGGAGCGCTGGTACTGTTCGTAGATCTCGCCGCCGTTGTACGCCGCCTCGGTCTTCTCGTGGTTGGCGATGCCCCAGAACACCGCCGCAAGGAGAACCAGCAGCGCCAACAGGATGACGATGCGCACGGCCAGAAAGAATCTGCTCATAACCCCATGTTACCTCATGGGGCTCGAGGGATGCACCTCGTGCAAGCCCGAGGGCTTGGAACCTCAGAGCTTATGCTTGGAGCAGGGATCAGGGCTTGATCCCTCGGCCTCAGTGGCGGAAGTGGCGCTTGCCGGTGAGAACCATGACCAGGCCGCGGCGCTTTATCTCCTCGAAGGTCTCCTCGTCCCGCATGGAGCCCCCGGGCTGGATGAAGGCCTCCACCCCCGCGTCCGCGGCCATGACCACCGAGTCAGGGAAAGGGAAAAAGGCGTCGGAGGCGCATACCGATCCGCTCGCCTTTGCTCCCGCCTTGCGCAGGGCGAGGTGCGTGGAGTCGAGGCGGCTCATCTGTCCCGCCCCGATGCCCACCGTCGCTCCATCCCTGGCCAGCACTATGGCATTGGACCGCGTATGCTTGGCCACCTTCCAGGCGAAGACCAGGTCCTCCCATTGCCTCTCGTCGGGCTTGCGGTCCCCGACGTAGGTCACGTTGCTCAAGTCGTCCTCGCCGGCGTCGTAGTCCTGCACCAGCAGTCCCCCGTCCACCCTCTTCAGGTCCTTTAACAGATTGAAGGGCTCCCTTTCAAGGGGCAGGCGCAGGAGGCGTATGTCTTCCTTGCGCTGCAGGATCTTGCGCGCATCCTCCTGATACTCCGGGGCTATCACCACCTCCACGAAGATGGAGTTGATTAGCTCGGCCGTTTCCTCGTCCACCGGGCGGTTCAAGGCCATGACGCTGCCGAAGGCGCTGACCTCGTCGCATTCGTAAGCTCTCCTCCAGGCATCGGACAGCCGTTCGGCGACCGCCACCCCACAGGGATTGTTGTGCTTTATCATCACCACGGCGGGGCGCGGGAATTCTTTCACCAACGACCAGGCCGAGTCGGTATCCAAAACGTTATTGAAGGAGAGCTCCTTGCCGTGCAGTTGCTCGGCGAAGACCAGAGCCGTGGAGGGGGCGCCCACTTCCTGGTAAAGGGCTCCCCTCTGGTGGGGGTTCTCGCCGTAGCGCAGCATGGACTGTCTCTTGAAGACCAGGTTCAGGGTGTCCGGGAACTCCTCGAAGGCGCCGGACAAGTAGGCGTAGATGGCGGCGTCATAGGCGGCGGTATGGCGAAATCCCTCCGCCGCCAGGGACTTGCGCGTCTCCTCGGAAAGGCCTCCGCCGTTGCGGCGCATCTCCAGGAGCAATGAGGAATAGCGCTTGGGGTTGGTGACCACGGCCACGCTGGAGAAGTTCTTGGCCGCGGCCCGGATGAGGGTCACTCCCCCTATGTCTATCTGCTCCACCGCCTGCTCCAGGGTGGTGCCGGGCTGCGCGATGGTCTCGGCGAAGGGATAAAGGTTCACCACCACCAGGTCTATGGGCTTGATGCCTTTCTCCTTGAGCTGTCTCATATGCTCGGGGTTGGAGCGATCGGCGAGGAGGGCGGCGTGGATATGGGGGTGAAGGGTTTTGACCCTTCCGTCGAGCATCTCCGGGAAGCCGGTGACATCGGATATGGGGACCACGTCGATGCCTTCTCCGCGCAGCTTGGTCTCGGTGCCCCCGGTGGAGATGATCTCCACACCCATCTCCCGCAGCTCCCTGGCCAGCCCCACGATACCAGCCTTGTTCGACACGCTGAGAAGCGCCCTCTCGATCTTGGCCATCGACCATACCCCCTACCTTCGTTCTTCGCCGAAAACGGCCCTCCTAACATCTGATCACGTCACTGCGCCATCTAATCTCCGGCTTGGGCGCGCTCCGCTCGCACGCCGGCAAGCCCGCGCGAACCGTTTGAGTAATTACTCCCATAAAATGGAAGTCCCGCAAAGGCTTCTTGCGCCTCACCTACCCCATGCCGGAACTTCCAGTCCCGGGTAATACATCACTCAAGGATCTCCACCCGCCTGCCCACGATCCTCAGCCTGCCCTCGCAGAAAGCGCGTATGGCCTCCGGGTAGAGCCGGTACTCGACCTCGTGGATACGCTGGTGCAGCGTCTCCTCGTCATCCCCCGGCAGCACGGGTACGGCTTCCTGCAGGATGATGGGCCCGGTGTCCAGGCCTTCGTCCACGAAGTGCACGGTCACTCCGGTCACCTTCACCCCGTAAGCCAGGGCGTCGGCCACCCCCGAGGTGCCCGGAAAGGAAGGGAGCAACGCGGGATGGATGTTCATGATCCGCTCGCGGAACGCCGACACGAACTCCGGTCCCACCAACTTCATGTACCCCGCCAACACCACCAGGTCCACGCCGCGCTCCGCCAGCATCCGGATGAGCTCGCGGTCGTAGGAGGAGCGGTCGGGAAAGGAGCGGGGATCGATGAAGACGGCTTCAAGGCCCATGCGCCGGGCGCGCACCAATCCGTAGGCTTCCTCCACGTCGCTTATCACTATGGCTATGCGTCCCGGGATGAAACCCTCCTCGACGCGCAGCGCGATGTTCTCCAGGTTGGTGCCGGAGCCGGAAACAAGCACCCCGATTACGCATGGCCCGGACATGCGCTTCACCCCTATCCCGTCAACAGGTCAACCTGATACCGCCGTTTCCCTCGTGTATTTCCCCAATGCGCCTGGCGCGGTACCCTTCCAGGCCGAGCAGGTGGATGGCCTGGCGGAAATCACCCAGGTCCACTATCACCGCCATGCCTATGCCCATATTGAAGGTGCGGAACATCTCCACCTCGTCGATCCCGCCCATATCCTTGATGATCTTGAATATGCTTTGCGGGTGCCAGGTGGTTATGTCTATGGCCGCGTCCACGCCCGGGGGCAGCACGCGCGGCACGTTCTCGATGAGGCCTCCGCCCGTTACGTGCACGATGCCCTTGACCTCCATCTCGCGCACCAGGCGCATCACGCCCGGGGCGTAGATCTCGGTGGGGGTGAGCAGCTCC
>JABLXL010000038.1 GCA_013178005.1 Actinomycetota bacterium
AGGGATCGCCGTGGACGAATGGGGATTCGCTTCATCCCGCCACGGAACTCCCGGCGGTTCCCTGCCCGGCATAATTGGCTGCGCCGCAAATAGGGATACCGACAGGGCGCCGCGACCTCGCTCCTGAAGGCGAGGGATCGCCGCGGACAGACGGGAACCCGCTTCAGCCCATCACGGCACTCCCGGCGGTTCCCTGCCCGGCATAATTGGCTGCGCCGTATTTACCGTTAAAAACCAGGCCTTCAGGTGACGATATAAATAATGGTTGAAGGAGGTCGAGAGATGTTGTCGGAAGCGAGCCAAGGCGGCGAGAAATCGCATATGGGGTCCGGCATGACGCGGGAGTTGGGATACGCCGCCCCGGTGGGAACGGAGACCCTCGAGATGGTCAGGGGGTTGATGAAGCCGCCCGAGGTGCGCGAGGAACTGGTGGTTCCCCTCAAGGAAGCCGTCGCCGGCAATCATTACCGTGTCCCGGTCGAGCTTGTCGCGCAGCGCATCATCGAGAGCTGGACCTCCTGTACGCTCAATTGAAACCGCCCGAAGGGCCAGGTGAAAGCCATGGCGCCCGCACGCTTGTGGCACAAGGGCCCTTCAATTCGAAAGCATCTCCAGATAAGGGAACCGGCCGTGCGGCCATGGCGTATAATGTAACGGGAAGGCTTCTGCCCGGGTCTGTGGTTGAAAGTCGATGCCAGCCGCAGGCGAAACGACCCACGTAAGCCAACTCTTGGTTGGTGAGCATGGTGCGGCTTAGGGGTAAGTCCTGCCCGGCATCAAGCCGGAGAAGCGTAGTAGTGGAGGGCCCGGGGTCTTTCCGGAGAAGAGCCCGCCCTCTGCGAGCCGTTCAGCAGGCGAGTGTGGGGGCAAAGACCAGGTCAGCCGGGTTACGAGGCCTTCCCTTCAACTACCCGCGTGTTGGCATCGGGTCGATGGTGTGTTAGGCTAATGCGAGTCGGAGAACGGAAACCGGGCCGGGTCCCGGGCGTGGCTCAGTCCCATATAACGGTCTCGATGAAGGCCCATACCGCGAGCAACCTGGTATGGGTTTTTTCGCTGAAAGGAAGGGAGCGAGAGATATGCAGATGATCGTCAAGGGGAAGAACCTGGAGGTAACCGACGCCCTGCGCGCCTATGCCCTGGAAAAGGTGGGCAAGGTGGAAAAATACCTCGATCGCATCACCAAGACCGAGATCGAGATGAGCGTGGAGAAAAACCCCAAGATCCCCGACAACCAGGTGGTCGAGGTCACCATATTCTCGAGCGGTCCCGTGATCCGGGCAAAGGAGTGCTCGACCGACATGTACCAGGCCATCGACCTGGTGGCGGGCAAGCTCGAACGCCAGGCGCGCAAGGTCAAGAAGAAGCTCATCGACCGTTCCCACCACGTGAAGAAAGCTCCTAAGGGCATGGCCGTGGAAGGGGAGGAAGAGGAGCCGGAGCCGGTGATCGTGAAGACCAAGAGTTTCCCCCTCAAGCCCATGACTCCGGAGGAGGCTTGCCTTCAGATGGACCTGGTGGGCCACGATTTCTTCGTCTTCGTCAACGCCGAAACGGAGGAGACCAACGTGGTTTATCGAAGAAAGGATGGGAACTACGGTTTGATTGAGCCCGGGGGTTGATATGCGAAAGCTCCTGGACATGGCGCGCCAGGTCCTGGACTACGTCATCAGGCGGGGCGCCACCATGCGTCCCTGAGGGGGCGTCGCGGGAAAGGCCATCTCATGGACATAAGGATGAAGGCGGCGGCGGGAGCGGGCCTCGTGGGCTCTATCGCGGTCATCCTCTATCTCACCCTGGCGGGGGATCTTTCGGTTTACTGGTTCTCGGTGGCGGTGCTGGGAGCCCTCATGGTGGTATGCGAGACCATGGGGGAGAGGATGGCCTCAGGGGGTCGCTCTACCTACGGGATAATCGTCATCTTCGCCGCGGTGGTTTCCCTGAACACGCCATCGGCCATGATCGTGGCGCTTTGCGGGGCTTTTCACCTGCATATGCTGGAGCGCAGGGAAGATCCCTGGGAGCTCGCCCTCGCCGGTTCCACCTACGCCATCTGCGCCTGGGCCTCCTCGGCGGTTTATCATGCCCTCGGCGGCGCCTCGCGGGCCTTCACCTTCTCGGGCGCCATGCGTTCGCTGCTGCCGCTCCTGGTGGCGGCGGGGGTTTTCTGGATGCTGAACACCCTGGCCGTGGGGCTGGCGCTGCGCTGGCGCGACGGCGTCGAGCCCGCGAGGTTCCTGTTAGGCGACGCCCTGAAGCTGCTCCCCAACCATTTCCTGTACGCGCTCATCGGGCTGGGAATGGGGGTCATCTACGCTCAGAACGCCTTTCACGTCGCCATGGACCTCGAGGGAAGGCCGCTTCTGGACGCGGGAGGCAACCAGGTCATCCTGGGCTCGGTGGCGGAGTCGATACGCGGCTTATTCGCGGTGATGGCCCTCACGGCCATACTGGGGGTCGCCTGGTATTTCAGCGGCAAGAACATCGCCCTCCTGGAATCCTACGACCGCAGCATGGAGGTGCTGGTGACGCACCTGGAGAGGCGCGAGCCCTACCTTGACGGCCACGCGGTGAGGGTCGCCGAGCACGCGGCGCGCATCGCCGAAAGGCTGAGGTTGCCCATCTACGAGGTCAAACGATTGCGCCACGCCGCCCTCCTCCACGATCTGGGGCGGCCCGCCATACCGCTGGAGGTCCTGTTGCAGAGGTCTCCGTTGAGCGAAGAGGAATTCGAGCGCGTGAAGTCGCATCCCCTTGAGGGCGCCTCCCGGCTCGAGGAGGTATCGTACCTCTCGGATATGGCGGAGGCGGTGAGGCACCACCACGAGTATTACGACGGAGGGGGGTATATCGACGGGTTGAAGGGAGAGACCATACCCCTTTCCGCGCGCATCCTGGCGGTGGCGGACGCCTATGACGCCATGGTCCATCCCCGCCCATGGAGGGACGCCAAGACCCACGAGGCGGCCCTGGCCGAGTTGCGCGAGAACGCCGGCCGCCAGTTCGACCCGGAGATAGTGGAACATTTCATCGCCTCCCTGCAGGTGGAGGGGACCGGCGCGGAGCGGAGGGCGGAACGCCGTGCGGCCGTGTCCGAGGAAAGCGTTTCCGTGGAAGCGGAGACGCGAGTCGAGGAGGAAGCGCGTAGGCCGGCGCCGGAACGCAAGCGTCGGGCGAAAAGGCGCGAGGAGATCCTGAGGGAGCGCCGCGAGGCCCGGGAACGCCTGGAGCGCGAGGCCATGCGGCGTCTGGAGGAGGATGGCGGCTCGACCCCGGCGCGAGGCGAAACGGGTGACGAGGAAGGCAGAGGATACGAAGCGGCGTCCGGAGAGGAGGAGGAGCGATGAGCGAGAGGCGCATGAAAGCCCTGCGCTTCCTTTCCGTCCTGCTCTTCTTGACGGTCATCGTGGTATGCGCGCCCTTCGTGAAGTGGGGCGACATCGACCCCGCGCGCACCTTCGGACTCGCCGCCATACTGGCTTTCCTGGAGGCATGGAGGGTTCAGTTCCCGTGGGGCAGGCCGCTGCGCCTGGGGATGGCGGCCATCCTTTGCGTCATCGCCATAAGGCCGTTGCCGGAAGCGGTTTTCATCTTTCTGCTCGGAAGTCTGGTGGGACGGGCCTTCTCCCGTCTGCAGCGCTCGGGAGAGGGCGATTTCCTGCACATCATCCAGCGCACCTACATCGTTGCCCTGGCGGGGCTTATCTATCGCCTGGTGGCCTTCGCGGGCTGGGACATGACCTGGAATCCCTACCCTGCGTACTTCGGCAACCTGCCCGACGGCAACGTGTTTCTTACTTATTACAACCCCGTGGTGCTCCACCGCGCGCTGGTTTTTCCGGCGGCGTTCTTGCTCATGGCGCTGGTCTTCTATCTGGGCGAGGTGATCACCTCCTCGGTGGAGACGGGGATCCTGCTGGCGGGTAACTGGCGGGTCATCTTGCCCCAGCATATGCGGCAGACCTTCCCCGCCTACCTCGCCATCAGCGGCGCGGGGGCGTTGATGGCCCTGTATTTTCCGCGCCTGCCCTGGTTCAACTTCCTGGTGTTCATGGTGCCGCTCCTTTTGGTGCGCATGGAGTCCAACCGCGATAAGGAGCTGGACGAACGTTACTTCCAGACCATGCGCATAATCGGCGACGCCTTCGACCTGGCGCGCGGGATGCCTGGACATTCGGGCAGGGTGAGCAACCTGGCCGCGGAGGTGGCGCGGGAGATGGGCGTCTCGGCGGAGGAGACGCGCAACATCCGCTACGCAGCGGCGCTGCACGACATCGGCCACATCGAGTTCGAGGCCGAGGAGAAAGCGGAGGCGCACGCCGGAAGGGGAGCGGAGGTGCTGGAGGAGGTGCCCCGGCTGCGTCCCATTGCCCATATCGTGCGCCACTCCCACCCCACCTCGGATGAGGAAGGCGGCATGGGCAAGGTGCCCGTGGGGTCCAGGATCATCAGCGTGGTGAGCGATTACGATGTCCTGACCAACCATCCCAAGCGCAAGCTGCCGCAGAAAGAGGCCCTGGAGGAGATGGGGCTCGAGCGGGGCAAGAGGTACGATTCCATCGTCCTGCGCACCCTCTCCCAGGTGCTTGAAACCCAGGCCAGGGCGCGCCGGCGCCCGGAGCGCGAGATCAGGCAGCGGGCCAAGGTGCTCGAGGAAGAGGAGCTCAAGGAGAGCCTGGAGGAGATCTTCAGGGAAGGGGATTAGCCGGGCGCGCCGCGATTGGCGAGAGACGCAAAGGCTACCCCCCAATCTCCCCCGCGGCAAGGCGTGACGGGCGGTGGTCATACCAGGAAAGTCTACGGCCATAAAGCAGGGGAAGAAGCCGCCGAAACCCGCGCCACATTACGGATGGTGGCCTATATACGGATTATCTGTGGCCGTGGTCATATTCAGGGATTGAAGGAGCGATTCGTGGGCGCCCGTGGGTCGTGAAGATCGCGCCACGCGAAGACCCGAGCGCTATCTGGAGACCTGAGGTGATCATTCTAACGTGATCGGCTGTGCACGGGATTAAACGAGCCTTCCGCCGTTCTCGGAGATGCCATGCCCGAAGAGGCCCGCATATTGAAAGACGTGCCGCTTACATGGCATGGTAAGGATGCGGGGGCAAGGACCCGCGTGCCGACCTTGACGGGATAGAGAAGAAAAGGAGAAAGCGTTGCGCAATCCCCTGGGGAAGATACTGCGCATGGGAGAGAGGAAGCGGCTGGAGCAGCTCTCCGCCGTGGTCCAGGAAGTCAACGCCCGGGAGCCGGAGATGCAGCGGCTCTCCGATGCCGAGCTGGCCGCCCTCACCGGCGACTTCAAGGGCAGGCTCGAAAGGGGAGCGTCCCTGGACGAACTCCTCCCCGAAGCCTTCGCCGCGGTGCGGGAAGCGGCGGTGCGCACGTTGGGGCAGCGGCATTTCGACGTGCAGGTGATGGGAGGCGTGGTCCTCCACCAGGGCTGTATCGCCGAGATGAAGACGGGCGAGGGCAAGACCCTGGTGGCCACCTTGCCCGTTTACCTCAATGCCCTGGAGGGCAAGGGCGTCCACGTGGTGACGGTCAACGATTACCTGGCGCGGCGCGACAGCGAGTGGATGGGGGTCATATACCGTTTCATGGGGCTCTCGGTAGGCCTCATCCAGGCCCAGATGCCCAAGGAGGAAAGGTACAGGGCTTACCGCGCGGACGTCACCTATGGGACCAACAACGAGTTCGGCTTCGACTACCTCAGGGATAACCTGGAGATCAGCCACGAGCGGCGGGTGCAGCGGGGGCACCATTACGCCATCGTGGACGAGGTGGACTCCATCCTCATCGACGAGGCCAGGACGCCCCTTATCATCTCGGGCGCGGCCGAGGAATCGGCGAAGCTGTACCGTCAGTTCGCGCAGGTCGCGCCGAGGCTGAAGGCGGGGGAGGACTACGAGGTGGAGGAGAAGACCCGCACCGTTTCCATCACCGAGGAGGGCATCCACAAGGTGGAATCCATCCTGGGCCTGGATAACCTCTACGACCACCTCAACACCCCCCTGGTGCACCACCTCCAGAACGCCCTCAAGGCCAAGGAGCTTTACCGGCGCGACGTCGACTACGTGGTGACCGATGGCCAGGTGGTCATCGTGGACGAGTTCACGGGGCGCCTCATGCCCGGCCGTCGCTGGAGCGACGGGCTTCACCAGGCGGTGGAGGCCAAGGAGGGCTTGAGGGTGCGCCAGGAGAACCAGACCCTGGCCACCATCACCCTGCAGAACTATTTCCGCATGTACGAAAAACTGGCGGGCATGACGGGAACGGCGGCCACCGAGGCCGCGGAGTTCGAGGAGATATACGGGCTGGAGGTGGTGGTGATCCCCACCAACCTGCCCATGATCAGGACGGACCACAACGACGTCATCTACAAGACGGAGGAGGCCAAGTTCCGCGCCGTGGTGGAGGACATCGTTTCCTGCCACGAGCGCGGCCAGCCAGTGCTGGTGGGGACCATCTCCATCGAGAAATCGGAGCGCCTTTCGGCCATGCTCAAGAAGCGGGGGATACCCCACGAGGTGTTGAACGCCAAGCACCACGCGCGCGAGGCGGAGATCGTGGCCCAGGCGGGACGCCTGGGGGCGGTGACCATCGCCACCAACATGGCCGGGCGCGGCACGGACATCATGCTGGGAGGAAACCCGGAGATGCTGGCCCGGCGGAAGCTGGCGGGCAAGGAGGAGGTGAGCGAGGAGGAATACCGCGCGGTGCTCGAGGAGACGCGCAGGGAATGCGAGGAGGAGAAGAAAAAGGTCATAGAGCTTGGCGGCCTCTACGTCCTGGGCACCGAGCGCCACGAGGCCCGGCGCATCGACAACCAGCTCAGGGGCCGCTCCGGTCGCCAGGGCGACCCGGGCATGTCGCGTTTTTACCTCTCCCTGGAGGACGACCTCATGCGCATCTTCGCCTCCGGCACCGTCGCCTCGCTCATGGACCGCCTGCGCCTGCCCGACGACCACCCCATCGAGAACAAGATGGTTACCCGGGCCATAGAGACGGCGCAGAAGAACGTGGAGGCCAACAATTTCGAGGTGCGCAAGAACCTCCTCAAGTATGACGACGTCATGAACACGCAGCGCGAGGTCATATACGGCGAGAGAGACCGCATCCTCCAGGGGGAGGACCTCCACGCCCGCGTGGAGGAGATGATCCCCGACGCCATCGAGGCGATACTCGAGCGCCACATCGACCCGGACGAGTACCCGGAGAACTGGGACCTCGAAGGCCTTTTCCGCGCCCTGAAAGCGTTCTACCCGGCCACCTTCGGACCAGGGGAGATAGACATCAAGGCCTTGACCTACCAGGGCCTGCGGGACGCGCTGGTGGAGGACGCCCTGGAGGTATACAAGGCCAGGGAGGAGGAATTCGCCGCCACGGGGCGCGACATCCGGGACATCGAGCGCCTGGTGATGCTGCGGGTGATAGACAACCGCTGGCGGGATCACCTGTACGACATGGACCACCTGCGCGACAGCGTGGGGTTGCGGTCCTTCGCGGGGCGCGACCCGCTGGTGGAATACCAGAACGAGGCCTTCTCGTCCTTCCAGGAGCTCACCGCGGGCATCCAGGAGGAGTTCCTGCGCTACATGTTCCACGTCCAGGTGGCGAAGGCCGAGGAGCGGCCCTCCCTGCGCGTGGTGGAGGGGAGCGGGAAGGAGGGCGGGACAGGGAAGCCCGGGGCGGCGCGCTCCCAGAAGGTGGGAAGGAACGCCCCCTGCCCCTGCGGGAGCGGGAAGAAGTATAAGTTCTGCTGCGGCTCCTGAGGACCGCCGGCGCCCGCCGCACGCCCACGGTTACAACCCGCGGGTTGTCCCGTTTACCGCTTGCGGGATGGGCGAAACGCATCTTGGGTATGCGCCCGCCGGATGGCCAGCCCCCGGGCAGCCGGAGGTTTGAGGGCATTCCCGGGAGGCCGCCTGACCCCCTGCCGAATCCGTTAAACGGATGGCGCGAGTGGACGGGAAGGCTATCGCGGCTACACGACAGGAAAAGGGGCCCGCGGCGACGGGCTGGGGCAAGGGACGAAAAGGAGGGAGACTTGCTGAGCGATCATCGTGCCGAGCTGGAAGAGATAGCCGGAAGGCTGGTGAAGATAAAGGAGTATCTTTGACGTAGAGGGGAAGAGGGCCAAGGCGGCGGAGCTGGAAAAGGAGGCTTCCCGGCCTGACCTCTGGGACGACCAGGACAACGCCAGGCGCATCCTGGCCGAGCTGGCTTCCCTCAAGGACACGGTGGAGACCTGGGAAAAGCTGGATTCGGAGCGGCGTGAGCTTGCGGAACTTGCGGAGCTGGCCCAGGAGGAGGAGGACCTGAGCCTGCTGGACGAGATATCGGCCGGGGTGGGAGCCCTGCGGCGCGAGGTGGACCGCCTGGAGGAGAAGAGCCTGCTTTCCGGGGAGTTCGACGCGCGCGACGCCATAGCCAGCATCCACCCCGGAGCCGGGGGGCTGGAGTCGCAGGACTGGGCGGAGATGCTGCTGCGCATGTACCTGCGCTGGGCGGAAGCGCGCGGCTTCAAGGTCGACCTCAACGACCTGCAGGAGGGGGAGGGAGGGGGGATCAAGAGCGCCACCTTCACCGTGCACGGGCCCTACGCCTATGGCCTGATGCTCCCCGAGAAGGGAGTGCACCGCCTGGTCCGCATCTCGCCCTTCGATGCCTCCAGCCGCCGCCACACCTCCTTCGCGTCCCTCGACGTCATCCCCATGCTCGAGGACGAGGGCGAGATAGAGATAGACCCCAAGGACCTGCGCATAGACACCTACCGTTCCAGCGGCGCGGGAGGGCAACACGTGAACGTCACCGATTCGGCGGTGCGCATCACCCACCTGCCCACCGGCATCGTGGTGTCCTGCCAGAACGAGCGCTCGCAGATCTCCAACCGCCAGACGGCCATGCGCATCCTGCAGGCCCGCCTGGCCGACCTGGCGCGCAAGGAGAGGGAGCAGGAGATGGCCAAGCTCAGGGGCGAGAAGATGGAGATAGGCTTCGGGAGCCAGATCCGTTCCTACGTCCTCCATCCCTACCGCATGGCCAAGGACCACCGCACCGGGTTGGAGGTGGGCAACGTGGACGCGGTCCTCGACGGAGACCTGGACGCCTTCATAGACGCCTACCTGCGCCAGAAGGCTTCTTCGTAAATGCGGGCGTATGCGTGCCAGGCCTTGCATCGCTTCGCGACACAACGCGCTGGCACCGTTGCGCCTCCGGCGCAATCGCTTACGCGATGCAGGCTCTCGGGCGGGGGAGGGAAAACCCGGCGTATACATCCGGGCGTATGCGTGCCAGGCCTTGCATCGCTTCGCGACACAACGCGCTGGCACCGTTGCGCCTTCGGCGCAATCGCTTACGCGATGCAGGCTCTCGGGCGTAAGGTATAATGGCACGGGATAAAGGCCGGAGGATGAAAGGAATACGAGTGGCCGAGGAGGAAAGATACCGCTTCAGGGTGGACCCCCACGTCCATTCCATTTCCAGCGGCCACGCCTATTCCACCATCGAGGAGTGCGCGAGGGCCGCGGCGGAGAAGGGGCTGGATGCCTTCGCGGTGGCCGACCACGGGCCCGCCATCCCCGGATCGGGCAACCTCTATCATTTCTGGAACCTGAAGGTGGTGCCCAGGCGCTGGCATGGGGTGCTGGTTCTGCGCTCGGTGGAGGCGAACATCCTGGACACAATGGGGAACTTAGACCTCCCCGACAAGGTCCTGGCAAGCCTGGACCTGGTGCAGGCGGGGCTGCATCCCTATACTGGGTACGAGGGGGAGGGGATCGAGGACAATACCGCCGCCCTCCTCGCCGCCATAGCCCACCCGCTGGTGGACGTCATCGTGCACCCGGACAACCCCTCCTATCCCGTGGACATGGAGAGGCTGGTGGAGGCGGCGACGCGGGAGGGCAAGGCGCTGGAGGTCAACAACAGCTCCTTCGTCTATACGCGGGACGGCAGCGGGGACAACTGCCGCCTCATGGTCCGGCTGGCCGCGGAGCGCGGGTGCCGTCTCTCGGTGGGAAGCGACGCCCACGTGGCCACCTTTGCAGGAGAATTCTCTCACGCGGTCGAAATATTGCGGGAGACTGACGTGGATCCGGGCGTCGTGATAAACTGCTCCCTCGAGAGCCTTGAGGAATACCTTGCCTCTCGGGGGAAGGGTCTGTCCCTGGGTTGACGGAGGAAAGGCGGTCGAGGAAGGGAAGAGCATGATCATACCCATGCGCAGGCCGGAAGGAGCGGCGGCGAGGGAAGTGGAAGAGAAAGAGCTCAGGGAATATTTGGTAAATATCGCCAGGGAAGTCCGCTGGGATATCGTGCGCATGATCGGTCTGGCGGGAAGCGGGCACCCCGGAGGCTCCCTGTCCTGCGCCGACATCCTGGTATGCCTCTATTTCCACAAGATGAACCACGACCCGAAGCGCCCAGACTGGCGCCACCGGGACCGCTTCGTGCTCTCCAAGGGACACGCCGCTCCCGCCCTCTACGCGGTGCTGGCGAGGAGCGGATACTTCGACCGCGATGAGCTGTGGAAGCTGCGCCGGCTGGGCTCCATGCTCCAGGGCCATCCCGACCGGTTGAAAACGCCGGGGGTGGAGATATCCACGGGGTCCCTGGGCCAGGGGCTCGCCGCCGCGGTGGGGATGGCCCTCGGCCTGCGCATGGAGGGCAACCCCGCGCGCGTTTACGCCCTCATCGGGGACGGGGAGAGCCAGGAGGGCGGCATATGGGAGGCGGCCATGCTGGCCAGCCACCAGCGCCTCGACAACCTCACCGCCATCTTGGACAACAACGGTTTGCAGATCGACGGCAGGTGTTGTGACGTGGTGGGGTTGGGGGACGTTCCCGCCAAGTGGAGGGCATTCGGGTGGGAGGTCCTGGAGGTGGACGGCCACGACGTCCTGGACATCTGCTCCGCCCTGGATGAGGCGGAGGGGTTCCAGCGCCCGTGCATGATCGTCGCCCATACCGTGAAGGGTAAGGGCGTGTCCTTCATGGAAAACAACGTTGATTTCCACGGCAAGGCGCCCACCCCCGAGGAGATGGAGAAGGCCTTGAAGGAGATCGAGGGCTCTTGACGGCGCAGAGGGAGACGAGAAACACCCGGGACGGATACGCCGCGGCCCTCCTGGAGCTGGGGGAAAAGGACGAGCGTATCGTCGTCCTCGACGCGGACCTCGCCAAGTCCACCCAGACGGAGAAGTTCAAGCAGCGCTTTCCCGAGCGCTTCGTCGACTGCGGGGTGGCAGAGCAGAACCTCATGGCCACTGCGGCGGGGCTGGCCGCCACAGGCAAGATCGTCTTTGCCTCAACCTTCGCCATCTTTGCCACCGGGCGGGCTTACGACCAGGTGCGCAACACCATCGCTTACTCGAACCTGGACGTGAAGATCTGCGCCAGCCACGGCGGCATCACGGTGGGGGAAGACGGGTCCTCGCACCAGGCCCTGGAGGACATCACCCTCATGCGGGCGATTCCGCGCATGAAGGTGGTGGTGCCCGCCGATTACTACGAAACCCGCGAGGCGGTGAAGGCCGTGGCCTATATCGACGGCCCGGCATACGTGCGCATAGGGCGTCCCAAGGTCCCGGTGCTCTTCGACGAGGATTACCGCTTCGAGTTCGGCAGGGCGCGCGTGATGCGCGGGGGCCGGGACGTCACCATGGTGGCCTGCGGTTACATGCTCCACCAGGCCCTGGACGCCGCGGACGAGCTGGCGCGGGAGGGGATAGAGGCCGAGGTCCTGAACCTGCATACCGTGAAGCCACTGGACCGCGAGGGCATCCTGAGTTCCGTTTCGCGCACCGGGAGGGTGGTGACCTGCGAGGAGCACACCGTCGTGGGAGGTGTGGGGGGCGCCGTCGCCGAACTCCTGGTAGAGGAGATGCCCGTTCCCATGCGCATGATAGGAATCCGGGACAGCTTCGGCACCTCGGGTTCGGCCGAGGAGCTGGTGGAACATTTCGGACTGGACGCCCGTCACATCGCCGGGGTCGTGAGGGGTTTCCTCGCGTGAGGGGTGGGCGTGGCGATGCCGGCGAGAACGAGGGGAGATGATGGAAAGTGATCCGCATGCGGAGGGTCACCAAGATATACAAGGGCAACGTCTATGCCCTGGAGGACGTCACCCTGGACATAGAGAAAGGCGAGTTCGCCTTCCTGGTGGGGCCGTCCGGTTCGGGCAAGAGCACCTTCATCAAGCTGTTGATCAAGGAGGAGGAGCCCACCAGCGGCCAGATATACATAGCCGACACCAACATCGACCAGTTGCGCAAATGGAAGGTGCCCTACCTGCGGCGCAAGATAGGGTGCGTGTTTCAAGATTTCAAGCTCCTCCCGCACAAAACCGTTTACCAGAACGTGGCCTACGCCATGGAGGTAACGGGGAAATCGCGCCGCCTGGCGGAGCAGCAGGTGCCGGAGGTGCTCAAGCTGGTGGGGCTGGGGCACAAGCTGGACGCCTTCCCGGACGAGCTCTCCGGCGGCGAGCAGCAGCGCGTGGCCATCGCCCGCGCCTTCATCAACCGGCCCCCCATCCTCCTCGCCGACGAGCCCACGGGGAACGTGGACCCCTCCCTGGCCGACGGCATCGTCCGCTTACTGGAGAGGATAAACCAGGCGGGGACCACGGTGATCATGGCCACCCACGACAAGGCCATCGTGAACGCCTTCCGCAAGCGGGTGATAGCGCTGGAGAACGGGCGCATCATCAGGGACCAGGACAGGGGCGTGTACGGCTATGAATAAGATCGCCTATTTCGCTTCGGAGACCTGGGCCTCCCTGCGCAAGAACCTCATCCTTGCGGTGGCCGCCATCGCCGTGGTGGCGGTCTCCCTGGGCATACTGGGCATGGTGGTCATGGGCTGGAACATGTTCAGCAACATGATCAAGAACGCCGAGCGCAAGGTGGGCGAGGTGGACATCTACCTCTCTGACCTGACCACCGAGGAGGAACGCGCCGCCATCGAGGCCTTCCTGGTGGGCATCCCCGAGGTGGATCCCACCAAGGTCACCTACAAGACCAAGGACCAGGCCCTGGAGGAGTTCAAGGAGAGGTTCAAGGACCAGCCCGAACTGTGGGAGTACATCGACGAGAACCCCCTGCCCAACTCCTACGAGCTCATGACCAAGGATCCCAAGGACGTGGGGCTGGTGGTGGGGAAGATAAACAACGAGGCCCCCTTCCGCGACCGTATCGAGGACGTGAAATCGGCCAGCTCGGCCATAGAGAAACTGGAGAACATCTTCGACAAGTTCCGCCAGATAGGCATCGTGGGCGTCATCGCCCTGGCCGTCATCGCCGTGCTCCTGGTCTCGGTGACCATCCAGGTGGCCATCTTCGCGCGCCGCAGGGAGATAGGGATCATGAAGCTGGTGGGGGCCACCAACTGGTTCATCCGGTGGCCCTTCGTGCTGGAGGGAATATCCGAGGGCCTGGTGGGATCGGCGGTGGCCATCCTGGTGGCTTTGGCGGTCAAGGTATGGATTCTGGACAAGCTCATCGATAACCTGCAGTTCCTGCGCCTCTCCCTTTCTCCGGGTCTGCTGGCGGTGCTCTTCCCGTGCATGGTCCTGGGGGGAGTAGTCATCGGGGCCCTGGGAAGCGCTTACGCCCTGGGGCGCTTCCTGGAGGTTTGATCGCGCGTAGCGTATGACGGGGACGGAAGCGCGGGGAAGGGGCTCACGGTCGAAGTGGAAGAGGCGAGAGAAGCTAACTTCAACGACAGGCGGCGTCGTGACCGCGCCATAATCATTTCCTCGATCATCGTTTCCCTCCTGCTGGTGGGTTCCTGCTTCACGGTGCCCTACATCCTGACCAGGGAAACATCGTCGCGTTCGACCCGCGACGAAGACACCGGCTACGCTTCGGGCGGCCAGGAGCGCCGGTCGGAGGAGGGAATCAGCGAGCTCGAGGAAACCCTGCTGGAAAGCGACGCTTACACGCGAGCACAGGATATTGTCGAGGCCAACTACGTGGACGATGTGGACGCCGATTACCTGCTGGGCTCCGCGGCGCGCGGCATTCGCCGCCTGTCCGGGGAGGGAGCGGACGAGAGCGCCCTGGTGGAGAGGGGCATCACCGCCATGATCGATTCCCTGGATGACCCCTTCTCCTCCTTTATGAGCGCCGACGAGCTCGCCATGCTGGACACCCAGCTCTCCGGGAGGCTGTCGGGAGTGGGGATCGCCCTGGAGAAGGTGAAGAGCGAGATAAGGGTGACGCGCGTTCTCGAGGGCACTCCCGCCCAGGAGGCCGGCCTCCAGGAGGGGGACATCGTCAAGGAGGTCGATGGCCAGGAGATCGGAGCCATGGAACTGGAGGAGGCTGTCTTCCTCATCCGCGGCCCGGAGGGGACCACGGTGCGCCTGGGCATCGTCAGGCCGCCCTCCTTGGAGGTCACCTATTACGATATCGTGCGCCGGGAAATCGAGATACCGGTTATCGAAAGCGAGATGAAAGAGGGGGACGTGGGCTACCTCCGCCTCACCGACTGGACGGAGGACGCGCAGGAAAAGATAGCGCAGGCGCTGTCGGAGATGACGTCAAGGGGTGCCAAGTCCCTGGTCATGGACCTGCGCTCCAATCCTGGGGGCTACATGGATCCCGCGATCAAGGCGGCGGACATGTTCCTGCGCGACGGCGTCATCGTCTCCTCGCGGGGTCGCGTGGGAGGGGCCACCCGGGACTACCGGGCGGACGGAGAAGTGGAATGGGACCTCCCGGTGGTTTTGCTCATCAACCGCGGAACGGCCAGCTCCTCCGAGATCTTCTCCGCCGCCCTGCGCGAGAACGGCCGTTGCGTCCTGGTGGGGGAGACCACCTTCGGCAAGGGATCCATCCAGAAGATCTTCCGCCAGGATGACGGCACCGGTCTGCGCCTCACCATAGCGCGCTACTACACCCCCAGCGGCTCCAGCATTGACGACGAAGGAATCAGTCCAGACGTCGCGGTGAAGAACCCCGTGGTGGGCGACGAGGACCTCCAGCTCGAGAAGGCGTTGGAGCTGGCCCGGGAAGGCGTCTGAATCCAGGTCATGGCGGCAGGTAAAGCCCCATTGACGCATTCGCATGGAATCGGTCCGGGAAAGCGTACGGTCCGCAGTCATGGTATGGAAATAAAAAGCCCTCCGGGAGGGCTTATATGTTTGGTGGAGGCGGGGGGAGTCGAACCCCCGTCCAGAAATCCGGCCGGGTGGGCTCTACGAGCGTATCCGCCGTTTCAGGTTTCGCCGTCGGGTCGCCCGGCGGAGGGCTTGCCGGCGGCTATCCCGTTAGGATTTCCCTCGGCCTTTACGGGAGTGGGGCCTCGGTGATCCCGCTGCATGACGCCCCTTCCCCGGTCGCGGGCCCTCCGGGGAGGGACGGGCCGCTTAAGCGGCCAGAGCCAACTCGCTGTCGGCGTCTATTGGTTTTCCCGCTTGTTAACGAGGCTCGGGTCCCCGGCTCGCTCCCGCGCCGGCCGCCGATCCCTGTCGAAGCCGTTTCGCCCCCAGGTTTTCAAAGTCCATTACGCTTTTCAACTACTATTGTAACTCCTGCGGCGGATTTTGCCATGAGGAGTTTATGTATTCCCTGGCGCTGGGGCGCACGTACCAGCGGGGTAAAACTCATCCGCATTGCGCAATCCAAAATGTGGTATCCGGCCACCCCTACGCTCTGAATTTTCGTTAGCACTTATGAGGTGGATCTTGCCATGGTGAGAAGTGCCGGTGTTCCCCCGCGCCGGGGCGTACGTCCCGGCGGAGCAAGCGTCACCAGGATTTTAAAATGCAAGACATGGCATCAGGCCACATACGCTGCCGTGTGAGGCTGAGCGGGAGGGATTCTTATGGTTCACCACGTAGCGTGTTGCCGCTATTGCCGATACCAGAGCGCTCCAGGGATCGGGATGAAGTGGCTTTTCGAGGGGTGCGGCGCGAGGCGTTGCGATTATAGCCGAAACGTGCTTTAAAGCGGGCGTGACGCGTTTTCTCCCGGTTAACGGGGCCGGCCTCCCGGTTCAATCGCGTTCCCGGCGGCCCCGGCCGGCTTCCTTCAGGGAACGCTCGAGGTCCCGCCGCGCCTCGCGCTCCATGATGTCGCGGCGCCGGTCCGCCTTCGCCTTTCCCCTGGCCAGCCCCAACTCTACCTTTATCTTGCCCCGCTCGTTCAAGTAGAGCCTCAGGGGGACAAGCGTGTATCCCTTCTCGTTCACCTTCCCCTCCAGCCGGCGGAGCTCATCCCTGTGCATGAGCACCTTGCGCGGGCGAAGCGGGTCGTGGTTGAAGGCGCCGCCGTGGCTGTAGGGGGATATGTGCACGTTCTCCAGGAACAGCTCTCCGCCGCTCATCCTGGCGAAGCTGTCGCGCAGGTTGGCCCTGCCCTCGCGGATGGACTTGACCTCCGAGCCCAGGAGGGCGAGCCCGGCCTCGTATTTTTCCTCTATGTGGTAATCATGCCTGGCCTTGCGGTTCTCGGCCAGGGTCCTCACGCTTCCCATCGTTTTTCCTTTCCTCCGCCGCAGACAACATCATAGCGCACGCACGAGGGAGGCGGGAAACCCTTTCCGCGCAGCGCGTGGATAGATTCCGCCATTCCCTGGCAGAGCTCAGCCTTGCTATCGAGCATGACGCCCGACATCAAGGAGGATAAGCAAATCGATATCCCTTGTATATGGCTGTCCGGGCGTCGTCGCAGTCCTGTAGCTTGAACACACGGAAAGGGTCAAGGAAATAGGAGCCGGACAAGATAAGGAGAAGCCGGCCTCTTTTCCGGGCAGGTTATCATCGGCGCCATATATATCCTGGTGGCGATACTCGTCAGCATGCTGGACGTGCGCCTGCTAGCCCGCCGCTACATTACGGGACCCATCGAGGAGCTTTCCAACATCTCGCATCGTATCATGGAAGGCACCTTCGAGGGCGACTTGGAGGTGGTGGAGGACAGCGACTACGTGGACATGCAGCGGTTGCTACAGAGCGGGAAAGTACTTATGGACAAGATGATGGAGCACCAGGGCGAGACACAGCTGGACATGCACCGTGTGGGCGCGGCACGGCCGCGCCCTTTTTATTATGTCTTGAGTGGTATGCTATACACCGCGGATACTGACGGCCTTGGCGACCGGAGTATGGCGATGCTGGACAGGCTTGCGGACGGCCTCTACCGGGTTAGGGGGCCGTTCGGCTCCAACGTCTATATCGTGTCCGACGGTGGGTTGACCATGGTCGATGGCGGCTTCCCCATGGACCTGCCGGCCGTGCTCCTGGGGTTGAAGTCCCTGGGGGCCGGGCCCCGCGACGTGGACATGGCCATAGCCACCCATTATCACGGCGACCACACCGGGACCATGGCGCGCATGCAGGCAGCGGGCGCGGAGGTGGCGATGCACCCCGAGGACGCGCCCTACGCGTCGGGGGAGCGGCCCCAGGAGACCTGCGACGTGGCCTTGCACAAGCTCCTCTTCTATACCGCCCTCTGGCCGCTCTTCCGTTACCGGCACTTCCGGCCCGACCGCCAACTCCGGGAAGGGGACCGGCTGGATCTGTTGGGCGGGATGGTGGTGCTCCATACCCCGGGGCATTCTCCCGGAAGCCTGTGCCTCTACGCGGAGAGGAGGGGCATACTCTTCAGCGGCGACCTTATACGCAACGAGAAAGGGGTGCTTGAGGGACCCCCACCCCACTTCACGCCGGATCAGGACTCGGCGCGAGTTTCCCTGAGCCGGGTGCGCGAGCTGGACTTCGAGATGTTGCTTCCGGGGCACGGCGAGGTTATCGCCCGGGGAGCGGGAGAACGTTACCGGTCCCTTGCCCGCGAGGGGAGGATCTGGCCCCTCTGAGCGGCGCGGCTTCGCGATGTCACATCGCGTTGGGCTAACCCCCTTTTCCAGGGTGGACAACCAAGCCTCTCTGAACTGCAGGGGTTTTGCTACCTTGCACCGCGTTGGGGCAACCCCGTTGTTATATGGGATTTAAATGAACCCCTCTGAGCGGCGCGGCTTCGCGATGTCACATCGCGTTGGGCTAACCCCCTTTTCCAGGGTGGACAACCAAGCCTCTCTGAACTGCAGGGGTTTCGCGGAGATGCCGAGCGAGAGGCCGCGCGGTGCCGGGTTCCTCCGAAGCGCGCGTCTCCTTGAAGGAGCGGAGTTTACCGAGGCGTTGACTCGCCGGAAAGCCGCCTCGCGACCGCTTCTTTCTCTGACCGCAGGCGGGCGCGCAGCCGCTCCAGCCTCCCGGCCTCCTCGCCCTTTGTCGGGGCGCTTTCGAGCTTCTCGTCGATGAACCCGGCGGTTCGCATTGCCAAGGCCATGATGGTCAGTTGTGGGTTAACTCCCAGGGAAGTGGGGAGCACGCTGGCGTCGCAGATGAAAAGGTTCTCCACCTCCCAGGTCTCGCAGGTGCTCTTGACCACCGAGGCGTAAGGGTCGCTGCCCATGCGGCAGGTGCCCATGGGATGGTAGGCGCTGAGCCCGTAGACGCTCGCGCGCTTGAGGCGGGCGCGGGAGAGCCTCATGAAATCCCGGGGGCCGGAGAGTTCCTTGAAGCCGTCGATGGGGGTGTATACGCGCTTCGCGCCCGCCGCGAACCATATCTCCGCCATGAGCAGGATGGATCGCTTGAGGCGGTCCAGGTCCTCGCGCCCCAGGTTGTAGAAGGTCAGGGGCTGGCGCGCCGAGGGCCCCGCCACCACCTTCCCCGCCGAATCATGCTCGCTGATCATGGAGCCGTAGCTGGCGATGAAGGGATAGTCGCGCATGGTCTCGGCGTGACGTCTCCCTCCCCAGGGGAGGGTGATGGCCATAACCGCCGGGGGCAGGGTGACGCCCTCCAGCATGATTCCCTCGGGGGCGAACTCGTCCACGTAGGTGCTCTGGGGGATGCCCTTGGGGTTTCCAACTACCTCCGGCATGAGCGCCAGGGTGGCGCCGCAGGGGTGGATGGAGAGGTTTTCCCCCACCCAGCCCGAGGAGAGGCAGATGCGGTTGTGCATGAGCATGGAGGGTGTCTGGATGGCCCCGGCAGAGAGCACCACCACCGAGGCGTGCACCTCCAGCCGCTGCGTCCGGGCCCCCGTGCGTGGATCCGTGAAGTGGCCGCGAACCCCGGTCGCGCGGCCGTTGCGGACCAGGATGCGCTCCGCGCGGCAGTGGGTGTAGACGTCGGCTCCCGCCGCCACGGCATCCGGGATGAAGGAGACGTTCGCGCTCTGCTTGGCGCCGGAAGGGCATCCGTAGGCGCACACCCCGAAGCCCTCGCAGTCCTTGGCGTTCCGGGGCAGAAAACCGCCCGAATAGCCGAGCTTGCCGGCGTGCTCCAGGAAGAGGAGGTTGTTTTTTCCCGCCACCTCCGGGTCGGCGCGTTTCACGAAAAGGTATTCCTCAAGAGCTGCGTAGAGCAGGTTGAGTTCGTCCTCCCCGATGTCCTTCAGGCCGTGTTCGAGATGCCAGCGCTTGAGCACGTGGCGCGGGATGCGCAGGCAGGTGCCGGAATTGACGGTGGTGGTGCCCCCAACCGTTTTTCCCTGGGGGACGACGATGGCGGGAAGTCCCAGGGCCACCGTCTGGCTGGCGTCGCGGTAGAGGCGGGTGAAGGCGTCTGCGGCGC
The DNA here is from genome assembly GCA_013178005.1 of Actinomycetota bacterium. Classification (GTDB taxonomy): domain Bacteria; phylum Actinomycetota; class Geothermincolia; order Geothermincolales; family RBG-13-55-18; genus Solincola_B. Next base: position 19,598 of record JABLXL010000038.1, read on the forward strand.
GGAAGTCGAAATCCTCGCGGGTGAAATGCCCTCCCTCCTCGATGACCACGACGCTGTAACCGGCCTCGGCGAGCTCCTTGGCTATGGGGCCCCCTCCGGCGCCGGAGCCGATCACCACCACGTCCGCCTCGCGCCTCACGTCTCCCGGCAGGCTCTCGGGCTTGATGATCATCGCCGCACCTCCCTGGCGGCCGCCTCCCTGCGCATCTCGTGCACGTCGAAGCCGAGGCGGACCTGTACGTCGTCGCGGTTGTAATGGGCCATATATATGGGTGTGCCCAGCACGGTGGGGATCGCTCCCAGGGCGGCGAAACGGCTGGAATAGAGGGAGCGCACGAAGTCGTCCGCCTCCTCCGGCGGCAGGGAATAAACCGACCTGCCCCTGGTTGCCAGGCATACCGCCTGCAGCACCAGCACCATGGCGTAGAAGAGCATCCGGAAGGCGGGAGTGCCCGCCCGCAGGAATTGGTGGGCGAAGGACGTGACCTGGTCGGGGTCCGCGGGAGGCATTCCCTCCACGGGTTCGATGAACACCGGCACCAGCCGGCGAAGCCTGCGCGCGAAATAATCCCTCATCTCGATCTCCCCCTCCCAGCGCGTGTGTAAGTGGCCCGGCGATCCTCCCAGCCCGAGCCCGTCGCTCTCCCTCGCGGCGCCCGCGAGCTCGCTTTATGAATATTCTATGACTGGCTTGTTCAAGGCGTCAACGCGGGGGAGAACGGGCGGCGCGGTCGTGCTAGAATAGGGCTTTGCGTGGGGTAGTCCTCGCGCGGGGACGAAAAAGGGTGACCGGCGCCTGCCTGGAGAATGCGGACAGGAAGGAAGAGGTATCGACCTTGAACGACGCGCCCATAGGCATCTTCGACTCCGGCCTGGGGGGGCTCACGGTGATGAAGGCGGTGATGCGCCGCCTCCCCCGGGAGTCCATCATCTACTTCGGCGACAGCGCGCGCGGTCCCTACGGGCCCCGGGACATCGCGGAGATACGCGGTTTCGCAGTGGAAATCGCCCGCTTCCTCGAGGATATGGGGGTCAAGATAGTGGTCGTAGCCTGTAACTCGGCCACCTCGGCGGGGTTGCTCGAGGCGCAGCGCGCCTGCAGGGTGCCGGTGCTCGGGGTGGTGGAGCCGGGGGCCAGGGGGGCGGTGCAGGCCACCCTGAACCGGCGCATAGCGGTGATCGGCACCAGGGCGACGGTGCGAAGCAGATCCTACCCGCGAGCCATCCGCCTCCTCGACGCGGGCGCCAGGGTGTTCTCCCGGGCCTGCCCCACCCTGGTGGACTTCGTGGAACGCGGCGAGGTCGAGGGAGCGCGGGTGGAGGCGGAGGTGCGGAGGTACCTGGCGCCCCTGCTCGGGCAGGGAGTGGACACCATCGTGCTGGGTTGCACCCACTACCCCCTGCTGCGCGGGGTCATCGCCGGCGTGGCGGGAGAGGGGATCAGGCTCATAAGCTCGGACGAGGAGGTGGCGCGGGAGGTGGAGGAGAACCTGGTGCGCAGGGGATTCCTGCGCGATCACGGCGAGCCCCCGGCTCACCGCTTCCTGTTCACGGGCGACGTGGATAGGGCAAAGGAACTGGGACGCGTTTTCCTGGGTCCCGAGGTGGTCGAGGTGGAGAAGGTCGGGCTTCCCCTGCGGGGGGTGAGGGGGTGAGGCTGACCGTTCTAGGGGCCTCGGGGACCTACCCGCGCCCCGGAGGGGCAACCAACGGCTTCCTGGTGCGGGAGGGAGGGACCTCCCTGGCCATAGAGCTTGGAAACGGCTGCCTCTCCAACCTGCTGCGGGAGGTGGAGCTCACCGCCGTTGACGCGGTGGTCGTCACGCACATGCACGTCGATCACTTCGGCGACCTCTACCCGCTCTATTACGCCCTGCGCTTTCATCCCCGCCGGCCCTGGGGGCAACGCCTGCTGCTCCCCCGAGGCGGGCTGGAGCTCCTGGGCAGGATACTGGGGGAAGACTCGCGGGAGTACCTGCCGCGGGTGTTCGCCGCCGAGACCCTGGAGGCGGGAAGGGATTACCGCGTGGGGGGGATGACCCTGCGCGCGTACCCCACCCGGCATCCGGTGGAGGGCTACGCCTTGCGCCTGGAGGGAGACGGGTGGAGCATGGCGTATTCCTCCGATTCCTCGCCCTGTCCGGGAGTGGAGGAGGCCGCGCGGGACGTGGACCTCTTCATCTGCGAGGCCACCTTGCCCGCATCCTACGAGGAGGAGGCCTCCCACGGGCACATGACCTCCAGGCAGGCGGGGGAGACGGCGGCGCGGGCCGGGGCGAGGAAGCTGGTGCTCACCCACATCTGGCCCACCTTCGACGTGGTTGATATCGTGCGCGAGGCGGGGGAGACTTATGAGGGAGAGGTCCTGCCCGCGCGAGAGGGCATGACCCTTAGCCTGGGAGGAGGATAGTATGGCCAGGCGCGACGGCAGGAAGGCGCATGAACTAAGGCGCATGACCATAATCCGTGACTACATTGCCCACGCCGAGGGTTCGGCGTGGGTGGAGATGGGGGGGACCAGGGTGTTGTGCACGGCGACCCTGGAGTTCAAGGTCCCCCAGTTCCTCAGGGGAACGGGGCGCGGCTGGATCACGGCGGAGTACGGCATGCTGCCGCGCTCCACCCAGGAGAGGATGAACCGCGAGTCGTCCGCGGGACGCCAGGGGGGGAGGACGCTGGAGATACAGCGCATGATCGGCCGCTCCCTCCGCGCGGTCGCGGACATGGAGGCGCTGGGAGAATGTACCATCTGGATGGACTGCGACGTCATCCAGGCGGACGGGGGCACGCGCACCGCGGCCATCAACGGCGCCTACGTGGCACTCTACGACGCCTTCCGGCGCATGATCGAGACGGGAAGGCTCAAGGAGATGCCCCTGCGGGATTCCGTGGGGGCGGTGAGCGTGGGCATCGTGGACGGGACCCCCATGCTGGACCTGGATTTCGAAGAAGACGCCCGGGCCGAAGTGGACATGAACGTGGTGATGACTGGAGGGGGACTGCTGGTGGAGCTGCAGGGCACGGGGGAGAAACGTGCCTTCAGCCGCGACGAGCTACAGGAAGCCCTGGACCTGGCACAACGCGGGATAGAGCAGGTGACCTGGCTGCAGAACCGGGCCCTCATGGCCGAGGACGGGAGAGCGGAGCTGGAGGTGGGTTCTTGAGCCACGCCAGGCTGGCCCTGGCCACCGGCAACCGCGGGAAGGCGCGGGAGATCGCGGAAGTCCTCGACGGCCTTGAGCTGGATATCCTTACCAGGGATGACTTCGATGAATGGCCCGACCTGGAGGAGACGGGGAAGACCTTCGAGGAGAACGCTGTCGCCAAGGCGCTGGAGCTGTCACGCTGGTCGGGCCTGCCGGCGCTGGCCGATGACTCCGGCCTGGAGGTGGAAGCGCTGGGAGGAGCGCCGGGAGTGGACAGCGCCATCTACGCGGGCACCCATGGGAACGACGCCGCCAACGTCGCGCGCCTGCTGCGGGAGCTGGAGGGCATCCCGCAACGGGAGAGGGGGGCTCGGTTCGTCTGCGTGCTCGCCCTCGCCTCGCCGGCCGGGGACACGGTGTTGGTGCGTGAGACATGCGAGGGCGCGGTGTCCGAGGCGCCACGGGGGGACAAGGGGTTCGGGTACGACCCGGTTTTCATCCCCGCGGGCATGAGCCGCACCATGGCCGAGCTCACCCTGGAGGAGAAGAACGCCGTCAGCCACCGCGGCAAGGCGCTGCGGCGCTTGCGCGCCCTACTGGAGGCCGGCGAACCCGCCTGGCTCTTCTCCAGATGAAGTAAAATAAAAAAGTCAGGACCCAGAACCGCCTTTCCGGCTTTCCACGCTTGCTCTACGCAGTGACACATTTCATCGAAATGCCTGGAAGGAGTGAGAGATGGCGAAAACCCATGTTTCCGCGCATACCGTATCCGTGCATGTGCGACGGCCCATCGAAGAGGTGTTCGATTACCTCACCACCGCCGCAAACTGGCCCAGGTGGCATCCCGCGACGGTTTCGGTCTCGGGAGCGGTCGATCACCCGGCCTTGGAGGGAGAGGTCATCGTCGAGAAGGTCAAGCACGGCCCATTGAGGGACACTTTCGCCTGGGAGGTGGTGGAGAGGCGGGCGCCGCACCATTGGGCCATAAGGGCGGCGAGCGAACGCCACGGTCAGAAGGTGAAAATCATATACACCCTGAGCGAGGAAGAAGGGGGTACCAGATGGGAAAGGGAGATGCGTTTCTACTTCCCCTCCTGGTTCGCCCCCCTGGACCGGCTGCTTGCGGCTCGCATACTGAGGAAGAACTCCGAGACGGCGGTGAGGCAGTTGAAGGAGCTGATGGAGTACTTTTAGACCGCTGGGGATCTTTGGGGAAAATAAAATGGAGCGGGAGACGGGCCTCGAACCCGCGACCTAGAGCTTGGAAGGCTCTCGCTCTTCCAACTGAGCTACTCCCGCTCGTCGCAGAGAATATTCTAGCACATGTTCCGGCTCGGCCGTCCCCTTGGCGACCGTGCTTTCACCTTCTGGAAAGAGCTGATGTTTCGTCCATGATTCGCGGATCGATCCCTCGGGGAGAATAGCCAACGTTGGATGGCCATGTTTCGGCGAGAGAGTGAATCCGTTGTCCCCTTGGGGAATGAGCACGGCGCCAGGTTGCTCGTCGGCTGGAACAAAATGGTCGGGGTGGGCGGATTTGAACCGCCGACCTCATGCTCCCAAAGCATGCGCGCTGACCAAGCTGCGCTACACCCCGACGGCAAGATTATAACACCAGCCCTCCACAAAAGCGGGCCCCATCGCCGCGGCGGGATAGCGGGCTCGCCCGCGCGGTCGTGCGGGCGCGGCGCGAGCCAGACATCGGACGGCTCGTATTGTTCGGACTGTCGCAATGCCGTAAGACGTGGAACGGGTGGAGAACCAGTCGTGTCGTGGAAAGGTATGTCCATCGCGATGTCTTTGCGCGGCTCGCCTTCCGATGCAGACGGATCGTTACTATAATTGGCGGCGTGGGCTGGTTTCCGGAAACGTTAATTCGCCGGAGGTCATCGATTGCATGCAGCTCGGCGACGGGCCACAGTTCATGCGCGGGGAGAAGAAAGGTGAGGCAGGCAAATCGAAGTCGAACGCACTTTCCTCCTCCTCGACATAGGTCGGCGCGAAAGGGAGGTAGAACGATGCTTGTAGAGAAGGGTTGGTTCATACCCACGCTGCAGTTCGGATGCGAGGACGTCTTCCTGGTGGAGGATTGGGACGAAACGCCGGCCGGGCCCTACAAGGCCGTCTTCCACTTCACGCCCGAGGACTATCGCACCCTGTACGTGAACAGCGAGGCTGGGAGGGACCTGGTCTCCACCATCCACCGCTTCGACGAGATGAGGGTGACGGCGGTGGACTCGCGGCGCGTCGACGGGCGATGGAGCATCGAGGTGGACACCGGAGATAAGGGCGACCTGCGCATAGAGGTGGATTACCGGGAGACTCCCCTGCTCAAGGCGGTAAACCTCGTCGCCCGGCGTACGCCCGACGTCATCGCCCGCAACCCTCTCTACTGTGGACTGCTCCCGCGCCTGGCCGCCCCCATACTCGGCACCGATCCCAGCCAGAAGCTGATGGGGGTCACGGAGATGGGCCGCAACACGCGTTTCCGCTTGGAGCGCGTGTTCAAGGTCGAGTCGGCCCGTTGCGTCTGGGGCGGAAACGAGCCGGGTCCCCTGGTTGACTGCTGCTTCAAGCACGACATGGGCGTCTACAGCACCATCTCCAAGGCCATGGTGAGCTACCTTTACCTTTTCGTGGACTAGGGGCAACGGGGAGAGTTTGTCAACGCTAAGGCCCACGTGACGCGACCTGGAGGGCTAATTCCATGACATATGCCCGCGCTGATCTCCGCCCCGGCTAGCCAAATGGTGGACGCAAGCCCCATGCGCTCGCCTTTCTACATCCACTGGCTTTTTACTTCATGGAGGGCGAGATAACTCGTGTTCTGGTGAAGCCTTACGCAAATGAAGCCGTGGTTTCGCCCTTCAAGGACACGATCGGGTCTTTCCACCGCATAACCCTCCTCATAGGTCTGCAAGTCGTACTTGCCGACCTGGCTTTCCTTTCCGCAAAGGCGTTCTCTTTGGGGCAGTGGGTATGGCTGAGGTAATGGGCGATGCCTTCCTTCCTCGACCAAGGGGTTGAAGTGCTCCGGGGACTCCACCACGTCCACCCGAATCACGGATTCCTGACTTGACCGCTAGTCCCGCCCCCGTTTATCTGTGGCCCGCGCGATGCGTTAAACGCGCGGCTCCGGCCCGGAGACCGGAAGGGCGAAGGGATATAGCGTCTGAGCTAATGCGAAAGCGGAGGCTTGCGCCTCCGCCCGATATCTTGGGGTGAGGGACGGGATTCGAACCCGCGGCCTCCGGGGCCACAACCCGGTGCTCTGCCGGCTGAGCTACCCCCACCAAGAGTTCTTCTGGCACGCCTGGGAGGACTCGAACCTCCAACCTGCGGATTAGAAGTCCGCTGCTCTGTCCAATTGAGCTACAGGCGCATGCACAAGGTGAATTATAGCATCAGCATCATCGTCGATAAACGGAATGTCCAGGTGAATACATAGTGGACACAAGCCCCGCAAGATCGCCCTCCTCCATCCACTGGCTCAAGAATTCCATAAGGGTGAGATAGCCAAGGCTCTGGAGAGGCTCAAGCATTTAATGCGAAATTCCACGGGGGATGACCAGAAGTATCCACCTCAGAAACTCCCCTGGCGGGGCCTTATGCAATTATAGGTGAAATTCCAATCCCAAGGACGCGATCGTGCTCCTCCGTCATGTCTCCGAACCTATGCGCTGAACCAGATCACGCTACAGCGCCGGCGCGCTCGCGGCATGGGCGCGGGGACATCAGGTCAACGGAGCTCCCCCGGATTCGGGTTACTGGAGGCGAAAAACCCGTCGGGAGCATGTCCGCCGCCCTCCCTGGGTGGGGAGTTCGCGGGCAGGCCTTGCGTCTCATGGGTGGGCCGTGAGCAGGAGATTTCCCCCTTTCCAGCGCGCGGGCGGCCCGTTTGCCATGCCCCGATGCGTGTAGTAGCATAATTAACGTTCTCAAAACGCAGATATGCGTGCGAGAGTGGCGGAACCGGCAGACGCGCCGGACTTAGGATCCGGTGGTGAAAACCGTGGGGGTTCGAATCCCCCCTCTCGCACCAGGAACTCCCGCACCCGCACGGGGGTGGGATTTTTTACGAGCGTTTCGCGTGCAGGAAGGATATGGGAAGGAGCGCGTAAGGTGGCCGTGAAAGCTGAGATGGAGGAAGTGGAAAAGAACAAGGTGCGCGTCAAGGTCGAGGTCCCGGCGGAGGAGATAAGCAAGGCCGTGGACGGCGCCTTTCGCGCCATCGCCAGGGAGGTGTTCATCCCCGGTTTCCGCAAGGGAAAGGTGCCGCGCAGGGTATTGCAGGCGCGCCTGGGCATGGATCCCATATACGACGAGGTGAAGCAGTCCAAGCTGCCCGAATACTACGTGGAGGCGCTGAAGCAGCTCGACCTCGAGCCCATCGATGAGCCCGAGATAGACGTCGACAAGATAGAGATAGAGGAAGGAAAGCCCCTGGCCTTCGAGGCCGTGGTGGAGGTGAAGCCCAGGGTCGAGCTGACCGGGTACAAGGGCGTGGAGGTGGAACGTCCCGAGGAAGAGGTCACGGACGAGGAGGTGGAGCGCATCCTCGACAACATGCGCGAGCGTTTCGCCCAGCTTGAGGTGGTCTCCGGCAAGACTCTCGCGGAGGGGGATTACGCGCTCATCGACTTCGACGGCACGGTTAACAACGTGGCCTTCGAGGGAGGTTCCGCCAAGGACTTCATGCTGGAGATCGGGAGCGAGAACATCTGGCCGGAGTTCAACCAGGAGCTCCTGGGAAAACGCAAGGGCGACATACTGGACATCAAGGTGAAGATGCCCGACCAGTTCCCGGACGAGGAGCTGGCGGGAAAGATCGCCTCCTTCAAGGTCATCGTCAAGGAAGTGAAGGTCAAGAAGCTGCCCGAAGCGGACGACGATTTCGCCAAGGAGGCGAGCAAGTTCGACACCATCGCGGAGCTCAGGGAGGACATCCGCGCCAGGCTGGCGGAAACCAAAAAGCTGCAGGCGAAGGAGTCGGTGCGCAGGCAGGCGCTGGAGAAGCTGGCGGAGGGGTTGGACGTCGACATCCCCGAGAAGATGGTCCATGACTACGTGCACCAGCGCCGTCACGAGCTGGAGGCGCGCCTGGCCTCGCGCGGAATCGCCCTGGAGAGCTACCTCAAGGCGGTGGATTACACCGAGAGGCGCATGGAGGAGGAGTTCGAGGAGGAGGCCCGCAGGCTTATCCGCAACGAGCTGGTGCTGGACGCGGTCATCAGGGCCGAGGGCATAGAGGTGAGCGACGCCGAGCTGGATGAGGAGATCGCGCGAAGGGCGGAGATGTTCGCCGTCAAGCCTGAGGAATTCCGCCGCGTGGTGAAGGAGAGAGGCGACCTGGAGGAGCTGAGGGAGAGCGTGCGGCGGGAGAAGGCGCTCGATCTCCTGGGCGAGAATGCCGTATTCGCCGGTGAAAGCTCGGAAAAGGTGGCCCCCTCGTCCGAGGAAAAGGTGGAGGAAGGCGGAATATCCGCGGAGCCCGAGGGCGAAGGGGAGGAGTGAAGCCGCGAGAACGGTCGCGGCCCACGCGCCCCGCGGGGCTTTCGAGGCGGAGAGGCGCGAAACGGCGCAAAACCTCCGGCACGCGCGGGTATAATCTTGGTATAGGAAAGGTAAGGCCTGAGACAAGCGGCGCGGCGCGCCGGGAAAAGGATGATGGGAGATGACCAGCAGCCTGATACCCATTGTGATCGAGCAGACCAACAGGGGCGAGAGATCCTTCGATATTTACTCCCGCCTGCTCAAGGACCGCATCATTTTCTTGGGCACGGAGATCGACGACCACGTGGCCAACCTGGTGATGGCGCAGTTGCTGCACCTGGAGTCCGAGGACCCCGAGAAGGACATCCACCTCTACATAAACAGCCCCGGGGGAATTGTCACCTCCACCCTGGCCATATACGACACCATGCAGTACGTGAAGGCGGACGTGAGCACGATCTGCATCGGGCAGGCGGCCTCGGGGGCGGCGTTGCTCCTGGCGGCGGGCGCGCCGGGCAAGCGTTTCGCCCTGCCCCATTCGCGGGTGCTGCTGCACCAGCCCGCGGGTGGGGCGAGCGGGCAGGCGGTGGATATCGACATCCACGCCCGGGAGATCCTGCGGCTGCGGGACCTTCTGGACGAGATACTCTCGCGGCACACCGGGCAGCCGCTGGAGCGCATCAGGTCGGACACCGACCGCGACTTCATCATGAGCGCCCAGGAGGCCAAGGAATACGGGGTCATCGACGTGGTGATCGAACGCAAGGCGGAGGAGGAGAAGGTAAAATAGAACGCGGAGGCGGGGGAGCGAAACGCGCGCGGAGAGCCACCGCGGACAAGCAAGCCCACAGCCGGTGAGAGGGGGATAACGGGGGGCCTCACGGGGATAATCGCCCGGAAAGCGAGGAGCGGCGGCAAGGGAACCCTGGCGGGCGTATGGCGGCGGATCTCCCAGGTGGGGGAGGGGAAGCGCAACCGGTAAAACCCCGTTTTTCGGCAAGATTGGCAGGTCCCAAAATTGGGAGGGGTCGCCAATTTCGCCCGAGCCGGGGGCGTGAAGCGTACGGGAAACAGAAGAAGTAAAAGGAATCACTCTCGGCTGACGATAATAATAGTGGCCGCGAGGCGCGTACAGGATCGGGAAAGACGGTGTAAAGGAACCGGTCAAAAGGGACGATACGAGGTGATGTCTCCGGGGGGATGCTCGAAACGGCCCGGAGGCGGTAGGCGGGAACCCCGGCTCGCGCTACACGGATGGGGGTCGAAGGGGACGGGGAGTCCGGGCGGAAGCGAGACCCGAGGATGGTGACCGGGCCAAGGGGTCCGGAGATTGACAAGCGGAGGTAGCGATAGATGGCGAAGTTCGGCGAGGGCGGCGACCTTCTCAAGTGTTCCTTCTGCGGCAAGAGCCAGCGGCAGGTGAAGAAGCTCATCGCCGGCCCCGGGGTATATATCTGCGACGAGTGCATCGACCTTTGCAACGAGATCATCGAGGAGGAGCTCTCCGAGACTCCCGAGCTGCGCCTGGAGGAGCTGCCCAAGCCCGCGGAGATCTACAATTTCCTCAACGACTACGTCATCGGCCAGGACAAGGCGAAGAAGATCCTCTCGGTGGCGGTCTACAACCATTACAAGCGCATCCAGGTGGGCAGCTATTCCGACGACGACGTGGAGCTGCAGAAGAGCAACATCATCCTCATCGGCCCCACGGGTTGCGGCAAGACCCTGCTGGCCCAGACCCTGGCCCGGGTGCTCAACGTCCCCTTCTGCATCGCCGACGCCACCACCCTCACCGAGGCGGGGTACGTGGGAGAGGACGTGGAGAACATCCTCCTCAAACTCATCCAGGCCGCTGACTACGACGTCAAGCGGGCGGAGACGGGGATCATCTACATAGACGAGGTGGACAAGATCGCGCGCAAGTCCGAGAACCCCTCCATAACCCGGGACGTCTCCGGCGAGGGGGTCCAGCAGGCGCTGCTCAAGATCCTCGAGGGAACGGTGGCCAGCGTGCCGCCCCAGGGCGGGCGCAAGCACCCCCACCAGGAGTTCATCCAGATCGACACCACCAACATCCTCTTCATCTGCGGCGGCGCCTTCGCGGGGCTGGAGAACATCGTGGAGAACCGCATCGGCAAGAAGGGCGTGGGCTTCGGGGCGGACGTCAAACGGCGCGAGGACAAGGAGATAGGGGAGATCCTGGAGCAGGTCATGCCCGAGGACCTGCTCAAGTACGGCCTCATCCCCGAGTTCGTGGGGCGCCTGCCGGTCATCGCTGCCTTCCACGGCCTGAGCGAGGAGGACCTGGTCTCCATCCTCACCCAGCCCAAGAACGCCCTGGTAAAGCAGTACAAGAAGTTCTTCGAGTTCGACGGGGTCGAGCTGCGCTTCACCGAGGGAGCGCTGCGCGCGGTGGCGCGCAAGGCCATGCAGCGCACCACAGGGGCCAGGGGCCTGCGCGCCATCATGGAGGAATGCCTCCTGGACGTGATGTACGAGCTCCCCTCCCGCGACGACATCATCCGCTGCGTGGTGACCAAGGACACCATCGAGAAGGGCATCGAGCCCACCCTGGTGACCTCGGCCGGCGAGTACAAGGACGAGGAGAGCGCCTGACCGGCAACCCAAGCTACCTTATCCGCGTTAGGACCCATTTTATTCCATCGCGACGCATGATTGACGCATGCCTGAGCCGGCGTTAATATGATCGATGGATAGAGCCAATCGTGGGTGCGATCGGTCTCATGCCGGTAGCTTCTGAAGGCGCGCCTCGGAGATAGATTATCTTTCCGCTCTTTCCCCGGGACGCTTTTCGGGAGCGTCTCGGGGGAAACGAAATGGGGTTATCTATCGAGATGGATGGTTTCACGAGGCGCGTAGCGGTCTCCGGTTTCTCACCTTTCATACCTCTCTACTCACCTGAGGCATAGCGCGCTATCACGTCCCCACCGGCTTTGGTTGCGGCAAGAGGCTTATGGGAAGGGCGCGCGGCGGTGGCCGAACTTAGCGGGATATGCGCGCGCTGAATGTCGGCTCGCGGTGTGGAGCGCCGGGCTTGAATGCGTCGTGGCACGGAGCGCTTTCAGAAGGGCAGGGAGGTGTGAGAGATGGGAAACTCTGACCGTAACGCGAAGCTCGCCAGGCTGCTCGCGCTCCTGGCAGCGGCGATCCTATGCATGGGGGTCCTGGCCCCCCTGGGGGCGCGGCCGCCCCTGGGGGAGGAAGCCGCCTCGGCCGACGCGGACCCCTACGAGCCCAACGATACCATCGAACAGGCGTACGGACCGCTGTCCCTGGGGAGCTACGAGGCCTTGATCTATCCGGAGGGGGACAGCGACTTCTACTCCATCGATGTGCCGTCCAGGTGCCGCGCCCTGCGCATCACCCTCACCAGCATCCCCGAATCCTGCGACTACGACCTGCGGCTGTATGACGCCGCAGGCGAACAGATCGATGGATCCGGCAACGAGAACAACCAGGACAAGCGCATCGACCGGGCGAACCCTGCCCAGGGCAGGTACTATATCGAGGTCATGTCGTACGAAACCTATTCTGAAAGCGACACCTATGTGCTGGGCGTAGGCCGCAGCGACCTGGTCACCGACCGCGTGTGGGAGAAGGTCGGACCTTCCGGGATCTCGCCCCCGCTGGTGGATTATTCCGTGGCGCAGGTGGAGGCTTGCGGCCAGGATGTGGCTTACGCGGTGCTGGACCCGGAGGCCTCCGCCGACGGCAAGGTGCTCAAGACCACCGACTACGGCGAAAACTGGGAGGTATTGGACCTCGCCCATCCGAACCCCGACTACAAATTCGACTGGACGCAGCACATCTCCGTGGTTGACGACCAGACGGTCTGGGTGGGCAGCGTAAGCTGCCCGGAATACATGGTGGCCAGGACCACCGACGGCGGAGAGTCCTGGTCATACCATGGGGGCAGCGCTTATATGTACGCCTTGGAGGCGACAAGCAGTCTCGAGGCGTGGTTAGGGGGCTATTATCAGCCCGCCGGTTTTATTTTGCACACCGTCGATGGGGGATTTAGCTGGGGAGACCCGGAGTTCGCCAGCAATTGGTACACCATCCTGGACATACACCAGCAAGGCGGCGACGCCTGGGCGGTGGGGACGCACAACTACAGCGGAAGGGTGCTGCACCGCGTCTTCGACGAAGGGGAGGGCGAATGGGGCTGGGCGGAGGTGGCGCTCCCGTCCGGCGTGCCACAGGAGCTCCTGGGCTGCTGGACCCTGGAGGAGGGGGGCCAGCGCGTGGTCTGGGCGGTGGGCGGAGACGCCATCCTGAAGTCCCTGGACGGGGGCGGCAACTGGTCGTTGTACCGCGCGCCGGTGGGCGCCGGCTATCTGCGCGCCGTCTGCGCCCTGGATTCCTCCACCGCCTTCGCGGCGGGGGATGGGGGGACCATACTCCGGACCACCGACGGGGGCGAGAACTGGGATTTCATGTACAACATCAGCAGCGAGAAACTCACCAGCATATACGCCGTGGATGCCGACCACGCCTGGGCCTCGGGCGATAACGGCACCCTGCTGCGCCTGGTTCAGTACAACACCCGGGTGGGCAGCGATGTGACCGTGGACCTGGGCGGCGGCGATTCCATCACCTTCGCAAGCGTGACCGCGCCTGGCAACACCATCAAGACCTCGGCGCCGAACCCGACGGGCGAGGAGTTCAACCACCACTTCCCCTTGAAGTGCGTTGACATCTCCACCAGCGCCTCCTTTTCGGGGACGTTCGAGGTCAGGTTTCCATATGGAGATTCGATTTGGGACGACAGGGCTTTTCATATGCTGCACAACACCGGCAGCGGCTGGGAGGACATCACCACCGGCGTCGATACGGAGAACAACATCATCACCGGGCAGGCGACCTCGCTCTCGGAGTTCGTGGTCATCTTCCCCATACCCAAGATCAACTCCATAGATCCCAGTTGGGGTCTCCGCGGGAACTCCGTCGATGCCGAGATCACGGGCTACGGTTTCTGGGAGGCGCCCTCGGACAAGCCGTATATAGCGCTGCAAAGGGAAGGCCAGGCCGACATAGAGGCAACCGACGTCGTGGTACACAGCCTCTACCGCATCACTTGCAGTTTTCCCCTTCCAGCCGGCGCCCTGCCGGATATATGGAACGTGTATATCATGAACCCCGACGAAATGTACGAGGACACGCTTCCCAACAGCTTCAGGGTCATGGACCCCATGCCGCTGCCCACCGTCACCTCCACCAGCCCCGGCTACGCGCAGAGGGGCACGGAGAACGTTTTAATAGATATATACGGCACCGGCTTCTGGGAGGCCTTCCCCGCCTACCCCACGGCCTGGTTGAGCAGGGAAGGAGAGCCCGATATCACGGGCACGCTCTACACGTTCTACGATTCGACTCATGCAAAATACGAGTTCGACTTGCCCGCCGACGTGTATTCTGGACCCTGGGACGTGAACGTGAAGAACCCCGACGGCAAGGCGGGGAAACTTCCCGGCGGTTTCATGATCACGGGAGGCTTACCGGCGCCGACCCTGACTAGTGTAAATCCCAATGCGGGATCGTCGGGCGCCACCGTTGACGTCACCGTGGGGGGAACGGGCTTCTGGGGAACGCCCTTTATATGCCTGAGACACGCCAACGAGGGCCAGGGAGTCGCTTATAATCCCATATGGGCGACGGATATCGCGGTACAGAGCCCCACCAGCGTCACGTGCAAGTTCCCCCTCTACGCGAACCGGGCCCCAGGGGCCTGGAACGTGTTCATCAGGAACCAGGACAACCAGGAGGCGACCCTGGTCGGGGGCTTCACCGTAACCGCCGCCAACCCTCCGCCCACGGTCACCGGCATCACCCCGAACTCCGGCGCCCAGGGTTCGACCGTGAGCGTTACCAACCTCGCGGGCACCGGCTTCTACGGCACCCCCACGGTGAAGCTCAAGAAGGCGGGCCAGACCGACATCACGGCGACCGGGGTGGTGGTGCAGAGCCCCAACAAGATAACCTGCTCGCTGCCCATTCCCTCCGGCGCCGCCACGGGGGCCTGGGACGTGTGGGTCAAGAACCCCGACAACCAGGAGGCGACCCTGGCCGGGGGCTTCACCGTGACCGCCGGCGGGGGGGGAGGAAACACCCCACAGGGCACGGACGTGGAGGTGGACCTCGGCGGCGGCGTGGAAGTGGGCTTCGAAAGCGTGAGCGGCGGGGGCGAGACCACCGCCACTCCCCTGCCGGACCCCAGCGTGGCTAACTTCCATATCCTGGGAGGAAGCTGCTACGACATCACCACCACCGCCACCTTCACGGGGACCATCCTGGTGACCCTCCCCTACGACGAGGGCGCGCTCACCGTGCCCGAGAGCAGCCTGAGGTTGCTGCACCTGGAGGGCGGCAGCTGGGTCGACGTGACCAGTAGCCAGGACACCGACGCCAACACCATCACCGGGGAGGTGGACTCCCTGTCCCCCTTCGCCATCGGATGGGCGGCTGCGGACACCTGGTACCTGGCCGAGGGCTGCACGCAAGGGGGCATGAAGACCTGGGTGCTGGTGCAGAACCCCAACCCCGACCCGGTCAAGGTGGACCTCACCTTCATGACCTCCCAGGGCAAGGTGG
>JABLXL010000039.1 GCA_013178005.1 Actinomycetota bacterium
CATCCCTCCCCGTCCCCATCCCGTCCTCGCGAAGTCAGGATGCTCCATGTGGGTGAAGCCCTCATAAGAAGGGCGACAACTCTTCCTTCCATATCCCATCCCTCCCCGTCCCCATTCCGACCTCGCGAAGTCAGGATGCTCCATGTGGGTGAAGCCCCCGCAAGAAGGGCGATAACTCTTCCTTCGAGCCTTCAAGCCGCTCCCCTCCGGCACGGCCGCCGCGCCGCTCGCCATGCCGCCTTCGAGCCCCCTTGACGGAGAACGTTTGTTGGCGGATGAGAAGCGGGCCGGGTTTCCCCCTAGGGGTTTGTTAACAAACTCGCGGGAAAGGCTTGGCGTTTGAAGGCGGATGAGAAGCGGGCCGGGTTTCCCCGGCCCGCCCCGTTATCTCTTTCGTCAGGATCAGGCTTAGGCCGCAGCCACCTCTCCGAACCTCTTGGGCTTGAACACCTTGTCCAGCAGGGGGACGAAGGCGTTGCCGATGAGGATGGAATAGGCCACCGCTCCTGCCGGGGCCAGGAAGACGCGGATGATCACCACGCACACCCCGATGATCAGTCCGTAGACCACCTGCCCCCAGGTGTTCATGGGGCTGGTCACCCAGTCGGTGGCCATGAAGAAGGCCCCCAGCATGACCCCCCCGGCGAGGATGTTGTAGAGCCCGTCCGACCCCACGATGTAGGCGAGCACGAACACCGTGGCCAGGATGGTCACCGGGATGACCCAGCCGATGACCTTGCGGTAGAGGAGATAGGCGCCGCCCAAAAGCACCCAGAAGGCCCCCACCTCGGAGATGGCCCCGCCGAAGTTGGCGAAGAGCAGCGCGAGGTAGGAGGGACCCGAGCTCTCCAGGCCCTGCTTGATGTAGACCAGCGGGGTGGCGGACTGCACGCCGTCGTATCCCGCCTTCAGGAACCCCAGGCTTCCCGTCCAGGAGGCCAAAAGCCCCGAGCAGGTGAGCGCGAACACGAACCCGAACAGCGCCGGGTTGAAGATGTTGCGGCCCAGCCCCCCCATGAGCTCCTTCACGATCACGATGGCCACGAAGGAGGCGATGATGAGGTTGAGCCACTGTATGCGCGCGGGGAAGAGCAGGGCCAGTAGCAGCCCCGTGACCGCCGCGCTCCCGTCGGCCAGGTTGACCTTCTTTTTCCTCGCGGTGCGCACCAGCCACTCGAAGAACATGCACGAGCCCACGCCCAGGGCGATGTTGAACAGCGCGTTGTAGGTGAAGGCCACCAGCGCGGCTATGGTGATGGGCGCCAGCGCGATGAGCACGTCGCGCATGGCGACGGCGGTCTGCTCCTTGCTCCTCAAGTGCGGGGGCGCGGTGACAACCAGGTTATCCAATGCCATGCTCAATCGCCTCCTCACTTCTTCTTCAGGGCCGCGATCTCGGCCTTGGCCTTGCGCACATACGACACGTGGGGTATGTAGGCTGGGCAGGAGAAGGAGCAGCAGCCGCACTCGAAGCAGTCCAGCGCTCCCCACATCTCCGCCTTGTCCCACTGAGCGCGCCTTGTGGCCTGCACGATGTAGTTGGGGGAGAGGAACATGGGGCAGGCCTCGATGCACTTGCCGCAGCGCACGCACTCCGACTCCTCTCCCAAATCCACCACGTCGGCGGTGAGCACCACCACTCCCGAGGTGCCCTTGACCACCGAGGCGGAGGTGTCGGACTGCGCCCAGCCGGTCATGGGGCCGCCCATGATGAGCTTTGTGGGGTTGCCCACCAAGCCCCCGCAGGCCTCGATCAAGGCGGAGATGGGGGTGCCGATGGCGCAAAGCAGGTTTCCGGGCTCGCGCACTCCGGGGCCGGTGACGGTGAGCACCCGCTCATACAGGGGCTTGCCCCAGGCCGCGGCCTCGAAGAGGGCCACCGCGGTGCCCACGTTCTGCACCAGGCATCCCACCTCGCTCGGGAGCTTGCCCGGGGGCACCTTGCGCCCGGTCAAGGCGAAGATGAGCATCTTCTCCGCACCTTCGGGGTACTTGACCTCGAGTATCTCCACCTCCACGTCGGGAAGCCCTGAGGCCTTGGCGCGCAGGGCGTCGGCCGCGTCCATCTTGTTGGCCTCCACCCCGAAGATGACCTTCTGCGCCCCCACCGCGGCCTTGAGCAGCTTGGCCCCCGCGATGAGGTCCTCGGTGCGCTCGAGCATGAGGCGGTGGTCGCAGGTGAGGAAGGGCTCGCACTCGCAGGCGTTGATGATCACCGTGTCCACCGGCTTGTCGGCGGGCGGGGTGAGCTTTACGTGGGTGGGGAAGGCCGCCCCTCCCATGCCCACAAGCCCCGCCTCTTTTGCGATGCCCCTGATCTCCTCGGCCGAGAGGGAATCCAGATCCTTGCCGGGCTTTTTCGCGAACTCCGGCTGGGAGGAATCAGGGGTGATGACCACGCTTTTGACCTTGGCCCCGGTGAAGTTGGGGAGGTCGGCTATCTCCTTCACCGTGCCCGCCACCGAGGAGTGCACGGGGGCGGAGACGAAGGCCTCCGAGGAGCCGATCACCTGGCCCAGCTCCACGCGGTCGCCCTCCTTTACCAGGGGCTCGTTGGGGGCCCCGATGTGCTGGGAGAGGGGGATTATGACCTCAGCCGGCACGGGGGCGCGTTTTATGGCCTTGCCCGAGGCCAGTTCCTTGTTGTAGGGGGGGTGTATTCCTCCCTTGAAGGTCTTGAGCTCCGCCATCTCACTCACCCCCTCCTGCCGCGCGCTCGAGCCCTTCGTTGCGCTTGTTGATCACGTAGCCCACGCCCGCCGCGGCCACCAGGCCCACCAGGGCCAGGCCGCCCCAGGGAGCCCCGGGCTTGACCAGGGCCTCCCATACCGCCACACCCGCGGGAACCGAGGGCTTCTCCGGCAGCCCGTAGAGGGCGGGGTCGTCCTCCAGCACGTAGATATAGTGCAGCCCTCCCACCTGGTCCAGGCCGTAGACCTGGGCCTTCTGCTTGCCGCGCTCCTTTTTGAGGAAGGCCACCCTCTCCTCGGCCTTGGCCACCATCTCCTCGCGGGTGCCGAAGTCCAGGGCCCCGGAGGTGCAGGTTTGCACGCAGGCGGGGCGGTTGCGCGTGGGCACCGGGTCGGGGGCCTTGGCGAGGTCCGGGGAGGCCTGCTCGGGGGTGGGGAAGGCCTCGGGATCCTGGGTGATGCGGTCGAAGCACATCACGCACCGGTTGATGGCCTTCTCGGCCTCGTCGTAGCGGCAGGCCTGGAAGGGGCAGGTGGCCACGCAGTAGTTGCAGCCGATGCACTGCTTGGGATCCGTCTTCACCAGCCAGGCCTCGGAGTCTCCGTCCGATACCTTGTACTTCTTGGTGGCGCCGGAGGGGCAGACCTTCACGCAGGTGGCGTCGGTGCAGTGCATGCACTGGTACTTGGTGAAGTACCAGTAGAGCTCGTCGTCGGATGCTGGCCGCTTCTCGGGTTCGTTGAAGAGGATGCGCATCCATGCCTGCGCGGTGAGCTCCAGGGGGTTCTCGTAGGTGCCGTTGTTGTCCGTCCTGGTGTAGGTGCGCTGGTTCCAGTTCTTGCAGGCCACCTGGCAGGCGCGGCACCCCGTGCACTTGCTGGCGTCGAAGAGGATCGCCTTGTCCGTCGGGTTAGCCATCTCACTTCACCTTCCTCAGGTTGACCAGGAACGCTTTCGATTCGGGGATGGTGGTGTTCGCGTCCCCTACATGGGGCGTGAGCTGGTTGGCAGCGTAGTTCTTCTTGGACATCCCGTCGCGCTCCGGCCCGCCGGGGAAGAGGCCGATGAAGCCGTAGTGCCAGGTCAAGCCCACGATGTGTACCTTCCTGGTGCTGCCGTTGTCCCCGATCTCCAATGGCTTGAGGCGGGTGGTGACCACCGCCACTCCCTGCACCTTGCCGCGCAGGCTCTCCACCTCCACCAGGTCGCCCTTCTTGATCCCCAGCTCGTCGGCGAGCTCCACCGAGAGCTCCACGAAGTTCTCCGGCATGGCCTCGCCCAGCCAGGAGTTGTTGCGGGTCATCTGGCCCGCCTGCCAGTGCTCGGTGACCCGGTAGGTGGTGCACACGTAGGGGTACCTCGAGTCCCCCACCTCGGCGAAGCCCCACTTCTCCGGCTCGTTCTTGGCCGAGGGCCACTCCAGGACCGCAGCTGGGTTGTTCTGCACGCTGGAGAGCATGTTCTTGACCGGGCTCTCCCGGGGCTCGTAGTGCTCGGGGAAGGGGCCTTCGACCAGTGAGTTGGAGAAGAGCCGCGCCACCAGCGCTCCGGGTTCCCGGTTCATGAAGAAGGAGCTAGCCCCCGAACGCGTGCGCATGGTCGCCTTGCCCACCAGCTCCTTCGGGAAGGCGGGGTCCGAGCTGGGCTGGGTGTAGAAGTCGGGCACGTCGTTCTTCAGCCCCAAGGTCTCGTCGTCCTTGAAGGTGAAGAGGGCTCTGTCGGGGGCGAAGGGCTTGCCCGACCAGTCGCAGGAGTTGCGGTTGTAGATGATGCGGCGGTTGAGCGGCCAGGCCCAGGCCCACACCGGGTAGGTGCCCACGTTGATCTTCTTGGCGTCGGCGGGCGCGTTCTCGGTGTAGATGGTAACCCCGTCCTTGTCCAGCCAGTAGAGGGGCGTCTTCTGGAAGTGCCACTGCGCCTTGTTGAAGGGGATGCCGTTCCATTCGGTGGCCTGCTTGTCCCGGGGGATCTTCACCTTGCCGTCGTCCCCCTTGGGGAGCTGGCCGTCGATGCCCAGGATCTTCGCCGCGGTCTCGATGTCGGCGTCGCTCGCCCACTGGCCGCAGTAGATCCAGGTGCCCGAGACGGTGGAGCCGTCGTCTTTGAGGTTGGCGAAGCCGAACACCGGCTTCTTGAAGGCCGCCTCCCAGCTGAACTCGCCCTCCGGCCAGGTGTAGCCGTTGATCTCCAGCTGGACCTGCTCCAGGTCCGGCTCGCCGTGCTCGTCCTCGTCGTAGGCCCAGAAGAGCTCGGTTATGCATTCCTTGCCCTTGCCTCCCTCGGCCTTGTAGAGCTCCTTCACCGCCTTCATGATCTGGTGCATCATCCATGCGTCCGGCTCCGCGTCTCCCGGGGGCTCCACCGCCTTCCAGCGGTACTGGGCAAGGCGGCCGGAGTTGGAGATGGAGCCCGGTTTCTCCACCGAGGAGGCGGCGGGAAGCACCCACACCTCGGTCTGGATGTCCTTGGGCTCGGCCCCGGGACGGCGCCAGAAGTTCATGGACTCCGTCTCCCAGAGGTCGGAGGCCACGAACCACTCCAGCTTATCCATGGCCGCGGCCTCAAGGTTGGAGCAAGCTCCGCCCACCACCGGGTTCTGTCCCCAAGCGATGAGGCCCTTGATGACGCCCGCGTACATGTCCTCGAAGAGGGCGATGTGGGTGTAGTTCTTGCCCTTCTTCACCTTGGGGTGAAGGTCATAGGCCTTGTCCAGACCGTTCTTCTTAGCGTAGGGGCCGTAGTAGGCCATGAGGTAGCTGTTTATGAACCTCGGCGTCCAGCTCCAGATGCCCACCTTGGGGGTGTTCTTTTCGATGTACTTGGCGCGGTCCGGGTGGTCGGTGGAGTTGGGAACGTTGATATACCCTGGGATTATGTGGGAGAGCAGGCCGAAGTCCGTGGACCCCTGCACGTTGCTCTCCCCGCGCAGGGCGTTGATGCCGCCGCCCGGAAGGCCGGTGTTGCCGAGGAGCGCCTGCAGGATGGCAAAAGCGCGGATCTTCTCCGTCCCGAAGGTGAACTGTGTAAGCCCCATGGCGTACATGAGGTTTCCGACCTTGTCCCGCTTGTGGGTGATGCCCACGTAGGTCTCGGCGATCTCCTTGAACTTGGCGGGATCCATGCCGCAGACCTTGGCCACCACGCTGTTGGGGCCGTCGTAGGTGTAGCGGGAGAAGTGCTCTTTGAGCTTGGCCCATACCGTGCCCGCGATGGCCTCGTCGGGGTTGGGGATGTAGTTCCCGTTGGAGTCCTTGGGGCCGTTGGGCACGCCGCGCCCCTTGAAGGTGGGGTCCTCGGCGATGGGGATGAGCTGCACCCTCAGGGCTTCCCCGGTGGCGGGATCGTTCTGGTAGGTCCAGGTCTTGGTGTCGTACTTGCGCTTCTCCTTGTCGTAGCCGCTGAAGTAGCCGTCGAGCTCCCCGGGACCCTTGAAATCCGGGTTCACCAGGATGGGGGCGTTGGTGTAGTTCTGCACGTACTCCCAGTTGATGTAGTTCTTGTCGATGGCGTACTTGATCAGCGCCCCGAAGAAGGCGATGTCGGTGCCCGGGCGGATGAAGGAGAAGAGGTCCGCGCGGGCCGCGGAGCGGGTGAAGCGGGGATCAACCACGATGATCTTGGCCCCTCGCTCCTCCCTGGCTGCCTCCACAAACTTCCAGGAGACGGGATGGTTCTCGCTGGGGTTGGCGCCGCAGATCATGAAGACATCCGCGTTCTTCAGGTCGATGTAGTGGTTAGTCATGGCCCCCCGGCCATACGTGCCGCCGAGACCGGCGACTGTGGCCGAGTGTCATATACGGGCCTGGTGCTCGATGTACACCAGGCCGAGGCCGCGGGCGAACTTGGAGGCCAGGTAGCACTCCTCGTTGTCCAGGGCCGCCCCTCCCAGCTGGGCGATGCCCTCGCAACGGTTCGCGGTCACCTTGACGCCCTCGATCTCCTCCGTCTCCACGAAGGTGGCGTCGCGGGTGTCCTTGATGAGGCGGGCGATCCTGGGGATGGCCTCCTCCCAGGTCTTCTCCTCCCAGTCCGTGCCCCCAGGGGCCCGGTAGAGCACCTTGGTGAGCCTGCGGTCGTTGTTGGCCACCTGGTAGATGGACTGCCCCTTGGAGCAGAGGCTCGCCCGGTTGATGGGGCTGTCGGGGAGGCCCTCCAGTCCTACGATCTTTCCGTCCTTGACGCTCACGATGGCGGAGCACCCCACGGAGCAGTAGGGACACACCGTGGTGGTCTCCGTGGCCTCGCTGATGCGAAGCTCCTCGGAAGCGGCGAGGGCGGTGGCGGAGAACCCGAGTTGGGCGAGGGCCGTGACGCCTATTCCGGCGCCCGACAGCTTGAGGAAACTTCTTCGCGAAAGTTCCATACTTCCCCCCACTTTCCTAGGTCGTATCCGGTACTTCCAAAATCGCGACTATACTGCTTCTCAACGCTTGCGCATTGCGTATATGTAAAACCCGCATGCACGCGCGGGATTTGATTTCGCTGCATGCGCGCCGGAAACCTATCCGCAAGCTCGCTTTTCAAGGATCGCGTGGCGGCCAACGGTATCGAGCCGCCGAGAGGTTATATTAAACGGCCTACGCCACGAGTTCGAGTGCGAGGCCTTTCCTTGGACCTGAGCCTTTGAACCTCCCTCTTCGGTCGACCTCTACATTTCCGATTGGCATGGGCTCATCGAAAAGCAACAATCCACAAATCGTATGGATTATACTATCGAATTTCACCGCAAGGCAACATTTCCACTCAACCAACCAGGCGATGGCCATCGGGCATATGCCCGTCGAGTCCCGGCACGAGATCCGATGCCTCCCTCGTGGCAGGGACGAGGTTAGAGGTTATCCCTTTTTCCGGCAGACGCATTGGCACGGGACGCCACCACGAACCGTTTCGCCTTTGGGAGGTCACGAAAAGACGGTGCGGCAGCCACGCTCATACCCCTTCTCCTGTGCCGCCAGGTCGAGGTGGGCGGTGGCCAGGTCTTCCAGGGGAACGACGAACTCCTCGTCTTTTTCCCCGGGCGCAGACGACACTTTTATGTACCTGCCGCATTTCTCGCACAGGTAGGCACGCCTCCCCTCGTCGCCCTCCGCGAAGATGTACTTCAGCTTGCCCTGGTCGACGTTCATGCAAAAAGGGCACATGATGCGCGGCACCCCCCAGCGTGAACCGCACAGGGAGCATTCCAGCACACGCAAACCGTCCTCCGAACGCAGGAACCCCATGATGGGCAGGTCTCCGCATACCGGGCACCTTCCCCTCGGGACCTGGTCGAGGTCGGCCTTGCGCACCGCAGCGCCAGCGGCTTTCCAGAAGAACGGCGCCAGGGACATGTGCAAGAGCATGTAAAGCAGCGCCGGATCTTGGGAATAGCCCTCCGCCCGGCGCAGGAACTCCTCGTCGTCCCGTTCCAGGAAAGCCCCGATCAGCTCGCTCAGCCCCTCTTCATCCAGCTCATTGGCGATGAAATCATGGAGGGAGTCGACGGGGCTCTCGCTCTTCTTCACCAGCACCTCCGCAAGTTGTCCCATGAGCTCGCCCACAAGCGCCACGTCCACGTCCAGCTTCCCGGCATCGATGAGCGTGCCGCCCTCCTCAACCAACCGTAACGCCTGAGCTTCCGTGAGGTGAGGCAGCCGGTCGGGTATGCGCTGGGAAAACCTGCGCTGCACGGAAAACACCTCGCGGTAGAGGCCCATCACCCCCTTTAACTTGGGGTTTGACTTTACGTATTCCCTTGCCTCGCGGGCTACCAGGCTCTTGTTGATCTTACGTTGCTTGAGTTTGAAATCTCCGATCTCAACCCACCTCCTTCACGAACCTCCGCCATTAATCATTATTTCATCGCTTACCCGCTTTCCGTCTCTACCAGGCATCTGCCGTCCTTTCCCTTAACGAACGTGTTTGCTGGACGTTTGTCGATTAAGGTTTCTCGACTCACCGAAATCGTTCTGCGCTCACCTGCGCCACCCGGTCCGATCCGCGCGATCAAACTCCATAGCGCCGCCGCCAACGACAGCAAACCCAGGCTGGAGCGCATGCGGACCGCCCCTCTTACGCCTGCCCGCCTCTTCGAGCCCGGCCACCCATGTTCTCACCGGCAACGGCATGGGGTCAAGGCGGAATCTCTTCTCCTCTTTAATCGCTCTCCGGACGGCACCCCAAAGTTAGAACAACGATAACCCGCGGGCTCATGGCAACGGTAAATCAGGCGCCGCTTCCCCTCACTCGTCCTCAAGGGCCTTCTTTCTTTTCTCGGCTCCTCTCCTCCCCAGCATGGCGAAGAGGATGCTCCCCTCGTAGAGGAAGAACATGGGCACGGCCACCAGCATCATGGTGATGGGATTCCAATCGGGGGTGATGAGCGCGGCGAAGCAGAGGGTTATCACGACCGCGTAGCGCCAGTTTTTGTGCAGCCTCTGCGGGGTGATTATCCCCAGGCGCACCACCAGCCATACCACCAGGGGAGTCTCGAAGGAGAGGCCCACCGCCACCATGAGCAAGGCCACCAGGCTGATATACTGGCCGGCCATGAGCACCGGGCTTATCCTGCCCCCCGCCTGGCCGACCAGCCACCTCAAGCCCACGGGCAGTATATATAAATAGCAAAACGCCACACCCCCCAGGAAGAAAACGATGATGAAAAGGAGCGCCATGTACATGAAGCGCTTCTCGCGCTTGCGCAACGCCGGCGCCACGTAGGCGATGATTTCGTAGAGGATGACGGGCAAAGCGAGAACGAGTGCTGCGTACATGGCGATCTTGAAGCGCACCATGAAGGGCTCGAGCACCGTCTGGTAGTAGAGGTTAAGCGGGATATCCGCCCTGGTCGCGGGCTCCTTGAGAAAATCGAGTATGTCCCAGGAAAAGACGTACCCGACACAAACCGCCACCCCGAGGGAGAGGAACATGACGATGATACGCCTCCTGAGTTCCTCGAGGTGCTCGATAATGGTCATCTTGCGGTCGGCCAAGATAGCCTCCGGAATAACGGGGGATGGAACCGGCCGTTGGGAGGACGGGCGTCTTGCCAGCGTGGTCGAGTGCGCCTATTCCTCGTCGTCAGCCTTTTTCTTGCTCTTCTTCTCCTCGTCGGCGCCCTCTATGCCTTCCTGTATGGCCTTGGATACCTCGGAGCTGGATTCCCTGAACTCCCGGATGGCCTTGCCGACCGAGCGCCCGATCTTGGGTAGCTGCGCCGGCCCGAAGATGATGAGCGCTATGAGAAGGATGATGCCCAGCTCGGGGAGGCCGAAGCTCTGAAAAAGCGCGAGCATTTTCCTTTCCCTCCTTTCCTATCGTCTGAAAGGGGTTCGCGATCCCCACGGGATCGCGCCGCCTCGCCGCCTTCACGGCACGTTAAATCAGTTTAGACTCCGGCAGGTATATAGTCAACGAAACGTATTTCTTGTGGATTGTGATTGTTATTGACGCAACGGGCAAAAGGCTTCCCGAGGATACAATCCATCCATGCACGCCGCCACGGGCGCCGCTTGCGCTCGGCTCGTGCCAGGCGCCATTGAAGCGCAAGCATGGCATGGACCGGCGGCAAGCCCCCCGTTCAGATCCAGGCGTCCCACTGCGACGCATACCAAGCGGTATATAAGTGAGAGAGGTCGCCCTTGCTTCCGAGACGGTCAGCGGCTCGCGTCCTGACCGCCGGCCTTCTGGATGACCGAGGTGTCGACGTAGATGGAAACGGCGTTCGACTGCAGGACTGCGACGCCGTCCCTGATGGCGTAGACGCGATAGTTGTACGTGTACCCCATGTAGAGCTCTCGGTCGATGAAGGAGTAGTCACGGGCGCCCGGCGAGAAGCCCCACGAAAGCATGCCCGAAACGGGAGGATAGCTCGGCAGCTGGTTCATCTCCGCGCGCACCAGGGCGTAGGAGTCCGCGCGCGGGTCTCCTTCCACGTGCCAGGTCAGTTCTATCACCGGCCTTCCACCGCCGCCGTCTATGACCCTGCCGCTGAGGGTCATCGCCGGTTTGACCTCGGGTATAGACAGCTTGACGACGTTGCTGTACACCATGCCTCCGTCGTGCCGAACGGCAAGGCGGTAGGAATAGGTCGTGCCCGGCTGCACCTGAGCGTCCAGGTAACTCCTCGCTCCGCCCGCCAGGCGGGCCAACACGTCGCCGGGATAGGCGGGCTCCCTCCCCGCGGAGCGCAGGAGGATGAACTCCTGCGCCGCTCCGTTCCTGATCTCCCACGACAGGGAAACGCCGGCCTTCTGCACCGTTCCCTCCAGGGAGAGCTCCGGTTGTCCAACCTCCCCGTCCGGGTTTTCCCCACCGTTCCCTCCATCAGGCGGGGGCGTGGGCTGCGGTTGCGGGGATTCCCCGCTCTCCATGCGCGCGATCTCAAGCGCGGCCGTATCCGGTTCCCCCACCTCCGAAAGCACGCCCAGATCCCATCCCCGCTCCCGGTCGAGGAGGCGGTTCCAGAGCAGCCACTCGTCCAGAAGGACGTCCGCCCTGATATCCTCGATCAGGCTCGCAATCCCACCCTCTCCCAGGAGGTCCGGCAGCGTGCACATCTTGCCCTCGGCCATCACCTCGCTTCCCGTTCCCCCCTGCAACACCTCGACCGCCACCTCGCCGTCGATCGCCAATAGCACGGGGTCTGGTCCCTTGAGGTTGAGGTCGAAGACGGTGCCCCGTGCCTCCGCCTGCAACCCTCCTCCGAACACCCGCAGAGGAACGCCGTGGGCGCGGAAATATCCCCTCCCCTGGCGCAGTTGCATGGAGATTCCGCTCTCCGCCACCGCCATGAGGTCGGCCTCGCTGCCCGAATCCAGGCGCGCCAGGTTTCGCCCGCCGAATGCCAGCTCCGCCCTCGAGCCCTCGGGGACGCGCACGGAGCTTCCGGCCGCCAGGAAAAACGGTGGCGACTGACGGGACCATTCGCCTCCCGGCGGCCTCACCTCCACGTCGCCGGTGGCGAAAACCCATGCCTCCGCCTCGGCCAGTTTCAGGGTGGGCGGAACGCTCACCACCCCGGGGCCGGTGAGAACCACCGAAGACACCACCAGCGCCACGGCAAGCATGGCCGCCGCCGCCATGGCGGCATATGAGGCTCGCCAGGGCTCCGCAACCCGTACGCGGCGAGCGGGATCCCCCTCCCTCTTTGCCCTCTCCTGGAGAAAGCGCCGCTGGCATTCCTCCACCCTCTCCCCGATGCGCCGCTGCGCTTCCTCCGAGGGCCCCGGCTCGCACCTGGACACGATCGAGAGCAGGGAGGCCAGCCTCTCCAAGTCCCTCAATTCGGGATCGAGTGAGACCGCCTCGCCCGGCTCACCCGTTTCGAGCGCGCGGGAGATCAGGTCCGCCTTGAGCCTTCCCCTCAACCTCGCTCACATCCCTTCCTCGAGCAGTCCGGCCTCCGCGGCCGCTTTCCGCAAGGCGCGCAGGCTGCGGTATAGAGCGAGACCGCCTCGCCCGGCTCACCCGTTTCGAGCGCGCGGGAGATCAGGTCCGCTTTGAGCCTTCCCCTCAACCTCGCTCACATCCCTTCCTCGAGCAGTCCGGCCTCCGCGGCCGCTTTCCGCAAGGCGCGCAGGCTGCGGTATATCTTCATGCTCAGCGTCTTCTTGTTCACCCCCAGCACCTCGCACATCTCATCGTGATCCAGGCCCTGGTAGAACTTCAACGCCAGGATGTGCTGGTAGGAAAGGGGCAAGCGGCGCACTAGGTCCATGAGTAACGCCACCCTCTCCATTTCCTCCTCCCCGGCGCCCATGGGAGACCTGAGCACCCCCTCCAGGTCCTGCAGCGAGGTCTCCCTGCGCCTTCCCTCGCGCCGGTAGTAATCCACCAGGTTGTTGGTGGCGATACGATACAGCCATGCCGAGAAGGAAACCTCCTTCCACTGGAATGTCTCCAGGTGCCGCAAGGCTTTCTCGAAGGTGGTGGCGGTGAGGTCCTCCGCTGCCTCCGCGTTTCCCGTCCTCCTCAGGAGGTAGCGGTAGATTAGTGGCATGTAGTGTTCGTACAGCTCCGAGAAGGCTTGCGGGGAGGAACGCGCCCTCTCCACCAACTCCCGTTCCTTTTCCGGCTCCATGCGCTCGAGAGCCAGGGAAACAAGTAGCGCCAGCATACCCTTCTCTCATTCCAATGCGAAGCGCCAGGCACCCGATGCCGTGCCACCGCGCCATGCCATGCGAAACCCCACTTCGCGTGAACGGAACCGACAGGCGCGACATATATTCAGGATTATATAATCCGTACACGCCCCACCGCATCAAGGGTGCCCGGCGTCCTCGCGCGACTCTCGATAACGGCGGGGTCGTCGGTGGACTCCCCATCATCTTTTCCCCCAGTCTTACACCCTTTGTTCCCGGGAGCGTCCATTCGTTCTCCAACCTCAACCTCGCCCGAGCCGCCGCCGTGAACGCCGCGGTTCCCCTCGTTTCCGGCGCGAGGAAGGGCGAGATCGCCGGCGAGGGCGACGTTATCCTTCCGGGACATGCTCTCGCGCAGGGCGCGCAAGACCGACGTGCGGCGGTAGCGCGGATTGATGATGACGCCTTTTCCTTTGTCGATGAGCTCCATATTCGCTTCACTTCCTCCCCGTTTTCGCTTTCCGTTAGCTACAACGCCTGGGGGGGCTGGATCTCTACGCCCGCTATATTTCACCCGCACCACTCCAAGAGGGAACCCTGGCCACGATGTCCGGGTCACAACCAAATGGGCACCCAAGGGCGCCGATCACGACGCATCATCCCGCGCGTCCGAGGCCACGGCGCCGTGAGCGGGAGGTTTTACATCGAGAACGGAGAAGAAGTTCTGGAGGAACAGTCCCGGAGGAGGGAAATGAAAGGCGATTTGATCCGCGTTCTTCGCTCCTTCACCGGCCGGCCATCTCGAGCACGGCGCGGGAAGGAAACGAAGGGGGGCGTTTTGGTGCTCCTTTCCCTTGCCATGCTGTTGGCCCTTACCCTTCCCTCGCTTTCAGGATGTGGCGGGGAGGAGCAGGAGGCAAGCCAGTCCGAGGCCGCCTCCAAGGCGGCGATCGCCTTCCTGGACGCCCTGGGAAACCAGGACGTCGGGAATCTCCGCTCCATGTTCACCCGGGGATACCTGGAGGAAAACGATGTGCCGGATCCCATCGGCGTGGATCATCTGACGGCCGCACTGGGTTACGTCCTCTCCTACCGTTTCTCCCCCGACCAGGACCTGGTGTTAGAGGGGGACAGGTCGGTGGTACACATGGAGCTGGAGGTCACGGGGAGGGGGACGCGCGAGGAGACCCTGGTGCTCTCCCGGGAAGACGGCGAGTGGAAGGTCAGCTCCTTCACCGCCCTGGACTGGTCGAAAAAGCCGGCCGGTAAGCCCGAGGCGCGCACGGAGGTGGAACAGGCGCTGCGCGATTTCCTCATCGCATGCGTGGACGGCCGCACGGACTACATCTTCGAACACCTTAGCGACGATTACAGGCAGAAGCACCGCCTGGAGAAACCATGGACGTCGACTGAGTTCTCGGGAGTGTTCGGAACTGCACGTTCCTACGACTTCGATCCCGGCGAGATCAAGGTGGAAAACGATGCCGCCGAGGTGGACGTGACCATCGAGTTCGGGACCCGGGGCAACCTCGAGTCGGAGACCTCCCGTGTGCGCCTGGTAAAAAAAGGAAAGACCTGGCTGGTGGACGTCTTCCCTTTCTTTATCTATTGAGGAGGGTCGGGACGCCCGGGATCTCGAGCAACGAAATATGCTGGCCGCGTTTCACAGCCTAACGATGAGCCGAGCGCCCCTGGGAGGCGAGGTCGAAATAGCATCGAGCCGTGGCGCCCACCCTGGCCTTTCTTCCCCCCATAACCAGGAGCTCCACCTCCCGCTCTACTCTCACTGTTACCCATATATAGGCCGACCGGCCGCCGTAGCTCAGGGACGCGAGCTCTGCCCCGTTGCGCGCGGCGTACTCCCTAGCGGCGGAGGCGGGATCGTTCCCCACACCGAAAAGGGGAGTGAGCTCCAAGCCCGCCGCCTTCGCGGCGGCGTCAGCGGCGGTCTGGGCGATGCCGCGGGCTCCATAAAGGGCGGTGACGTCATGCAACACCACCCCCAACAGCAACATCACCACCATCATCACGGCGGCCAGGGGAGTGATGCCTGCTGCGTCGGCAGCCACGAGCCTCCTCACTGGGCCTCCTCACGGTCGTTTTCGATGCGCATCTCCGCGCTCCCCCGCACGGTTACGGAGGGAAAGAGGTTCTCCACCGCCGGTATCGCCACGGGCACTTCGTACTCCACCTCTACCCTTATCCACTCGCCGCGTCGCCGGGGGCCGCTTTCCACCCTCACCCGCAACCTCTCGCCGTCCAGCCCCGCCGCCGCCCTCGCGGCCGCGCCCTCTATCATGGCCACGCTGCCTGTCTCCACTCCCTTCCTGGCCCCCTCCCTGGCCGCTGCGGTCACCGCTATCTGCGCGCGCATGACCATCACCGCCTGGGCGAATAGGAGAAAGACCAGGAGCAAAACCGGCAGCACCAGTGCGAATTCCGCCGTCGCCTGGGCGCCCTCGTCGGCAGGTGACGGGAGATTCCGAGGCGGCCGCCCCGCCAGGATGCGACGCTTTCTCTTCAACACACCATTTCCTTCCCTGCAAATTATGCCTACGCACCACGAGGACTCGAGACCAGGCTCATGTGCGTCTAGCTCGCATGGCCGCCCATGATGGCGGCGGGCAACAAGGGCAAGTCCGCGCCTCCCGGCTTATATCCTTGAAAATAGCCGCCCTTGCATCCGAAAGCGTGACCCAAACGGCCAATCTGTCTCGCCGTTGATTGCTACGCCCCGATTCCCTTTCTGGTCGAGTGGCGGTCTGGGCCCGCGCGACGGCGTCACGCGGTCGCCACCTGGCGAGAAAGCGGCATCGCGCGGAGCCCAGGGGGCTCATCGAGCTGGTATCGCGACTGCAAGCGGTATCGTTTTCGGAGTCGGGCGATC
This sequence comes from Actinomycetota bacterium, assembly GCA_013178005.1. Classification (GTDB taxonomy): domain Bacteria; phylum Actinomycetota; class Geothermincolia; order Geothermincolales; family RBG-13-55-18; genus Solincola_B. The sequence continues at coordinate 15,640 of JABLXL010000039.1, forward strand.
GTCTTCGCGCATCCTCACGTGGGGGCGCCCCGAATCGTCCCGGGGCAGCCGGGCTATTCCACCGTCTTGAAGGTCGCTTCCCGGCTGGCTTTCCGGTTGCCCAGCTTCTTCAGCAGGTCCGAAGGTATCTCTGGAGTTATGTAGCCGACGATGTCGTTGTAATGCTGGATGAGAAAGCGATCGCCCCTGCGCAGCCCGAGGACCATGTCCGCTGCCTTCGACCTCAACTCCGTGGTGCTGATAATCCTTACTGCCATGTCCTCTCCTTCTATATCTTTAAAGTTATACATGTTATATTATATGAGGATGCCCAGGGGGTCAACCCCGATTTTAGTGGTGCGCAATGCTTCCCTTCCCGCATATTAGGCGGTGGGAATATGCGGCCGGGCGAGCACAGGCCGCGGAGAAGCGTGTTCCTTTCATGCAGGACGAGGGTTCTTCTTTCCAATACCTGGATAATTCCCGCGGGGCCCGACAACACGCCGCGGCGACATCGTCGGAGCGGGGCTACCTTGACACCGCCACCTCGAAGCTCGCCTCCCGCATGGGGGGAACGCTCTCTTCCCACAACCGTGAACAGCGTAGCCTTATGGACGTCTCTCCCTCTCCCACCGCCTCAAAGGTCCAGAGCTCCGTGGCTTGCCGGCCCAGGCTTTGCGCCCCTTCCCCTTCCCATCGCACTTCGCGGGACACGAACCTCACCATGGATTCGTCCAGGGGTTCCGCCGCCATCCAGGCATATCCGGCTGAGGGATCGGGGGTGAGCTCTATCACGAAGCGCTCGCCCACGGACACCTCCACGGTATTCCCCGTCCCCTCCAGGGCTTGGACGCGCGCCGACTCTTCCAGGCGAGCTTCCGGAACGCCTGTGCTGGCATGAGCGGCACGCCTCGACACGTTCCTCGAACCGTCGTTGGCGTTTATGTACACCGCCCGTTCCGCTATCACCGGCTGGTCCGAACGCACCACTGCCGATACCTGGTCCGTCTCGGGCAAGATGTCCGCCACGTTGAGGGTCTGGCGGCAACCGGGGCCGAGCTCGAACCGCGGTCCCTCCACTTCGCCGGCCGGGGTGAGGTAGTCCACCTCCACCTTCGCCACCCGCTCGCCCGGGTTCATCACCAGCACCCAGGTCTCGAAGATGTCCACCCCTTTAGGCCAGTCGCCCGCCGAAAGCCGCAAGGGTTGGTTCGCTTGTGTCGAGCCCTCCGCCAGGTACCAGGTGAGATCTCCGGCTACGGCCCCGATGGAATCGTGAGCGGCCTGGCGGTAGACCCCCGGGGTATTCCAGTACATGGCCCGTTCCGCGACCACCGGGCGGTCGGACTCCACCCGCGTGGAGACGTGCCATTCCCCGGGCAGGGTGTCCGCCACGTTGAGGGTCTGGCGGCAACCGGGGCCGAGCTCGAACCGCGGTCCCTCCACTTCGCCGGCCTGGGTGAGGTAGTCCACCTCCACCTTCGCCACCCGCTCGCCCGGGTTCATCACCAGCACCCAGGTCTCGAAAGAGCCTTCTTCGCCGGCGCCGGTGGAGCCCTCCGCCAGGTACCATGACGTCGAGCCCTCGGCGGCCCCGATGGAACAGGTGGCCGCTTCCCGGAAGGAACCCGTCCCGCTCCAGTACATGGCCCGCTCCGCGACCACCGGGCGGTCGGACTCCACCCGCGTGGAGACGTGCCATTCCCCGGGCAGGGTTTCCGCCACGTTGAGGGTCTGCCTGGTCTCGGGGGCGAGGGAGAGCCTTGGCCCCTCCACCTCTCCAGTAGGCGTTATATAGGTAACCGCGACTTCAGCCACCTTGTCTCCCGGGTTCATCACCAGCACGTAGGTCTCAAAGGACCCCCTGTCGTCAACGCCCGTGGAGCCCTCCGCCAGGTACCATGATGTCGAGCCCTCGGCGGCCCCGACGGAATCGTGGGCCGCTTTCCGGCCTCCCTCCGGGGCCAGCCAGTAGACCGCCCGCTCCGCCACCACCGGCAGGTCCGATTCCACCACCGTGGAGACATCCCAGGCACCGGGGAGGGTGGCGGCAACGTTCACCGTCTGCCTGGTTCCCGGGCCAAGCTCCAGGACCGGTCCAGCCACCTTTCCCTGGGGGGTTATGTAGGTCAGGCTCGCCGTGGCCCTCTCCTCTCCCGGGTTCTGCACCAGGATCCAGGTCTCGAAGGACCCGCGGGCCTCGCCGCCCGTGCATCCCTCGGCGAAATACCACCTGCTCGCAGCCTGCGAGGGGCCCACCGGACCTGGTCCGGGCTCCGGCTCAGGCTCCGGTTCGGGCTCTGGTTCCGGTTCGGGCTCTGGTTCCGGTTCGGGCTCCGGTTCCGGCTCGGGCTCGCCTTCATAGGAAACCGATACCTGGTTGGACAGGGGTGAGAGATTGCCCGCCTCGTCGCGAGCGCGCAGCCTGATGTGCACGGTGACGCCCCTGAGGCTCCCGTCGAAGGGGAACCCCTCGTAGGAATATTCCTCCATGTTCCCGGGCGAGCCAGGCAAGGGCTTTCCCCTCTCCAGCGGAATGGCTTCCTCCCAGTTCTCCTCGGTTATAGGCCGGTCGAGGAAACGCACCTCATAGCACATGGCCTGCCCCAGGCGACCGTCGTCCCCGGGAGCTGTCCAGGCGAGGGCGATCCCCCATGGCTTGCCATCTCTTTCCAGCTTCTCCAAGGTCAGGTCGCCGACCGCGCCTGGCCTGAGGGCGTCGGTCTCCAGGCAGCCCGTGCCCCAGGGGTCATGTCCGTACTCGGGCCAGTCCGCCGCATCGCCGTTCGAGGATGAGGTGCGCCAGGCGAGGAGCCATCCCTCGCGAGTCCCCGTCACCACCTCGCGCCGGCCGTCTCCGTCCCAATCCCCCACCGCGGGCGTGGCCACGTTCCAACCTCCGGTGAACTTCGGCCAGCCCGCGGGCTCGGAACCCGAGGCGTCAACGGCGTGGAAATCGTAGAAGGAGCTGGCGGCTAGGATTTCCTGAGCTCCGTCCCCGTCGATATCCGCGACGCCAGGGGTATGGAAAAACATCATGTCGTTCATCGCGCGCGGGAAGGGAGCCAGGAAACGCCCGTCCGCGACGCTCCAGGCGGACAACTGGTCGTCGGAGCGGGTCTGGCTCGCGGGAAGGAAGAGGTCTATGGCCCGGCCGAACCCCATGGTGGGAGAGACGTAACAAAGCCCGTATCCCTGGAGGTTCGCGAAACAACCGCCTCCCAGGGCGCACATCACGGGCAGGTCGTCAGACCCCGCCGAGGATCCCGCCTTGTCGCACTCCAGGCTCAACGGCAGGCCGTTGCCGTCGCTTCCCAGGAAAGAGGTCCCGTCCGCCTTGAGTATATAGCCCGGCCCGGCCGCGGAGGAGACGCCGACCTCCATCCTGCCGTCGCCGTCCAGGTCGGCGAGGGCTGCGGGGCCGTTGACCCCCTCCAGCACGTTAGGCAGCATACCCGTCGCCACCATGGCCAGCCTGGCCGGCCATCCCGGCAGGTAGGCGTTGGCCGGGGGCCGGTCCGCGGACGGGCTCGCGCCGGGGTCGAGGCCATGGGCGGCGCCGTCGGCCCGCACCGCGTAGACGCGGGTATTGCCGGGGTTGAAAAGGTTGCCGGCCGCTCCCCCCACGAGGGGCTTGATAACGGGCAGCAGCAAGGTTAGCGCGAAGGTCTGCGGTGAGACGTTTAGCGCCTCGTCGGCATACCCCTCGTTGGTGCCGCATATCACCTCGAGGGATCCGTCACCGTCGAGGTCGGCCACTGAGGGGTTGGTGACGATCTTGCTCCCCCTGGTAAGATTTTCCTGATTATTGAAGACGCAGGTATGGGTAACGGGGTCCATGGAAGCGACCTTGGCCGGATCCACCAGTTTCACCGGCCAGCCAGACACCGCGGACCCATCTGCATGCCAGGCGTAGAGGTGCTGGTCAAGGCAGGACGCTATGATCTCCAGGGACCCATCCGGGGACCCGTCCAGGTTGGAGAGAACGGGGCCGCGGAGGAACCCCTTGTCCAGGCAGTTCCACTTGTTCAGCCTGTGCACCATGTCCGGTACGAATCGCGAGGCGTGCCATCGCTCGGGGAGAGCCCCCGGCGTCCACCAGTCTGCGCGGTCGGGTATGGAATACAATGGGTTGGAACGCACCGGGAACCCGGGCAGGAGCCGCCCCGATCCGTCCCAGGCGTATATCCTCCCCTCCGTGTCCCCGGCCACCACCTCGAGTTTGCCGTCACGGTTCAGGTCTCCCACGGCGGGAGCCCCGATTATGGAGGCATAGGCGTTCCTGGAGACCTTCCCGGACTTGAAGGCCGCCGAGCTCTCGTGCAGCGGCAGGGGAGTGGCATGCACCGGCCAGCCGGGAAGCTCGCTCCTGTCCGGCTTGAGCGCGTGCACGAACCCGTCGCCGGTCGCGAGGACGAGCTCATCGACGCCGTCGTCGTCCAGGTCGGCGAAGCGCGGCGATGCGGAAACGTCCGCCCCCATCCAGGCAGGCGTTCCCCCGAACGCGTCCGGGTCCCTGAAACAGAATGCCGCCTTGCGGTCCTCGCCCCATATGCCCCGGCTATCCCGCACTCTCACCCTTATGGTGAAGGTGTTGCGGTTGGGGTCGCTCGCGCCTCCGCGTTCCTCGACGCTGTCCTGCACGGCGCGGTACACCTGGCCCAGATCCAGGGTGGCCAGGGTGCCGTTCACCGGCTCGTATAGCGGACCCTCGCTTCGCACCGTACGCCAGTCATCCTCCGCCGGATCCCAACCCGGTGCCCAATCCACCGTGTAACCGTAAGAATCGGAGCGCACTGCGGCCACCCTGCCCTCCACCGCCAGGGAAACCCGACCGGGATCGATGAGCTCGAACCAGCGCGGCGAGGATATCTCCGCCTCGGGAGGGATGCGGCCCTCGGCCACCGCCTTCACCGCCTCGTAGGCATTGACCCTCCCGTAGCCGAAGTAGGGGTCCCACCCCGGAGTGGAGCGGAAGCGTTCCGAGGGCCCGATGACCGCGTCCAGGAGGCCGCAGCTGACCCCGTAGGAATCGGGCGAGAAGTCGACGTCGTCGGCGGTCATGGCCAGCACCTGCTTGACCTCGCAGGCGGAGAGGGGACGGTCCAATCCCGGGTAGCGCCAGAGCTCCCCTCGCTGCACGGCATCCTCGGCGGCCGAATAGACCAGCGCGGCGATGCCCGCCAGCCTCCCCGTGGCCCCCGAGGAATGGCCGTCTGAGGGCGTGGAGACGATGGTGTGGGCGCCGTAGTTGGTGATGCCGCCCAGGTAGAGGTAGGAGGGCGGGAACTGGTCGACCAGGAAGGAGCCCATCTGGTTGTATTTCTGCACCGCGTTTACCTGGATGGTGCGCTCGTATGTGCATGGAAAATTCTGGTGGGCGGACTCCTCGTCCGCCGCGGAGGAGATGACCGCCACCCCGCGCGAGTACGCGTAGTCGATGGCCGCCTGCCCCAGGGGCGAGTTGTTGATGGACCCCAGGGCTTCCTGGATCAACCAGGCCCCGGAGTCGACCGCGAAGATCACGCCCTGCGCGAAGCGGTTGATGTCCACGATGAAGGAATCCCCCACCCGCACCGGCAGGAGCATGGCGTTGGGACAGGCACCGGGGAATCCGGCCCCGTTGTCGGCCTCGCCCGCCGACCAGAGGCACTCCGAGGTGCCGTGCCCGTAGTCGAGCTCGTCCCAGGGATCGTTGTCGTCCTCGAGGAAATCCCAGCCGCAGATGTCGTCGGCATAGCCGTTTCCGTCCCCGTCGGCGCCGTCGGAGAAGCGCCAGATGAGGTCCTGGGGATCCAGCAACCCGTTGCCGTTGAGGTCGCCGACGCGGGGGTCCCCGGAATAGTCGTCCACGTTGAACACCCCGCTGCCGTCGGCATCCCACGTCGCGGCCCCCTGCGGGGGCGGCAGCTCGCCGGGGTTGAGGCGGCACTTGCGCGCCAGGTCCGCCATGGCCTCCGCGTCGTGCCATTTCACTCCGGAGTCCAGCTCGGCGATGACCACGTCCGGCCTGCCGGTGGTGACCGACCACGCGCGGTCCACGCTTGCCCCCATCACCCCTCCCAGCTCCTTCTCGAAGAGCGCGGGGGCGAACAGCCTTATCAGGGTATGGTAGATGGAATCGCTTCCCTCGCTGGTGTATTTCCAGAAATCGGGATCGGCGGGAGAATAATCGTCGGGCATCCCCTCGCTGCGGCAGTAATCCTCGTAGCGCTCGGGGTCCTGGCCGGGCGGACGCTGAGGCCAGGGAACGTCGGCAAGCACCGCGCTTCCCTGGAGAACGAGGATCGCCGTGAAAAGGATCGCACCGATCGCCTTCGCAAGTGCGCCTTTTGCCGTCCTACGGCGCGCTGTCATTCATCCCCCTTTTGTTCCCCCATGACTTGGGGTTTTATTATATATAGAAGGGCCGTCCGCGTTCAAGGCAGAAAGGCAATCCGTCTAACTTCTGCCCGCTTGCGTGCGATCCCTCCCTTGGGCACGCGAGGAAACGGGACGCCATCGGCGCATTGGATGTATTGCAGGCATGTGCTTTTCACGTGCTTTTTAGTGAACCAGCAACCTCTGCCTTGCAAGGGCAGCGTTCTCCTTGGCGCATTGGATGTATTGCAGGCATGCGCTTTTCAACTCCCTGTTGATGCCGTTGTGGATGGAGGGAGGCAGTGGGGATCGAACCCACCCCGGCTTTCTCAGGGCCGGCCAACGGGTTTGCAGCCCGCGGGGGACACCAGTCCCGTGCCTCCCGATGCGTTCCCCTCACCTTTGGTCATCGCCTTTGGTGAGGCAGCGTAAAATAATCTATATTAATAACTATATTATTTGATTTAATAATTTGGGGCAATTCTTCTCTCTTCTTCCGCTCATTTCCTGCCACTCGCCCGGCGGGATTCCGCATCGAACATCTCGCTCCTCGTTTTGATAAGCTGTCACAGATTTCCTGGAAATCGACGCTCTTTGCCCAGCCTCTCGGACATGTTTATTGCCAGAGGTTAGGGCGATGAGGAAACATATCGTGCCTTAAGGCCTTCCCATAGTTGATTACTGAGGCACCACCACTGCGAAAAGCTATCGGCCCCCGGGTTCCCCGATCACCGAGCAAGCCCTGCTCCCTCTGATCGCGCGCAGGTCAGCCCGTATCGGTGACGACGCCGCGAGGCGGCGAAACGCGTGGCGCGCAAGCGATTGCCTTCCGCGTCATGACCCCACCTCATCCCGGCAGAGCGCCCAAGGCCTGAGGGGATTCTTCCGGGTCTACCTGCTCAGCGCAGCCGCTCGTAGTTGCTGCGGCGCTCGAGGCCCTCGATACGGAAAAGGGGGTCATCGCCCATGAGCTCGCGGCATTCATCGAGGGAAAGCCACCCGTAATAGACCGGCCTGATGAAATCCGGGTCCTCTCCCTCCAATTCGCCCCGCGGGGGCGGCGCGGATCGCAGGCTCATGCCCAGTTCGGTATATTTGAACACGCGTATCCTGAAGCTCACCCCCACCGTCTCCGGCCTCACCGCCCGGAAGAAATCGAAGACGTCTCGAAGCCTTTCGCGGTCCTCTTCCGGGAATCCGACCAGCAGGTCCACCGCCACCTTCAGCCCTTGCCTTCCGGCCAATTCCACGAAGCTCTGGATGTCCATGAGCCCGTAGGCGCCCCCATAAAGGGAACGGGAATCGACGGAGAGGGTCAGCGATTCCGCGCCGGCGCGAGCCAGCATGCGGAAAAGGCTCTGATCATGGGGGAGGGGTTTCATGTACAGGGACCAGGACACCCCCGGGTTCCTCTCCGCCATGCCACGCAACAGTTCCTTGGTGGTTTCCATATCCTGGTTGAACTCGCAATCACAGAGATGGAGCTCGCGACAACCCTTCTCGACGAGGAGCCCGATCTCCCTGATCACCGCCTCCGGGGAGCGGGGCCTCCACGGCAACCCGGCCTCGAGGCAGAAGGAGCATTGGCCGCGGCACCCGCACTGGGAAGCGAATCCCGCCACACCCCTCTCCCGGAGGTAAGGAGAGTAGTCCACCCAGCGCCCCCTCTCGGGCACCTCGTCGCGGGAGAAGGAGTAGTCCCACCCGTTGACGATGCGGGGGGGCTCGGCGCCTCTCTCCAGGTACGAGAGGAGGGCCGGGAGCGCCCTTTCCCCGGGCCCGTAAACCGCGTAGTCACAGCCCACGAAATCGGCGACCTCCCGCGGCCCCGCCAGAAGCGCGCTCCCGCCCGCAACCACCCTAGCCTCGCAGGAGGCGCGGCAAGCGGCTACCAACTCAACCGCCTCCTCCAGGAAAAACAGGTTGTCATAGTAGAGGGAGCTATCCACGTTGCGGAGGGAGATCCCCACCACGTGGGGGTCGAAGGCATCCAGATCCTCCCGCAGTCTCCCCAGCGGGTCAGGGGAGAAGGCGAGGTCCACCACCTCGACCTCGTGGCCCTCGCGGTCAAGATAGTGCGCGACGTATTCAATGCCCAGGGGGATGACCGGTGGTTCGAGGTAGCGGTTGGGGTTCACCAACGCCACGCGCATGATCCAACTCCTTTCTGCCGCGCCGCCGTCGGGTTCCCCTGAAGCGCGACGTCGCCTGGATCCCGCCAGGCGATGCGCCGCCTCGGCTTCCTCGAGCGCCACGATCCAGGGTTCCCTGATTGTGATGATATCCCTTTTCCCAGCGTGCGGTAATCATCGGTGAAGACCACGCGCGCCGCCCTGGTCCCTGGAACGGATGACTGGAAGATCACCCTTTTGCCGGGCCGGCCTTAAGCGACATAAGGCCAAGCCCTTCTTTTCTCCTGGACCGGACGACTGGAAGATCACCCTCTTGCCGGGGTTGCGGGGGCGGCGGGGCGGTGGCCGCTTCAAGTACCGCGGTAGTAGTGGATGTTCTTGCGGATCATGGAGCGGAAGCTCTCCTCGGAGCGCCGGCGTGCCTCCTCCGCCTGCACCTGCTCCGTTATCTCGCTCATGAGCCCTATGAGGCCCGCCACTTTCCCGTTCTCCTCGTAGGGTCGGCTGGAGGTCTGTATATAACGCAGATTTCCGCCCTTGTCTATGACCCTGAACTCGTATGGCTCCAGGGCTCCACCCAGGGTGCGCCGGAAACTGCCCGCCACCCCGGGAAGGTCCTCGGGGTGCACGAAGCGCACGAAGGGCTGGCCGACCAGCTCCTCCACCTTGAACCCGCTGATGCGCTCTATGGCGGGGCTGATATAGACGAGCGTTCCCTCGGTGTCCACGGTGAAGATCACGTGGTTGAGGTTCTCCACCAACAGCCGGTACATCTGCTCCGACTTCTTCAGCTCCTCCTCCACGCGGCGGAAGGCGGTGATATCCCTTATGTTCACCACGATGCCCTCCACGTAGGGGTCATGGAGCAGGTTGGTGGCGACGGCCTCGGCCACGAACCAGGAACCGTCCCTGCGTCGCGAGCGGTAGGTCACGCGCTCGACCTTTCCCGGTTCGTCCAGCCCCGTGGTGAACTTCTCCCATAGGCTCTCAAGGTCATCCTGGTGGACGAAGTCGAAGGGATTCTCGTGCATGAGCTCCTCGGGCTCGTATCCGGTGATACGTTTCGCGGAGGGGCTCACGTAGCGGATGCTGCCGTCACGGTTCAGTACCAGTATCAGGTCGTGGGCGTTTTCCACCAGTTTGCGGAAGTAATAGCCGTCCTCCTGATGGGGATCCCCCGGCCTGCCGCCCCGCCCTTCCTCAAGTTCGGCTATGCGCCGGCGCAATTCTTCCAGTTCTTCCTCGATTTTGCCGTCGATCTTTTCAGCTTCCATGCCTTTGCTTCCGTTAAAAGAAGGGCACCCCACCAACATAACTTATATCGGAAGAATCTCCTTTTTCTTAAATGGGGTCGTTAAATGGGGTCGTATCTTGACTTTTTCCTCGCTCTGCTGAGGGAGTCGCGTGGAGGCCGATGCACGCGTACCGCGGGGTGGGGAGGACTAACTTGAATGGGGTCGTATCTTGACTTTTTCCTCGCTCTGCTGAGAGGGAGGCGCGGAAGCTGACGTACCTCGTCCGTGGGTTGGGGGATGGAAGGCATGTGCGTGAATGGGGTCTGAATGGGGTCGTATCTTGACTTTTTCCTCGCTCTGCTGAGAGGGAGGCGCGGAAGCTGACGTACCTCGTCCGTGGGTTGGGAGAGGACAGACATGTGGGATTGCCCTGGTCCCCTGCCTGGACGAGCCCGGGGGTGGGTGCGACTTTTTAAATCGCTTCTCCCATGCTCTACGCCTGTCAACACCCCTCCCATCAACATATATGTTTCCTCAAGCAGGGGTGGCACGCCGCTCGTCACCGGCCATCCGTAAATACTCGCGGTAAACGCTCGCTTCGCACTGATACCGCCCCACATCGCCGCGAGGCTTCCTCAATAGAGGGTCACGAAGTGTGTGGCCGAGGAGCTGTTGCCGGCGTCGTCGGTCACCGTGAGGGTGACGGGTATCATAGCGGGGATGACACTGCTCTCGAAGACGTGGTGCAGGCTGACCCCGCTTCGGCCGCAACTCCAGGAATAGGAGACGATATGTCCATCGGGATCGTAACTGGATGAGGCATCGAGGAACACCTGCAGGGGAGACCTTCCTTCCGCGGGCGAGATGGTGAAGGCGGCCACCGGCGCAGCCCCGGGGACGCTTGTTACGGGAGACGCCGACTCCGGCTTCTCCGATTCGCTGCCCTCGTCTCCCTTGTCCGTTACATTCACCGCTCCGGGACCCTCAACGACCACCGTCCCCGCGGCGCTTCCATCCTCTTCCCTTATCGCTGTCTCCTGGACATGGCCTGTGGGAGATGGCGATTCGTCGGGCAAAAGAGCCCTGTGTCTGTCCAGCAGGCCCGCGGACGATCCTTCTATCCAACCCGCCGAGGACCCGCCGGCTGCGCTCCCCGCGGGAGCCTTCCCCCCTCCTCCCTGCAGAACAAGGAACAGGCCTGATCCCCCCAGAAAGATCAGGCAAAGCACGGTCACGATGGCCAAGGCCACCATCCTCCTTTTCCTTACACCCTGGGACAAGAATCTCCGCCCTGAAAGTCCGCCGCGGCAGCGCGGTTCGCCACGCCCCTTCGCCCGCGCCGAGACGACCTCGATTTCCACCACGTTATCTTGATTGCCATTAACTGCCATGATGGGGGTGCTTTCCCCCACCGATCCCTCCGCTACAGCTACCTCCCCGTCCTCGCCGCCGAATTTCCTCAGCAACCCGCGGGCGGACACGCCAACCCGCCCGGCTCCCGTCTCCATGCATTCCCTTGCCAGCTCGGCCGCCTTGGATCCGCCAGGCGAGGAACCCTTCTCGCCGGCCTCCTCCAGTAGCCGCCCCACCAGCATCCCCAGGGCGAAAAGATCGGCCTCCGGCCCCGGTTCGACTCCATCCATCACCGCGGGACTGAAATAATAGAAATCTGGCACGGCGACCTCCTCCAGGAAACGGGCGAAGAACTCTCCCCGCAGGGCGGGGTCCTTGAGGACCACGCGCCCCCTCGGCCGGTAGAAAACGTTGCGGGGATTGAGGAAGAGGTGCACCAGGCCCGCGGCATGCAACCCTTCCAACGCGCGCAGGATCTCCAGTGAGATCCACAGAATCTCCTCGCCGGAGAGGGGGCCGCACATGCGCAGGTAGTCCTCCAGCGACAGCTCCCCGAGCTCGGGGAAGGCCATATAGTATCCCGCTTCCTCCTCGAGGAGGCCCCCTTCCAATGGCATGAGCACGCCGGGGAGCTCGAGTTCCCTGGCCAGGTTGAAGGTCTTCAGGTATTCCAAGGCGATGTCTTCCAGGCCGTCGCTTACCTTTACCACGGCCCTCTCGCCCAGCAAGGTGTCCTCCACCAGGTGAGTCACGGCGACTCCGTTGCCGCCGCGCGTCCTGAGAAGAGCGAACTTTTCGGCGATTATCTCGCCGCCCATATGCCCCACCCCCAGGGTTTACGGCATTTGCTCCGACAACGAGCGCAAGCGGCGATATTTTACACGGAAGGAGAATATAAAGTCAACTTGCTCATGTTGACTTAATTGAATATGTTGGTAAATACCTGGGGACCTGCGAGCGCGGAGAACCCGGAGAGGTTCCGGGTCGATTGCTTTGCCTAACCAATTATATCATCTATAGCATCCCCACCGCGGAGGAGTTACCCTAGGCCGCACGGCCAAGCCCGGTCGTCCAAAGACAACATTCCCGCTGCTGGGCGGCTATGTTGTAGGGCGCGGACAGGAGATAAAACCTCTCTTGATCTTTAGGGCAAGGTGAAGCGGAAAGCTGTGCCGCCCCCGGCGCGGGGCTCGCACCAGATGCGCCCGCCGTGCGCCTCCACTATCTCCCGGGCGATGTAGAGCCCGAGGCCCATGCCCCCGGTGGTGTGGTGGAGGGCGTCCTCCACCTGGTAAAAACGCTCGAAGATGAGTTCGCGGTCCTTCTCGGGAACCCCCACCCCGCGGTCGAGCACGGACAACAACGCCAACTCACCCGCATCTCCGATCTCCTCCATGTGGACCTCGATGGGGAAGGTGGCCGGGGAATGCGCCACCGCGTTGTCCAGCAGGATCACCAGCACGCGCAGTATCTTCTCGGCGTCCACGAAGCGGGGCGAGCTGGAGAGCGGGAAGTGCAGCTCGAAGCGGCGGCCCCGGCCCTTATCCTCCATCTCCTTTACCGCGCGCTCGATGATCGGCTCCAGGCGCTGTTCGCCGCGGCGCACCGAGAAGCGCCCGCGTTCGATGCGCGACACGTCCAGTAACTCCTTGATCAGCATGTCGAGGCGGTCGGCGCCCTCGTCGATGATGTCCAGGTATTCGCGCTTCTCCTCCTCCCCCAACCTGTCGCCGAACCTGGCCAGGGTGGCAGCGTACCCCTTCATGAGGGTGATGGGGTGCCGCAACTCGTGCGATGCCACGTCCACGAAGTCCTTCAGACCCAGCTCATGGGATAGCCTCTCCTCCTCCACCGATAGGGCGCGGGCGAGCATGCCCACCAACTCCGTCTCCTCGTGGGTGAACGCGCGGGGACGGTGGTCGAACACGCAAAGGGCTCCGGTGGCGCCCGCTTTTCCCTCCACCGGGCAAGCCAGGAAAGAACGGTAACCATGTCTCGCCACCAGGTGATCCTGCTCCAAGCCGGGATGGGAGGAGATGTCCTCGACCGCCCAGGGCCCGCGCAGGTCACGGCGCACCACCTCGCCGGCAATGCTCCCCCCCGCCTCCTCCACCACCGTGAACCCCTCCTCTCCCGGGGCGCTGGAGAGGATGGAGAGCCTCCCGCCGTCCAGGCGGCAGTAGGCCGCAAGGGGGGCCTCCACGACATCCCGGCAGCAGGACACGATCTTCTCCATGTTGTCTAAGAGGTCTGCCCCCAGGTTGAGGAAGAGGTGGTTCACCCTCTCCAGCTTGCGGTGGGCCGCCGCACGGTCGGTGACGTCGCGTATGTTGATGATGATGCCGCGCACCGAGGGATGGGTGAGGCAGTTGCTGGCCGTGACCTCCACCTCCCTGCGGGAGCCGTCGCCGTGGCGCACCCCGAACTCGAGGTTCAGAACCGCGTCCGGGTCCTCGAGGATCCGTCGGATGGCCTCCATCCCCTTCGGCACATCCTCGTCCACAACGTACTCGAATACGCTCTTTCCCAATTCCTCTTCCGGCCTGTAGCCCAGCACCCTCTCCACGGACGGGCTCACGAAGGTTATGGTCCCCACCTCGTCGATGACCACGATGATGTCGTGGGCCTTCTCTATGAGGGAACGGAAGCGCTCCTCGCTCTCCGCCAGCTCCTCCTCCAGGCGCACGTGGGCGGAAATGTCCGTGACCGACACCAGCACCGCCGGCCTGCCCTCGTAGACCACGGTCCTGGAGTGAAGCTCCGCCCATCTCGCCTCCCCCGAGGGCGTTATCACGCGGAAGACGTAGCTTTCGACCTGGCCCTCCTCCCCGCGCTGCTTGCGGCGGGCCTGCTCGCGCACGAATTCGCGGTCATCGGGATGGATGATCTCCAGGAAGCCGGCCGGACCCCAGGCAAGCGCCTCCTGGACTGAATAACCGAAGATGTCGGAGGCGGCCTGGTTCACGTACTTGAGCTCGTCGTCCTGGAGGATCATGATCCCCAACATGGATTGCTCGGAGATGAGGCGGAACTTCTCCTCGCTCTCCCGCAGCGCCTTTTCCGCCATCACACGGTCGGTGACGTCGCGGCTGTGCACCACCGCGCCCCGCACCGCCGGGTCGTCCAGCAGGTTCCTGCCCACCGCCTCGCATATCCTCCAGGAACCGTCTTTTCCGAGCAAGCGGAAACGCACATGAGCAGTGTACTCGCGAGAAGCGAGGCCCTCGATTATGGTCGCGGTGATTGCCGGAAGATCATCGGGATGGACGAAATCGAAGACATTCCTCCCCACCAGCTCCTCCGGGTCGTACCCGAATATCTCGCGCACCGAGGGGCTGACGAACTGGAGGGTGCCGTCGGGCTCCATGACGTTTATCACTCCGTAGGAGTTCTCGATGAGGGCGCGGTAGTAGCGCTCCCTGCGCTGTAGCTCCTCCTCCGTCTGCCTCCTGCGCTCCACCTCCTCGCGCAACAACTGGTTGGCGCGCTCAAGCTCCCGCGTGCGCTCCGCCACCAGCTCCTCGAGGTGGAGGCGGTACATGCCGAGGTCCTCCTCGGCCTCCCTGCGCTCGGTGACGTCCCGGCAGACCACCAGCACCAGGCGTTCCCCGTCCTCGCCGGCGATTCCCTTCCCCGCGCCATCCAGCACCCGCCAGCGACCGTCATTCCTGCGGAAGCGCACCTCCAGCGAGATGGGCGTCTCGGGATCGACGACCAACCTTTCGAACGCCTCCCTGACCCGCTCCAGGTCCAGTGGGTGCACCAGCTCCAGTGCGCTTCTCCCCAGCATCTCCTCCGCGTCGTATCCGAGAATGCGCTGAACGGATGGGCTGTGGTACTGCACGATCCCTGAAGCGTCCATGATGCTCACGAGGTCGGTGGTGTTCTCGATGATGGAGCGGAAATAGCGTTCGCTTAAGCGCAGGGCTCGTTCCACCCTCTCCTTCCTGGACCGCGCTTCCTCCAGCTCGGCCACCCGCCGGGACAGGAGATTCACATCCGTCTCCGGTGCGCCTTCAAAGCTCATTTTTTCGTGCAATCCGGTCCTCCTCGTCCGCCTCATATCATAAATCGGTCAGGTGGGGCTTTTCCTTCATCCCGGATTTCAGCAGCCACAACCCGCCACCTGGGGGATATCGCTTACCGCGCTTATGCTCCTCAGCACCGGGGAACGGTGCGGCAGCCAAAGAAGCTGGCAATGATTTCACCGGTGCATTGAAATGGCGCCTTGTCATTGGCAGCGGGGAACGGTGTGGCAGCGCAGCCCCTCCCCACCGCCCCCCGCGCGGCGGCTCCCGCTCCCCCTGTCGGAAAACGCCCGGCATGGTTATGATGATTGCGTGGGCGTGGACGCAATGCGGTCACTGCCCCAACTAGGAATACCCGGAGCTGGTGGCGGATATGATATGCGGGGGTGGTTAAGGCGGATTCCTGCGATCGCTGCGGAGGCGAGCTGGTGGAAGGGGCGGCTTTCTGCCATGCCTGCGGGGAGCCGTCTCCAGGAACCGCGGCGGAGGTTAGCGCCTCCGCGCCCCTTCCACCCCCTCCCACCTGCCCGTTTCCGCCGGCTGCTTCGTTCCCGATTCCCCCTCACGCGCAGCCGGCCGCGCCGCAGTCCAGCTCGAGGGTTAGCGGTTGGGCGGTGGCGTCGCTGGTGTTCGGCATACTCTCGTTCATGTGTCTGCCCTTGCTGGGCGGGATCCTCGCCGTCGCCTTCGCCCTGGTCGCCAGGTCGCGCAAGGAGAAAGTCAGGGGGGGCGGCCTGGCCACCGCGGGCCTGTCGCTGGGCATCGTGAACCTTGCCGTCATGCTGCTGCTTGCCGGCCTCGTCGTCCCCCTGTCCATCCATTTTCTGGGAAAAACCCGCACGGTCACCAGGACGGTGGCCCCACAGGGAGCGGAGCGCGCGGTGGTGGAACTGAGGGTGCGCTCGGGGAAGGCGACGGTGGAAGGCGGCGCGGAGGGGCTTTTCGAGGGGACCTTCACCTTCAACGTAAAGGACTGGGAGCCGCGCTTGGACTACGCGGTGCGAGGCGGGGAAGGCAGGCTCTCGGCGGCCCAGGGCGGCGACTGGTGGGCGCCGGCCTTCTGGTTCGTCCGCAACGACTGGCTGGTGCGCCTCTCAGACGAAGTGCCCGTAGACCTGTCCGCCGAGCTATCGAGCGCGAGCGCGGTGTTCCGCCTGGGAAGCCTTTCCCTGCGTTCGCTGGAGGTTGAATCCGGGAGCGGCGGCGTCGAGGTGGACCTCTCCGGGAAGATGTCCCAACTGGGACGCATCGACCTGAGCCAGGGGAGCGGAGAACTGAGCCTGAGCCTGCGCGGCGAGTACTCGAACTACGTCCAGATGGACGTGGAGAACGCCAGCGGGCGCACCGAGATAGACCTGAGGGGACGTTGGGAAGGGGGCCTGGGCGGTTATATCAAATGCGGCTCCGGTGACGTGTCCCTTTTCCTTCCTGAGGAGGTAGGAGTGCGCGTGAGGGTGCGCTCTGGATCGGGACGGCTCCGCGCTGAAGGCATGACGCTCGATTCGAGCGACCAGGACGGCATGGTCTACGTGAACGCCGCCTTTCGCGAATCGCCGGTCACCCTGCAGGTGGATCTGGAATGCCACAGCGGTGACATCACCCTTGCAGCCGGGGAATAGGTAAAACCACCAGCCTCTCCCGTTAACGGCTTGGGCTTGCGATCCTGCGCCGGTTTGCCCTGTAGATAAGAGGAAAGAGCTGTTGGTTGCATGTATTTCCCGTGTCGGGAGAAATCAGTGCCCTTCTGCCCCTTAAGTCCAGGGGATCGGAAAAAAGTGCTCACCGGCGTTCGGTCTCCGATACGGTCAGCGAGGAAAAGAACCCGGCGAATAGATGTAGTCGCCGTTCCGGCGCTCGTCCGGCAACAAGTTACCAGCACCGTCGTCAGGGAAAGAAACGGTTAAGCCTACACCGCCACCGCGGCTAGGCTACAGCGGGAACTCCTCGAAGCGTTCGCGCCCCGCCTTGCACACGGGGCATACCTCGGGCGGTTTTTCCCGCGCGGCCAGATAGCCGCAGACCTTGCACCGCCAGACCGGCACCGGGGGAGCCGGTCCCCCCAAGGGGAACTCCTCGAAGCGTTCGCGCCCCGCCTTGCACACGGGGCATACCTCGGGCGGTTTTTCCCGCGCGGCCAGATAGCCGCAGACCTTGCACCGCCAGACCGTTGTGCCCGCGGAGGCTCGCCGCGTCGTCGCCGCCTTCTGCTCCCGCGCACGCTCGAGCTCCTCCGGCTCAGGCCTGCGCTCCGGGATCTGTCCCTCTAATACCTTCTTGCCTTCCAGGACCTCCTGGGAAACATAAAGCGCTCAGTAACACTGGCCGTATTCATCCAGGTCCGCGTCGCGGTAGTCGCAGGGGCAGATGATATCGAGATCCTTTTCCATCTCCCCTTCGCCCAGGCGGCACGGGCAGAGGAGGTATCCATAGCGCTCTTTGTTGGCAAGCAGGCCCTCGGCGAGCATAAGGGTCATCTCGCGGTCCGGGTTGAGGTGATAACCCCCCTCTTCCGCCTCCCTCTCCAGGCGGTCGCGGAAATCAAGTACCTCGGGCTTGAAATCGAGACTCAAAGAAGGGCCTCCCTGTATTTATCCTCATTGAAACCCGCGATGACCTCCTCCCCGTCCACCACCAGGGTCGGAAAGGTCTTGCGAGGGTTGCGCCTCTTAACTTCCTCGAATACCTCTTTCTGGGCGTCACCTTCCAAAAGGTCCACGTAGACGTAGCGGTATGGGAGCTTGTTCTCGTCCAGGAAGTTCCGGGCCTTGCGGCACCATCCACAGGTGGAAAGCGCGAAAAGGACAAGCTCGTGCTCCCCGCCTTCTCCTTCCACCAGCTCGAGGTATTCTTCGTACATCATCGACTCCTTCTCTTCCGTTCGGTCCCTTAGGCCCCGCCACAATGACCATTATTCCCGGCGCCCACGGCGGTAAACCCGCCCGCGCTGGAAACCAAAACGGAAACATCCCGACGCCCTCGCCACACGATAGCCATGATCGACTGTGGGAGATGAAAGCTTTGCCTCGCCGCAGGCCGAAGGGGTGGGTCTAAAGCCCGGCACGATCATGCGCCCGGTATCCATAAAAATACCTCGCCGGCCGTGCGAGAACCGATCCTATAAATAATCAGTAATGATGACTATATGGTCATTCATAATACCATTTATAAAAATGCCTGATCGTTGAGGCTTCATATCGCATGCCCTGTTGATGTATAATATAAGTTGCTTCTCGTTATCTTCGTCGACTAGGGGGTCATAATCAGTCGCTAAGGAGGTAATCATGGGCGACCTCAACCGTAAGCTGGGCGCTTTGGCCGCGAAGATGGCCAACAACAAGGACCTGGTCTCGGGCATGATCTCCGGCATCGACCCCAAGGTGGTGGCGGCGGCCATCAACGAGAACAAGGACCTCATCAGCCGCGTCATGGCACATCTCGACCCGGAGATACTGGCCGGGGTGATCAACAGCAACCCCGACTTCATGGCCAAGGTCATGAAGAGTATGGATGCCGCGGTCATCGCCAACGCCATGAACAAGAACCAGCGCTTCATCACCAAGCTGATCGAAAACACCGATCCCAACGTCTTCACGCGCTCGGTGAACGTGGTGTTCAACAAGATCCGCAAGGCGACCTACCGCCCTGGCCTTTCCGTTTCCGAGGATTGAGGAACCGGCCAGGCCGGTTTTTCCGACCGCGGCCGGTTTCCGGCCGCGGTCTTGCCGTAACGGGTTCGGGACACCGGCCAGCCCTCTTCCCAGGCATCCTTTCCCCTACCTCATATCTTGAAAACCGCGCCGGACTAACCGACCAGGCTGGTTTCCCCGAGAGCGGCCGTTAACCGGCAGGCCGCGGTCTTGCCGTAACGGGTTCGGGACACTGGCCAGCCCTCTTCCCAGGCATCCTTTCCCCTACCTCATATCTTGAAAACCGCGCCGGACTAACCGACCAGGCTGGTTTCCCCGAGAGCGGCCGTTAACCGGCAGGCCGCGGTCTTGCCGTAACGGGTTCGGGACACTGGCCAGCCCTCTTCCCAGGCATCCTTTCCCCTACCTCATATCTTGAAAACCGCGCCGGACTAACCGACCAGGCTGGTTTCCCCGAGAGCGGCCGTTAACCGGCAGGCCGCGGTCTTGCCGTAACGGGTTCGGGACACTGGCCCATGCGCTTTCCCGGCATCCTTCCCCATAGCAAACATCCCGGAAACCGCGCCGGGCCAACCGACCAGACTTACTTTCCCGACCGCGACCGTTAACGGCAGGCCGCGGTCTTGCCGTAACGGGCTCGGTACGTAGCCGCCACCGCTTAAGCCCTTGATCGATCCAGAACTGCCCAGCGACCCAAAGCGTGCTACGATGTTTTCAGCCCGTCGGCCTTTTAGGCGTCTTTCGGGCAGCCGGCGGCTTCATGCCATGAAACGAAGGCCCTTCGCTGCTCCGGCAGGGAAGATCGATGGCGAGGAAGGGGGATCAGATGTCCGGCGAGGTTCTGGATCGTTTCCGCCCCCTGTTCCAGCCCCGCAGCGTAGCGGTGGTGGGGGCGACCGAAAACGTCTTCAAGCTCGGCTTTCACGCCCTCGCCGCCGTGACCGCGGCGGGGTTCGAGGGCGAGGTCTATCCCGTCAACCCCAACGCTGGCGAAAGCATCCAGGGGCTCAAGGCCTACCGCTCCATCCGCGACCTTCCCCGCGGGGTGGACCTCTTCGTCTACGCCATCCCCGAAAGGCTGGTGGTCCCCGCGGTGAGGGAATCGGTGGAGATGGGGGGAAGGGCGGGGGTTATTTTCGCGGGCGGTTTCCGCGAGACGGGGCCGGAGGGCCGGCGCCTCCAGGAGGAGCTGGTGAGCATCGCCGAGGCCGGGGGCATGAAATTAATCGGCCCCAACTGCATCGGCGTCGTCAACAAGCACGCGCGCCTGAACGCCACCTTCGCCAGCCCCCTGGCCTGGTTCCCGGAGGGAAACGTGTCCGTGGTCAGCCAGAGCGGCGGCATGGGCAACAGCATCCTCAACGAGCTCATGGACGAGCAGGTGGGGATCTCCAAGTTCATAAGCATCGGAAACCGCGCCAACGTCGAATTCGCGGACATGGTGGAATACCTGGCAGAAGACCCCCATACGGACGTTATCTGCCTGTTTATCGAAGGCCTGGACGACGGCGCCGCCTTCCTCGAGAAAGCCCGTGCCGCCTCGCGCAAAAAGCCGGTGCTGGTGTACAGCCGCGGTTACACGGCGAGCTCCTCGCGGACGGCGCTCTCCCATACCGGCTCCGTGGCCAGCTCCGAGGAGGTCTACCGCGGAGCCTTCCGGCAGGCGGGACTTTTGCAGGTGCATTCCAGCTCGGAGATGGCGGCAACCTGCAAGGCCGTCTCCATGGGAGGCATGCCATCAGGGGACGGGGTCTTCATCTCCACCCACTCGGCGGGCCCGGTGGTGGCCATATGTGACATCTGCGAGCGGGGAGGCCTGAGCTTCCCTCCCCTCGCGCCGGAAACGGCGAGGGCCATGGAATCCTTTCTCCCCGAGCATGCCGTGGCCGCGAACCCCCTGGACATGTTCGCCTTCGCCTGGACCGACACCTCGCTTTACCTCAAGGCGGCCGACCTCGCCCTGGGGCAGGAGGACATCCACTGCGCCGTCGCCGTCTTCGTTACCGGCGGCGGCGCGGGGCCCACTTTCCCCTCCCGCGAATACGCGGAGATCGGACGCAGGCACGGCAAGCCCGTCTTTCTATGCCTCATCACCCCCTGCGCCCTCGCGCACGAGATCGCGGAAGCGCAATCCCACGGGGTCATCGCCCTGAGTTCCCCGGAGAAAGCCGCGCAGGTGCTGGTCAACCTGCGGCGCCTGTCCACGCTAAGGAGCGGGGGAGGGTAAATCCCTGGAAAAGACCAGGGAAAAAAGCTAGAATCTATCACGGTGATCTTATGCCGAGATTCGGGCTGGGAAGGAAGGACATCGCGAAACTGGAGAGGGAGCGCGATGTCGAGGGCATCGTCGAGTTCCTCAAGGACGACGACGACAAGGTCGTCTTCCAGGCCATAGAGGCCCTCACCCGCATCGGCGGCAGCCGGGGCATCGAGGCCTTGATGGCGCTGGTGGCGGACGCCTCCACGCGGGACATCGTCCGCGCCAAGGCCTGGCTGGCCCTGGACGTGGGCCTCGAGCGCGAGGCGAAAAAACGCACTGACTGGACCTGAGCCGGGATCACATACCATGGCCATTCCGGAATACCCAAAACTGCGGCGCCTGGAAGCATTTCCCGCCAGGCAACAGGGGAGAGAGGTGATCGCCCTCCGCGATCCCGAGGGCTACATGCGCAACGTGGTGGTCCTGCAGCCGCCCCTGTATTTCATCGCCTCCCTGTGCGACGGCACCCGCTCGCTGCGCGACCTCCAGGCCGCGTACGTGCGCCGTTTCGGCGACATCATCACCAGCGACCAGGTGGCCGCCGTGGTGAACGAGCTGAACCAGAAAATGCTCCTGGATAGCGACGAGTTCCGCGCCTACAAGCGCCACCTGGACGAGGAATATCTCTCCCTGCCCAATCGCCCCATGGCCAGCGCCGGAAGCGCCTACGCCGCCGATCCCAGGCAGTTGCTGCAGCAGATTCGCTCCATGCTCATGGAGGCCGGCGAACAGGAGGCGCTGCCCGACGGGCTTCCCGTGGGGGTGATAGCGCCCCACATAGACCTGGAGCGGGGCAGGGAGTGCTACGGCAAGCTCTACTCCCTGCTCGCGGCGTCGATGGGGGAGCAGCAACCGCCCCTGGTGGTGATCCTGGGGACCTGCCACGGGGAGATGGAGGGGGCCTTCGCCCTCACGCGCAAGAACTACCTCACGCCCTTCGGCCTGGTGGAAACGGACATCGGCCTGGCCGAGGGGATCGCCCGGGCGGCGGGAATGGACAGGCTGGGGGACGAGCTTTCCCACCGCTCCGAGCATTCCATCGAGGTGCAGCTGCCCCTGCTGTGCGTGCTCTTCGGGGGAGCGGACCGCTTCCGCCTGCTCCCCATCACCTGCAACTCCTTCCACTCCTTCATCGCCGAGGGGCGCTCCCCCTCGGAAGACGGGGAGGTGACCGCCTTCGTGGGCGCCCTCAAGGGCCTGCTCAGCGCCATGGAGGGAAAGGTGCTCTTCGTCGCCAGCGCGGACCTCGCCCACCTGGGCAGGCGTTTCGGAAGTCTCCTCCCCCTGGACGGAGTCCTGCTCTCCTCCGCCATCGCCAAGGACAAGGAGATGCTGCGCAAGGTGGAAGAGGGTGACGCCGAGGGCTTCTATTCCTATATCGCCTCCGAGAACGACTCGCGCCATATCTGCGGCCTCCCGCCCATCTACGCCCTCGCCAAGACGCTGGACGGGAGGAGGGGCCGCCTCGTCGACCACTGCCACTGGTTCGATCCCCAGGAGGGCTCCGCCGTGACTTTCGCCGGCCTTGTCTTTCCCTGAATGACAAAGCCTGATATGTTGAGCCGTTTCCTTCGTTTTTTCCGGGCTGCGTAGATGGCAAGCGCTGGAAACCCTGGCAAGGTTTATTATCTTGAGCCAGTCGCCTCGCCGTTCCCTGAATGACAAAGCCTGGTATGTTGAGCCGTTTCCTTCGTTTTTCCGAACCACTTCGAGGGGAAGCACTGGAGTCCTCGGCAGGGTTTATTGTCTTGAACCGGTCGCCCCGCTATCTGCCGATACGCGCTGAGGGCAATTCCGGCATTTTCTGGCAATGCCAGCCATGGAATCTCTTCCCTCGTCATTCCCCGGGCCTCGCGGTGGGCAGGCAAGGGAGACCTCGGCGAGATCCGGCACCTTGAAAAGGCTTCCTCGCCATCCCCCGAGCCACATGGCGGACATGGAACGCGTGCCTCGACGTCGTGTCCACCTCTCCCGGAAGCCCACGAGCGCAACCCTCCGCAGGGTCGCATCCCCCAGCGTATTCCATCGCTTTCGACATGGGGAGTCTGGGTGGGCTTGTTTATCTGTTGAGCACGAGCTTTCCCATCCTGCCCGCTTCCGCTGAAGAGAGGGAACGGGGGAGGTCGAATCATAGCGCCTTGACCAGGCGATGGGATGACCACGAGGGGGGATGCGGCTAATATGGGTTGAGGGCGTCCGTGGTCGGATGGGGCATGAGACCGGGGACCTTGTAAAGTCGCGGTCAAGGAAGTCTGGCGGCCGATGCCGCCGGGCCTTGACGACAACTCGATCGTGCGGAAAGCGAAGATGAAAGACGGATCCGAAACAACGCGTTCCTCCACCGGCAGGAGGCCCCTGGCGTCCAACCGCCGGCTGGTGCTGCTTTTCTTCTCCCAGTCCCTGGGGATGATGGCGCGCGCCGCCTATTTCGTGGCCTTGCCCCTTTTCGTGCTGGAGCGCACGGGCTCCGCTTTCTCCATGGGTATATCCCTCTTCCTGGGGTATGCGCCCTTCACCCTCGCCGGCCCCTTCGCGGGGTCGGTGGTGGACCGTTTTTCCCGCCGCGATCTCATCGTGGCCACCAATCTCCTGTACGGGGCGGCGCTCCTCGTCCTCCCCTTCATGCACGCCCAGTACCTCATCTACATAACCGCATTCACCGCCTCCGTTTTCGGCGTGGTCCTCGCCAACGCCATCGCCGCCCTGATCCCCGAGCTGGTGGACGTCGTCCACCTCGCCAAGGCCAATTCCGTCTACGCCTTCCTGCGCTCCGCCAACTACCTGGTGAGCATGTTCGCCACCTATTTCCTCATCGGCGCCATGGGAAAGGCGAACATCTTCTACCTCTGTTCCATATTGCTGCTGCCCTCGGGGTTGATATGCCTGGCCCTGAAAAGGGACCCGTCCAGGGCCGCGAGGACCCCGGACAATGAGGAGGGCTCAAAGGATGGCGGGGGAGGCCTGCGGGAGGCGGTCAGGATCATCCGCTCCGATCGCCACGTACGCGCCCTCACCCTCATGCACCTCATGTTCATGCCCATCTTCGGCGCCTTCGAGGTTATGCTGCCCGTTTTCTGCGCCCACCGCCTGGGAAACGCCGACTATTATCCCCTGGTGAGCGCGGGAGTGGGGGCGGGGCTGGCCCTGGGAAGCCTGCTTACCTACCGCCTGCTGGGGCGCTTCCGGCCGCTGGACCTGGTCTTCGTGAGCTTCCTCGGCTATTCGGCCGGCGTCTTCGTCCTTTCCAGGAACGGACTGCTCGCCTCCGCCGTGGCGGTCAGCTTCGCCATGGGCATGGTGGACGCCTTCGGCTTCACCACCTACGAGTACCTGAAACAACGGCTGGTCCCGGCGGCTTACCGCGGGCGCGTTTTCGCCATCATGGACGCCGTGGTGCTGCTGCCCCTCCCCCTGGGCTACGTTTTGATGGGGTATTTCGCCGAAAGGGCGAGCATCGCGACCCTGGGCGTCTGGCTGGGCGCCATCGCCCTCGCGCTGGCTATACTATCGTTCCCCCTTACCCGCGGCCTGCCTTTCCTGGGGGACGCGCAAAACGGGGGCCGGAATCGAGGTAAGCCGGAGGAAAGGGCGTAAGGTTATTCGGGGCGCCTTCAGGGTGTTCTCGGGGAAGTGGCAGGCGACGCGATGCCCGGGAGCCCTTTCCTCCAAGGGAGGCTCTTCCACCGTGCATATTTCCTGCCTCTTCCAGCAACGGGTATGGAACCTGCAGCCGCTGGGGGGATCGATGGGCCGGAGATGCAAACCCTCGAAGGTTGAAAGAAGGGGTTGAGGGCGCAGGGCCGCCTGGGGCGCCTTCAGGGGGTGTTTTCGGGGAAGTGGCAGGCCACGCGATGCCCGGGAGCTCTTTCCTCCAAGGGGGGCTCTTCCACCGTGCATATTTCCTGCCTCTTCCAGCAACGGGTATGGAACCTGCAGCCGCTGGGGGGATCGATGGGGCTGGGGACGTCGCCCTCGAGGATGATGCGTTTCCTCTCCCTCTCCTTGACCGGGTCGGGAAGCGGCACCGCGGACATCAGCGCCACGGTGTAGGGATGTCTCGGGTTCCCGTAGAGGTCGTCGTGCGTCGCCCTCTCCACGATCTTCCCCAGGTACATCACCGCCACCTCGTCGCTTATGTAGCGCACCACGGAGAGGTCATGGGCGATAAAGATGTAGGTGAGGCTGAAGCGCTCCTGCAGCTCCTTGAGGAGGTTGAGCACCTGCGCCTGTATGGAGACGTCCAGGGCGGAGACGGGCTCGTCGCAGATGATCAGGCGCGGGTTGAGGGCCAGGGCCCTCGCCACCCCGATGCGCTGCCGTTGTCCCCCCGAGAACTCGTGCGGATAGCGCGTGAAATGTTCGGGCTGCAAGCCCACCAGGGTGAGCAACTCCACGGCGCGCCTCCTCCGCTCCTGCTTGCTCCCCTCATTGTGGATGGCCATGGGCTCCATGATGATGGACCCCACGCTCATGCGCGGGTTGAGGGAGGCGTAGGGGTCCTGGAAAATGATCTGCATGGAGCGACGCACCGACTGCATCTCCTGGCGCTTGAGCTTGAGGATGTCCCGGCCCTCGAAGATCACCTCGCCCCGGTCCGCCCTGATGAGGCGCAGCATCAGCCTGGCTAGGGTGGACTTGCCGCAACCCGACTCGCCCACCAGGCCTAGGGTCTTTCCCTCCTCCACGTCCAGGCTCACCCCGTCCACGGCCTTGACCGTTCCGCCCAGGCGGGAGAGGATGATCCCCTTTCCCACCGGGAAATGCTTCACTATTCCCCGGACCTCCACCAGCGCCGCCATCAGGCCTTCACCCCCTGCCCGTGCTGCTCGAAATCCGCTGCGAAGTGGCAGGCGGAGAGGTGACCCGGCTCCGCCTCCCTGAGCGGCGGCTCCTCCCGGCGGCACACCTCCTCCGCGAAGGGGCAGCGCGGCGAGAAGCTGCACCCCGGGGGCAGGTTGATGAGCGACGGCGGCGAGCCCCCGATGGTGAGCAGGCGGTCCTTCTTCTCGTCCAGCCGCGGCACCGAGCGCATGAGGCTCCAGGCATAGGGGTGGCGGGAGTTGTAATACACGCGGTCGATGTCCGCGTACTCCACCACCTTGCCCGCGTACATCACCAGCACCGTCTCCGCGACCCCCGCCACCACCCCCAGGTCGTGGGTTATGAGCATCACCGCCAGCCCGATCTCCTCGCGCAGCCTCCCGATGAGCTCCATGATCTGGGCCTGGATGGTTACGTCCAGGGCGGTGGAGGGTTCGTCGGCGATGAGCAGCTTGGGCTCGCACGACAGGGCCATGGCGATCATCGCCCTCTGGCGCATGCCGCCCGAGAACTCGTGGGGGTACATCTTGTAGCGCCTTTCCGCCTGTGGGATCTCGACCATTCGCAGCAGCTCTATCGCCCGCTGCCTGGCATCGCCGCGGGAAAGGCCGAGGTGCACCCGAACGGCCTCCGAGATCTGGCTCCCGATGGTGAAGACGGGGTTGAGCGAGGTCATGGGGTCCTGGAAGATCATGCCAATATGGTTGCCCCTCACCTGGCGGATCTCCCTGTCGTTCATCTCCAGGAGGTTGCGCCCCTCGAAGATTATCTCGCCCTCCTCGATGCGGCCGGGGGGATCGGGGATCAGGTTCATCACCGAAAGGGCGGTGACCGTCTTGCCGCAACCCGACTCGCCCACCACCGCCAGCGCCTCGCCCCTGGCGATGGAGAACGAGACCCCGTCCACCGCCTTGACCACGCCCTCCTGGGTGTGGAAATAGGTCTTCAAACCCTTGACCTCCAGGAGCGTTTCGCCCTTGTTCGCCATCTTACACGCTCCCTTTCAACCTTGGGTCCAGGGCGTCCCTGAGGCCGTCTCCCAGGAGTATGAACGCCAGCACGCTCACCACGATGGCGACGCCGGGGATGAACATCATCCAGGGGTCCGTGGTGTAGAAGGGCAGGTACTGGGTGAGCATGTTGCCCCAGCTCGGGGTGGGGAGCTGCTGTCCCAGGCCCAGGAAGGCCAGCCACGCCTCGGCCAGGATGGCCCCTCCCACTCCCATAGTCGCGTAAACGATTATGGGCTGGATGGCGTTGGGCATGATGTGCTTCCAGATGATGCGCGTGTTGGAGGCCCCCATGGCCCGCGCCGCCTCCACGTACTCGTTCTCCTTCACCGAGAGGATGGAACTGCGGAAGATCCTGGCGATGGTGGCCCAGCCCAGGACCCCGATGGCGATGAAGACGTTGATGAGCCCCGGTCCCAGCACGGTCATGATGGCGATGGCCCCAAGCACGGTGGGGAAGGCGAAGAAGATGTCGGCGGAGCGCATGATCACCGAGTCGCCCCATCCCCCGAAATAGCCCGCCAGCGCTCCGAAAAACAGGCCGATGACCAGGCTGATGAGCACGGCCACGATACCCACCTCCACCGAAACCCGGCTGCCGTAGATCAGGCGCGAGAGGATGTCGCGGCCCAGGTCGTCGGTCCCCAGCCAGTGCTTCCAGGAAGGCGGCTGTTTGACCGATTCCGCCTTCTCCTGGGGAGTGGCGTTCTGATCGTACAGGGGGCTGTAAAGGGGATCCTGGGGAGCCAGCAGGGGCGCGAAGATAGCCACCAGCACCAGGAGTATGATGATGACCATGCCGACCATAGCCATCTTGTTATGCCGCAGGCGGTACCACACGTCCGCCCAAAGGGCGGTGCGGCCGTGCACGCGCTGTTTCTCCAGGGCCAGCTCGAACTCCTCGACCTCCATGCCCAGGTCCGGCTCCTTGCCGGGCAGGAAATCCTCCGGCTCCCGGTGGTCGCTCACTCAGGTCACCTCCGGGGATTCGCCCAGCCTTATGCGCGGGTCGAGGAAAGCGTACGAGATGTCAACGAGCAGGTTTATAAACACCACTATTATCACCAGCACGAACACCAGGCCCAGGACCATGGTGTGGTCGCGCTGGATGACCGCGAAATACAGCTTATGGCCAACTCCGGGCCAGTTGAAGATCATCTCCGTGAGCACCGCCGCTCCGATGAGCACCCCGAAGTCTATGCCCAGGTAGGTGACCACCGGGATGAGGCCGTTGCGCAGGGCGTGCTTGTAGGTCACCCTGCGGTTGGAGAGTCCCTTGGCGCGGGCGGTCTGGATGTAATCCTGGCGCATCACCTCCAGCATGGAAGAGCGCGCCAGCCGCGCCACGTAGGCGGTGGAAACCGCGGCCAGGGCCGTGGCCGGCATTATGTAGTAACTGAGCCCGCCCCAGAAGCCCGTCCCCGGGGGTGGAGCCCCGGAATTGGGAAACCATCCCAGCCACTGCGCGAAGAACAGTTGCATCAACCTGCCGATCCAGTAGATGGGCATGGCCACGAGCACCGAGGTGCTGATGGTGACCAGCACGTCCCAGAACGAGTAGCGCGAGACGGCGGAGATCACGCCGGCCAGGATGCCGAAGATGATGATGATCACCTCCGCCACCAGGGCCAGCTTCACCGACCAGGGAAGGCTTTCCTTGATGATGGACCACACCGACCGCTTGTAGGTGAAGGATTCCCCCAGGTCCAGCTTGAGGATGTTCCTGAGGTATATGCCGAGCCGGGTGAAGAACGGTTTGTCCAGGTAGAATTTTTTGCGTATGTTCTCGAGGACCTCCTCCGACGACCCCTTGGGTGCGCGCATGCGGGCGACGTCGCCTGGGATTATGGCAAGGAGGAAGGAAATGAGGACGACTACCCCCAGGACCACGATCAGGGTCTGGTAGAGCCTGCGCAGAACGAAAACGAGCATCTAATCCTTCGACCTCTCCTCCGTTTTTCGAGGGCTCCGATTAAGTTAGCACAAGGGAGGGGGGCTCGCAAGGATGCCCCGCAAGCCCCCCTCAACAGCGTCTCGTTGCCGTAAGCTACTCCTTGAAGTAGACCAGCTCCAGGGGAGTCAGGTCGTCGGGGGTGCGCATGTACCCGCCGACCTTGTCGCTGTACACCCGCGACGTCTTGTAGAACATCAGGGGCATGATGGGCGCGTCGTCGAGGATGATCTTCTCCGCCTTGCGGTAGAGCTCGATCCTCTCGTCCTCGTCGATGGTGCTGCGCGCCTCGAGCAGGAGCTTGTCCACTTCCTCGTTCTTGTACTGGCTCATGTTGTCGATGCCCGCGTTCTCGGAGTAGAAGAGCGGGTAGAGGAAGTTGTCCATGATGGGGTAGTCGGCGAGCCAGCCCAAACGGAAGAAGGTTACCTGCTCTCCCTGGATGAGGTCGAGGTAGGTGCCCCACTCGTAGCCCTCGATGTTGAAGTTGACCCCCACGTCCTTGAGGTTGCCCTGGATGAACTGGGCGATGGTGTCATGGCCTACGCCGGTGTTGTAGCCCAGGGTCAGCTGCGGCAGCCCCTGGCCCCCGGGGAAACCGGCCTTCTCCAGCAGCTCCTTCGCCTTGTCGGGGTCGTACTTGTACTCCATGGCGTTGGGCTGGTAACCGGGTATTCCTGGCGGCACGATGCCCGTGGCGGGGATGCGCTGACCTTCCATGACCACGTCGCACAGGGTCTGGCGGTCCACCGCATAGTTGAAGGCCTGGCGCAGATCCTTGCTGTCCTTCCAGGGCGCCGTGTTCATGTTAAAGCCGTAGTAGTAGATCCCCAGCATGGCCTTGAAGATGGCACGCTCGCCGTACTCCTCCTCCGCCGCCTTGAACTGGCCCTGGGGAACCTGGGCGTCGTCGAGGGCTCCCGCCTTGAAGTCCTGGTAGGCGGTCTCCTCGTCCTGGTAGACCTTGAAGACCACGCCGTCGAGGTAGGGCTCCTCGCCGTAGTAGTCGGGGTTCTTGTCCACCGTTATCTGCTGCTCGTGCACCCACTCCTTGAACACGAAGGGGCCGGTGCCCACGGGGTGCTCGCTGAAGTTCTCGCTCCCGTACTCCTCCACTACCTCCTTGGGGATGGGGGAGAAGACGGGGTGCGCGGTGTGGTAAACGAAGTCGGCGTAGGGGTAGGATAGGGTGACCTCGAGGGTATAGTCGTCGATGGCCTTGACTCCCTCCAGGGTCTCGGCGGTCCCCCCCGTCACTTCGTCGTACCCCTTGATGGCGGACATGTGGTAGGAGACTTCGCTGGCGGTGTCCGGATCGCAGACCCGGTTCCAGGAATACACGAAGTCCTCTGCGGTGCACTCGCGCCCGTTGTGGAACTTCACGCCCTTCTTGAGCTTGAAGGTGAAGACGGTGGCGTCGTCGTTGACCTCGTAGGATTCCGCCATGGCCGGTACCAGCTCCATGGTCTCGGGGTCGTTGTCCATGAGGCCGTCGAAGATCTGCTTGCCGACCTCAATGCCCTGCGACTCCTGTAGCTGCGCCGGATCGAGCGAAACCGGGTCGGAGACCAGGCAGTAGTTGAAGGTCCCGCCCTTCTTCTTCTCCTCCTTCGGTTCCTCCTTTTTCTCGCCGCACCCGGCGAAAATCATGGCCAAACCCACGGTCAAGGCCACGAAAACCGCCAGGATGAGCGCCGCTTTTCCCTTTCTCATGCATGACCTCCTTACTAGGAACTCTCCCACCCTCTATGTGAGAATCTTCTTCCGCAGATCAAGCGCGCTCCGTACAATCCTCGCTCTCACCCCCTTCGCCCGGACTTCCGTTCCGGAGATACCAGCGCCGCATGCGGCGGCGGGCGGACAGTGAGTGGAGAAATGCGGCGGGCCTTCACCCCCTTTGCTCTTTACCGGCTCGATCCTCTCCCGTTCGGCTCTGATTAAGATTATATGTTCTCTGCACCGATAGCGCAAAAACCGCTCCGTAGCTTATTAACCCGCGACACGCACTCTTAAATAATATTTGATGCCGGGGGAGCGGAATCCTCCCGGGCCATGCGGGGCGCCATCGCGCTTTCCGCCCCCTTCACCATGCCCGCCCCCGCTTTCCGGGCGGAATCCTTGCATCCTTATAAAGATGGCTCTTTTCACCAAGGCGTGGGCAGGGATGCTTGGTCGGTCTTGTCGCTGACCTGAAAAATACCCCGTAGTCATGGCGCCAATACATATTGAGCGCCAGATAACGTGCTTGTTGCCACGCTGTTCGGAGAAGGGACGGCGGGATCAGACGCCCGTGGAGCCGAAGCCCCCCTCGCCCCGCGTCGTGTCTTCCAGCTCCTCCACCACTTCCACCTGCACCGCCTCCACCCCCTGGATTACCATCTGGGCGATGCGGTCCCCCCGCCGCACCCTGAAGGGCTCGTTCCCGTGGTTGATGAGTATGACCTTCACCTCGCCCCGGTAATGGCAGTCGATGAGACCGGGGGTGTTGACGATGCTGATGCCATCCCGGGCCGCCAGACCGCTGCGCGGCTGCACGAAGGCGGCGTAACCCTCGGGCAAGGCCATGGCGAACCCCGTCGACACCATGGCCCGCTCACCGGGCAAAATGACCACGTCCTCCGCGCTGCGTATGTCCAGTCCTGCGTCCCCCGGATGCGCGTAGGAGGGCGGCTCCACCTCCGGGTCCAGCCTCTTGATGCGCAGGGAGACGCCTCCTCCGCCACGTCCCTCCAGGCGACGAATCTCCACCAGGGGCACGACGCCGTAATACCCCAGGCGTTCCCGCAGCGCTGTTATCTCCTCCGCCAGCCCGCCGTCGGGCAACCGCTTCTCCAACATGGTCCCCTCGAGCTCCAGTTCGAACCGCCGCCCCGGCAGGAACTCGTACACCAGCCGGTAGGCGCCCGAGCCGACCTCGCGGTAACCCCTTTCGTCCAGGTCGTAGGGCTCCACCTCGTAGTGCAGCACCCTTTCCCCCTTTACCAGGACCTGCACGCAATCCCCGCGCAGGAAGATGCGCGGCGGCGCCGAGCGGTAAAAACAGGGGAGGAATATGGCCGCGGGATTGGCGGCCAGTATGTTTTCTACATTTTCCAATATCTCCCTTAGCTGCGCGTCCATGCTCTCGCTCCTCATCCACGATCCCGTTCCGACTTCCCCGCCGACCCGACCTGTATCCGGGACCTCCCGGCCTTGGCTCCTTCGTCTATCGGGTGAGCGGCTTCCAGGGGGTTAAGTCATCGCTACTTTCCGCGCTGGTCTCTCGCGGTTGCCCATGCGGCGGTCATGCGTGAGCGAGGCCTCAGGCGGGTTCTCTCCCCCTCCCCTCTCAGTCCTCGACCAGCGCCACCGCCCTGATCCATCCGGCACTGGCCTTCTTTATCTTTATGGGGAAGCAGAAGAAGGTGAAGCCGTATGGGGGCAACTGGTCGAGGTTGGTCAATTTCTCAATGTGGCAGTAACCCTTCTCGATGGACGCAAAGTGCCCTTCCCAGATGAGGGAAGAATCCCCCGTCTCCTCGAAATCCTTGGCGATGAGCGGGAGGGGCCGGTCCCACGACCAGGCGTCGGTGCCTGTGACCTTGACCCCCCTGTCCAGGAGCCATAAGGTCGCCTCCCTTCCCATTCCGCAGCCCTTGAGGAGATATTCAGGCTTGCCCCAGTATTTGTCCGCTCCGGTCATCACCAGCACGATGTCGCCCTCTTTGAGCTCGTATCCCATCTTCTCGAAGGCCTCCTCCATGTCGGAGGCCATGACCCGGTAGCCGTCGGGGAAATGGCGAAAATCCAGGACCACGCCTGGGCCCATGCACCATTCCAGCGGGACCTCCTCGATGGTGTAGGCTGGTTTCCCCCTGTCCATGGTGGGGTGGTAGTGCCAGGGTGCGTCGAGGTGGGTGCCGGAGTGGGTGGCGAGGGTGAGGATCTCCACCGCCCATCCCAGCCCTCCCGGCAGGTCCTTGGCGGGGTCTATCTTCGGGAAAAACTCCGCCATGGACGCAGCTCCCGCCTCGTGTTCGAGGTACATTATCTTCGGGATCATGGCCGGGGGGTCGGACGGCAGGCCATCCTCGATGGTTATGCTCAAGTCCACGAATCTTTTTCCCATCCCCTTTTCACCTCCCCTTCGGCCTCGCGGCACGAGGCTTCCGTAACGTCGTATTAGTTACTATACCTCTAGCGAGGGAGAAACTTAACAGATAATTAACTCAAGCCTTAAACGCGTTTAACAGACATCGACTTGGCTATATATATGGAACACGATCCAAGACGAGAGGAGGCTGAGGAATATGAGTTCCGAGGTACGGGGGGGATGGCAGACAAAAAAGACCTTGGCGGTTATCGTTTCCTTATGCATGGTGGCGGCAGCGGTGGCGATCACGTTGGTCCTGGTGCTTGGCGGCGGGGACGGCGACCAGGTGAATAATGGAAGGGAGACGTCCGGCGAAGAGGAACTGTTGGAAACCTACGAGGAAATAAAGCAGGGGGCCGAGGAGGCGGTATCCGAAATGGAGGACTTGGAATCGGATGAGGCGGCCTCCGACCCCGATGTCTACGCCCAGGAACTCGAGGAGGCGGAGGCGGCGTGGGAACAGCTATACGCCGACCTCGAGGAGGCCACCTCGTATGCCGTCGAGGTTACCGAAGAATACGCCGAGCTGTATGAGTATATATACGACTATTATGATTACCTGTACGACCTCACCGACCAGGCGGTACAGGAGATAGACTACCTCCTATCCCTCGTGCCCACCATGGAGGAAATCGAACAGATGCAGCAACAGGCGGAGCGCTTGAGAAATCTTCCTTCCGGGGGCAAGTACGAGGAGGCCCTGGAACAGCTCCAAAGCAACGCCCAGAAGGCCCTCTCCAGCCTCGAGGGGACGCAACCTCCCTCAGGCATGGGTTCGTACGGGGAGGAGTTGAGCTCACTGGCGCAGGAGCTGGAATCCATCTCGCAACAGATGTCCCAGTCCCTGGCCTCGGGAGACAGGGCGGCATACGACGCCCAGCTCGACCAGATGACCGCCGCCATAACCCAGGCGCAGCAGCAGCTCGCGGCGAGCGTCGATTCCCTGGTGGCCGGCTATACCTCCATGCTTTCCCAGCTGGAGGCGGCCATCCAGTCGGCACTTCCCTGAATGCCTCGCACATAATGCCCCCACCCCCCTGCCCACGCGGTGGGGGCTTTCGCGCGCATATGGAAAGCTCGAGAGCATCTGCGCGGCCCTTCTGCCCGGTGCCCTCGAGCCTCCACGCCGGAAAGAGGGGTTTGAGTGGGTTAAGCGTTTACCACCGATCGCTTCTCTCCGGCCCCGATAAGGTCCCTCACATATTCCAACAAAGCCCCGTTATCAAAAGGCTTGGCGATGCAGTGCACCACGCCCGCCCGTAAAGCCCTCTCTTCGATGTCCTCCTTGGGCAGAGCGCTCAGGATGATGATGGGGATGTTGAAGGTCTTGGTGGACATCTTCAGCCTCTCCACCACGCTGAACCCGTCCCCGGCCGGCATCCTGACATCCAGGATGATGAGATCCGGCTTTACCCTGTGGGCGCTCATCACCGCGGACGTGCCGTCGAAGGCGGCGAAAACCTCGTAGCCCTCCAGGGAAAGGTTCACGCTCAATATCCTGACCAGGGACTCATCATCGTCTACTATGAGGATCTTTTTCCTGTCCATCTCGCAACCCCTCTCTCGCGTCCTTGCCTTCCGGCATTGTTCTATATCGATTCGAGGCGTGTCGCCGGCCATCCCGCGCGGGGGCGATTCCGGCACGCCATACGGGTTAGATGCACGTTGAACACACGCCTTCGCCGCATCCGTGGTGAGAGCGAGGTTATCGCCGTCTTCCATAAGGGTTAAACGTTTGCCGGGCCGAAGTTCGCCTTGGGGGAAAGGAGGAGCGCGGGCGGCGCAAGCATCCAAACTCATCTTCTACAGTTGCAGTTTCAGAATACCAGGTAGATAGGCGTTTTTAGGCATGAAAAACAGGGCTTGGCACTACACCTGCGCCATCCTTGCAGTCGGCGGCACAGCCACCCCGCAGGCTTTG
>JABLXL010000004.1 GCA_013178005.1 Actinomycetota bacterium
CCTGGCCACCGCCTGCCCCTGGTGCGTGAGGGCCTTCCGAGACGCCGCCTCCGAGTCCGGAATCGACCTGCCCGTGTACGACTTGATCGACCTGGTGGCGCTCGCCGCCGGGGTGAGCGTGCCGGCCTCTACGTAGGAAAGGCGGTTCCCATGGCGGTTCTCGTGGAGGAAAGACCGCGGGCGCTCCCCAAGCCGCCTGCTCCCCGCCGGGGCGACGAGCCCCATGGCGCGGGATGGGCGTGCGGCGCGGGTTTGCGAGCTCTCGCGCCCGTTTACGGTCTTGGAGGGGTGCGGTTGGAAAACGGAGACACGATGGGGATGGCCTGCGGCGAGAGAACACGATTTTTCCGCTTGGAATGCAAATACGGCGTGAGCAGGGAAGGGAGGAGCAGGTCTAGATGAAAGATATATGGTATAAACTGGCAACTTACTGTCTGCCCCTCAGGGGGGTGCGGTGATATGTGCGCGCTGGAGACGACTTACGTGCTGAGCGACGAGGCCTACCGCGACCTCGAGGAAGCGGTGGGTGCGGAGAACGTCAGCCGCGAGCCCGGGGTCCTGGACGGATACGCCTGGCAACCCACCAACAACGACCATCCCACGGAGCGCTGGGTGAAGCGTCCCGTGGCGGTGGCGCTGCCCGCCTCCACCGAGGAGGTGCAGGCGGTGGTGCGCGCCTGCAACAAGCACGGCCTGCGTTTCAAGGCCTTCTCCACCGGCTGGGGCGTGTGGTGCGGCCCCACCTACGACAACGTGGTGCAGGTGGACCTCCGCCGCATGAACCGCATCCTGGAGATCGACGAGAAGAACATGTACGTGGTGGTCGAGCCCTACGCTATCGCCGCCCAGATCCAGGCGGAAGTGATGAAGAAGGGTTTGAACCTGCACATCCATGGCTCGGGCCCCAACTGTTCCCCCCTGGCCAGCGCCACCTCGGGATGGGGAGTGGGGCATGACAGCATCTACATGAGCTACAGCCCCCGCAACGTGCTGGGAGCGGAGTGGGTCCTCCCCGACGGGGAGGTGCTGCGCATCGGGACGCCGGGATCGGGGTTGGGTTGGTTCTCGGGCGACGGCCCAGGCCCGTCCCTGCGCGGCATCATGCGCGGCTCGGCGGGCGCCCTGGCCGGACTGGGCATCTTTACCAAGTGCGCCCTGAAGCTATACAACTGGCCGGGCCCGGCGCGAATAGAGACCGAGGGATGCCTCCTGGACGCGCGCTCCGAGGTACCAAAAAACATGGGCTTCTACCTCTGCGCTTTCCCCGACCGCTCCGCTTTCCTGGAGGCGGTGATAAAGATAGGGGAGGCGGAAATAGGGTACAACGCGCTGCGCACCGCCACCGCAGCATACCTGAACATCATGACCCCGCGTCTCTTCAAGAGGTTAACCGGCGCCGGAGCCATCCGGACCCTGCTGGGAAAGACGCTCGAGTACGCCATAATGATGGTGCTGGCCGCGGATTCGGAGGAAGAGCTGCGTTACCAGTCCAGCGTCCTCAAAGCCATCGTTAACGACCACGGGGGCTTCGCCATGGACTTGGGCGGCATGAAGCCCTTCGTGCGCATGGCGCTCATGGGATTCGTGCGGGCGACCCTTCCGGCGCTGGTGTTCAGGATAGGCGGTTCCTTCAACACCGCCCTGGACCGCAACGATGCCCTGGACACCCAGGAAAACTGGAGGGACGCGTGCCTGAAGATCAAGGAGGAATGGATAACCAGGGGCGGCATCCTGGACGATATGGGGGACAACCCCTATTACGTGCCCTATGAGAACAACATGTGGGCTCACTGCGAGGTGGTTTACCAGTTCGACCCGCGCAAGCCGGAGCACCGCGCCGCCCTGGAGCCCATCTTCCTCGATTTCACCATCGCCGCCCTGGAGCAGTGCATGGAGCCCATGTTTTCCTCCGACCCCCGCGTGCGCGCCATAATGGGCCCCTTGGCCTGGGATTTCAACCGCTGGCAGAAGGAGGTTTCAAGGGCGCTGGACCCGGGAGAGGCGGCCGATTCCACCCTGTACTGCGGCGAGGCGTCTTTTGACCTCTCCGCTGCGGAGCCGTCGAAGGTGGAGCGCCTCAACGCGCTCATCGAGAAGCTGAAGCCCGAAACATATGACGTTTCGGCGTGACGTCGGCACGTTGCGCAGTGACGTTACGCATCGGAGCATGGCGAATATTGAAAGCCGGAGGATTTGGAGTATTGCTCCGGAGAGGATCGGAGGTGGCATATCGAGTCAGGGCATAGCGAACAGTAATTCTGATATCGCAATCTCTCTCAAAGCACCATAGGGCGACATAACGCATCGGAGCATGGCGAACATGTAAGGGTGCGGATTGCATGCCAAATCTACCTAAAATTTACCATGTGAAATAACGCATCGGAGCATGGCGAAAAGCGAGGGGGTGACGCCATGGAGAAATGGGACGTCGTGGTGGTGGGAGCCGGTCCCGGGGGCTCCTACGCGGCCAAGACGGCGGCGGAACTGGGCTTGAAGACGGTTTTCCTGGAACGCGGCAAGTACCCCGGCGAGAAGAACTCCTCCGGCGCGGGCCTGGGCACGCGATGGTGGCGGGATTTCCCCGAGATCATGGGGGAGTTGCCCAAACTCCCCTCCTACCGGCGCATCGACATGATCGTCATCAAGGTGGTGGACGAGGAGAACCGCTTGAGGCTGGTGCAGGGGACCACGGGGTCGGACCGGGACGGCAGCAGGTGGTCGGGCTCCCTGGATAAAGGTATGGCGGGAGCCTCCATCTATCGCGCCGACCTCGACCCCCTGATCGCCGACCTCGCCGTCGCCGCTGGCGCGGAGTTGCGCGAGGCCACCCTGGCTACCGGGGTGATAATGGAGGGCGGCGTGGTCAGGGGCGTGGTGACGGAGAAGGGAGAGCGCCTCGCGGCCGAGGTGGTCATCGCCGCGGATGGGGCCATGTCCACCATGGCTCGCAGCGCGGGCGTGCGCAACAGGTGGGGAGGCGGTTGCACCCTGGTGCCGCAGGTCGATTTCGCCTGCGACGAGGAGAAGCTCGACGCGGTGGTGGGCAACGCGGAGTGGTGCTGGTTCGGCCCCTTCAACGGCGCCTACCAGGTCAACTTCCGCGAGAGCTTCCACCTGGGCGCGGGCAAGTGGCTGAGGCCGGACTGGGACACCCGGCCCCAGGACATGCTCAAGCGGGTGATGGAAATACCCGCCTTCCGCAAGTTCTGCAAGGTGGTCGAGGCCAGGCCCAGGGAGTACCAGGCACACTTGCTTCCCTGGCTGAAAAAGCCCCCCAAGACCTTTGCTGGTGGCATGATGCTGGTGGGGGACGCCGGCGGCTTTCCCTGCCCCCTGGATGGGGAGGGGATATGGCACGCGTGCATGTCGGGAAGGATCGCCGCGGAGACCGCCGCCTGGGCGATATCACGCGGCGACGTCTCCGAGCGGGCCCTGGCGGAATACGAGCGCAGGTGGAAGGCGTCGCCACTGGGGTTGGAGCACTCCTTCGGGTCCGAGTTCGTGGAGATATGGGACCATTCCATCTTCGACCCCGAGCTCATGAAGAGGCTCATCCAGCTCATCCTGGAGATGAGCGAGATCCATCCCTTCTCCGTCCTCTTCGACTGGAGCGATGACCACGTGAGCTGCCTCAACCAGCACATCGAGCACCTGTTCGACCTCTTGCCCGAGTTCTCGCAGTTCGGGAAGAGATATATCAAACCCCTCAACGCCGCCATCTCCCCACGCGTGGTCAGAAGGGCCCTGTTGCAGGCGAAGGTAAGGATGCCCGCCCTGAGGCTTCTGCCGGACGAGGCCTACCTGAAGGCCTTGTCGCTTCTGAACAAGCGGCTGGGCGAGAGGCTAAAAGGGACGGCGGGGAGGTGAGGCCATGGAGGAGATGGACTTCGAGGTAAAAGAGCTCGTTTACCGCGGCGAGGGGGACACCGGCGATTTCATCTCCCTCGACCCGGAGCGTTGCGACGGCTGCGGGCTTTGCGCAAAGGTGTGCTCGGCCGGGCTCTGGTCTTTGAAGGAGGGGAAGGCCAGGCTGGCGCCGCGTTACCGCGAGCTGTGCCTGGAGTGCGCGGCTTGCTGGGAGATATGCGCGCGCGAAGCCATCGATTTTTCCTATCCCGCGGGCGGCACGGGCGTGACCATACGGTATGGGTAGAGCCGAGGTCTTGAGCCGTTATCGGCCAACCTGACACAAGGTGGGAACGGCCAAACCGATCCGGGCGAGGCGGAGACGGGATACGGGACCGTTGACGGCGCTCCGGCGGTTCTGGGACCCTGGGTTTTCGGCTATGCGGCGTGGATGGCGAGTACAGAAGGAGCCGTTTCGCGAGGCTTATGGGATGCGAATCGGATTTCCTCCAGGATGGCCGAGGGGGGAGGCTAACTCTTACCAAAACATGGCAATGTGGCGCTGGACCAGTCTTCCCGCACTCTTAGAAGTGCAGGACGCGGAAACGCCGTCTCGCAGACTTAGGTCCATGGCGCCGGTATAAGTTGATGCGGACCCCTGGTCCTTCCGCCGGTTGCCCTGGCGGGGCGTAAAGCGGCCGGGATAGATAAAGTCACCGGAAAGGGGGCAAGGCGATGATCAAGGACGAGGCCTTCGAGGAACTCGCGCAGGCGGTGGGGGCCGAGAACGCTTCGCGGGCACCCGCGGTGCTAGACTCCTACGCATGGCAGCCCACGTTCAACAACCGTCCGCAGCCCTGGGTAACGCGCCCGGTGGCGGTGGTCCTGCCCGGCTCCACCGCGGAGGTGCAGGAGGTGGTAAGGATCTGCAACCGCCACGGGCTGAAGTTCAAGGCCTTCTCCACCGGATGGGGGGCGTGGGCGGGGCCCTCCGGCGAGGGCGTGGTGCAGGTGGACCTGCGCCGCATGGACCGCATCTTAGACATCGACGAGAAGAACATGATCGCGGTGGTGGAGCCCTACGCCATAGGCGGCCAGATCAGGGCGGAGGCCATGAAGGTGGGCCTCAACACCCATATGATCGCGGCGGGGGCGGGGGTATCCCCCCTGGCCAGCGCCTGCGCGGCTTTCGGGCCGGGCTGGGACGGCACCTACAGCCCGCGCAACCTCATGGGGGTGGAATGGGTGTTGCCCGACGGCGAACTGCTGCGCCTGGGGACTCTCGGTTCGGGCCTGGGATGGTTCTGCGCCGACGGTCCGGGGCCCTCATTGCGAGGGGTGATGCGGGGGAAGGCGGGAGGTCTTTCCGGCAACGGCATCTTCACCGCCTGCGCCCTCAAGCTGTTCCCGTGGCCGGGGCCGCCACGGCCGGAGGTGAAGGGGCTCTTCTACGACATGGAGCTGGAGCTGCCCTGGAACTTCCGCCTCTACCTCTTGATCTTCCCGGACCGCGAGAGCTGGTCGGAGGCAACCTACCGCGTGAGCCTTGAGGGCCTGGACTACAACATCATGAAGAGTCCCATCGGGGTGGTGCCGGTGATCGTGGCGCCGCGCCTCACCAGGAAGCTGGCCCAAGACCCCAATCTTCGCGCGCTGCTCTCCTCCATCCAGCACGGGACCATGCTCATCATGGCGGCGCACTCGCGGGACGAGATGACGTACCGCGACGCGGCGCTGCGGGAGATAGTCCGCGACCATGGAGGGCTGGCGTTGGACTTCGGGGCCATGGCGCTGGGAGGGACCTTCTGGTGGTCGGTGATCAGCGGGGCGGTGCCCCCCATGTCCTTCCGGGCCGGCGGCCAGATGCAGTCGGGGCTGGGGCCCGACGACGCCTGGGATACCGCGGTGGCCTGGGACGCGTCCGGAGAGGAGATCAAGCGCGAGTGGATAGGCAGGGGAGGATGCGTGGACGACCTGGCCGACGCGTGCGTGGACATGCTCTGGGAGGACGGGACCATCAACCACAGCGAGGAGCTGTGGTACTACGACCCCAGGAACGAGGCGCACGTGCGGGCGCTGAAGGGCATGGCCTTCGATTTTCTCCTGGCCGCCCTGGAGCAGTGCACGGACCAACCATGGAACATATTTCCAGAACAGCGCAAGCTCATCTCCCCGCTGCAGGGGGATTTCAACCGCTGGCAGAGGGAGCTGGCCCGCGTTTTCGACCCCGGTGAGGCCGCCGACTCCGTCCTTTACCTGGGCGAGGAGGACATGGATCTCTCCGGCCTGGACCCCGCCAGGGCGCAGGAGCTGGAGAGGCTGCTTAAAGAGCGCGACTGGATGCGCGAGTTCGCGGAAGACGAAAGCGGGTAGGAGACGTGATGGGCAGGGTGATGGACATGGGCATTACCGGCCTGGGCCCCGCCAAGGCGCAGGAGCCGAAAGGGAACGTGGCAGATCGGGGTCGGCCGCGGGAGTTCTACGAGCTCCGCGGCGCGGAGCGCGACGAGGAAGACGTCAAGGGGGTGCGGGATGGAGAGCTATGACCTGATCGTGGTGGGCGCCGGGCCCGGGGGAAGCGTGGCGGCCATGACCGCCGCCGAACAGGGCTTAAAAACGCTGGTGCTGGAGCGGGCCAACTATCCCGGGGAGAAGAATGCCTCGGGCTTCGCCCTTTCCTCGAAGGGCGAAAGGGATTTCCCCTTCCTCAAGGAGGTGGAATTTCCTTCCATGAGGGTGGGAAGGAGGACTCAAGCCCATTTCCTCTCCCCGCCCCCGGAGATGGAGGAGAGGTTCAGCATGGTCACCACCACCTCGCGGCGCATAAGCTACCCCGAGGGGAGGGATTATTTCGTCAAGACCATGTACCGGCCCGAGCTGGACCGCTACCTGGCCGAACGCGCGGTGCAGAAGGGCGCGGAGCTCAAGCTCAAGACCTTGGTGACGGGGATGGTCTGGGAAGCGGGCAAGGTCTGCGGCGTGCGCGCCGAAGGGGGAGAGGAATACCGCGCTCCCGTGGTCATCGGGGCGGACGGGGTGATGTCCATGACCGCACGCATGGCGGGGCTGCGGGAGAAGTTCGGCCGCGACGAGGTGGTCTCGCTGTGCACGGTGGACTACGCCGTGCCGAAAGAGAGGGCTGACGCGGTTATCCACGAGAACTGCTTCCAGACCTATTTCGCCCCCGGCTTCGGCGGGCTCTACCTCATCGTCATGGCCGACGGCGTGCACGTGGGAGGCCCCGGGGTCACCAACAGCCTGATCTCAAGGGCGGTACGCAAGCGCGTCAATCCCGCCAGGGAGGTCCTGGAGATGATAAACTGCCCTCCCATACAGCGACAGCTCACCGCCCTGGACGCCCGTCCGAGGGAATGGCAGGCCCACATGCTGCCCTGGATGGACCAGTTCAACCGGCGCATCTACACCGGGGGTTTCATGCTGGTGGGAGACGCGGCGGGGGTGCCGGAGCCCCTGTGGGCCGAGGGGGTTTGGCAGGCCATGTACTCCGGGCGCCTGGCGGCGCAGGTCGCCCAGGAGGCCCTGCAGGAGGGCGACACCTCCGCCACTTCCCTGGAGCGTTACTGCGACCGCCTGGAGCAGAGCCCGGTGGGGCAGGAATTCATCGCCGGGGTGCAGCTTCGCCAGCTCTTCGAGATGCTGGGCGACCCCGTGATCTTCGACGAGGCATGCGACCTGCTGGTGGACTTGAGCAACAACATGCTCTGGAACTGCCAGGAGCCCAAGGCGGTGAGCATAAACCGCCTCTTCCCCATCCTCTTCGAGAACCTGCCCCTGCTCATGGGGATGTTGCGCGTGTACGCTCCCATCCTCCTGGAGACGGGAGGGGAGAACCTGCGCAAGCGCCTGGAGATGATAAAGGGGGTCGCGGCCATGGTCTCGCAGATGACGGGAGGGGAGGTGGAAGCATGAACCGCGAAGAGCGCCGGCCGGAGAGGCTGAACAGGTTCGCCCTGAGCGAGATCATCCCCGCGCCGAAGGACTTCATCTTTTTCGACGCGGATAAGTGCACGGGGTGCTCCGGTTGCGTGGTCATCTGTCCCATGGACCTTTGGAAGCTGCGAGAGGGGCGGGCCCGGCTCGCCGAGGATTACCGCGAAAAGTGCATGGAGTGCGGCAGCTGCTACATCGCCTGCGAGTCCGGCGCCATTGACTTCACCTACCCTCCGGGCGGATCGGGGGTGGTCTACAAGTTCGCTTGATGGCGCGTCGCATATTCGTAAGACCGCGTTGTCCTTTCGCGGCTGGTGCGTTTCGGACAGGCAATGGGGCTGTTGAGAGGTCGGAGGGTAAACGATGAAGGTCATTATCGTGGGCGCAGGCACGGCGGGGCTGGCAGCCCTCCACGCCCTGCACGGGGCGGGCGTGGAGGGCGTCACGTTGGAGAAAGAGGGGGCAGCCGGCGGGCGATCTCGGGCAAGTGGAGAAGCGGTTATGCCCTCGACCTGGGGGCGCAGTTCTTCTTCCGTGAGAGCCCGACGGTGAAGGAACTGAGCCGGGACCTCGGGCTGGAGGGCGAGGTACATGGATACCTTTTCAAGGCCGCCAACTTCAAGCGCGGAAGGTTTTTCGCCGGGGTCATAGACAGCGACCCCCGGGTGCTCTGGCGACACCGCAGGGACCTCATGAACTCCCAGGGTTTCACCCTCGCCGGTTTAGTGCAGATGGCGAGGTTCATGCCCGCCTTTCTTTCGCGCAAGCGGGATTACGACCTGCTGGACCCGCATCGCGTCCTGGACCTGGACGGGGATAGCGCGGCGGAGTTCTCCCTGCGACACGGCGGAGAGGAGGTGCTCGAGGGACTGGTGCAACCGGTGGTGACCAACCTCACCCTGGGCGAGCCCGAGGAGGTGGCGGCCGGTTACGCTCTCACCCTGCTCTGGAACATCCTGCACGGGGTATTCACCTTCCGGCGCGGTTTCGGCGCCCTGGCCTCCAGGCTCGAGGAGTCGCACCGGGAGAGGATAAGATTGAACAACCCCGCCCGACGCATAGTCATCGAGGGAGGCAGGGTCAAGGGAGTGGAGGTGGACGGAGGGTTCATGGACGCGGACGCGGTTATCTGCGCCACCACCGCGACCACCGCCTTGAAGCTAATGCCGGACCTTCCCGATTCCCTGCGGGGTCCGCTGGGGAAAGTGCGCTACAGCGCCTGTTGCCACGTCATCCTGGCCCTGCGGGAGCGCCTCTTCCCGAACGGTTGGTACGGCGTAGGCTTCCCGCGACGTGAGGGCTCCTTCATGAACCTCTGCGACAACTCGGTGAAGTCCCCCTACTACGCTCCGGAGGGATGCTCGCTCATCCACTGCTTCACCTACGGCAAGCATTCCCAGGAGCTGCTGGCCATGGAGGACGCGGAGATCCTTAAGCGGGTAACGGAGGAGATCAGGCGTTATTTCCCCCACATGCCCTCCGAGCCCCTCTTCGCCGAGATCCGGCGCTGGCGGGAAGCGGTTTGCCTGTCCCCGCCGGGCATGCTGGGGGCGGTGCTCGAGATGCGCGGGAGGGGCAAGGGGGAAGTGAGGGGGCTCCACCTCGCCGGCGAGTATATGTACATGCCGTCGGTCGAGGCGGCGCTGCGCAGCGGGCTTGATGCCGCCTCCGCGGCGCTGAGCACGTCGTAAACCTGCCTGGACCGGCGCGAAGACGGGTCGCGAGGAGAGAGCGGCAGGAAAATATAAAAAGAAGCGGCAAGGCGGCAGCCGGAACGGGGCGTTTGAAGGATCGGCTCTAGATAGACCTTGCAGGGACAAAGGAGGAGTGATGAAGGCGCTGGTCATGGGAGGAGGCATGGCGGGCCTGTGCGCCGCCACGGACCTCTGCGACTTCGGGGTGGAGGTCCAACTCTTGGAGGCTACGGATATCCTCGGCGGGAGGGCCACCTCCTGGGTGGACGCGGACGGAGACACCGTGGACAACGCCCTGCACATCTTCAT
This sequence comes from Actinomycetota bacterium, assembly GCA_013178005.1. Lineage (GTDB taxonomy): Bacteria > Actinomycetota > Geothermincolia > Geothermincolales > RBG-13-55-18 > Solincola_B. Next base: position 9,801 of record JABLXL010000004.1, read on the forward strand.
GCCCCATTACTGCAACTGCCTGGGATTTCTTGCCAAGGTGGGGGCGGAGCCCCTGCACTGGACCCAGGGCATCACCAACTACGACGAGCGGGGCAGGAGCGGGCTCCTCCCCATCGGAGGGGGGGCGCGCACCGTCCTCGAGGCCATGCGCTCGCCGACCATGTCCTTGATCGACCAGGCGAGTCTCGGGCTTGCCGTGCTGACCTCGGCGCTCATGTCCAAGGAAGAACTGGACGCGTGCGACGAGATCACCCTCCTGGAGTGGTTCAAGCGCCATGGCGTCACGAGGAACGCCATCGCCCATTTCCGCCCCGGGGGCGCGGGGCTTACCTTCCTGGAGCTCAACCAGGTGTCGGCCAAGGCCCTGCTCTACTGGACCTCGTCCTTCATCAACCGGGAATACATGCTCAACCCGGGCATCGGGTTCGCCAACGGCGGCCTGGGGGAGATCTACGTCGAGCCCGCGAGGCGCTATATCGAGGCGCGCGGCGGCAAGGTGGAGACGGGGAGGAAAGTGACGGGGCTGCTGGTGCGCGGCAACGAGGTGGAAGGGGCCGTCACAGGGGACGGTGAAACCGTAAAGGCGGACTTCTACATCAGCGCCATGCCCTATTACGAGTTGCGCCGGGTGCTGCCCGACGAGGCCCTCGACTATCCCTATTTCCTCGACCTCTGGCGCCTGCAGGAAGCCCCTTCGGTTTCGGTGCAGATATGGTTCGACCGCTTCGTCACCCGCATGCGCAACATCGCGGCCCAGATACGGGGGACCTTCAACTGCTTCGCCGACATGCACACCATCGTGCCCAGGCTCGCCTCCAAGGCCACCGGCTCCATGGTTGAGTTCGTCCTCACCCCGGCATTTCACCTGCGCGGCCTGCCCGCGGAGCGCATTTTCAAAATGACCCTGGAGGAGTTCCGGCGCATCATGCCCGCCGCCCGCGAGGCCGAGGTGAGGAAATGGGTGGTGACCAGGGAGCGCCAGGGGATCTTCGCCCAGAGGCCGGGCGCGGACCGTTTCCGCCCGCCCCAGCGCACCCCCTATCCCAACCTCTACCTGTGCGGCGATTACACCAAGACCTTCATCTCCGCGGGCATGGAGAACGCCTGCGCCTCGGCGCACCTTGCGGTAGGGCACGCCCTCTACGAGCACCTGGGCAAGGAGGTTACCCTTTTCTCCCGGCCCACCGCCTACAACGAATACCTCAGGAAAGGGCTTGCCGCGGGGACGGCCTTGGGAGGCGCGGCCCTCGCGGCGCGCTTCCTGCGTGCGAGGGGAAGAAAGGTGACCGCCTAAGGGAGAAGCGGCCAAGGGATCGGAGGCGGGTGCTCATTTGGCATATTGGGGCCGGTGAACATAGGGATGGAATATAAAGGCAGGAAGGGCGTGGGCTTGGAAATCGCTCATTGCGCGGCGGGGGCGCCCCGGTCCCTTATTCCCGAGTGGGCCCGGCGCCCGGCATCTTCAGGAACGGTGAGGTGGTGAGCATGAAACCGGGCAAGAAGGTGGTGGTGATCGGATCCGGGGTCGGAGGGGCGGGGATAGCCGCCCTGCTGCAGTCCCGGGGGCACGAAGTCACCTTGCTGGAAAAGAACGGCTATCACGGCGGCAAGTGCTCCTCCTTCGTCAAGGACGGCTACGTGGTGGATTCCGGCGTGCACATGTACTCCATGGGGCCCAGCGGTCCTTTGGGCATGCTGAACCGCAGGGTGGGCGGTGACCTCGAGTGGTGCGTGGCCAACCCCATGTCCGACATCATCAGCAGCGGGCGCGTGCACATGCTTGCCTACCAGAACCAGTTCGATCCCCGCGGCCTGCTGGAGAACCTGAAAGCGGTGGCGCTGGACAAGCGCATCACGAAAGAGGGAATGCATGACGCCTCCAAACGCATGCGCCTGCTGGAAAAAGAGACCTACAGGGCCGCGAAGCGTATGCGCCCCCGCGAGGTGCTCGACGCGGCGGCGCGCATAGCGAGGCGCGACGAGGCCCTCCTTTCCGAGTTGGACGGGATCACCCTGCAGGAGTTCGCCCACCAGGTGACCGACGACTTCGGGTTGCTGGGAACTCTTGCCACCCTGTGCATGGTGCTTTTGGTCGTGCCCTACACCCTGGCTTCCGCCGGTGAGTTCCTCTGGTGTTACGCCTCCATATACCGCAACCGCAGCCTGGGGGTGCCCCGCGGGTCGGCGCGGGAGGTGCCCGGATCCTACCTGCGCGCCTTCCTGCGGGCGGGGGGCGAGTTTCGCCTGGGATGCAAGGTAAAAGGCATCCGGGTTGAAAACGGACGGGTCCTGGGCGTGGAGAGCGCGGAGGGCGAGTTCTTCCCCGCCGACGTGGTTGTCTCCAACGCGGGGATCAAGCGCACCCTGGAGCTGGCGGGAGAGGACAATTTCCCGCCGGAATACGTCGCCTACGTGAGAGGGCTGCGTTACTCGTATTCCTTCATCACCGTCAAGTACGGCCTGGCGCGCCGCGTGGTGGATGTGGGCGCGCCAAGCTTTTTCAATAAACCCCACGTCCACCCGGATCACATGTTCGACTACATCGACGAGGGCGGGGTACCCGAGGACCCCCTGCTCTTCGTGCCCATGCCTTCTGAGTGGGACCCCTTCGTCGCCCCGGTGGGAAAGCAGTTGCTGATCATGGGAGTGCCCGGACCCAGCGAGGTCACGCCCGAGAAGGTGGAGCAGTGCGAGCGCATCCTGGACCGCGCCGAGGACAAGCTGTACGAGCTGTTCCCCGCCGTGCGGGACAACGCGGAATGGAAGATGCGCACCCATATCTCCCACACCGCGGCCATAACCGGCAAGCCAACCGGAGAATGTATCGGGCTCGCGCAGTGCGTGGGGCAGACCGGGCTCGCCAAGCCCTCCTGCAGGACTCCGGTGGAGGGGTTATGGCTGGTGGGCACGGACGCGGGGGCCCGGGGGGTGGGGACGGAACAGGCGGCGGCGAGCGCCCTTTACCTCGCGGGCCTATTGGACGCATGAGGGGCGTAACGCGATGCCCGGGGCGAAGGGGGGACGGGAAACGCCGGATCCCCGGGCGGTGAGGACAAGGCAGAAGACAGCTAATAAAACAGAAAGACGGCGCCTTGCGTCGAACGGTTCGATGCCGGCGAAAGGGGTGATGGAGATGGCCGAGATAGCGGTAGTGGGCGCGGGGCTCTCCGGGCTGGTGGCGGCGATAAACTGCGCGCGCGCCGGCCACGAAGTGACCGTGCTGGAAAAATACGACAGGGTGGGAGGGGAGCCGGAGAACCATCCCTCGGTCGACTCCACCCCCATGCTTCCCGGCCCCCTCGGAGATTTTATCGGGGTGGACCTCGGGCCGCCGCAGGTCACCCCCACGCTCTACATGCGCTCCTACGCCTACGGGGAAAGGTACGACATAGACGGCGGCCTGCTTCACCTGCACGCGGTGGAGAGGGGCGGCCGCTCAACCTCCATCGAGAGCTACCTCCACGGGCTCGCGCTGGAGGCCGGGGTCAAGTTCGAGTTCGGCTGGGCCCTGCGTTCCCAGGCCGACCTGGCGCATCTCCCGCCCAACAGCATCATCGCCACCGGGCTGCATTTCGAGTCCTTCCTGGCCCTGGGGATCCCGTTTCGCCAGGTTTACGGCTACACCTCGACCACCAGGTACGAAGGCGAGCCGAAGGCCGTCGCGTATTTCAGCGACATGACCCGCGATTACTGCTACCTGGCGAACGCCAACGGCATCGCCTACGCGCTTTTCTTCGACCGCAGCGGTCCCGTGCGGAGAGCGCTGGTGGAGAAGTGGGCGGAGATGCTGCGCAGGGATAAGGATGTTGATTTCAGGGAATGGCATCCTTTCAGCGGCGCGGTGGCGGTCAGCGCGCTCGACAACCCCAGGCTGTTCATGGGAGACAAGATCATCGCGGGGACCCTGGCCTCCATGAACGACCCGCTGTTCCTTTTCGGCGTGCACGCCTCGCTGATGAGCGGGAAGATCGCGGCCCTGGCCGTTGATGACAAGGCAAGGGCGTTCGAGCTTTACCGTGATACCCTCTCCTTCTACCGCAAGGCCTGGACGCTCAGGCGCCTCATGGATATGACGCCCATGCCCCTGCGGCGTCAGGCGATGCGCGCCTTCCTGGGCATATCGCGCGCGCGCCCGGGCCTGTACGGCAAGATCATGTTCTACCAGATCCCCGGCCTCAGGCAGATGGAAGCCGGAAAGTTCACGTAATGAGATTAGAAGATGGAACGACCGGGAACGCTGGTATGACGACCAAGAATATTTGTCGTGAGAGGCAAACGATAGTCGCAGCAAAGGGTTGTTATAATTATCAGGGAGGATGTTGAACCCAATTGAAAAGAAGGAGATGGGCAAGAGGATGACCCTTGAAGAGATAAAGGCGAAGATCTTACCCATACTCGATAAACACGATGTTATCAGGGCTTCTGTTTTCGGATCGGTCGCGAGGGGCGAAGACGATGAGAAGAGCGATTTAGATATCCTCGTCGAGCTGAGTGGAGATAAGAGCCTGCTGGACCTGGCTGGTCTGAAGATAGAGCTGGAGGAAATCCTGGGAAGGAATGTGGATGTGCTCACCTATGAATCCCTTCATCCTCTTCTCAAGACCAGGATATTGAGCGAGCAGAAGGTTATCCTGTGAAAAAGGATCCGAGGGTATTCATAGCTCATATTCTTGAGTGCATAGATCTCGTCGAGGAATACCTTCGCGGTAAATCAGTTGATGATTTCATGGCGTCCACTCAACTCCAGGACGCGGTTATTCGAAGAATCGAGATAATAGGCGAAGCCACGAAGAACCTTCCCCTGGAATTCAAAGAGAAGCATCCCGACATACCCTGGAAAGAGATGGCGGGGATGCGGGATATAATCGTCTATGAATATTTTGGCGTCGATCTCAAGCTGACCTGGCGGGTGGCAAGCGAGGACATCAAGGGTCTTAAGGCTCAATTGGAAAAACTAGGATAAATCCGCTGCCTGAGAGATCTGAAGTCTTCTTGGAAAAATCAATCGCTTCAGAAGCAGGCAACAGAGTTCAACTTAATGACGTCATGCGGAAGTACATCGGTCTCGAAAACCGTTGAGCCCTTCGCGGGGCTCCGTGGGTTCGAATCCCACCCTCTCCGCCAGACTTTTAAACCCTTCCCTTCACGCTTTGCCCTGGAAGGCGCCGCGGCCGGAGGTCATTCCCCGCTTTCCGGCCCGTAGAGGATGAACTGCCAGCGCGGCCCGTAGTTGTAGACCCGAGGCCGGGTGGACCCGAGGGCGGCGGAGAGATCCGCCGCCAGGGGGTGGTACTTGCCCAGGGTCAGTTGCACCTGGGCGGGATCGCGGCTGGTGCCGCTTTCCTCCGGGTTGATGTCGGCGCGCTGCGGCCGCGGGAGGTCGGGGGTGTAGATGAGGATCCGCACCCTGCCCACCTTCCGCGTGGGTATCTTCCTCCCGCGCAGGCGGCAGACCAGCTCCCCGCCCTCTTTCACCTCGCAGCTCACCCAATCGCCCTCCTCGCTGAACTCGATGGAGGCGGGGAACATGGGCCAGCGGTGGTGTTCCCGGAGCACGCGCACCGCGGCCTCGGAGTCCGCGGCGCGGCGGTAGAGGAAGTTGTGGACCTCCTTCGCCCGGGCCGCGCGGTAGAGGTTGTAGGCGGGGAGGGCGGGGAAACGCGGCGAATACACCGGGATGACCACGGAGAACTCGCGGTAGGGGCCGATGTCCGAGTCACGGTGCTCGTAGGCGGTGAGCTGGACCATCCCCATGCCGGGGACCAGTTGTGCGGGGACCAACTGGTCCCGCCCGCCTTGCGGGAACAGCTCTCGCAGCTTGCCCACCGCTGCGGGGAACACCGCGGAGACCACGCGCGCGTCCCTCACCACCAGGGGCAGCTTGCACGCGAAGCCGCCGACCCTGGCGTCCACCTGCTCCAGCCCGGCAAGGAAATCCTCGGCCATCACGGCATCTCCTCACGTTGTCGCGATCCGGTCCAGGTAAGTATATTACCCCACGCGTACCCGCGGCGCCCACTCCCGCCTCGGCGGCGATCGAGGCTTACGAGCGGCGGCGGGTGAGGTTGAATATCCAGGCGGCGAGAAAGAAGAAAGCGGCCGAGTAAAGCGCCAGCACCAGCAGGTCCAGCCACCATTGGTAATAACCGGAAAACCCCACGCCCCGGCGCAGGAGGTCGTTGGCGTAGGTGAGGGGGGATACCGCCGCCAGCCCGCGGGCCCAGCCGGGCATCTCCGCCAGGGGCACGAAGATGCCGCTCATGAAAAGCAGGGGAAGGCGCACGAAGTTGAGCACGGTCATGGCGTTGCCCGGCGCCTCCGTGGGCATGGAGCCCACCAGGGTACCGAGGCAGGAGAAACACATCCCTCCGGCGAGCAGGGCCAGGACGAGGGAGGCGGGCGACGAGATGGAGGTGCCGTATCCTATGATCCCCACCAGCAGCGGGATCACCGACACCGCAACCCCGAAGAAGAAGCCCGCCAGGGTCTTGCCGAAGACCATCCAGGTGAGGGAGATGGGGGCGGAGAGGTAACGGCTGAAGGTCTTGGCCATCCTCTCGAAGGGCATGCCCGCGGGGGCGATGTTGGAGGAGGCGAAGAAGACGGATATGGCCACCAGCCCCGGTATCCCCTCCTCGATGGGTCCCTTTTTCCCCACGAAGAAGGCCAGGAAGAGGAAGAAGGGGAAGACCAGCCCGAAGAGGAGCACGGGGGGCTTGAGGCAGTAGATCCTTATGTCCTTGACCGCAATCACCAGGGCGCGGCGGAGTTCCTTGCCCAGGCGGTCGAGGGAGAGGGCGTCCGCCTTCATGGTTACTCTCCCCCGCCCCGCGGAACGCCGATCCCGGTGAGCTCGACGAAGACGTCCTCCAGGCTCGGTCCCGGCGTGTCGATGTTCACGATGTTCAGCCCCCGCTCGTCCGCGAATCGGGCCACCGCCTTCACCGTGGCCGAGGGGTCGTCGGTGATGAGACGCAGCTTGTCCCCCTGCCTGGAGACGTCCTTGATCCCCGCCAGGGAAGCCAGGCCCTTTTCCGCCTCCGGGGAAGAGCGGTCGAAGGACACTTCCACCGCCTGCACCCGGCGCGCCGCCCGTTTGAGGTTCTCGGGGGTGTCGGTGGCCACGATCCTGCCGTGGTTGATGATGGCGACGCGGTCGCAGAGGATATTGGCCTCGTTGAGGTTATGGGTGGTGAGGAACACGGTGATGCCCTCGCGGTTCAGCTCGCGCACCATCTCGCGGATGGTGAGCACGCTCTGCACGTCCAGGCCCGTGGTGGGTTCATCCATGAACAGCACCCTGGGCCGGTTGATGAGGGCCATGGCGATGACCAGCTTGCGCCGCATCCCCTGGGAAAAACCCTTCACCTTCGTCTTGCGCTTGTCGTGGAGGTCGAAGGCGCGCAGCAGCTCCTCCGCCCTTTTCTCCGCTTCCCCGCGGGGCACGCCGTAAAGCGAGGCCGTGAACATGAGGTTACTCCAGGCGGTGTACTCGACGTAGGTGTTGGACACCTCGGGCACCACGTTTATGGTCTCCTTGGCGCGGAAGGAATCCCTCACCACGTCGTGGCCGAAGACGGACGCGGAACCCGAGGTGGGAAGGGACACGCCGGTGAGGATGTTCACCGTGGTGGTTTTACCCGCCCCGTTGGGGCCCAGGAACCCGAAGAGCTCTCCCGCCTCCACTTGGAAGGATATGCCATCAACCGCCACGAGCTCCCCGTAAGCCTTGCGCAGCTCGCTTACCTCGATGGCATATTGCTTGCCGCTGTCCGGCAACCTCCTCGCCCCCTTTCCGTCCTTGACGCGGCCCGCGTGCGGCACCGAGTCCCGTCCGCGAAAACCCCGGCCCGTGGGACTCGCCCCGCGTGGAATTCTCCTCAAATGCGCGGGGAAAGTCGCGTCCCCCTAACACCCCTTCCGAACCGGGTGGAGCGCTCGACCCGCGGCTTTCATGCCTTGGGGCGGCGCGTCCTCTCTCCCGTTGTCCCGGCCGCCGCACGGAGCCGGGTCACTTCGCGGCCTCTCCGGTGAACCAGTCCAGGAGCTCGCGGGTCCTCTCGATGTGGGATCTCCACTCCGCGAGGGCTTTCCTTCCCTCGTCCGTCAGCGAATACACCTTGCGGGTCGGTCCCTGGCCGTCGTCGGCGTGCTCGTGGAAGGCGAGCCCCTCCTCCTCCAGCCGCGAGAGGATGCGGTAGACGGTAGCGGGGCTCATGCCGGGATCCGCGATGCCCAGGTCGGAGAGCTTGCGCAGCAGCGAGTATCCGTGGGAGGGCTCCCGGTCCAGGAGGAACAATACGGCGGGGAGCACGAAGTGCCGGGGGATGTTTCCGCCGCAGTGGCATGTGCCCCGGACCGCCCCCGTGGAGCCGGCGTGCCCTTCCTCGCAGCAGCAGCCCTGCTCGAGCTCACCGTGTCCGCACATTTGCCTCATCTCCCTTCGCGGAAATCAAGATTGTATGTTTATATTTATAATAATACAATAATGATAATAGTCAAGAATTAAAATAGTATCGTTGGGATTATAGTCCTCCGCTCCCACCCCGGTGCTTTTTCCGCCCGGGCCGTTTGGCCCAAGGCGGTTCGGCAAGCCCGGCGAGACGCGAGGGAGGGAAGGAAGAAAGCCCTGGAGATCTTCGACCTGAAGGGAAAGGAGGTCCATTCGCCCTGCGGCGCATACGACTGTCTCGTGATATCCTCGGCTGGGGCTGGGCGGGCGTCCTTCAGCTACTTCCCTCCAGCTCCTCGACCAGGGCCGAGACCAGGCGCTTGATCTCGTCCCGGACGGAGCGCATCATCTCGAGGTCGCCCTTGCCGGGGTCGGGGAGCGGCCATTCCTCCAGGCGGTCGCGGGCCGGGAAGACGCTCTTCACGATGCAGCCGAAGGATATGATGCGCTCGAAATCGTCCAGGCGCTCGAGGTCAAGGGCCTTGGGCCGGTTGGCGGAGATATCCAGGCATTCCTCGGCCATGGCCTGGACGGCCAGGGGGTTGACGCTCGTTCCCGGCAGGGTACCCGCGCTCTCGGCGCGCCATTCACGCGCCAGGTGGTTGAAAAGGGCCTCGGCCATCTGGCTGCGGGCGGCGTTCTCGCCGCATACGAAGAGCACCCTTTTCACGTTCTTACCTCCCGCCGGCAATACAGCAATAAAACGATTAGCCCCTCTGCCCAGCTACGGTCGATATATTGGGTGTGCCTGGAATCGGGGTCGCGCCCTCGCTTTTCTGCTCCAAGGAGATGATGCGCATCTTCCTGGTGAAACGGCTGCATGCAAATATCAATTCGCCGTCAAGGTTCAAGGCCACCTTTTTCGTGCACCTAACTCCTCCGGCATCAAGCCCGGGCTAAACCATGATACCACGCGGGAGCAGGATATCTTGGGCGGCAGCAAGAAACCCGGGTGAGCCAGGTAGGGCCCGTGCGTTTTGCCGACACAAACGAAGTCATATGGAATGGCGAGCAACGGGCGAGATCGGTAAGGCGGCAGACATGAGACATCCGCTTCGCGCCTCGTTGAAGCACTGCCATCGGCGTACGGGCTCTCCCTGATGGGCGTGATCATTGACAGGCCGAGGATGTGGTTTATAATACAAATTGTTATAAGTACAAATATAAATTGGTGAAAGGTGGAAATGATGGTTAGAAGAGCCGCCCTGAAGTGCGTGGCCGATCCGGGGATAATCGATCTTGCCGAGGATCTCAAGGTCCTCTCAGACCCCAACCGGCTGCGTATTGTTTGCCTGCTCCTGCGGGGCGAGAGGTGCGTGTGCGAGGTGGAAAAGGAGCTGGGCATCTCCCAGCAGCTGGCGTCCCACCACCTCAACGTGCTCAAAGAGAGCGGGTTGCTACGGGTACGCAAGGAGGGGACTTCCTCCTACTACACGGTGGTGGAGGACAGGCTGGATCGCGTCACGGAGGTATTCCTGCGCTACCTGGGTTACCGCAAAGGGAGCCGCGAGGAGGGCGTTTTGGCCTGCTGCACGGCGGGCTTGCCGGGTGATCAGGCGGAGGGGAAAGGCACGTCGAGGCGAAGGAGCGAGAGGAAATGAGGAAGATCGCCATATCCCTGGAGGAAGAGGACCTCATCCGCGTCAAGCGCATCCTGGCCGACGACGACCGGGACGAGGCGCTGGCCTTCATTCGCGACGTGCTGGAGAAAAAGGTGAAGGAGGCAGACCTGCCCCACTGCGTCCCGGTGTTCGAGGCTTCCTACCACCCCAACCAGGCGGAAACGGTGACGGGGAAGAAAAGCCATGAAAAGTGAAGCACAAGGCGTTCGCTCGCCGCGGACCCGGCGGGCGATGAGGTCGAGTGAAGGAAAGCGGTGAGGAAATGGCGCTCATAAACCACTACGAGCTGGAGATGTTCTCGCCCCCGTGCGACCCGGGTTCTCCCATCTGGGTGGCGAGGGTCAAGACCGACGCCGACCTCGGTCCGGTGATGCCCTACGTGAACGCCGAGGTCAAGAACGGCTTCTACGACCCCAAAACCCCCACCCTGGTGTGGCGGGAGGGCGCGCATAAGTACGCCTTGCGGGAGAACACCGTGAGCATAAACAACCTCAAGGACCGCGCCCACGCCGAGAGGATCGCCAAGAAGGCGGTGGAGCGGCTCAACGACATATGGGAGCGCAGGGAGGGGATAACCCCGGACCATACCACCCGGGTGCCACCCAAGCTGCTGGACGTCCTGCGCTACCTGCCCCGCACCAACTGCGGGGAGTGCGGCCTGCCCTCGTGCATGGCCTTCGCCGCGCAATTGATCGAGGGCGAACGGTGCGTTGAGGACTGCCCTCCCCTCCTGGAGGCGGGCATGGAGGAGAAGCTGGGGAAGCTGAGGGAGTTGGGACTTTGAGGATCGGGCCGTGAGAGCCTTGCGCGGTGCCGCATTACGTGATCGGCGCTGAAGCGGAGACAGGTCTGGGTTACGGACGGGTCGGGATCGCGAAGAGCGTTGGGCGCGGAGCCGCTGGCACAAAGAGGACAGTGCGAAGGAGACATCCGAGACCGGAGGATGACTCGAGGTCTGAACGGCAAGAAGCGGAGGATAGGCGATTACCGCTTGTAACGGGAATACGAAGACACGGGAGGTAAAGGAGATGGAGATCAAGGTACTGGGAACGGGATGCAAGAAGTGCAAGGCCACCAAGGAGGCCATACGCGAGGTGGTCGAGGAGCTGGGCCTGGACGCGCAGGTGGACGAGGTCACGGAGATGAGCGAGATCATGAAGTACAACGTCCTCACCACCCCGGGCGTGGTGGTCGACGGCAAGGTGGTTTCCAAGGGCAAGGTCCCCGACAAGAAGGAGATACGTAGCTGGCTGCAGTCATGATCTATTGAATGCGCCGGGAGTCACGGTTTAAGGCGTGGTGCAGTGCGGCAAGTAGACAAAAGGGTTTTCGCGTGGATCTTGAGGCATAACAGGGGCTTTGGGGTGCGGGTTTAGCGGCCCCCGGCCTTAAAGCCGACCGAGTTTCACGGGGATGGGATAGTCTGCGTGCCGAGGAGGCATTGCCGGGCGGAGGAAGGTGCTTTTTTCACGGCTTCCGGAGAACGCGGCGTCGCTTCCGCGGAGGCGCATCGTAGAAATAGAGATTTTGTTGGATAGGATGTGGTTGACATGACCTTCGGCGGCTTGATGATGGAGGGCTTGCGGACGCTGGTGGAGTACGTGGCGGAGCATACCCTCTTCTGCCTTATCCCGGCTTTCTTCATCGCCGGAGCCATCACCGCCTTCCTCAACACGGCGGCGGTGATGAAGTATTTCGGCCCCAGGACCAACAAGGCCCTGGCTTACTCGGTGGCCTCGGTCTCCGGGGCCATCCTAGCGGTGTGTTCATGCACCGTGCTCCCCCTTTTCACGGGCATACGCGAGAAGGGGGCGGGCCTGGGGCCGGCTATCGCTTTCCTTTATTCCTCGCCGGCCATCAACATCCTGGCCATGACCTATTCCATGAACCTCCTGGGCTATGACCTGGGTGTGGCGCGCATCATCGGGGCGGTGGGCTTCGCCTTCGTCATCGGCCTCATCATGGCCGCCATCTTCCACAAGGAGGAGGAGAGGCGCGTGCGCGCGGCGGAGGACGCGGAGGCCTTCGCCTATGACGACGGGAGCCGGGTGAGGCCGGGCTATCAGAACCTGGCCTACTTCGGGGTGCTCATCGCCATCCTGGTCTACGGCACGGCGAAGATGCCCACCATCATCAAGTACGCGGGCGAGGTGCTCCTGGTGGCCCTGCTCATCTACCTGGTGAAGCGCTGGTTCACTCGCGACGAGGTAAAGACTTGGTTCTCGGAAACCTGGCGCATGGTGAAGATGATCCTCCCCGTGCTGCTCGTCGGGGTATTCCTGGTGGGCGTGGTGAAGGAGCTCATCCCCTCCGACGTCATCGCTCGCTACGTGGGCGGAAACACCATCGGCGGCAACGCCATCGCCTCGGTATCGGGTGCCCTGATGTATTTCGCCACCCTCACCGAGGTGCCCATCGTCAAGGGGTTCCTGGAGCTGGGCATGGGCAAAGGGCCAGCCCTGGCCTTGATGCTGGCGGGGCCGGCGCTCTCGCTGCCCAGCATGATCGTGCTCATCCGCATCATGGGGTTCAAGAAAGCGGGGACGTACATCGCGCTGGTATGCGTCTTCGCCATGCTCACAGGCTACGTTTTCGGGATGTTCGTGAAGTAGGCTCGCCGGCGGGCGGAAGGGAGGAGGTTGGAAATGGCGGAGTTCAAGGTGGTTATAGCCACCTGCTACGGGGCCGCCAACACCGGCCAGCTGGCGGGGGCGGTGGCCACGGAGCTGGCGAAGGAAAACGAGGACTATCACCTGGTGTGCCTGCCCGCGGTGGCCATCGACAAGGACACCGGCCTGAACAAAATCGCGGGCGCTGAGCTTTTCGTGATCATCGAGGGCTGCCCGGTGATGTGCTGCTCCAAGATCGTGGAGGAGCACTCCGGGCGCAAGCCGGACATCCGGGTGGAGATGGTGGAGGACTACGGGGTGAAGAAGGCGCCCGTCCTCACCTATAACGAGGCGGAGAAGGAGAGGATCAAGGCGGACGTCAAGCGGCGCATCGAGGAGGCGCTGGCGGCAGGGGCGTGAACAGCGCAAGGCGCGGGGCCGTCTCAGACGCCTGGGAAAGTGTCGCGGCGGCCAACAAGCTTCATAATGGAAGGACTTCAGGGATAAGCATAAATTTGAGCTTTTTCCCTAAACAGGGTTGAGAACGCGCTCCGTATTTGGTGTTCGATGGCATGTGATGCTTTGACAGCCGTGTCTTTTCTCGGCACGCGACGAGGTCTACCAGCCGTATCCATCCACGCTTCTGGGAGGATTTATAAAGCTTGGTTTATATATGGTGGTTTATAGTAACCTCTTGAGGTAAGAATCGCGGGAAACGGAAATCCCAGAGCCAGGGTGGGCTCGCGATCTCTTCGAGCAAAAAGTCCTTTGTGGAGGATGAAGCGATTGAAAAAGCGGGAGCCGGCCAAGTGCGTATTCAGTGGCGATATAGAAGACCTTAGCCATGTGCTGAAGATCTTATGCGACATGAACCGGCTGAGAATAATGTGCCTGCTCTTCGAGGGCGAGAAATGCGTTTGCGATATAGAGCAACAGCTCCTGCTATCGCAACCCCTGGTCTCCCACCACCTGGGCGTGCTGCGCGAGGCGGGCTTCGTGTCGGTGCGCCGCAAAGGGACCTGGTCGTATTATTCACTGGTCAGGGAAAGAATAGACGAGCTGAACCATCTCTTTGACCGCATCTTGGGGAGAGAGAGGTTTCCGGAAAATTATCCCAGCCGGGAGGAGTGCTTGGAGGTCGAGGGCGGGACGATAGGGACATAGCGCTTGGAGGAGACCTTATGGAAGCCAACAACGTAGAGAGTCAGGGCACGGTCAGGAAGCTGGGTTTCTTCGAGAAGTATCTCACCATCTGGGTGCTTGTGTGCATCGACATCGGCATCCTGCTGGGCAAGGTTTTTCCCTCCATGGGGACAGCCCTTGACAGGATATCCGTGGCCCAGGTCTCCATCCCCATCGCCATCTGCCTCTTCTTCATGATGTATCCCATCATGGTGAAGATCGACTTCGCGGAGGTCATAAAGGCGGGAAAGACCCCCAAGCCGGTCCTGCTCACCCTCTTCGTCAACTGGTGCATCAAGCCCTTCACCATGGTGGCCATCGCCACCTTCTTCCTCGGGTTCGTGTTCAAGCAGTGGATCCCCGGAGCGGACCTGGGCACCCACTACGTCCCCACCACCGGGGGCATCATGTTGGACGGGGTGATGCGCCCGGAGCTCTACCGTTCCTATATCTCCGGATGCATCCTCCTCGGGATAGCGCCCTGCACGGCCATGGTGCTGGTGTGGTCCTACCTGGCCAAGGGGAACGACGGGCACACCCTGGTGATGGTGGCCATCAACTCCCTCACCATGCTGGTTCTCTACGCTCCCCTGGGCGGGTGGTTGCTGGGGGTCAACAGCATGCCCGTGCCCTGGCTGACCATCGTGCTTTCCGTGGGCATCTACGTTGCCCTGCCCCTGGTGGCCGGGTACTATTCCAGGAAATGGATACTGAAAAAGAAGGGCATGCAGTGGTTCCAGGAGAAGTTCATCCACTACCTCACGCCCATCACCATCATCGCCCTCTTGATCACCCTGGTCATCCTCTTCAGCCTCAAGGGTGAGCTCATCATCGACCAGCCCATGTCCATCGTCTACATCGCGGTGCCCCTCTTCATCCAGACCATGCTCATCTTCTGGATCGGGTACGGCCTGGCCAAGCTGCTCAAGCTCAATTACCGTGACGCCGCGCCCTCGGCCATGATCGGCGCCTCCAACCATTTCGAGGTGGCCATCGCCACCGCGGCGGTGCTCTACGGCATCGCTTCCGGGGCCGCGCTGGCCACGGTGGTGGGGGTGCTCATCGAGGTGCCGGTGATGCTCATGCTGGTGAAGATATGCCTGCGCACCAGCCACTGGTTCGCGGGCGAAGGGACGCCAGCGGTCAACGGGGCTTCAGCCTTGGAAGAACCGTTGGGCTTTGAGGAATGAGCGACGCGTCGAGAGCTTATCGTGGAGAACGGGCTTAAGGCCTGTCGGCCGCCAGGTTCCAGCAAGCCGGTCGAGGGAAGGAAGTGGTGGATATGGCAACGCCGAAGAAGGTGGAGTTCTTCATACCCGCGCCCTCCTGCGCCTGCTCTGGAGCATCTTTCCTGAGGGACCAGGAGAAGCTCTCCCGCATGCTGGCGCTCATGGAGGAGGTCGAGGAAAGGTTCCCGGGAGTGGAACTGGCGCGATATGACATGGCGGACGAGAGCGCTTACTCGGACAACCTCAAGACGCTGGCCCGATACCTGCGCGAGGCGGGCGAGGAGGACTTCGCCTCGCGTATCGCCTTCTCCCTGAAGTTCATGCTCCCGGCGGTGGCCGTGGGCGGAAAGCTCCTGGCCTACGGAAAGGTGCCCGAGGTGGAAGAGGTGGTGGCCGCGATAGGCGCGGTCTAGGGGCGGGCGATAAGCTTGGAAGAGGTCCTGGTCTTCCCCTCCACCCATTACATGCTGCGCGCCGAGGGGCTGCTCAAGCGCGGGGGATATCTCTTTCGCCTGGTCCCGGCACCTCCCCAGGCGGGGGAGCGCTGCACCACCGCCATCGCCGTATCGGCCCGTGACCGGGAGGAGATCGTGCGCCGCCTCGAGGAAGAGAGGGTCCTCGTCACGGCGGTGCTCCCCCATGAGGGGCGCCTGGAGCGCAAGCTGGCGGAGGCCGTGGGGAAGGCGGCTCGGCTCGGCGCCTCGCCCGCGCTGGAGCGGGCGCTCGCCGCCCTCCACGCGGGAAGGCGTCCCGGGGCGGACGCCATGCTGGTTGAGAGAATAGACATCGAGCACGTGGAGCCGTGCTTCGCCGACGAGACGAAGATAAGGCTTATCGCGCGCATCCCCGTGGACGTGAGCGAGCTCATGCCCTACCTCAACGCCGTGCTGGCCAACGCGTCCTACGTGAGGGACCGCCCCGCCCTCACCTTCACCAAGGGTCCCCGCCTGGTGACCGTCTATCCCCGCAAGGTGACCATCGCCAAGGCGGACGACATCGCGGACGCCGAGGAGACCCTGGCCTGGCTGTGCGAGAAGATAAACCACGTCCACGAGCGCCGGGAAGAGATAGAGCCGGTCTACGAGGGCAAGATAAAGATAATGCCCCTGGACATCTACGGGCTGCTCCCCCAGACCAACTGCCACGAGTGCGGCGAGCATAGCTGCCTGGCCTTCGCGCTGCTCCTGTTGCAGGAGAAGCACAGGCTCTCCGATTGCGGGCCGTTGTGCCGCGAGGAGAGGTATGCCGCCAAGCTGAGGCGCCTGCGCGAGGTCCTGGACGCCCTGGGGCTGGCTTAGGGGCGTGGCCTTTCCGGGGATCAGGCCCGGATTCCGGATCGGACTGCTGCCCGGGAACGTTTGCCGGAGGGAAAGGGCGGTTCCTGGTGATGCGACCGCTTGCCGGGATGGGCCGGGGAAAGATGTTCTGTGTATTGGTGTTTGCGAATCTTGAGCAAGATGTTCCGTCGCGCCCCTCCGAGAGACGGATTTAAGGGGCGCTATTTTGTCCAGGAGCTTATCTCTGGGTCCTCCTCGTAGCGCCCGCTCCGGCCCCTAACCCTGTCGGCTGCCTTATACGCGGCTGACCCGCCTCGAGAGGATGAGGTTCCTCGGGCAGGGCATGTTGAGCGATTGTTTGAGGCGGAGGCATCAAGACGATTTAACCCACCTCTCGACCGGCATGGAAAGAAAGTCATCGACGGAGATACCGTCGCCGCCGATCAGTAGAGGCCTTGCCTTGGGATAGGTCTCGGTGAATGCCTTGAGGCCCGGGAGGGCGTCCCTCCCTCTCCCGCTCTTGACTTCTATGGCGATGAGTGTGCGACCGGCCTTGACCACGAAGTCGACCTCGCGGTTGCGGTCGCGCCAGTAGAACAGCTCGAATCGGCCGGCGGCGGCCGCATTTGCGAGGTGTGCCCCCACGGCGGATTCAACCAGGCGGCCCCACATCTCTCCGTCGCTCCTCAATTCTTCTGGTGACAGACCGGCCTGCGCCGTCATCAGTGCAGTGTTCAACACCTGCAGTTTCGGACTTGACCCCTTGCGGCTCACCTCGGCACCCGAGTACTTCTGCAATCCTACAAGCATTCCCGCACCAGCCAGCAGATCCAGGTAATGCGCCAAAGTGGTTGTGTTGCCGGCATCCTGCAGTTGTCCCATCATCTTGTTGTAGGAGAGCACCTGGCCGGAATAGCGGCAACCGAGCTCGAAGAGCTGCCGCAGCAGGGCCGGTTTGTCCACGCGGGTGAGGAGCAGTACATCCCTTGAGATGGTGGTCTCGATGAGCGCGTCCTTGATGTATTGTGCCCAGCGAGCCGGTTCCTTCACCAGCGGAGCCGCACCCGGGTAGGCTCCGAACAGGATGTACTCCTCAAGGGTGAACCCGAAACATTGACTCATCTCGGGAAACGACCAATGGGGCAGGTGGAGGATTTCGAATCTCCCGGCAAGGCTCTCCGTCAACCCGCGTTGCATGAGGAGCGGCGCCGAGCCGAGCACGATCACCTTTAATGGCAGCCGCGCCCGGGTATCGGAATCCCACAGGCGTTTCACCGTCTCCGACCATGCCGGGATCTTATGCATCTCATCCAGGGCCAACGCGGCGCCCTGCCGGCCTCTTTCCCTGGCGAGAATGCGCGCTGCTTCCCACTGGGCCTCTATCCATGCCCTGTCCTTCAGGGCAGGCTCATCGGCGGAGGCGTAATGAGCATAAGATCCCCATTCCGCCAACACCTGGTGGACCAGGGTTGTCTTTCCGACCTGGCGTGGTCCGGCAACCACCTGGATGAAGCGCCGGGGTTCCCGTAAGCGCTTAGCAAGGATCCTTGCCTGCGGCCGTTCGTAATCATCTACGATAATGCTCATTATATTGAGTATTATTACTCAAAGTATTGAGTAAATCAAGTATTCATTAAAAGCACTAGCTTGAAAGGCGCTAGGCTCTGTTGCCTATGCTGCGGAATCGCATACTACCAATATTTCCAACATATAACCTTGTCTGGAAATATCCCGCCATTACGACGCGTAGGCAGCTAGCTGAAAAACAATTGAATCAACAACTGGGTGAGTTGGTCCAGAATGGGTTAACACATCATATCCAGATAATCGGGGAAGACGTGAGCAAGTCATTGACTAAGTTCGCCTGGAGCATGTCGAAGTTCCGTGGAAACTCCACTGACATGTCCGGGTTTGAAGGCCGCTCACCCCTTGGAGTCGCAGGAGGGGCAGGCCCATCCCTTTCCCCTCCTGCCCTGCCGGGAGGGGAATTCGCCCCCGCAGCGGCCGCAGCGGTAGCGGCCAGCGCCTTCCCGGAGGATGTAGCTGCCACCCTCGATGCGCAGGGCTTTGCCGGCCACCAAGGCCTCGACCACCTTGGCCCTGGCCTCGGTGATCATGCGCTGGATGGTCTGGCGGGAGACGCCCATCTCCCTGGCGGCGTCCTCCTGGTACATGCCCTCGAGGTCCACCAGGCGCAACGCCTCCAGCTCCTCGACGGTGAGGTTGAGCTCCTTGAGCTGGGCCATGGGTATGCCGCGGGGTTTGAAATAATCGGTGCGGGGCGCCTCCCCCACCAGCTTGGGCTTGATGGGCCTTGCCAAGAAAAACACTCCCTTGTTTCGCGTCCGGCTCGTTAACTAATTTATAGGGCAACCGGCTTCTTTTGTCATCCCGTCCGTCATCCTCTGCTCCCCATATATACCTCTCATCGGGGTTCGCACCTGGCGCTAAGCTGTAGCATTCCAATGGAGCATCCGGGAGACCATCCTTTCCCCTTGTTGAAATCGTTTATTAGTTCGGGATAATAGGATGTATCCCCACCTTTCGGCCGGAAACCGCCTGCCAGGCTTCGCCATGTCGTCATCCGCGCTTTCTGGCCACGGCTTCGTCCAGGCGTCCTGCCACCACCTCCGCCAACGTCCTCAGCGGATCCTCCACCTCCCGGGGGACGTTGCCCAGGGGGGGCAGGCCGCGGCGCAGGGACTCCACCACCGCCTCGCTGAAGGGGATCTCGGCCGCCACCTCTATGCCCAGGAAACGGCACCTGTCACGGATCCGGCGCGCGATCTCGGGCACGATGTCGCTCTTGTTTATGCACACCAGGGCCGGCACGCCGAAGTGGCTCGCCACCCCCAGGATGCGTTCGAGGTCGTGCAGCCCCGACAGCGAGGGCTCGGTGACGATGAGCGTGAGGTCGGCTCCGCTCATGGAGGCGATCACCGGGCACCCGGTGCCGGGAGAGCCGTCCACCAGGACCAGCGGGAGGCCGGAGTCCAGGGCCAGGAGCTGCGCCTCCATGCGCACCCTGCTCACCACCTTGCCCGAGGCCTCCTCGCCCACCGCCAGCTCGGCTCCCACCATGGGGCCGAAGGAGGTGGACCCGATATAGACCTCCGCGCCCTCGGGCTCGTGGAAGAAAACGGCGTCCCGGGGGCATACCCGGGCGCAGACCCCGCAGCCCTCGCAGCGGAAGGCGTCGACCACGCGGATCTCGGCGCCGGTTATGGCCCCGAAGCGGCAGCTGTCGGCGCATGCGCCGCAGCCGTCGCAGGCATCGGGGTCGATGCGCGCCTTGCGCGAGACGCTCAAGGAAAACGACCTCTCCACCCGCGGCGAGAGCAGAAGGTGGAGGTTGGGAGCCTCGACGTCGCAGTCCGCCAGCACCACCGGTTTGAGCGATTGCGCGAGGGAGGCGGTGACCGTGGTCTTTCCAGTGCCTCCCTTGCCGCTCAGCACCACCAGCTGCTTCATCTCAAGCACCCCCGCTCCGCGCCAGAGGGGCGATACGCCCGTAGAGGGAGAGGAAGGCGTCGGACCATTCTTCCCCGGAGTCCACGAGGTTGACGCCGCTCGAGGTCAGGCGGGCGGTCTCCAGGGAGAAGGGGATGGAGAGCGCTATCTCCAGCCCGTGCTCGGCGCAGAAGCGCTTCACCTCCGTATCCCCGGGGATATCCTTGTTCACTACCACCAGCGACGGAACTCCCAATGCCTCGGCCATCCTCACCGCCATGTCCATGTCGTGGAGCCCGAAGGGGGTGGGCTCGGTGACCATCACGCAGACGTCGGAGCCGTGCACGGTGCCCATAACCGCGCAACCCGTGCCGGGACCGCAGTCGACGACGTTCACCACGGCGGGGTCGAGGCTTTCCTTCATGGCGGAGATGATAGGGGTGGCCTTGGGCTCGCCTATCTCCAGCAGGCCGCGCATGAAGGCCATGCCCTCTGGGGTGCGGCCTTCTTCTATCGTCCCGATGACCCGCTCCACCTCGCTTATCGCCCCGGCGGGGCAGACGAGGGCGCATCCCCCGCAGCCGTGGCAGAGGTCGTCGAAGACGATCACGCGGTCCGGCGTGGTGGCCAGGGCCCCGTAGGCGCAGAAAGTCGAGCATTCGCCACAGCGGTCGCAAAGCTCCTCGTCGACGCGGGGTATGGCCACGGTGACCTCCTTGCGGGTGGAGATGGCGGGCTTGACGAAGAGGTGGTCGTTGGGCTCCTCGACGTCCGCGTCCACGAGCGTGGTCTCGATCCCGTACCGCTGCAGCGCGAGGGCCAGGTTGACCGCGACCAGGGTCTTGCCCGTGCCGCCCTTGCCGGCGGCGACGGCGATCACCACCGTCCCGCTCCCCTGCCGCCTCCCCTGCCGCAGCCGCCGCGACCGCGTCCTCCGCGCCAGGTTCCTCCGGGACCGCCGGCCGGACCGGGCATCCCGCCCATGCCCATGCCTCCGCCCATGCCCATGCCGCCTGGCATGCCGGGTCCCGGGCCGGGCGCCGCTCCGCCGGTGGCGGGGCCGCCAGCCATGCCGGCATGGTCACTCACGGTGGCGGAGGCGGTTTCAGAGAGCCTGCCTTCCTTGAGGGCCTGAACGGCCTCGCTGACGGTGCCCTGGAAGCCGGTATGCACCTTGACCTGTCCCGAGAGGACCTGCATGGCGTTGGGGCCGATGTTGCCGGTCACCACCGCGCCCGCTCCCCGGTCGATGACCATCTGGGCGGTGCGGATGCCGGCCCCTCCGCCCGCGTCACGGTTGGCATTGGGCACGGCCTCCCATGCGCCGCTGTCCATATCGTAGAAGATGAGGTAAGCGCAGCGCCCGAAGCGGGGGTCTACCCCGCTGTCGAGGCCGGGCCCGGCGCTGGATATGGCGGCCTTCATCTCAGCTCCCTTCCTTTTCCAGCTTGTCGATGCGCTCCCTGATCTGCGCCAGGGTCTGTTCCATCCTCTCCGCCTGCGCCTTCAACAGCTCCAGCTCGCTCCCGAAACCGGCCTGGGCCGCGGGGGGCACGAAAGGCGCGGCCGTCGCCGGCCACCTGCCGGTGAGGATGTACTCCGCGCAGGGCCCCAGGCCGCTGCGGCTCCTCCCTACCCAGCCTGGGCTGTAGCCTAGCCTCATCCAGCCCGGCTGCCCGGTCAGGTAGTACATGTTGCGATGTCCGTATCCCATGCCAATCCCTCCTTTTTCCGAGCCATGTGGCTCTTTTCATGGGTTTTCTCAACCATTGGCTCCCGCCATGCGCGTGCCGCACTTGGGGCACGTCCTGGTGAAACAGGGGACGCCCCGCGTATGCGGCTCGGTATAACCGCATCTTGGGTCGCCGTTATTCCGAGTTCCTCTCAACAGTTGGCTCCCGCCATGCGCGTGCCGCACTTGGGGCACGTCCTGGTGAAACAGGGGACGCCCCGCGTATGCGGCTCGGTATGGCCGCATCTCGGGCAGCGGCAAACCGTGGTGCCCCCGAGGCCGCGCCCGCCCGCCGGTCGGCCGCCCCCTCTTCCTCTTCCTCCGAATCCGGGCAATCCCATCACCTCCATCTCTCCGCGGCTCCGGGCCGCGCTAATAATAAGGCATTTGCCCATAACTTATGATAACAACATAATGAGCATATGTAAAGCAACATTTCTTCGACCGCGAGGTTATTATAGGAGGCGACTATCGCTGAATAACGTCCGGGCATTTCGACAGCCATTGCGTATCGTCGCCCACGTTGTGTTCGTGGCGAAACGATGGACGGTGGGAGGAAAGCACGCAGGCCTTTCGTGGGAGGGCGGGGATAATACCCCATGCAAAACCGCCGGCTTTCGATCTACATACTAGACATATGCTAATAATGTACTATAATCGTTAAACGGAGGCGGAAAAGAGAGCCCGCCATGGCGAGATCACGGGAGGCGGATATGCCGAGGAAAAGGACGCTGAGAAAACTGAATAAATACTCAGGGTTGGGCTCGGCGGTATCCGGCGCCTATCTCTGGCTGGAGCCGAAATGGAGAAGATGGCGTGGGAAGGAGAGAAGAGAGGGATGATCCTAGACCGTGAACACAAGGTGGCCGTGGCCACTCTGGATGGGAAGAGAATCGCAGACCACTTCGGGTCCGCGCCCATGTTCGCTGTGTACACGGTGAGGAAAGGAAAAGTGCTGGACTGGGAAGTGAGGGCGAACCGGGAAGGCTGTTCACGCGACGAGGAAGATACACAGGCGGGATGCTGGGAGCTCGTCGAGCGCCTGCTTCCGGACGTGCGCGTGGTCATCTGCGGCGGTATGGGCGAGAACGCGTACGTGGGGTTGTTGAGGAGGGACGTGCTTCCCGTGACCACGCCGGAGGTTGAGGTGGAAAGAGCCGTGGAGGAATACCTGCGCGGAAGGCTCGAGGACGACCATGGCCGGGTCCACCCGCCACGGCGTGGCGGCCCTTTCGAGGAAAAGGCCGGATAAGCGATGGGCCATAAGCACGAGCGGCGACCTCTCGCGGAGACGTGTGGCTGCGTTCCAGGACGCTACTCCTTCCCTCATCAGAGGGGCAAAGGCGAAAACTGCCCGACGCGGCGGAGGCGCACTCTCATTGCTTTTCATTAGAGGGATTGACCCTTGAGGAATTGAGATATAGAGAGTTGGACAGAACGAACGACTGGAGGCGGCCGCTCCGGGTGAGCCGTTTACGGCCGCGGGAAGGCGGGAAAGGAGCAGTGAAGGACATTGGCGACATGTAAAGGCGATTGCGGAGGCGGGGCGGAGGCGGGGCGACACCCCAATTTCGCCGACGTGAAGAAGAAGATAATGGTGCTCAGCGGCAAGGGCGGGGTGGGTAAGAGCTCTATCGCCGCCACCCTGGCCCTGGGCCTGGCGGAGCGGGGTTTCCGGGTGGGGGTCATGGACGTTGACTTCCACGGGCCCAGCATCCCGGTGATATTCGGCATCGAGGGCCTGCGGGTGATGGGCGACGAGACCGGCATCTTCCCCGCCGAGGTGGGAAACAACCTCAAGGTCATCTCCATCGGCCTTTTCCTGGAGGATCAGGACGGCGCGGTGATCTGGAGGGGTCCCCTGAAGATGACCGCCATCCGCCAGTTCATGGAGGACATTCACTGGGGGGAGCTCGACTACCTCGTCATTGACTCCCCGCCCGGGACCGGCGACGAGCCCCTGAGCGTGGCGCAGCTCATCCCCGACGCTTATGGCCTCATCGTAACCACCCCCCAGGAGCTGGCCATGGCCGACGTGCGCAAGTCCATCGCCTTCTGCCGGCGCATCGGGATGAGGTTGCTCGGCTTAGTGGAGAACATGAGTGGCATGGTCTGCCCCCATTGCGGAGAGCGGATCGATATCTTCGGCAGGGACGGCGCGAAGGGCATGGCCGAGAGGATGCGCGTCGAATTGCTGGCCTCGCTTCCCCTGGACGGCGGGTTTGCGGCCTGGGCGGACCGCGGGGGAGCGAAGAAAGGCCACTACAAGGACCTGGACGGCGTGGCGGGCACGCTCGACGGGATGGTGGACAGAGTCATCGCCTTGACCTCTGGGGGGATGACGTAGCGGCAAGCGATGCCGCGGCACCGGCGTGGGTGGATACGGATGCCGGGGAGACCCCGGTTGGAGAGCACGGGAAGGAGGATGGAATGGAAATAATAGCCATTCCAACGGAGAATGGGATGCTGTGCGCTCACTTCGGCCACTGCGAGCAGTTCACGCTTGTGGAGACTGGTGACGGTGGCGAGCCCAGGGTCAGGGAGGTATGCGCGGCGCCGCCCCACGAGCCAGGCCTGCTGCCGCGCTGGCTGGCGGAGAAAGGCGTGAGGACGGTCATCGCCGGGGGCATGGGCGCCAGGGCGCAGCAGATCTTCGCGGAGAGCGGGGTCAGAGTGCTATGCGGGGCGCCGCAGGCAGAGCCGCTGCGGTTGGTCAAGGACTACCTTGCCGGCACCCTTGAGCTTGGCGACAACGTCTGCGACCACTAGGCGGCGCGGGCGCGGGAAGGAGCGCTCCATGTACGAGATAGACGAGGACGCGTGCACGGGCTGCGGCCTTTGCGTCGAACGCTGCCCAACAGGAGCCCTATCCATCAGTGGAAACGTGGCCAAGATAGACCGGGATCTGTGCAACTCCTGCGGCGCTTGCCGCGACGAGTGTCCGCAGGCCGCCATATACGAGTACGAGGTCCTTCCCGCGCCTCGGCAGGGTGTCGGGGCGCCGGCTCGATCTACGTCGAGGGTGCCGGGACCGGCGGTGAGGCCGAAGGTGCCCGCCCTCACCCCGAGGGAGAAGGCGGTGGCCGTGGCGGCGTTGCTGCCGGCCCTTTCCAGGCTGCTGATCAAGTTGGCGGGATATGTTTCGCCGCGCGGTGGCGGAAACCGGCTTGCCCGGAGCGGAGTAGTAGAGCCAAAGGTGTCAAGGGCAGGCTCCGGCGCGGGCAGGCATCGCTGGCACGGAGGACGCGGTTGAGTCGCGCCGCGAGAGATGGAGGAGATGAGGATGGACGACCCGCTGGAGAAGCTGCAGGAAGAGATAGACGCGGAGATGCGGGAGATCTATACCGAGACGGTCATCGACCATGCCATGAACCCCCGCAACGTCGGGGTCCTTCCCGGGGCCGACGGGTGGGCGAGGTTCACCGGTCCCTGCGGCGACACCATGGAGATCTGGCTCAAGGTGGAGGGAAACCGGGTGGAGCAAGCGAACTTCTGGACCGACGGTTGCGGGACCTCCATCGCCTGCGGGAGCATGGTGACGGAGCTGGCGAAAGGGAAGAACATCCACTACTGCCTGGAGATAGAGCAAGAGGACGTCCTCAACGCCCTGGGGGATCTGCCTGAGGAGAGCCGTCACTGTGCCCTGCTGGCCGCGACCACCCTCAAGATGGCGGTGGAGGACTACCTGGACCGGCGCAGCGCCGCGAGATGAGCGCAAGTCCGGACCGTTTACCGGTCCTGCTATGGGTTTAGCGGAAGCCGGGGAAGAGGCTGATCCGGTAAACCGAGGCGGCCCTTCGCCTGCGGGCCCGGAAACATGCCGCGATCCACCCGCGCTCTCAAACGCCCTCTGTAGCCATCATTTCTTCAGGTAGGATGCGGGGTCGATCCAGGACTCGGTGCGTTCGGGCTCCTTGGAGGGGTCGTGTTCAGGCGGTGGCCCGTGGAAGTGGGAGGGGTCGTACTTGTAGCCCTTGTAATCGTCCGGGTTGACCTTCCTGCCCTCCACGCGGATGACGCGCGCCGGGTTTCCCACCACCACCGAATATGGCGGAACGTCCATGTCCCAGACCACGGCGTTGAGGCCGATCTGGGCGTATTCGCCTATGGTGGCGCTGCCGCCCACCATGGCCCCGTGGTAGATCTGCACGTAATCGCGGATATCCATGAAGGGCTTGTTCTCGGGGAGGCCGACCGCCCCGACCGCCACGTGCGAGTAGATTCGCACCCCCCTACCGATACGGGTCTGCCTTCCGATGAGGGTGGCCACTGGGTGGTCGAGGTGAAAGTCGGGCCCGATGTCGGCATCGGGGTGGATCTCCACCCCGCAGAGCAGGTAGTTGAGGCGGTACCCGAGGAAGGCCAGGTTGATATGGCCCTTGAGGTAGAGCATGCGGTAGATGCGGTAGAGGGCGATGGCCTGGTTCCCGGGATGGAGGAAGATGTCCCGGAAAAGGCCCCCGATCCCCTTCCGCTTGGCCGCCAGCCTAAGGTCCTCCAGCAGGTGCGCCACGGCGCCTTCGCTCATCTTCTCAACCTCCTTGTGTCCCCTCGTTGCCGGGGTTGATCCCCCTCCCCGCTATTCTAAACGGCTTCTAAGGTATCGTAATACGCCCGACTCCCCGTTCTGGCCAGAGGGGGACCACCTCCCCATTATTCATAAAGGCTCCAGAGGCATCGCCCTCCCGGACAGACGCGGTATCCATAACGTTGGTCCTCCTCCCCACCTATTCTAAACCGCTTCAGGCCGCGAAGGTTGCTCACCGGGTCGCGCCCTTTTCCCTCTTCGAGGCCAGCCATTTTTTCACCGTGTCCCAGGACCCGTAGAGGATCATGGAGGTCTCGTAGGGCTTGCTCTCCAGCTTGCGCACCGTCTCGCGCGATACCACCCGACGTCCGCGCAGCACCTGCGGGAGCCCCAACAAGGTGTCGAGGATGCCCCGGAAAAAATCGCGCCAGGTGTGGTGCTTTATGGAATAGAGCACGAAGAAAACCAGGTAGTAGAGGGATTTCTCCAGCGCTTTCCCCACCGGGTAGAAGCGCGCCAGGTACCACCAACCGCCGGTCATGGTGATATACAGGCGGTGCCCTGGGTTGCGCACCTCGCGCGATATCTTGTGGCGGATGACGGAGCCTGGATGGTAGACGATGCGGTATCCGCGGTCGATGGCCTTGGCGGAGATGTTGCGCTCGAACTGGTAGAGCTGGATCTCGGGCTCGATGTAATCGATCTCCTCCAGGACGTCGCGCCTTATCATGGCCCCGTTCCCGTGGAAGCTGGGCACGTCGAAAACTCCCTCCGAGGCGTGCTCCTCGGCGGTGAACCATCGCATGGGGTCGAATACCTCCCCGGTGTCGTAGTAGAGGTTCTTGGAATGCACCACGGCGATGCGCGGGTCGGAGGCGAACACCTTGACCATGCGCTCCACGGCGTCGGGAGCCAGCACGCCGTCGTTGTCCTGGTGGAGGATGATGTCGCCGGAGGCGGTCTTGGCCCCGATGTTCAAAGCCTGGATCACTATGTTGTGTGGGGACTGGATGAACATCACCTCGGGAAACTCCTCCTCGATCATCTCCCGGGTGCCATCCTGGGAATTATTGTCAACTACTATTATCTCCTCCACCGGGTAGGTCTGCGCCTTGATGGCCAGCAGCGCCTCGCGCAGGTCGTTCTTGCGGTGCCAGTTGGGGATGACCGCGCTGACCCGCGGCCGGTATTCCCCCGCTTCCTTCACCTGAGACATGTCCGTCCACCGCCTTTCCGAACGCGATCTCTTTACAACTTACCACCGGGTTTATCCTTCATCCCAGCGCCTCGGCGAAAACCTGCCGCGTCTCCTCCGCGGCCTTCCTCCAGGAAAAGGAAGCCGCCCGCCTCAAACCCGCTTGCGATAGCTCCCCCCGGAGCTCCGCGTCTTCCGCCAGGCGGGCGATGGCCTCCGCCATCTCTCCCACGCTGCAGGGGTCGAAATAGAGGGCGGCGTCACCCGCGACCTCCGGAAGGGAGGTGACGTTGGAGCAGGCCACCGGGGTGCCGCAGGCCATGGCCTCGATCACCGGGAGGCCGAAGCCCTCGTAAAGCGACGGGTACACGAAGGCCCCGCAGGCGTTGTAGAGGAGCAGCAGGTCTTTTTCCGGCACGTATTGCACGTGCTTGACCCTCTCCTCCATGCCGCAGCGCCGCGCCGTGCCCCAGAGGTCCACGGGAGGGGTGAAGGGAGCGGGGGTGCCCAGGATGAGGAGCTCCAGCTCGCGTCCCAGCATACGTCCCGCCTCGGACACCGCCTCTATCAGGCGTTCCAGGTTCCTCCGGGTGTGGATGGCGCCCGCGGTGAACAGGAAGCCGGGCGCGAACCCGTATCGCTCGCGGATCTTCGCCAACTCGTACTCGTCCTCGACGGGGCGGAAATAGGGGTCGGCCGCCTCGTATATGACCGAGACCCGCGAGGGATCGACGCCCAGCACCCTCACGATGTCGCCACGGGAATGCTCGCTCACGGTGACGATGCGCTCCGCCCGCTTGACCTCGCGCCAGAAGAGGTCGTCGAAGCGGAAACGCCGGTCCGCAGCGAACCACTCGGGGTGGACCTTGAAGGTGATGTCGTGCACCACCACCACCGAGGGGCACACCTTGATAAGGGGCAGGAAATAGGAGGGCGAGAAGTGAAGGTCCACCCGGTCCCTTCGCATGGCCAGGGGCAGCCGCAGGTGCCGCCAGGTCAGGCCCGGGGCGCGCCCGAGCACCTTGAGCTCCATCCTGGATGACTCGAACCCCAGGGGCTCCGTGGGGCGGGAGAGATAGACGAGATACTCGTCGTCCTCGTCCAGCTCCACCAGGTGGCGCAGCAGGTTCACCAGGTAGCGCGCCACCCCGTAGCGTTCCCCCTGCAGCGTCCGCCCCTCCACTCCGACCTTCACTCGGCCTCCCGTTCAGCCACGATCATCCCACTTCCGCTCTATATCAGGCCTCATGCCTCTTTCCCGGAGGCGTTCGTTCCTCCGCTCCCGACTTCTCGCCGCCTCCCCTGCAACCATAAATTACCATCTTCCACCCTGGACCGGAATCCGCGCCTCTTTCCCAGCGGCGTCCGCCCCCCACACTCCCGCCTCGGCGCCGCTTCTTCTGCAACCATAAAATACCATCTCCCGCTCTGGACCGGAATCCGCGCCTCTCTCCCAGCGGCGTCCGCCCCCCACTCCTGACTTAGCGCGCATCTTAAATACTCGATAACTACCATATTTCCTTCGGAGCAACACCCTGCCATCATGTCGCCCCCCTGCTCCCTTTTCCCTTTTGCGCGCCCAGCACCGCCAGGAGTTCCCCCTCCAGCAGGCGGCACTGGCGCCCGATCTCGAAGGCGCGCAGGGCCCGCTCTCTCCCGGCCTCTCCCATCGACCTTGCCCCGTCAGGATCAGACAGCAGGCGCAGCATAGCCCGCGCCATGGCCGCGACGTCGCCGGGAGGCACCACCATTCCGGTCACCCCGTCCTCGATTATCTCGCGCACCCCTCCCGCATCGGAGCCCACCACCGGCACCCCCAGGGCCATGGCCTCGATGAGCACCGTGGGCAGTGGGTCGGGAAGGAGAGAGGCGTGCACCAGCGCGTCCAGGCCCGCCGTGATCTCCAACGCGTCCTCGCGGAAGCCGGTGAAGACCGCTTTTCCGCCAAGGCCAAGGCGCAGCGCCTGCTCCTTGAGATCGTCCACGTAGGAGGCTTCCCCGAAGATGGCGTCTCCGACCAGAAGGAAGCGCGCCTCGGGAAGCTCCCGCGCCACCTCGGCAGCGGCAGAGAGGAAGCGGTCGGGGCCTTTCCAGTCCACCAGCCGTCCCACCAGCCCGGCGAGGGGCGCGCCGACCTCGATCCCGAACTCCTCCGCCAGCTTTTTCCTGGAGGAGTCGCGGTTATGGGCGGAGGCCAGTCCCTTGACGTCGATGCCGTTATACACCACCGCGATCTTTTCCTCGCGCACGCCACGGGCCGCGAGGGCATCGCGCACCGCGCCGGATACCGCCAGCACCCGAGCGGCGAAAAGGGTGGCGAAGCCGCTGAAGAGCAGGACGTTCAGGCGGCTGAAGGCGTCGTAGTCCACGATGTCATGCAGGCGCCAGACCACCGGTTTTCCCGCCAGCCTCCCCGCCAGGCTGCCGTAGATATCGGCCTTCGCGCTGTTTGTCAGCACGAGGTCGTATCCTTCCGCGCGCACCAGGCGGGCCAGGGTGGACGCCGTCCGCATGGTATCGATGGGATAGGCAAGGCGCGAAAGGCGGCCTCCTCCCAGGGATTTCCTGCGCACCTCGAGGAGGCGCGGGGCGGGGAACCCAAGGTGGACCGTGATGCCGCGCTCCCCGGCGGCTTCCACCAGGGGTCCGGGGTGGGGGCAGGCGAGAGCTGGTTCAAAGAGGTCCCGGTCCATGGCGTCGAGGAAGCGCAGCAGCACCCGCTCCGCGCCCCCCATCTCCACCGCGTGGTTGACGATCAGCAGCCTGTGCTCGGCCATGCCTTCACCCGGCCCTCCGTTCGGATCACGGCGGACACCTGGACGTCGGGTTCGCCCACGTACTTCCCGCCTTACCCTAACAAAGCCTTACCATCTCAGATCGGAACGAGCTCCCGGTCCCCAAAGCCATCCATGTCCGTCACGCCATCACACGCTATCCATTCAGGCAGCCCTCCGTCTAGACCACGGCGGACATCTGGACGTCGAGTTCGCCCAAGTCCTTCCCGGTGTGCATTAAGAAGGCGCCTCTGTCTCTGAGCAGAATGGGCCCCCGTGACTTAAAGCCGCGCGTGTTCGGAACGCCATCTTCTCATAAGTCCTTCCCGTCTCATGGCGCCGTGGCCGCCAGCATGATGCTGCGCCCCCGTTCGCTGAAATAAGGCAGGGAAACGAAAAGGCGGTACAAGGGCACCCCCAAGTACACGCTTATCCTGTCCTTCCCTAGATGGGGGAATATGGTAAATGATTTCTTCACCTCGAAGCCCGTCCCCGCCACCGCCTCCTCGAGCTCGCGCCGGTCGTACACGCGCAGGTGGCTCGGGTCGTCGAAGATGCGCGGGCTGGGGTAGAGGCGGTTGGGAGTGCATATCACCATTTGCCCCCCGGGCGCGAGCACCCTTTTCCACTCCGCAAGCGCGGCGGGCAGGTCGGGCAGGTGCTCCACCAGGTGGTGGCTCACCAGGCGCTCGAAGGAAGCGTCCTCGAAGGGGAGTTCCGAAGCGTCGGCCCGCACCACTCGACTGCGGGGAGCCGCGCGTGCCGCCAGCCTCACCGCCTCATCGGAGATGTCCACACCCACGGCTTCGAAGCCCCTGGATTCCAGGAAGGAGAGAAGCGCGCCCCCGCCGCATCCCACCTCCAGGACGCGGTGGCCGGGCCGGGGCGAGAGCAGGCGAAAGAGCAGCCCCGCCTCGATCCTGAAATCACGCGTCGATTCCCGGTACAGGTAGTACCCTTCGTCGTACAAGACTCCCCTTTCTCCGACATCCGCCTGATGCCCGGAATACGAGCTTGGATAAGAATGAAACTCCGTCGTATAAAGCTTCCCTCTTGCCGTCCTCCGCCGCGCTCAACCCGCTTTCTTTTTCCTCTGCTTGGCGTCGAGAATATAGTCGAAGGGGGTGCCGGTGCGCAGCTCGGTGTAGTCATGCACCTTAACCCCGCTTTCGCGCCAGTTCAGGAGGTGGTCGAAGGGGGTGGAGGGGGCCCTGCCCGGGTTGGGATGGTCGTAGTAGAGATGGGGCCGCGCCAGCACGTCCGCCTGCCAGGCAAGGCCGAGCTCCTCGCTTGAGAAGAGCTTCTCAGCCGGCACTCCCCCCACCACCGTGTGGTCGGGCACGTCCTTGGTAACCACCGAACCCGGCACCACGCCGCAGTGCTCTCCTACCGTGACCCCGGGCATGATGATGGAGCGAGCCCCTATGGCAGAGTTGTAGCCTATGGTGGTGGTCTGCACGCGCATGGGCAGATCGGCAACGGAGTTCACGGCGGCGTCGTGGGCGTAGATGATCACCCCGTAGGCCAGCTTGGCGTAATCCTCTATCACCACCGATTGCGGGGTGGTCATCTCGATCCACACCCCGAGGTCCACCCACGCCTTCTCGGAGATGTTCACCCCCCGCTTGCGCAGCAGCTTCAGCCGCGTGGCCTGGTCCGGGTGCCACATGGAGAGGATCATGAGCAAGCGGTAATCCAGGAAGGCGAGGAGGTCGAGGACGGCGTTGGTGACTTTCCCCGCGAGTATGTTGCGAGCCAGGAATGAATAGCCCTTGACAAGCTTCAGGTAGCGCTCCACATCCATCTTCCCCTCTCCTTTCGCCATGCCCTCCGGCGCGCTCGCGCCTTCTGTATCTTCGTAGTGGGTTAATCGGCCGCGCAATGGATGAACCAAAGCCCCCAGACGCGGCTCGTCACCATTATCGGACAAGAAGCCCCCGCCGCAAAGCGCGGAAGCCGTTGGCGAGGCGGTCGAAACGTTTTCCCCGGGGGAAGGCGGCACTCCGCCGCAACTCGACAACCCGGGCGTGAGCCGTTGCCGTGACCAGTGCCAGGCGCTTCCCAGGCCGGAAAGGCCGGAGGTCGCCCCATCATCCCGTTGAGAAAGGCGACTTCCGGCAAGAGCAAAAAGAGAGACCCTTCGCCGTAAAGTATAGGCGATAGGCTTCGCCTCTTATTCAACCCCATGCCGGTATCTCAACCAACGGTTATCTCTCGGCCAGCGAGGAGCCCGACCGTCTTTTCTACCCGCACTTCCAGGAGAAGAACCATAATCCTCAATATCTCCGCCTGCCGCCAATCTGCTTAGCATATGAGAAAAAGCAGCCCTATAACCGCTTGAATTGGCCGATAGCCCTGGCTCCCATGCCTTAGGCCTATGGCCAGCCCTGATCCCTAGGCCCAGACCCCCAAGCCTGACGCAATTCCGGGAGAAAAACCATAAAGGGAGAGAGGTGATCTCCCAGGGTTTCGATCCGGAAAAAGGCGCCAGGACCGGTTTCCGAAGCGCGAGGCATAGAGGAAACGAGCACCCTTACCTTCTCCCGGTCCGCGGCCGATATACTGCTATAATTAGTGAAACTTTGTCGAGCAGAGGAACGTCCCAGGGGGCATCAAATCCCGCAGGGCGAAAGGCACGGGCGTCTTCGCGCGCCAACCCGGGAGAAAGGTTATGGAATGAGACTTCAGGATATAGGAGCGGCCATCCTCAAGAGGCTCTGGGTGGTCATCGCCATACTGCTGGTGTCGGCGCTGGCGGCGGCGGTGATCGGCCAGGTGCAGAAACCGGTTTACAAGGTGGAGATCGCCATCTCGGCGACCGCCCCCATCAACCGGACAACGGGCCTCCCCGACGCCATGACCCAGGGCGCCTACGTGGCGCTGACCCCCTCCATATCCAACTTCGCCGAGAGCATCCAGGTGGCGGAGCTGGTGAGCAGGAGGCTCGCCAACCAGGGAATAGAGCTGAGCCCTGAAGAGCTGGTCAAGAAGGTGAGCGCGATGCCCGAGGCCAACTCGACCTCGGTGAAGATAACCTTCACCGACGGGAGCCCGACCCGGGTCACCGACATCGCCAACGCCTGGGGCGAGACCATGGTGCTCATGACCCTGAAAAGCGAGGCGAACGAGTTTTTCGACGAGGGCTTCAAGAACCTCCTGCTCAACGGGAACATCGTCTTCACCAACAAGGCGGTGGTCCCCGAGAAGCCGACCCAACCCAAGCCCATGGCCTATCTCGGTCTGGGCGTTTTCGTGGGCCTGGTGCTGGGATTGGTGCTGGTGGTGCTCATAGAGTACTTCGACCCCCACTTCCGCTCCACGCGCGAGGCGGAGGAATCCCTCGGCCTCCCGGTGCTGGGGGTGCTCCCAAAGGTCAAGGGAGCCGCTCCGGAAGATCTGCTCAACGCCTTCGGCGCGGGCTCGCTCACCTGGGAGGCCTATGCCGAGCTGCGCTCAGGGGTCATGTTGTCGCTTCGCGAGGAGAGCGGTTCCCTGGTCGTGGCGCCGGCGGTGCCCTTTCCCGCCGCCCCGGCCGTGGCGGCCAACCTGGCCATGAGCGTAGCCAACACCGGCCGCAAGACTTTGCTCATCGACGGAGACCTCCGGGACCGCGCGCTTTCGCGCCTGCTCGGCAAGGAGGGGCGCCCCGGCCTTTCCGAGGTCCTGGAAAAGGGAGAGGACCCGCGGGGAAGGATCGTGGAAACCGGCATTTCCAATCTCTTCCTGCTGCCCGCGGGAGCGAGAAGCGAGAGGTCCACCGACCTGGTATCGAGCCCGGCCTTCGCCGAGGAGCTCAGGGAGCAGGAGGGGGTCTTCGACCAGGTGGTGGTATACGCGCCCGCACTGCAGGGCTCCATGGACGCCGCGGTGCTCTCCTCGGCGGCCGGCGGACTGCTGGTGGCGATAGACTCCGAGCGCTGCACGCGCAAGGTGGCCGAGGAGGTTATGCACGGCCTGGAGCGCATGGGCGTGGTGCCCATGGGGGTAACGCTGGCGAACGTGAAGGTAAAGGGACGCGAACGCGTACCCGGAAAGGGAGAGAAGCCTCCCGAACCCGCCATGGTCCGCGAGGGAAGAAGGGAGAAGAAGGTCAAACCACCGCGGGCGACGGAGGAGGCTCCACCCGCCCCTCCAGCGGCGGCGAAGGAAGCGCGGAGGTCCGCGGCGGCGCGGGGAACGGTCGCGGCGCAAGGCGCGCTTTCCTCGCGAGAGATAAGGCCCGCGAGCGAGGCGGCGCCCACCTACCGAAAGCAGGAACCGGCGCCGGCGCGGGAAGATGCCCTGGCCGCGGGCACGGAAAGAGAAGTCGCCGGGGAAACCGTGGGCGGAGCGGCTTTCGGTGGAAGGCGGGAAACGGCTTCCGGGGCCGTGCCGGAGGAGGTGCCACGGGCGGTTAAGGCGCGCAGGTCCGGCAAGGCCGCAAGCGCAGCGGCCCCTTCGCCAGGCAAGGAAGGCGAGGAGACAAAGAGGACCGCACCCGAGACCGCTCCCGCCGCCGTGGGCGAGGACGAGGCGCAGGCCAGGGAAAGGGTCATGGAGGAATTCCGCCGCAAGGGCGAGAAAGGAGAGCCCATCCCCAAGACCTGGCTCAGGGGCCTTACCTCCGACAAGCCCGACGTGAGGGAGTCCGCGACCGCGGCTATTACCTCGTATTACCTCGCTTTCCTGCAGCGTTACGCCATTGGCGAGGATAGCGCGCGGGAGATAACCGGCACCATCATCAGGATGATGCGCCGCGAAGGCGAATTCGCCTCCATCGGCGAGGCGGAGGCGCAGGAACGCCTGCGCCGCATGCTTGCGGAGGCCGGCGCCCGGCTGTCCCCGCCGGCCCGGAAGGACGAGAAAGATGCGGACGTGACCGGAAACGTTTCGTCCATGGAGACGGACGCGCGGGCGACCGGGACAGGACCGGCGACTCCGGTGGCAGGAACGGAAGCGGTAGGACCGTTGGCATCGGATGGAAAGGGACCGGAAAGGGCGGAGGCGCCGGAGGAGTTCAAACTCCCCGAAAAAAGGCGGTTTCGCCTTGCCTCCCGGGGAGAGGGCAGGTCCGCCCGGAGGGGAAGGGGTAAGGGGCCGAAGCCCACGACCGGGGACGAAGATGGGATAGACTGGGAGTAGAAACCGTCCGGGCCCGGGCGTCCGCGCCGGAAAGAAGCCGGGAGAATGCGCGGGAAGCCCGGATTTTCTTTGTGAAGCGGAGAGTTTACGCGGGGGCGACCCTTCCGTAACGGGAGGCCTGATCCGGTCGAGGGGGCGAAGATGGAGCGAGTGGGACGGCTTTCCAGGAACACCGCGGCGCTGGTGGGCGCGAGGGTGGTGACCTCCGGGCTCACCTTCATCCTCGCCATCGTCATAAACCGCAACCTGGGGCCGGAGAAGGCGGGCATCTATACCTACGCGTTCACGCTTTACACCATCTTCCAGGTCATACCGGATTTCGGCATCGGCAACATATCCATCCGCGACGCCTCCCAGGATAACTCCAGGCTGCGGCGCTATTTCTCCAACGTAGCCTCCCTCCGCTTCCTGCTGGGCCTGGCGGCGTTCGGGTTGCTCATGATAACCAACCTCGTCAGCCTGGCGCTGCAGGGCGGAGAGGGGTTGTCGGGGGATAAGTTCTGGGTGGTCTTCACCGTCGCCTTCTGCCTCCTCATCGAGCAGCCCTTCTCCAACTCCCTGTGCGAGAACTTCATCGCCCTGGAGCGGCTGGGGACGGTGGCCCTGGTTTATCTCATCATGGGGATCATGAAGGTGGGCATGTCGATCTACGTGGTCCTGGCCGACCTCCCCGGGGTGCTGATATACCTGGTACTCATCTATATCGTCACCATCGTCTATTCCGTATTCCACCTCTACCTCGCCTACCACGTCGCGCTGCGCCGCGTGGTCCTGGAGGCGGCGGGGATAGACGGCATGGCGGTGGCGGAGACGGTCACCCACGTTCCCGAGCCCACGGGCGAGACGGCCGTGGAGGCGTTGCTGGCCGACTATTCCTACGCCGGCCTGGCGGAGGGAGATGAGGCCGGGCAGGCTGGAGGGGAAGCCGCCGGGAGCGGCGGCCCCGTTTCCCCGCCGCCCGAGGACCCCGGCGCCGTTTTCAAGGCCGGTCCCTTCACCATGGACGGACCCCTGTGGCGCTACCTCATGGCCAGCGCCTGGCCGCTGGCGGTGGTGGCGGCGGGGGTCACGGTTTACGCCGGAATAGACATCCCCATCCTCTCCTGGCTGCGCGGAGACGCGGAGGTCGGATTATACGGCGCGGCGGGGATGTTCGCCAAGGCCTTCGTCTTCCTCACCCTGGCGCTGAACATGGCAGTGCTCCCGGCGGTGTCCAAGGTGGGCGGCAAGCATCCCGAGCGACTTGGTAAATTATGGGAACGCCTCATCTATTACGCCTGGATGCTGGTGGTGCCGCTGGTGGTGATCGTCCCCGTGCTGGCGAGGCCGGTGCTGCTGTTGCAGAAGCACGATTTCATACTGGCGTGGCATGCCACCTGGCTCACCATGGGGGCGATGTGTTTTACCTTCATGACTGCGGTGAGCTTCCCCTTTTTCATCGTCATCGACCGCCAGAAGACGGTCACTGCCGTGGTGCTCATCGGCCTGCCCTTCAAGGCGGCGGTGGGGGCCGTGGCCATCTCCTTCTGGGGGTACACGGGAGCGGCGCTGGCGGTGCTCTTGAGCGAGGCGGTTGTCTTCCTGCTCCTCTCGCAGCGCCTCTCGCGCGCCCTGGATCATCGCGTGAATATTCTGCGCTTCGCAGGGCCGCCCACGCTCATCCTGGGGGCCCTGTACGCCGCCGCCCTCCTCCTGCACGTCACCCTGGTGTCTGGGCGGGACACCTTCATGACGGCCACCTTGTACGCCTTGATATCCGCGGCGGCCTTGACGATCTTATACGTGGTATCGGCTTTCGGCGGGCGCGCGCTGACGCGTTCGGGTTTACGGGAGTTGAACGAGTGGCTTACGGTATAGGCACGGGCTCGCGGCGCGGTTCCGGGGGCGTTCCTGTTCCCGGCCGGAACCCGGCCTGCCTCGGCGCAGGGAAAACGCCGCGGCGCCCAGCGAGCACGGGACATGGAGATGCGTATGCGTTATAGGACGGCGCTCAAAGCCCTGGCGGTGACGGTGGTGATCCTCGCGGCGGGGACGCTGGTGGGCGGCTGCGGCTGCGTGCTCGGCCGCATTGTCGACCAGGCGAGCGTCACGGTGCGCGGGCTGGCGTGCGCCAACGAGATCGCCCAGAAGGCCGGAGAGGGCTACGACGTCCGCGAGGCGCGGGCGAGGTGGATGGAGGCGCTGGACGCCTATAACCAGGGGGACTTCAAGCGCGCCGACGGGTTGATCAACCGCGCCTACGAGGCCATGGCGGTGATGGAGAAAGTCGCGGAGAGGGTCTTCTACGCGAGCAGCGGCGGGATCACCGTCTCCGGCCTCCTGTTCCGCCCCCGGGAGGGGAGCGGCCCCTGGCCCGTCGTGATCGTGAACCACGCCGGCTTCGGCACTGCGGGGGATTTCAGCGACGTGGCCTTGATGATCCGGGACCGCGGCTACCTGGTCTTCAACCCGGATTTCAGGGGGAGCGGCATGTCGCAGGGCTCCCACGAGGGGGCCAAGGGCGAGGTGGACGACGTCATCGCCGCCATCGATTACCTCCAGGGTGAGGGGCTGGTGGAGGGCGACCGCGTGGGCATGTACGGGCAGAGCCACGGCGCGGCGGTCTCCGTCCTCGCCGCCTCCCGCGACCTGCGCGTCAAGGCGGTGGTGGCGGAGGCGGGTTTCTACGACGCCGTGGGCCTGTACGAGAACATCGCGTCATCCACCGACCCCGCCGCGGAGGCCTTGAGGAACGAGCTGCTTCCCATGGTGGGGGGCACCCCCGAAGAGGTCCCCCAGGAATACGCGGTGCGCTCGGCTCTGAACTTCGTCGGAGGCATCCAGGCGGCGGTGCTCATCATCCACGGCGAGAAGGATCCCCTCTGCCCCGTGGACCAGGCGCGCCGCCTGTACCGGGCTATGCTGGACATGGGAAAGACGGCGGAGCTGAAGATCTACCCCGAGGAAGCCCACTGCGTTAACGACCCCGCCGGTCGCCTCGAGGTGTGGGATATGATGTTCGCCTGGTTCGAGAAGTACCTGTAGGGCGAGCGGCGGGATGGAGAGAGTCGCGTGGCCCAGCGGGCGGCGCGAAGGCGGGAAAAGCGAGTCCCGTCAAGCTCCGGGGTCGGCTAGGAGATCTGCGCGACCAGGGTGACAAAAAGGACGGTGGACATGCGCGGCGAAGGCAAGGACAGGCCACGACCGGTCTCACCCGAGCTTTACACGCGGGAGTATTTCACCACCGATTGCGAGGGATACCATTTACTGGAAAGCGGTGGCGAGGCGCTCCCCGAGCGCATAGAGGAGGCGCTGGCCGCGGCGGGGGATCTCGAGGGCAGGTGGGTGCTGGACATCGGGTGCGGCAGGGGCGAACTGGCCTGCGAGGCGGCGCGCCGCGGCGCCCACGCGGTAGGTATAGATTACGCGCCGGCGGCCATCGAGCTTTCCCGGGAGCGGCGCGATGCCATGGGCCCCGGGGAGCGGGAGAGGGTGGAATTCCGCCTCGCCGACGCCAAGGGGCTTGATTTTCCTCGCGGCTCCTTCGACGTGGTCTTCTTGATCGACGTCTACGAGCACCTGCATCCTTACGAGATCGAACATGCCCTGGAGGAGATCGGGCGCGTACTGCGCCCCTGGGGCAGGCTGGTGGTGCACACCGGCCCCAACACCTGGTTCTACCGCCTGGGCTACCCGCTGGTGCGCGGCGCGGCGCGGCTGCTGCTGGGGCGCGAGCTGCCCGAGGACCTGCGCGGCCAGTACGACGATGTCATGCACGTCAACGAGCAGAACCCCCTCTCCCTATACCGGGGGCTCACCGCCGGAGGGTTCCGGGCACGGGTGATCCCGCGCAGCTTCTTCGTGGGCATCCAGCCCAACCGCTGGGAGAAAGCGGCCATGAAAGCGCTTTTCGCGAGGCCCCTGGGTTATGTCTTCTGCACCAGCCTCATGGCCACGGCCTTCCCACGAGAAGGTGGCAGGGAGGCGCAACTCCGCGCGGGAAGGATGGCGCGCTTGCTCGCGCCTCCGCGCGGCGCCAGGGTGCTGCTGGTGGGCGAGGAGGAAGGCACCCTGGCGGGCCTGCTCGGCGGCCTCCACGGCATAGAGGTGACGTGGATGGACGTCCTTGGCGATGCGGTTTTACGGGACGGGGAAGAGATGCCGGGATTCAAGCCTTGCGCGGAGGGCACGGGCGCAAGGCGCGAAGGGGAAGGAACGGACGCGCTGCCCAAACCCGACGGGAAAGGCGGCGAGGGAGGCGGAGCGGAGGTTCCAGGCGAAGGGGGAAACGGGCCGGGCAAGGCCTCTTTCGCGCCGCGGGGGCCGGGGGAAGAAGCTCCAGGTTCCGTCCGCGCGGCCGGGGACGATGCATGGGAAAACCCGGATCTTCCCTTGCGACGGGAATGGGAAGAAGGGAACGCCTACGTTCGTCTGGCCGGCGACCCCTACCGGCTTCCCTTCCGGGACGGGAGCTTCGACGCCGTGGCCTCGCAGTTTCTCCTGGACCGGGTCGGCGATCCCGGGGCCGCGCTGGGGGAGATGGCCCGGGTGCTCAAGCCCGGCGGGGTTCTGGCCCTGGCGGCGCACAACGCGCTTTTCCGGGGAGCGGAGCAGAGGCCCACCCCGAGGCCGCGCCGCGCCTTCTCCCCCCGCGAGCTCGCGCGCCTGACCGAGGAATCGGGCCTGGTGGAGGCGCGCGCCACCACCCTGCTCCCCGACTTGAAACTGCCGGCGCTCTACCGGGGTGACCTGGGCCCGTTCACCCGTCTGGAAAAATTACCCTACTTTTCCGTGAGGGGAAGGTTGATTTTCCTCCGGGCGTTCAAGCCCGGCGGCGGACGGGGGAGGCGCTGAGCCGGTGGCCGAAACACGTCGCCCGGATCGCGCTTGTCGCCGCGGGGGCCTCCGGGCTCTTCCTCGACGGGAGGTACCGGCGTGAGGGTGGGGCTGGACGGTCGCGGCCTGTGCAACATCAACCGCACGAGGGGCATAGGCCGCTACACGGCGCGCCTGGTTGAGGCGGTGCTCGCGCGGGCGGGCGGCGACCATGAATTCGTGCTCTTCGGAACAATCGACGAGCCCCCCTCGGATCTCCTTTCCCGGGAGACGCTGGAGCGGCTGGAGTGGCGCCGCATGCGCATGGAGAGATACAGGGCTGCCGGCTCCTTGGGGGGCTACCTGGCTATGGCGAAAGAGATTGACGGGGCGCGGCTCGACCTCTTTCACGCCATCGACCACGACATGACGCCCTTCCTGCGCACCCCCAGCGTGGTGACGGTGCACGACCTCATCCTCCTGGTGCTGCGCGGTCCCTACCTTGGCCCCACCGCGTGGAGGTGGATGGCGGCACATAAGCGCGCGGCGCGGCGCGCGAGGGCGGTGGTGGCGGTCTCGGAGAACACGCGGCGGGACGTGGAGCGCATCTGGTGCATCCCGCGCCGGCGCATCGCCGTGGTGTACGAGGGCGTGGGTCCCGAATACCGGCCGCCGGAGGACGAGGTAGCGGTGCTGGAAACATGTGCCAGGTATGGCCTGGAGAGGCCTTATTTCCTCTACCTGGGAGGGTTCGATCCCAGGAAAAACCTGCACAACATGCTTCTGGGCTTCAAGCGTTTCCTCCTCTCCGGGGGTGGGGAGCACCGGCTGGCGCTGTGCGGGGACAACCGAGGATTCGAGGGCTATATCCACGACCTGGTTGAGGAGCTGGGGCTCGAGGGCAGGGTGGCGCTCACCGGTTTCGTCCCCGAGGAGGACCTGCCCGCGCTCTACGGCGGCGCCGACGCCTTCCTCTGCCTTTCCCTCTACGAGGGCTTCGGCTTGCCGCTCCTGGAGGCCATGGCCTGCGGGACGCCCGTGCTGGCGTCGCGCGCCTCCTCCATCCCCGAGGTGGTGGGAGACGCCGGCCTGCTGGTGGACCCCCTGGAGCCGGGGGATATCGCGGCGGGGTTGAGCAGGCTGGCGGGGGATCCCGTGTTCGCCCGTGAAACGGCGGAGAGGGGAAGGGAGCGCGCGCGCCTCTTCACCTGGGATAAGGCGGCGCATAGTATCATGGAGCTGTACGAGAGTATCCTGGACGGGAGGTGGTCGAGATAAAGGTGCGGAGCGCACGCTCTGGCATCGCCGACTCTCCGCTGTACGTGAGGGTGTCGGCGATGGTGGCGGCGGTTTCCCTCCTCGGCTTGCTTGCGGGGGCGCTGGCCTCGCGCCTGCCGGTGCTCATCACGTTCGCGGTGATCGGGGGCATCGGGGTCTTCTTCCTCGTCTACCACGAACCCTTCATCGGGATCTGGATAGCCTTCGTCTCCAACCTGGTGGTTCCCCAGGCCGGCCCCAACTGGAACCTGGGCATCCAGGTGGCGGTGGTCGGTGAGACGAGGGGGCTTCACTTCAACGTGCACGAGATCGTCATGGCCATGGTGTTCGTGGCGGTCTTCGTTAGGGTGGCGCGAGCCGCCCTGGAGAGGGATTGGGACGGTGTGTACGAGCTGGTAAGGAGTCCCATCTCCGTCGCGGTGGTGCTCTATATCCTCACCTCCATCCTGGCTTGCTTCGTGGGGTTGCTCAATGACGCAAAATGGTACGTGGCGCTTTTCCGCTTCGTGCGCACCGTGGTCCTCTCCTACTTCTTCTTCATGGTCATATACGTGGTGAGATCGCGGCGTCAGGTGCAGGTGCTGGTGGTCACCATGCTGGTTTGTTGCACTTTGGTTGCGGGGTTCGGACTGGTGCAGAAGGTTAAGGGCGAGGACTGGTCGAGGGAATTCGCCGAGAGGTACCTCGGGAAGCTGGGGTTCCCCAAGGACGTCAACTACATCGCCGGGGAGAGCGACACCCAGGCCTACCGCATCAATTCCACTTTTCTCCATCCCAATGTGCTGGGGGGTTACCTGGTGTTCATGATACCCTTCTTCATCAGCCTGCTCTGGTTTTACCGGCGCTGGTGGGCGAGGTCGTTGCTGGTGTTGGGCCTGGCCGCCTCCGCCGCCGCCCTCTTCTATACCGGCTCGCGGGCCGCCTGGATAGCGGCGGGATGCATAGCCCTGATCTACGGGGCTTTCGGCTTCTTCGACCGTCGGGTGCTCCTCACGGTGCTCACCGTGGCCCTGATCATCTCCCTGGTCTTCGTGATGCTCAATCCCCCGGAGTTCGTGAAGAAGCGCTTCACCAGCCTGAGCGCCAAGGAGGCCGCCCAGGCGCGGGTGTATCAATATTCCCTGGCCATTGATTTCTTCATGGAGCACCCCATTTTCGGGGTGGGCATGGGCATGGAGGGCCAGCGCATCGTGGAGAACAACCTTCGCTATACCTGGGCGGCGGTGGAGAACGCCTTCCTCACCTACCTGGTTTCCCACGGCCTGGTGGGTTTCACGGCGTTCATGCTGCTGTTCGTCCTTTACTGGGGGGTGCTGCTCAAGGCAAGGCGAGGCTCCCGGGATGACCCCTTTATATACTTCCATTCCGAGGCCTTGATCCTGGGCATGGTGGGGTACGCCGTCTCCAATATGTTCGGGGCCTGGCTCCTATTCGCCATACCCATGGTCACCCTGTTCTGGTTCTTCCTGGGCATGGCCGGCAGTATTTACAACATATACCGCGACGAGGTCGCCCCCGCGAAGGCGGCGAAACGCGATGCAGTCTTCCCGTCGGCGCCACTGCCCATCGCGGATATCCAACAGCCTCGCGCCGTAACAACAAAGTAACAGCGTGAATATACAGAAAAAGGTTTTCAATCCGTTTTTTTCTGGTATAATTACGCTGCGAACACAAAAGCATACGTACTCACGATAGGGAAGCGATGATCCGCAGCGCGTGACGTGGTCACCTGGGTTGCGGGGAGCTAGTGGTGAAACCGGCCCGATCGTTCTGGACGATCGGGTTTTTTCATACAAGTAACGGCACACAAAGACAGGCGAGGCAAAGAGGAGGACGCAAGAGGGGTTAGAGGGGCTGGAAAAGGGGCAGGCTTTCCGGTCGAAACCAAAACTGACTCGGCGTATCGTTGGCGGACCGCAGGGCATGAGCCTTCCCTTCCTCCAGGGGTCATTCATGATCTTCGGCCTCGATCCCCGCTCGCGCCGTCGACGGCGTCGCGAGCGATGCGTCCCCGCAGACAAGAATGCGAAGTAGCGGAGGTGACGTTGATGGACAGGTCAAGGAGATTTCTGGCCCTCGTTTCCATCACCGCTCTGGTCCTGGTTACGCTCCTGGGAGGGATCGTATCCGCGCTTGCGGGAGGCGGCAGGGTGCCTTCCGCGATGGGCCGCAGCGTGATGACGGGGGCGGACATGACCACCGCCGAGCTCGCAGAGGACTCTCAGGTCGAGCAGGAGGCGGTGGGGGAGCCGGCGGATGAGCCGCCCGAGGAAGGGGTGACGGGCGACGGGCCCGCGGTGGCCCCGGATCAGCCGGCCGGAGACGAGCCGGACGGGGCGCAGGGGTCTGTTCCCACGGAAGGTGAAAGCGAGGAGCCGGAGTCATTTGCGGACGTTCCCCAGCTTTCGGTAGCCCCGGCACCGGATGTGGGCATCCTCTGCCACGGCACTTTGAAGGTGACCAAGTTCCTGGACGCCAACGAGAACGGCGTGAAGGATCCAGGGGAGAGCGGCCTGGCGGGCGTGACCATCCTCCTCGATGGAGGAAACGCCAAGACAACCAACGTGGACGGAAAGGTGACCTACGCGGAGGTGCCTTACGGAAGCCACACGGTGAGCGAAGTGGTGCCCGAC
Organism: Actinomycetota bacterium; assembly: GCA_013178005.1. Taxonomy (GTDB): domain Bacteria; phylum Actinomycetota; class Geothermincolia; order Geothermincolales; family RBG-13-55-18; genus Solincola_B. The sequence continues at coordinate 53,677 of JABLXL010000004.1, forward strand.
GGCTACCACGCCACCACTCCAACCTCCTACATCTTCGATATATGCAGGGATGGGCAGATCGTCGAGAAATGTTTCGGCAACGCCCCCAACGTGGTCCTCAAGGGCTCCATCTCCGGCCACAAGTGGCTGGATCCCAACGGAGACGGGAACCTCGAGGACAAGGAAGGCATGTCCGGCGTGACCATCGAGCTGTGGAAGGACGGCGTCAAGGTCGCCACCACCACAACGTCAGGCGACGGCTCCTACTCCTTCCCCGATCTGGAGCCCGGATGCTATACCGTGAAGGAGGTCGTCCCGGAGAACACCGAGCCCTGCTCGCCCACCAGCGTGGAGGTCACGGTGCCCGAGGGCCAGGACGTCACCGGGGTCGACTTCTGCAACAAGCCTAAGGTGGTGCTCAAGGGCTCCATCTCCGGCCACAAGTGGCTGGATCCCAACGGAGACGGGAACCTCGAGGACAAGGTGGGCATGTCCGGCGTGACCATCGAGCTGTGGAAGGACGGCGTCAAGGTCGCCACCACCACCACGTCCGGCGACGGCTCCTACTCCTTCCCCGATCTGGAGCCCGGATGCTACATCGTGAAGGAGGTCGTCCCGGAGAACACCGAGCCCTGCTCGCCCACCAGCGTGGAGGTCACGGTGCCCGAGGGCCAGGACGTCACCGGGGTCGACTTCTGCAATAAGCCCGGCAGGCCACCCTGTTCCTACGGGGTGGTGGAGGTGCTGGTGCGCGAGGACCTCAACTGCAATGGAGTCGCCGACGCCAGCGAGCCCCTGGTGGACGGCATACCTGCCAGTCTCTACCACGTGTCGGGCGGGGGCTGGATACCCGCCGACGGATATGACGGGTCGTACCAGAAGCTCACGGGCCCGGGGGCTTACGGCATCCTGGCGCCCTTCGGCATCTTCATGCCCCCGTATCCGGGCGGATGGGCCGGATGGATGAACCTTCCATTGAACTACTCGGGCCTGGGTTGGTCCGAGTACGCGGTCGAGATCGAGGTGCCGGACGGCTGGCACGCCACCTCGGGAACGGTGCGCGACCAGCTCTACCTGCGCTGCCCCTTTTGCTGGTGGAAGCAGGTGGAGTTCACCATCGCGCGCAACTTCCACATCTCGGGCCATAAGTACGAGGACCTGGATTGCGACGGAAAGAAAGACGTCGGCGAGCCCCCGGTGGGGGGAGTGACCATCGAGCTCTGGCTGGACGGAGAGCTCAAGGGCACCACGGTGACCGCCGAGGACGGAAGCTACATCTTCGAGGACCTGCTCGATGGCGCCTACACGGTGAAGGAAGTGCTTCCCGAGGGTTGGTATCCCACCGCCCCCGCCGGCGGCGTCTACGAGGGCGTCGAGGTGGGCACCGGCGACAGCGTGGAGAACCTGGACTTCCTGAACTGCCGCTACCTGTCCATTTCCGGAAGCAAGTGGGACGACCTCAACCACAACGGCAAGCTGGACGAGGGCGAGCCCCCGGTTGAGGGCGTGACCATCGAGCTGTGGAAGGACGGCGTCAAGATCGACGAGACGACCACCGCGGCCGATGGCTCATACTCCTTTATCGATCTCTTCCCGGGCGAGTACCGGGTGGTGGAGGTGCTGCCCGCCGGGTGGTTCCCCACCGATCCAAGCGACGGCGCCCATGACTACGTCATCCTGGAGTGCGGCGAGCCCATAGAGGGTCTGGACTTCCTCAACTGCCGTTATGGGTCCATATGCGGCGTCAAGTACCTGGACATGAACCAGAACGGCGCCATGGACGAGGGCGAGGAAGGCCTGGACGGCGTCACCATCAAGCTCAACGGGGGCGCGTATACCGCGGTGACCGCCGGCGGTGGCAAGTTCTGCTTCGAGGACCTGGTCCCCGGGACCTACGTGGTGGCGGTGGACGAGTCCACCGCGCCGGGATACTATCCCACCGGGCCGGTCTCCATCGTGGTCGAACTGGAGCCGGGGGAGAGCGAGGAGGTCTTCTTCGGCAACGCTCCTTACGGGTCCATTTCCGGCCGGAAGTGGCTTGACGCGGACGCCGACGGCGTGTGGTCGGATTCCGAGACGGTGGTCATAGAAGGCATCACCATCAAGCTCTACGAGGGCAATCCACCCGCGGAGCTGGTGGGCACGGCGGTCACCGGCGAGGACGGAGCCTACTCCTTCACCGGCCTCAAGCCTGGCGCCTACACGGTCATGGAGGAGGGCATGGAGGGCTACTTCGCCTGCACTCCCATGAGCGTGGTGGTGGAGCTCTCCGCCGGAGAGGGCGCGGTTATCGACTTCGGCAACTGCCCCTACGGCCGCATCGAGGGCCTCAAGTTCCTCGACCTGGACGGCGACGGCGCCCAGGATCCCGGCGAGCCCGGCCTGGAAGGGGTGGAGATCACCCTAACCGGCCTCGGAGATACGGGAGCCCTGGCGAAGGCGGTCAGCGGCGAGGACGGGACCTTCCTCTTCAAGAACCTGGTCCCGGGCGATTACCGGGTTGAGGAGACGGTGCCCGCCGGTTACTACGCCACTCGCCCCGTGGCCATCGAGCCGGTGGTTGTGGGGCCGGGAGAGAGCATATCGGTGATCTTCGCCAACGCTCCCTACGGGAGCATCGAGGGCAATAAGTGGCTCGACGACGGCGACGGCCTGATCGACGAGACGAAGGACAAGCCCGGCGAAGGCGTGACCGTCAAGCTCGACGGAGTAACCATCGGCGGGGAGCCGGTCAGCATGCAGACCACCACGGGAGCGGACGGCAGCTACGCCTTCCTCCTCCTGGAGGGCGGCGACTACACCGTGACCGAGGAGTTCGACCCGAAGAAGATGAGCTCCATCACCGACGAAAGCGTGCCGGTTGATCTGGCGCCCGGCGAGGAGGCGACCGGCGTCGATTTCCTCAACGCCGAGGTCGAGGTGGGAGGAGAGGTGGTCACTCCCGAGAGCCCCGAGACGGGTGGAACCACCGGCACCCTTCCCAGGACCGGCCTGGAGCAGTATCCACTGCTGGTTTCGGCGGCGGCGCTTATGATGCTGGGCCTGCTCTTCCTGGCCTCCGGGTTGCGCCGCAGGCGCCAGGAGTAAAGCGCCGATAGCGATAGCATGAAACGGTAACGTCACACCGCTGCGGAAAGGGCCCCTCCGGGGGCCCTTTCCCACGCCCGTTGGCCTGGGGGTCACCTATGAAAATGGCTGTCAACGTCCTTCCAGGCCCGCTCCGGCGAAGGGTCTCTTGATAAAGGACCAGAATCAGTCACCTATCCGTGCTCTGCAAGCAGGCACACTATACTTTGGGAGCCGGCCTCTCAATCAGGTCTGAGGGCTCTACCCCACGGGGTAAGCCGTGACCCCCAGGAGACGGCCGGCCCTAGTCCTTGAAAAAGGGCCTCTCGTCCCGAAGCATATAATAGATCACCTTGAGCATCTCCCTGGCCACCGCCACGCGGGCGGCGTTCTTGCCATGTCGCAGGCAAACCCTGCGGTAGAGGCGCTCCATCCTGGAGGACCCCCTGCAGAAATGGGGGGAGAGCTCCACCATTATCCAGCGCAGGTACTTGGAGCCCTGCTTGGTGATGGGGCCGTAGCGCGTCCTCCCGCCCGAGGAGTGCACCCGGGGGACCAGGCCGGCGTAGGAACAGAGCTTGCGGGCGTTGGGGAACCTCGCGATATCCCCGATCTCTGAGATGATGAGCAGGGCGGAGTAGTAGCCGATGCCGGGGATGGTGGTGAGCAGTATGGCCCGGGGGTCGTCTGTGGCGATCTCCTCCACCCGCGCGTCCACCTCCGCGATCAGCTGCTGCAAGGCCTCCGCCAGGCGCAGGTAGCCCCGCAGCTCCAAGGCGTAGGCGGGCCGCAGGTCCAAGGCCTGCAGCTGGCGCAAGGAGCCCTTGCCGAAGAGGTCCGTATACCTCGGCCGGATGCCGTTCTTGGAGAGGATGGCGTGCACCTTGTTCTTCACCTGGGTGCGCATGGAGATGAGGGAGGCCCTGTATCTCAGGATCTCCCGCACGTCCCTCACCGCGCGGGGAGGGATGTAGGCGGTGGGCAAAAGGTCCGTCCGCAGCAGATGGGCCAGGATGCGCGAGTCTATGCGGTCCGTTTTGATCCTGGCCTCGGCGATGGCGCGGGTGCGCAGGGGGTGGGCCAGGTGTACCTCCGTGCCCCGGTCCTCAAGCAGCTCGTAGAGCCAGTACCATGAGCCGGTGGCCTCCAGGGCTATCTTGGCGTCTTGGGGAAGATCGTTCAAGAACTCCATAAGACACGGGGCATGGTTTAGAAGCTTCACCTGCTCTAACACCTCACCGCCCTCTCCCATCTTCGTTGCCACCGAATAGCGCTTGTGATAGTCTAGGCCTACATACATCATTGCTGCACCTCCTCAATCGGTTCTGTGCGTCCCGCCTCGTTCGGGATGGCACCCGTCGCTGCTTTGTTCAGCGTTGGCCCCTAGAGGCCCTTCGAACCCTGGGGAGCGTGCAGCAATTTTCATGGTATCAGGTCTGGCCATCGGCCTGAGGCCTGGGGGCCAGGGCTATCGTCCGATTCAAACGGTTACAAGACTGCTTTTTCTTATGTGTTAAGCAGATGAGTATGGCCTGGGGGTCAATGGCCTGGGGGTCAAGGCTGGCCATCGGCCTGAGGCCTGGGGGCCAGGGCTATCGTCCGATTCAAACGGTTACAAGACTGCTTTTTCTTATGTGTTAAGCAGATGAGCAGCAGGCAGACATACTTAGAATTGTGGTCCTTCTCCCGGATTCAACCGCCCGCACCCAGGCGCCCGTTCCTTCTCCACGGCAGGCGTATTGAGGATTATGGTTTTTCTCCCGGAAGTGAGGGCGGAAAAGACGGTCGGGCTCGTCGCCGGCCGAGAAATAACCGGTGGCTAAGCTCCATGCGTGGGGTTGAAAAAAGAGTCGAAACGTATTCCCCGTTCTCTGCGGCGAAGAGCCCCTGTTGAGCAGAGCAAGGAATAATTCAAGATACGACCCCAAGAAAGACCCCAAGAAAGCTAGGATCCCGATGACCAGTCGAAGGCGATGGAGGGATCGTCGAAAGGTATGCGCTCCTCGTCCGGGCTGGAAGGGTCGTAGGAGTAGGTGGTGTGGTAGAAAAGACCCACGGGGCGATTTCCCAGGACCTGGTAACCGTGCGCCACTCCCGGGGGAATAAGGATGGCCAGGGGTTGGTGCTCTCCCGCGAAGATCACCTGGGTGCGCCGGTGGGTGGGGCTGTTTTCCCGGAGGTCGTGCAGCACCACGCGCGCCTCGCCCTGGGCGACGAACCACAGGTCATGCTGTCTGCGGTGCCAGTGGAAGGCCTTGATGACGCCGGGGTAGGTGAGCGTGAAGGTGCTCTGCCCGAAGCGCTCCAGCAGGCCGTCGTCGTCCCTGGCTACCTCGAGCAGGTAGCCCCTCTCGTCGCAATGCCGGACCAGTGGCTTTATCACCACGCCGTCTATGCCGTCATGTCTTGTCTCTTTCACGTGCCATCACCTCCCGTCTAGGTTAACGTGGAAAACTCATCCCGGGCAAGAGGCGGTGATCGCTCATGTTAAGGCTCGGGGCGTCCGATAAAGCAGGGTATATGGCGGTTCCCGGAAGTGGAGGAGTCCATGACGGCAAGATACCGCATCTTGAGGGAGATAGGACGCGGAGCCATGGGGCGGGTGTACCTGGCCCACGACGGCTTGCTGGAGAGGGACGTTGCCCTCAAGGAACTGGCGGTTCCCGATTACCTGGACGAGGCGGAAAAGGAGGAGGTCAGGGAGCGCTTCCGCCAGGAAGCAAAGGCCGCGGCCCGCCTCTCCCACCCCCATATCCTCACCGTGCACGACATCGTCTCCGCTGGCGAGAAACAGTACATAGTCATGGAATACCTCGAGGGAAAGACGCTGCGCGACATATTGAGGGAGCGCTCTCTCTCCGTGGAGGAGGTAATGACCATCGCCCCCATGATCAGCGATGCCCTCCACTACGCCCACTCCCATGGCATCGTCCACCGGGACATCAAGCCGGACAACATCTTCGTGCTCGAGAGCGGCAACATCAAGGTGGCCGACTTCGGCATCGCCAAGATGCTCAAGGTCAGCGACCGCACCCACACCGGCGTGATCATGGGCACGCCCAACTATATCGCGCCGGAGGTGGTCAAGGGATTGCCGTACGATCATCGCGTGGATATGTTTTCGCTGGGGGTGACCCTTTATGAGGCCCTCAGCGGCAGGCGGCCCTTCGACGCGGAGAACGACTACGCCATTATCTACCGCGTGGCCAACGAGGAGCCGGCTTCCCTGCTGGAATACCGCGACGACATCCCCATGAGCCTGGTGCGAATCATCGGGCGCGCCCTGGAGAAGGACCCGGAACGGCGTTACGGGGATATGCTGGAGCTCAAGGAAGACATCATGAGCGTCCGCCTGGAGCTGGGCATGGACGTCGCCCTGGAGACCGAGAGCCGCTTCGACAAGCGGGAGGCCCTGCGCAGCGAGCTGGAGGCCGCCAGCAGCCTGGACATGGATGAGCTGCAGGCGGAGGGGGAACCAGGGGGATTCGATTTTCACCGCGACAAGGAATGGAAGGACCTTATAGCGCGCATCTACCATGGGGAGGGGGACCAGGGGGCCGGCGGTATCGCCGCCGCCGATATGACATCCGCGGCGGAGACAGGTGAAGCGAGAACGGGCGAAGGGGAGGAAAGCCAGGGCAGCGGGAAAGTAGGCTGGCAGGAATTGGAACAACGTTTCCGCACCGACAGGCCGCCCATTTCCCTTGATTACATCGAGAGAAAGGTGACATCGGCTGCCGGCCAGGGTGCCGCCACGCGCTTGAACGTGAGCGCTCCCGTGACGGGCCGTCACGCCCGTGCCCCGGTCAAGGTGGTGGAAAGGGAAAGCGAGCGGTCAAGGGATGGATTGACCGCCGACCTCGTTTCACCCGAGGCCTTGCGCTTAAGCGGGTTCTTCCTCGGCGCAGGCGTGGCGCTTATAGTCTCGGCCATGTTCCCCTGGATAGGCAAGGGGCTGAACCCTTCCCGGGCCCTCCTGGGCATCACCTTCCCGGAGGGCATGGCTACAGCGGCGCTGGTGGCGTTGGCCTGGGGAGCGGGGGCGCTTGCGATCCTGGGGGTGGGGAAGACGAGCACCTGGGCGGGGGTGATGCGCGCGTTCTGCCTCCTTGCCGTGCTCGCGGTTCTTCTCTTCCTGGGTCTCAGGGTATTCGGAGGTTTGGGTTATGATAAGGCGCCAGGCCTTGGCTTCGCCAAGACCCTGGCGGGAGTGGGATGGGGCTTCTGGCTGGCGCTGGTGGCTGCCATGGTTAATTATTCCGCCTGCATGCGGGTGAAGATGAGCCTGAAGGCCTGAAATCTCCCCTAAGCCCTTGCCTTCATCCTTCCAGGTGGCGGCGCGTTCCTCCATTCCATGTGAGCAAGCCCACCGGAAAGAGCCCGATATCCCGTCACGCCTTCATGAGATGGCGCGTCCGGGCCATTAGCTTTCGGGAGGCTTTCGGAACGCACACGGGTTCCCTTCGGCTCTCCAGGTGGCGGCGCGTCCCGTCCATTCCACGTGAGCAGGCGAGCAAGACCGGCGTAAGGTATTAAATACCCCTTCATCCTTCCAGGTGGCGGCGCGCCCTGGCCACCCTGGCGCGCCACTCCTCCAGCAGCGCTGGGTCGTAGCGCTCCGGGTACGCCTCGTAGGCCTTTTTCAGGGAAACGGCCGCGGCGGCGTGGAAGGCGAAGCGAGCGGTGAAGAGGGGATGGCGGAGGCTGCGCAACCGCCGCAGGGCGTCTTTCAGGTCGATGCCCAGGGGCTCCGCCCTGAGCCCCGCCTCCACGTCCCCGGGGGTCATGACGTAACCTATGAGCTTGTCCATGTCCTCGGGGCTGAAATCGGCGGTGAGGGAGCGCGTGACCTCGAAATAAGCCATCAGCGCCCCGCGCCCCCTCTGGTAGCGGGCGGCGTATTCCCAGAGGTTCTCCCGGCCGGTGTCGCCTTCGCGCAGGCAGCGGGAGGCGGTGCGCGCCGCCAGATCCCCGGCGATGAGGGCGGAAGCCACCCCCGACCCATGGGCGGGTATGACCATGCAGGCCGCGTCGCCCGCCAGCATAAAGCCGTGGTCAACCAGGACGTCGAGGGAGCGACGCACCGGGATCAGGCCCCCGCCACCGTAATGACGGCGGCCCCCGACCCCCTTTTCCTCCAGGAAGCGACACACGAACTCTCCCGCCGGCTCCTCACTCTTGTCGCGGTCGTACCCGACCAGGATGTCCAGCTCGTTCTCGCGCGGGTCCCAGTGCATCATGAGCACGGAATATCCTCCCCTCCAGCCCACGCGAGATACGTTCACGTCCGGGGGTATGCCCAGGAGGGAGGGCACGTCGGGCGCGTCGCCGGGATCGAAGCGTCGCTGTTCCCTCCAGGCAGTCACCATGCAGCTCTCCTCGATCTCCCGGGGCACGGGGGAGGTCTCGGGAAGGCCGCGGCGAAGCGCCGCCTCCCATCCCGAGGCGTCCAGCACCACGCGGGCCTCGATCTCCTCCCCATCCTCGGTGCGCACCCCCGCCACGCGCTCGCTGTCGAGGAGGGGTCCGGAAACCCTCACCCCGCCCCTGAACTCCGCTCCAGCGCCCACGGCGTCCCTCAGCAGGCGGCGTGCGAAGAAGCTCATGCGCACCTCAACGGTGGGGCTGGAGGTGGTCTCTATGTAGTGCCTCCCAGAGGGAGAGACGAGGCGCGAGGAAAGGGGCGAGGGCATGGTCTCCTCGCCGCTGGGCATGGCGATGCCCAGGCGTCCGAAGACGGAGCGCTCCACCCCGTTCACCCAGGGGTGCCCGAGGGAGTCGGCGTCGCTGCGGTCGAGGATAAGCACTCGGTGCCCCTCCGCGGCCGCCCTGGCGGCCGCCACGCAACCGGCGCAACCCGCCCCCACGATCAGGAAATCGTACATGACATCTCCTTTCGCCTGCCGGTGTACGGGATGCCCGTCATCAATGACATCTCCTTTCGCCTGCCGGTGTACGGGATGCCCGTCATCAATGACATCTCCTTTCGCCTGCCGGTGTACGGGATGCCCGTCATCACATGCCGGCCTGATGACGGCGTTAACCTGCTCCTGCGCGGCATAAGGCCGTGATCTCCGTATCCCGAACCCGCAGAAAACCTTCAGGGATCGCCACCGTGCGCCGCCTGGCTAAGTAAGGACACGGCAGTTTACGCCGCTTATTAAAACCCCTCCGATTCGAGCAGCCATCCTATATATTCCTTCAGGGGCTCGAGGTAATGGCGCGCGGGCGGGAACCCTTGCAGCCGCAAGTTGAGGTTATCCAGGGGAGAATAGGGAGGTCGCGGGCAGGGCAGCCCGAGGTCCGCGTAAACTATGGGCTCCACTAGGATATCCTTCCACCCCGCGATCTCCATGATCTGGCGCGCGAACTCGTGGCGCGAGCATATCCCGGTGTTGGTGGCGTGGTAGAGGCCGTACTTTCCCGAGAGGCAAACGTCGCGGATGATCCGCGCCAGGTCGCCGGTGTAGGTGGGAGTCCCCACTTCGTCGGTCACCACCCTTAGGGCGCCTTTCTCCCTGGCGTTGCGCAGGATGCTCTTCACGAAGTTGCGCTTCCCGCGTTTCCCGAATAGCCACTGGGTGCGGAAGACGAACCAGCGCGGCAGCACCGAGGCGGTGTAGCGCTCCGAAGCCAGCTTCGCCCGGCCGTAAACCCCCTGGGGGTTGGGCTCGTCGAACTCGTTGTAGGCCGACCCCTTCCTGCCGTCGAAAACGTAGTCGGAGCTGACGAAGGCCAGGGGGCAACCCGCCTCCTGGCATGCCAGGGCGAGGTTCTGGTTGCCGGTGAAGTTCACGCGCAGCGATGGTTCGGGGTTGAGCTCCGCGCCGTCGGCGTCGAGATCAGCGGCCGTGTTGACCAGTAAGTCGGGCCGGAGAGAGGGTATTTTTTCCATCACCAGCGCGTGGTCGGTGATGTCCAGGTCGAGGTCAAAACCGAACACCTCCGCGCCGCTCTCTCGGAAGGCCTCCACGAGGTCCGAGCCAAGCTGTCCCTCCGCCCCGCATATCACCACGCGCATCCCATCCTCCTTGGAGCTTTGACGGTCAAGCCGACAGCTACAAACTTATCACGAAAAGCGACATATGGAGAAGTGCTGCGGGCAAGAGAAGCCAGCCGGGCGTGGGTCAAGGGCCGTCCCCTATGCGTGTAAGGTAAGATTGCGAGCGCTACACCATGAACATGGATTTCGGGTCGTCCCCCTGTGTGTGGAAGGTTAGCAAAGGACCGGGTGGGAAGGCCGATGGCCTGCGAGCCGTCCCCCCATGCGTGGAAAGTAATGAGCGTGCCTTCGTGCTGGCCGGTCCTGTCACGTACCGTCCCCCTATGCGTGGAAGGTGAGCTTGAGGGTGCCGAGGAAGACCTCGTCTCCATCCGTGAGCACCCTGGGCTCGAAGGCCTCCAGCCGCTCCCCGTTCACGTGGGTGTAATTGGTGCTGGAGAGGTCCATGATATAGTAGCGGTCTTCTCCCAGCCGGGTTATCTTCGCGTGCCTCCTTGACACCCCGGCCTCCACCCCGTCATAGGGCGTGAGGTCGATGTCCGGGAAGGTGTGAGTGGCGGGGTCAGTCCTCCCCAGGGTGTATTCGGCCTTTTCCTCAAGGTCGAACCTGTTCGCGCCGCCTTCCAACTCCAGAAAAGCCATACTTTATTAATACCAGGATTGAGGCTCGCGGTAAAGGCAGAGCAAGCGCCATACCGCCCAGGCGAATATTCGAAGAACGGCCCCCTTCTTCATCTCGACCATTTTCGTTTTGTAAGGATGAATGCGTGCCCCCAAGCCTTTATCGACTCGGGAACGCCGACCGAAACGATAGGCATCGAGCAAGCTTCAGTTGTAACCCATTGCGGGAAAGATCAACATAGTGTTAAAACATAAACGAGCCCCGGCCGCTGACCGGGGCTTGCCTCGGTCTTGACTGTGCTCGATTCGGACAAGGCTCCTTCAGCTCAGTAATGGATCTCCATGGCGCGCGGCGGGCACACCTTCACGCAGAGCTCGCAGGCCACGCACTCCTCGTCGTCGAACAGCACCTCCATGGTCGAGCGGTCCGCTCGAAGGGCGTCCGTCGGGCATACGGCCAGGCAGGCGCCGCAATGGGTGCACCTCTCATCGTTGCGGCGGATGTCCTGTGAGAGGGGCTGCACGGAGACCCCGCGGCTCTTAATGTAATCCATCCCGCGCTGGTAATCATCGTCTTCGCCCGTTATCTCCAGCACCAGCAGCCCTTCCTCGCGCGGGGTTATGGAGGCTTTGAGGATGTTGAAATCCAGGTTGTAGTCGCGCACCAGCTTGCTCACGATGGGCTTGTCCACCTGCTCGTGGGGGAAGTGCAGCACCACCTTATGACGTACCATTTAGCCCACCTCCTCCTCGCGCGCGGAGCAGGGCAGGAGTTCCACCGGCTCGCTCAACAGGAAGCGTCCCTGTGCTATCCAGTCCTTGAGCTTTTCGGCGATCTCCCGCGCGCGGCTGTAGCTGGAGAGGGGGGCCGTGGGGACCACCTTTCCATCCAGGTTGATGCTCCCGCTCTTGAGCTCAGCGTAGGTCACCTCGCCCAGGAGCTTCCCCGTGCCCTGCGGGTAGTCGTGGGAGTAATCCACCACCGCCGCCACTAGTTCCTCGTCCCGCACCGCCGCTGCCCTGACGACCTCCTCGTCCAGCACGGGGATGGGGATGCCGATCCCCACCGCCAGGCTGGCCCCGTATCCCAGGATTGAATAACCCGTAAGATAGCGGGGGCTCATTCCCTTGAGGTCGCCGATGACCGAGATGGTCCCCGCCGGCCGGGTGGGCGCCCCACTAGGGCCGCGCGGCACCTCGGTGTTGTGCTGGGTGCCATGCCAGGCGACGTAGCCGATCCCTCCGCCCAGGAAGATGCGCGTCCCTATGCCTATGGTGCGGAACAGGGGGTCGTTGAGAAGGGGGGAAAGCTGGCCCGCGCTGCAGTAGTTGGCGTTTCCCAGGTTGGGCCTGAGCACCCCCATGTAGGTATAGATGACACGGTCTGAGAGATTCACCGCTACGTTGTAGTTCTGGTAGGCATTGCGCGGGTTGAAGAGCCACGCCTCCTTGACATCGGCCAGGGTGAGGTCGCGCTCCCAGGCGCGGTTGGGGTAACAGTCGGTGCCGTAGGAGGTGGCCCGCAGGTGGACGGTCTTCCCCGCCACAAGGTCCTCGATCAGGTGCCCCCCGCCGTAGCGGAACTCCCCCGGGAACACCTCGTTCAGGGGGTCGTGCTCAGCCATCTCCGTGGCCCCTATGTATATGTCCACGGCCGCGATGCCGCAGAACACCGGGACCTCGTTGAGCCACGCGCGATGGATCTTCATGCGGGGCTGTGCGTGCCCCAGGTTTATGAACGCGCCCGATGAGCACATGGGGCCGAAGGTGCCGGTGGTGACCACGTCCACCTCCTGCGCCGCCCGCTCCGCGCCTTTCTCCTCGACGATGCCGATGACCTCTTCCGCGGTCACCACCACCGCCTCTCCCCGTTTTATCCTCTCGTTTATCTCCGCAATGGTCTTGCCCATGTCCTTCCTCCGTACCGATGCTTGGTTTGATTACATTTCACCGGGGAAGGCCGGGCATGACCCATACGACGGCCACCACCGTCCTTTCTCCTCTACCCAAATCCCTGATCTCGTATCTCATCGGTCCGTCCTGTTTCAGTCCCGTCGCTCCCGTTCCTCTTAACCTCCGGGATGGCTCTCGGTGTCTGTGCCCACCTTTCACTTATCTCCCGGCTTCTTCTCCCTTGAGGCCTCTGTGTTTTCCGCCCCGTGGAGAGGCTTACACGCCCTTCGGTGGCGATGAAAAGGCCGCCGGCGAGGATGCACGGCGGCCTGATGGCCGTTTGTCCCGCACCGGGTACGGCGCCGCTGCGCGATACCCTCGCCTGTGGTTACGGAGGCATCCGTCCACGCCTACTCGCTCACGCTTTCAGCGGGAAGCTCCGGGGCCATCTTCGGCCCGCTTCGCGCACCGGTTCTCAACTTCGGCCCGGCTCTCTGTAGCGCCACCCGCGGGCTTACTCCTCCCCTTCATCGCCTTTAGCGGTGGATTTGTTGTTTTCAATGACGCTTATTAAATGCATGATGAATGATACCCCCGAGTCACATCGCTGTCAATCGATGCGCGCCGCGTCCTGCCAAATTATTTCAGTCGGGAAATCGGCCGTCGGAGTGGTTGAGCATCCGGCAAGGGGATGGCCGATCGGATCCATAGTAACGCTTAAACTTGGATACGCACGCCCAAAGGATAAGGTCCGTGCGAAGTGGCTACGAAATGATGGCCACTCTGCCCCTCTCGAACCCAAGCGGCCATCAGAAATATACCACGCAGGGCGATGGACGCTTGTCCGTAGCAATCACCAGGTGTGTTTGCCGGAGGGGCTGGCCCATTGTCTTTGTCCCAGGCATGGGCTTGGGAGTTTCCTTTTCGCTCGAGATGTGATAGTCAAAGGCCGCGGATATGATGATCGCAAGGCAGATCATGAGGGAGATCAGCGATATGACCCCGATAATCATCGCCTGTCTCTTGCAAGTTAGCTGGCTCATCGTCATCTTGCCTCCTGCCGAATCAACCGCTCTCAACAGACATAACGCCCGTGAACGCGGAGCATCTACACCTTATCCTGTGGCGTTTTGATGGGAGGGCGAGGAAAGCAGCAAACCGCATTAAAGGCTTGAGGCAAGGGTCGTCCCCTTATGCCTGGGCACGGGGTATGGTCAGTCACTTCAGGCATTGACACCGCGCGCCGCGGGTAACGATAATAGCGGGAGCCGTGCCACGGGGCGTCGGAAAGGTCACCATGATCGCCTTGCTATCCGAGAAAGACCGCGACGAAGCGCTCGCCTTCCTGGACCGGGATCACGAGCTTAACGTCATCATGATCTGCGATATCACGCGCTTCGGCCTGGACGACCGCGGCCATCCCTTGCAGGGCCGCTACTTCGGGGTGCGGCGGAGGGGGGAGCTTGGGGGCGTGGGTGTCCTGTACAATCTCGGCTCCCTTTTCGTGTACGCGCCGGACGAAGAGCTGGCGCCGGAGCTGCTGAGCCACCTGGCCTCCCTGGAACCCGCGCCCCGCTACGTCGTCGCCCGCGCCGACTGGTCGAACGCGCTGCTGGACCAGCTGGCGGAGCGGGGGTTGGCGCCGTCGGGAGCGGAGGCGCAGGAGTACATGGTGCTGGAGCCCTCGGCTTTCCGGCCGCGCTTCAAGGAAGCGGCGCGCTACGCGGAGCCTGGTGACTCCGACGACCTGAGGCGTTTGCACCTGGCCTTCCAGCTGGAATACTTCGGGGCCCCGGACGAAGCGGAGGATGCGCTGGGGGAGATGGTCGAAGACCGCATGGCCGGCGACGGCATCGCGGTCGTCGAGTCGGACGGCGTGGTGGTCGCCAAGGCCGAGGTCATGGCGCGGACGGGCCGGGCCGCCCTCATCGGCGGCGTCTACACGGAGCCCGCGCATCGCGGACGCGGTCTCGCCACCGCCTGCATGTCCCTACTGTGCGCGGGGATCCTGAAGCGAGGCGAGAGGGCCTGCCTGAACGTCGCCCTGGACAACGCGCCCGCCCTCCGCGTTTACCGCGGCCTTGGATTCGAGAAGCTCTGCGACTACCGCATGGCCCACTTCTGAGGGAAACGTTCCGTGGCCCTATTTCCGAGCCTGTGGCGTGGAGGGCATGCGCGCCAGCATGGCCCCTTCTGGGGCAAATGTCCCGCGATGGCCGAGGGAGGCCGATCCACCTCCGGCGCGTTCGCGTTTTCCCAGGATCGTTATCCCCGGGGGCAATAAGAACAAGACCTGATCCAATTAACAGACGGGCGCGACCGGCGAGAAACTGGAGGAACTCGGCCCGGGAGGCAACAAAAACAAGACCTGATCCCATTAACGGCGGACGATGAGGACGGGACAGGGGGCGTGGTGCACGACGCGGTTGCTCACCGAGCCGAGGAGAAAACCGCCCAGCACCCCGCGGCCGTGGCTTCCCATGACGATCATGTCGTACCCGCCCTCCTCGGCCTCCTGGAGGATCTCCGCCGCGGTGTTGCCGAAACGCACCTTGGGCAGAACGTCCAGCCCGGCCGAGCGCAAGGGCTCGGCGCTCTCCCCCAGCATCTCCTCGGCGCGCTTGTCCAGCTCCTCCCGCAGCTCCTCGGGCGGGGGCATGATAACCTCGGGAGCGATGAGCCCGTCGGACCAGAAGGCGGAATAAACCGGCTCCTCGATCACCGAAAGGAGGGTTATCTTGCAGCCCGATCCCTCGAAGAGCCTGGTGGCGAAGTCGATCGCTTTCTTCGCCGTGTCCGATCCGTCAGTGGGGAGCAAGACCTTTTCCACCATCCTATCGCCCTCCTGTCCTTTAGGGTTGGCCGGCCGTTTCGCGGAGTCCACGCTTTGCGCTCTCGGGTGGCGTTTGGTTCGAATGCCGGGATTGCAAAGCCCGGTCCATCTTCCCTGGTCAGCCGAGCCAATGGCGCCGAACGTGCTGCTGCATATACGCCAAGGCGTTCCGCCGCCGTCATGTGGTTGTCTGCACCACGTGCCTGTGGAGCCGAACTGCTGCGCTCACGCACCCGTTCCGCGCGACATACCGTATTCACGATAATAATACGACACGCCGCGCGTTGTTGCCCAACCAAGGAACATTCAATAAAGAAGAGTCATCTTCTACCAAGAATACTCACGCTACAACGATACGGCACGCCTTCCGACAATTTCCCCGGTTTCGTGACCTGGTGGAATTCCATATAATACCACTTGGCAAAGCTGAGAAACCTGCTATAATTGGCTTGTCGAGAGTCTCTAGGTTGATGTTGGTACATCCCCGAGGAGCGGTTCTCGGGGATTTATTTTATGAAGGAGGTGGAAGAGTGAAGATATACGTGGGCAACCTCAGCTACTCCACGACGGAGGACGGCATCCGCTCGGCTTTCAGCCAGTTCGGAACGGTGGATTCCGTGGACGTGATCGTGGACCGCAACACCGGAAGGTCGCGCGGTTTCGGTTTCGTCGAGATGAGCGATGAGGCGGAGGCCAAGGCGGCCATCAACGGCCTGAACGGCAAGGACCTGGACGGGCGAAGCCTCAACGTGAACGAGGCCAAGCCGAGGACGGAGCAGCCCAAGCGCAGCTACCGTTTCTAGGATTCCTCGGGATTCAAAGGGCCGGCAACGGGCCGCGTCGGATACGGTTCCCGGAAAACGGACATGAGCCCTACCTTAGCGGTTAAGGCCACTAGGGGCGCCCCGCGAACGCGGGAGCCCCTTTTATCATCGGACGCTGCCGCTGGGATTATTTCTAAATCACCCATTGCTCACCGGGGGCGAATAGCCTGAAGCCAACACCGACGGCGCCGCCCGCTCCCTTTCCCGCCCGTTCCCTGATCTTCCGGACCTCCGCGTGCCCTGACCGGTTGCACGAGCTTTCTCTGGTTATAGGATCGGGACAAGTGGAATAAAATGCCATTAACACGCGCTGTCCCGCCCGCCGTCACTAGCTTTCTCAGGGAAGAGCCGTCAACGCCTGCCCCTTTTCGCGCGCAGGGTCCCAACGACCGACATTGCTCCCAAGGTCAGGCCGAGCGCCAGCAGGGCCGTGCCGCTTCCCGCCCCACAGGCGGATGATACGGTGAAAGCCTCGGGGAGTCGCGCTTCCAGCCCGTCCGGAATGGTCAGCACCACGTCGTATACCCCCGGTTCCGCTCCGAACAGGGTGACCGTGCAGGTTGCTTTGTCGTGTGACTCCACGTTTACACCGTAAGCGTTGAGCACCGCCGTTCCCTTCTCCAGCCTCACCGACGCCACGGGCAGAAAACCGTTTCCCGATATCCCGTCGATGGCAAGAAAAAGATCGAGCTGTGAACCGACCGCCGGCGTGACGGATTCAATTGTCAGCGCTCCAAGGCCATGGAATACCACGGGATCCGAAGTGCCCCCAGGCGTAGTCACGGTCACCGCCACCTCGCCCTCGACGTTTTCGGGCGCCTTGAGGGTTATGGATCCATCCGACCATGATTCATAATCCTCGATCATGGTTTCCCCGAAAGAGACGTAGGACTCGCCCCGCTCCTCGCCGAAACCACTGCCGGTTATGGTCAGCAGCGTGTTCCAGGGAGCGGGGGACGGAGAAATAGACGAGATGAAGGGCTTGGGGGGCACGGGGTTGCCGCCGCTCTCGGTCTTCAGCATGAGGGGGGAACCGTCGGCGTGCCTTCCCGCCGCCCAGGCGGTATCGGCATCTATTGCGCAAACGTCCATCAGGCAGGCACCGTCCTCTTCGTATTGCGTGACCCAGGTGTTGCCCCCATCGGTGGTCTTGAAGATGATGCCTTTATCGGCCGGGTGGTAAGGGAGGTCGAGGTCTCCCACAACCCAGGCGGTTTGCTCGTCCGCCGCGGATATACCCGCGGGTATCGTGTTCAACCTTTCCTGCACCTGCCAAGTGGCGCCGCCATCCGAGGTCCTAACGATAACGCCCGTGCCGTTCCCCAGCGAGGTCATCGTCTCCACTCCCACCGCCCATGCGTTGTCCGCGTCGAAGGCACAGATGTCGAAGATATACAGATTCCCCAGGTCGTAATGATGCCAGGAAACGCCGTTGTCGGTGGTCTTGGATAGCTGGGGGGACAAGCTGTACGTAGATACCCATACCGATCCGTCATCCGCCACGTCGATACCCGATACTCCGTCGGGGTACTCAATGAACGAGTAGGCGGTGCAGGAGATCATGTTCATATCGTATTTCGACCACGTAATGCCCCCGTCGGTGGTCCAGTATACAGTCCAATATATGATCAGAGTTGGGGCAAAGATATAACCGATATTCCACATGGAAAACCAGGCCGTATCGGCGTCGACGGCGCAGAGCTTTTGGGGGTTGGACGCGGCGTGCGTCGAATGCGACGTGAACCAACCCACGGGGCTCCAGGTGTTGCCGGCGTCCGTGGTCCTGTAAAGCCCTCCCCACTTGAATGCCCAGGCGGTGTTTTCGTCCACGACGCTTACCATGGGCGTGCTTCCGCCATACATGTAATCTCCCAGGTCCTGGCAACTCCACGTCGCTCCGCCATCGCCCGTCATGAGGATATTCATGGGTGTGTCTGGATAAGTGAAGGGTTCCTTTATTCCCGCCCAGGCGACATCTTCGCCTGCCGCGGAGATGGAGGTGATCGTTCCTTGTTGAAGGGGCACAACCTGTTCCCGCCATCCCGGGATAAGGCCGGCCACGGCGCCGGCGGCGCCAAAGCCCGGCTGCAATAAAAAGAGGAGAGCTATAAGCGGAGATATCACGCGCAGGATTTTCCTTGATGACGGTGGGTGGGAATTGAATAATAAGAAGAGAAGAGCTTTAAGCGGAAACATCACGCCGGAGGTAACGGAAGCGATATTGCCTCTCGATCTTGATATCATGATTCTTCCCCTTGTCCCGTTCAGGATAACGTCAGCCAAGCCGATGGGACATCCGAGCCCTTCACCCGAGGCGCTGTTGCCGTCAACAGACCCCATATGCTTATGTTACGTGTAGGTAACCTAAGTTATTATATTCCGTGGCGGTAACCACCGCAACGCGCCGGACCTCTTCCGACCCGCAACGCGCCCACCGTAAAGACATGGCATCTTGCCGAAAAGCGCACACCGAAAAGACATGGCATCTTATCAAGACTCTTTCGATCCGGGATGCGCACACCGAAAAGACATGGCATCTTACCGAAAAGCGCACCCCGTAAAGACATGGCATTTCACCAAGACTCTTTCGATCCGGGATGCGCACACTGAAAAGACATGGCATCTTACCGAAAAGCGCACCCCGTAAAGACATGGCATTTCACCAAGACTCTTTCGATCCGGGATGCGCCCACTGAAACGATACAGCATCTTACCAGAATCTTTTCGATCCGAAAGCGCCCACTGAAACGACGAGGCGTCTTACCGTGCGCGATGCTTGGTGCCATACAAAATCAATGCTATAATACGATTGTTAATCGACAGGGAGTCGGAAAAGGAGGTAAGGATGAGCTGCGGTACCGAGCACGAGGGGATGAATTCCGGCTGCTCCAACGTTGCCTGCTGCGAGGCGACCGCCGGTCCGCGTCCCAACCCGCTTATCATGGCGCTTCGTTTCGCCGCTTTCGCGGCGGGCGTCATGGTGGCCTTGCTGGGCATGATCAAGGAGAGGAAGTTCAAGCACCTCGCGGTATGGCTGGGGGGTTGGGCCCTTTTCCTCACCTGGCCGCGTTACCTGATTTGTTCCCGCTGCGAGGGGTACGGTAACATGTGCTATTCCTATTACATAGGCAAGTACACCTCCATGGTTTTCCCGAAGGTGGAGGGCAAGGAGCCCGGGAACCTGGGACTTGCGCAGGAGATAGCCTCGTTGAGCACCATTTTCTGGGCGCCGGCGATCGCGCTGCGCGGCAACCGCAAGCTCTTGGCGCAATACCTCGCCATTATGAACGTGGTGCTCCTGGGCCAGTTCTTCCACGCCTGCCGCTACTGCGCCGCGAACTCCACCCAGGAGTGGAAGAACGTATGCCCCGCCCATAGGACCTGGAAGAAGATCCTCAAGATCTCCTGAGCGGCTTGCTATCTTAAAAGCCAGCCTCATGTCCGGTTCTGTGTCCGCGCGCGGGCCTTCTACCGGGAGGCCGTCGGGCACGGGGAGGTAATGGGTTGAAAGGCAAGGGGTTTGCGGCAGTCGGGGTCATCGCGGCGATCGTTCTTGCCCTGCTGTTAATGTGCCCCGTCACGTGGGCGGGCGAGGGAGAAGCCGGCGGCGCCTCCGGCTCGCCGCAGGATAGGGATATATACACCGTGCGCACGGTGGACGGCGTGGACCTTAAGATATGGAGGTACCGACCCGACCCTGGGAGCCCCCTGCGGGAGGGAGCCCAGCCGGTGATCCTCATGCCCGGCATGGCCTGCAACTTCAACTTCTTCAACGTGCACACACCCGAGGGGGCGACGTACAGCACCGACCTCCCCGAAGAACCGGCGCCCTGGGCTGTGGGTGACGAGTACCTGCGGGAAGACCCCATGCGTTATTACAGCCTGGCCTACTATCTCTGGAGCCGGGGTTACGACGTATGGCTGGCGAACTACCGCGGCCAGGGCAGGGACGCTTTCAGGAGCGGCGGAGCGAGTGGGTACGCCATCGACGAGTTGGGCATCTACGACATGCCGGCCATCATCACCAGGGTGAGAGAGGTAACCGGACGCAAGCCGGTATGGGTCGGTCACAGCATGGGCGGGGTCATGTCCTACATCTACCTGCAGGGCGCGAGGTTCGAGAACATGGCCGACCCGAACTCCAGGGTCATCTCCGACCCCGCCCTGGTGTGCGAGCGCAACGACGGGGACGGCCCTCAGGCGCTCAAGGGCTTGATCTCCCTGGACGGCCCGGCTTACCCCACCGGCAACCTGACCTGCCTGTTGAGGTTGACCTTGTGGACCGTTCTTTACGTCCCCTTCTACCTGGACCTGAGGCCCATCACCGCCAACCTGGGGGGAGCGGTGGCCTCGCCGGTCCTCGGCCTGGAAAACCTGCTGCGCGCGGTTTGGCGCCTCTTGGGCTGCCCGGACCTTCTGTTTCCCGTCAACCTGATGCTGTCGATATATCCCGAAAACCTCAACGCCGACATATCATCCTTTTTCTTCCAGTATGCGGCGGACGGCTTCAGCTCGCGGGCAGTGGTGCAGTTCCTGGACGCGTGCGTGAACCACAAGATGAGGGAGGACTACCGCAACGGGTTCTTCAACTTCTGGCGCTGGAGCCCTCCCTGGCCCCGGCCAGGCGACGGTTACTACTACTACTCGGACAACCTTAAGAAGATTAGCCTGCCCACCCTGGTGCTCGTGGACGCCACGCGGGACATAACCAACCCCGAGGAAGTGGAGATGGTCCACGCCCTCAAGACCAGAGACCCCAGGGACCGCTGCTATGTGATCCCGGGCACCGCCCATGCCGATATCGTCCTGGGACTTAACGCGCCCACCGAGCTCTTCCCCAGGATCGGGGAATGGTTGGAATCGCTGTGATCGGGTGGTTGCATTCTCTTCCAAGAGATGGCCGAGGAGCTTCGCCCCCTCGATGGCCCTGCCGTCTGGGGAATAAAAAGGAAGCGGTATCAACGCATCCCCGGCAGCCTGGACGCGCCGGGGGGTAGGGACGCCAGGGGGAGCCGGCGCGAGCGTGCGGCGGAGGTAGGGCGAGGGTTTCTCTCGCTTGCGATGAAAGGAGGTTGCCCGTGGGCCTTTTCGAGAGGATGGACGTCTGGGCACGTCTCGGCAGGTTGATGAATTCCCCTTTCGGGGTCAGGTTCCTGAGCGCCCTGCGTGGCTTGGTGGAGAAGGCCGCCAGGCCGGTGGCCGCCGGCAAGAGCGATGAGCGGCCGGCCTTCACCCCCTTCGCCAAGGACCTGCGCGAGGCCCGGGTGAGCCTGGTCACCACCACGGGAATCCACCTGGACGACCAGGAGCCCTTCGACACCGCGGCCGCCCTGGGGGATTCCACCTTCCGCGCCATCCCCCGAGACGTGGACGTGTCGTGCCTGCGCATCGCCCATACCCACTACCCCCACGAGCGGGCGCTGCGGGACATCAACGTCATCTTCCCCGTCGAGAGGCTGCGGGAGCTCGAGCGGGAGGGGGCCATCGGCTCGGTGGGGGCGTACCATTACTCCTTCGGTTTCGACCTGCACGTAAAGGAGCTCGTCGACCCCGACCACGGCACGGCGCACGAGCTGGCGCGCCGCCTGCGGGATGACCGCGTGGACGTGGTCCTCTTCACCCCGGGCTGACCCATGTGCAACCGGGCCGTGAGCCTGATCGCCAGGGTGGTGGAGTCGTACGGCATGTGCACGGTGGCCCTCTCCCTGAACCGCGAGATCTCGGAGAAGATCGGCGCCCCGCGCACCCTCTACCTGCGCTACCCCTACGGCGCACCACTGGGGGAGCCGGGGGACGTCAACCAGCAACGGGCCATCCTCAAGGACATGTTCCAGGCCTTGAAGACGATAAAGGAGCCGGGGACCATCATCGACCTCCCCTACCGCTGGCGCCGCGAGCGCTTCGGAGAGGTGAGGTTTTAGGGAGCGTCTCCGCCGCGAAAACGCGTGCCAAGCGCTCTGGTCCCGCCGGCGCCCGGCGGGTGGGAAGCGGATTCTCGCTTCCCGGGCCTCAAGGCAGCCTCTCCACACGGAAGGAGGTGCGCCAGGGCGAGGCGCCGTGGCGCATGTACACCACGCCGCTGCCGCGCAGGCCCAGGCTGCGCGCCTCGCGGTAGGCGTAGAAAAAGAACCGCCGGGTAGGGCAGCACCACACTAATGCTCATCTCATGGCAAAACATCCCTTGCAATTAAGTTTCTTATAACTTATCATTATCGTTAAGTATTATGGAACAGACATTGGCAGAGCGGCTGGCGTCAGACCTCAGGATAGACGTCACCCAGGTGGTAAGAGAGTTCTGGGAGATCCTTTTCCTGAAGGACCTCCTGGAATCACCACACGGCAAAAACCTGGTGTTCAAGGGCGGAACGGCCTTGAGGTTGGCTTACGACTCCCCGCGTTTTTCCGAGGATCTGGATTTCGCCTTGTTGAAGGACTCGTTGAAAGGGAAGGTGGAGGGCCTGGCGAAAGCCATGGCGGAAAAGTACGCGGAAGCATCGTTAACCGATGTGGCCGAGAAGCGGTGGACCTATCTCTGGGAGATCAAGGTAAGCGAGGGATACCTGGCCCGTCCCTTCCGTATAAAAATCGAGATCTCGAAACGCGCGGCAAAGGATTACGATTACCGGTTACGGTTGCTTGCCTCTCCCACCACTCCCCTGCAGGTGCTGGGCAATGTGGCCACGCTCGAGCAATTGTACAAGGATAAATTGGACTGCATAAAAGGGCGCGCCGCGCCCAAGGACGTATTTGATCTCTGGTACATATGTCAGAAGCTCAGGCTGCCATATCGGCCGCCGGAAACGACCATATCCAAGAAGGAACTGCGAAGGGAATTGGGAAAATACCTGCCTTTGGCCTACAAGCCCGTCGTCGAGGAGCTGCTATGAGGGACATCGAGCTGCAAAGGGCCCTACGGGAGACGGGCAAAAGTTTCTTCACCATCGCCGATCTGGAGAAAGTCACCGGCCTGGGGAGGGAGAGCCTCCATGTATACCTCAACCGGCTGTGGAAAAGAGGGGCCATAGAGAGAGCGGCCAGGGGCGTTTACGTGCTTCCAGGATCAGGCATCAGCATCGAGAGGGTAGCAGGACAACTGTATTTTCCCTGCTACCTTTCCTTCGAATCAGCGCTATCGCGTTCAGGTGTCTTGAACCTTGTGCCCTACGCCCTCACCTTCGCCACCACCAGGAAGACGAGGTCCGTGGAGTTGCTCGGTCGCTTGGTGGAATACCGGAGAATAAAAGAGGAGTTATTCTTCGGATTCGATTTGGAAGATGGGTACTACATCGCAAAGCAAGAGAAAGCATTCCTCGACCTCGTTTATCTTGCGGCCTTTGGAAAGGCTTCCCTTCCCCTGCAGGAGCTGGATGTGAGCAAGCTGTCACTGCCTGTCCTCATGGAATTCTCGCGAAGGTATCCCGCAAGGGTAGTGAATAAGCTGGAGGGCTTGCTTTAGAGTTACGGTGAAAAACCCGTTATTTCATCAAGGCAACCTTACATTCAATATGCCCATCCACACAAACCAAATCTGGTGACGAAGACACACTAATTGTTAACTCAAGGCAATCTCTCCACCCGGAAGGAGGTGCGCCAGAGCGGGGCGCCGTGGCGCATGTACACCACACCGCTGCCGCGCAGGCCCAGGCGGTGCGGCAGCGGCTGATGTAATTGATTGGGTATAACGTACATAGTAGCGTATTATGTATAGATATGCACTCCACTAATTCCATCAATATTTTGTCACTGCCTTATGCTATAAGACATGTCAAAGGGTCTATTTGCCTGTGCCATAGGGCCGATAGAAAGATGGTGTTTCTTGTATTACAAAGAAAATGAAAAAGAAAGCGCTAAATTCCATCAACATCAACGAGATATATGCACATACGCCAGTGGGTAATAAGTGGCACCTTCTCTATGATCACTTGTTTGGCGTTGCCAAGGCTGCCAAGGAAATGGCAAGTTCCTTTGGCAAGGGATCCCAGGCTTTCTGGTTAGGAATTATGCATGATATAGGTAAAATAAGCCCAGCATTTCAAGGATATTTAAGGAAAATCTTTAATGGAGAAGCTTCAAGCTGTGAACCGCATGCCATATGGGGCGCTGCCTACATGTATTTATTACTTGCTGGAAATATGAATTTAAGCGACGGTTGGGAACAGTATTGCCTTCCAATCATGGGTCATCATGCTGGATTGCCTGACATAGGAATCGGTGCACTAAGAATCGAAAGCTTCATTAAGGAAAATAAAGATGCAATTAAGTTGATGGGTGGATATTTAAAAGGTTTATTGGTGGACAACAAGGCAATTGCAGATGAGGTGCCGAAAGTTGAAATCGAGACGAACCCTCCTTACGTCAGAGAACACACGACAAGGATGCTTTATTCGGTCTTGGTAGACGCAGATTATCTTGATACTGATTCGCATTTTAACAGAGACAAGCAATGCCTAAGAAAATCTTGGCCGGAACTTGATTCTTTGAGCGGCATATTTACTCGACAATATCGCGCCTATATCAATCAGTTAAAAAGCAGCTCTTGCGATGATGTTATCAGAATCAGGGATAACGTTTATACACAATGCATAGAGAAAGCTGAAGATGCCCCAGGTATATTCACGTTGACTGCTCCAACAGGAAGCGGGAAAACTCTAGGCTACTTGGCGTTTGCGCTTAACCATGCGGTCAAGCATAAAAAGTCCAGAATCATCGTCGTGCTTCCCTATACAAGCATTATTGATCAGACAGCGAGAACCATAAGAAGAATTCTGGGAAGTAATGCGGTTCTCGAACATCACAGCTCTTTCGACGTGTCGATAATCGATGATGGAGCTTTGGTCGATAAATATATGTTGGCCAGCGAGAACTGGGATGCTCCTATTATAGTAACGACAACCGTCCAATTTTTTGAAAGCCTCTTTTCGAACAAGCCCAGCAAGGTGAGGAAAATCCACAATATTGCTAACTCCGTGGTGGTGTTAGACGAGGTTCAAGCTCTACCACCTGAGATGCTCGGACCTACATTAGATATGGTCCGTTCGCTAGCAAATCATTACGGGGTAAGCTTCCTCCTGTCGACTGCTACACAACCCGCATTTGAGATGATCGATGGGCAAAGTGTTTTCACATCACTTAGTGGACGGGAAATAATTCCTGATTACAATACGTTATTTAAAAAAATGAGAAGGGTGATTTATGAGATTTACCCTGGGAATATTACTTGGGATGAATTGTTGCGTTCCATACATGGGTTAGACCAAGTAATGGTCGTTTTCAATACCAGGGCACATGCCACTAAGCTCTTTAGCATGTTAGAGCAAGATGATGGAACTTTCCATCTCTCTTCAATGCTTTGTGCTAAGCATCGTAAAGCGATTCTTGAAACGGTTAAGCAGCGACTTGAAGACGGATTACGGGTTCGCCTGATAACTACGCAGGTGGTCGAGGCGGGTGTCGACCTCGATTTTCCTGAGGTATGGAGGGCAATAGGGCCACTAGATCGTATTGTTCAGGCTGCTGGACGTTGTAATCGGAATGGAAGATTAGCTTGCGGTAAGGTAATCATATTCGAACCCGAGGAAGCAGGCACTCCAGGCGGTCCATATAAGATAGGGGTCGAAAAGAGTAAGATGATTCTAAAGCAGCATGATGCGGAAGATTTACATAATCCGGAGATATACAGAGAATATTTTTCCCGCTTGTACCAGTCCGTCAATCTTGATGTTGAACACGTTCAATTGTACAGAAGAGATATAAATTATCCAGAAGTTGCTAAGAAGTATAAGCTTATAAGAGAGAATACTGCTATGGTGGTTGTCCCCTATAGAGATAGCGCTGAAAGGCTACAGCAGTTTCAAGCTTTCCCCTCGCGCGAAACATGGTATGGTCTACAACCTTTTGTTGTGAATGTTAGGGAAAAAGACATCCTAAGCTATTCTGCGAAAGGGTATGCGCGCATGATAACGGGGAATTTATACGAGTGGTTTGGCCCATATGACGAGAACCTTGGATTGACGGATTTATACTTCGATCCGGCCGATCTAGTCATATGATACTTTTAATGGATAGAGGTGAGGGAAATGCAATCACAACAGGGCAAAGTTGGGGTTGAGGTATTTGGTGAATACGCATGTTTCTCGAGGCCGGAGTTCAAAGTCGAGAGGATCAGCTATCCTGTGATCACCCCTTCTGCCGCTAGAGGTGTCTTGGAAGCGATATTCTGGAAGCCTGAGTTTCGATATGAAATCAGAAGAATTGGGATCATCAGACTTGGCAAGCAAATTTCTTTAATGCGCAACGAGATCGATAGGCGTCAGGCAAACACACCGATTCTTGTCGAAGCATGTAGGCAACAGCGAACATCTCTCATCCTTAAAGATGTGGCGTATTTAATTGAAGCAGAAATAAATGTTAAAATTGATGTTTCGGGGTCACTAGCCAAGTATATTGAACAATTCAATAGACGAGTTGAAAGAGGTCAATATCACCATACTCCATATTTAGGCAATCGTGAATTCCCTGCTTTTTTTTCAGCCCCTATCAACAAACCAATTTCGTTAAATTGTGATATTGGCAATATGCTCTTCGACATAGCTTATATAGAAGACGAAAGCATGGAAGAGATAGAGTTTATCAAACACGAGAGATACGGTTCTCGTAAAGTGAAGGGCTACACGAAAGCCTTATTCTTCAATGCATGCATAAGAGATGGCTGGTTGGATGTACCGCAAGATAAGTACGAGGAAGTCTACATGCTGGAAAGGAGGGATGATGATGCTCGCGGCGCTTAGGCAGCTTGCCGATCGCCTGGAAACGGAAGGCATCCTTCTCCCACCTAACTATAAACTTCGCCAACCAGTTTGGCATTTCAATTTTACCGAGGGAGATATCTCATTCCTTGATCGAAGTGGTCCGTACAAGAAAGGAGATTATTCAGCGGGAATCAAAGAGATATGCGCGCCTGATTGCCAAAGATCCGGCAAGGATCCCCAGCCGTTCCTGTTGGTCGACCAAGCGAGGTATGTTTTCGGCATTGCAGATAGAGGCAAAGAGGAAGACTCGAAAAGGCGCCATCAGGATTACTTGGATCTTTTAAAGAGGGCAGTTGAAAAAACAGGAGACCCTTCTTTCGAAGCGATTTATCATTTCCTTACCTCGTTAGTATCGAACATCCCTGGTATATTGGAAAAAATAAAACCAGAAGAAATCGTTGCTTTCAAAATTGGCGAAAATAATCCATGCTTGAACCCAGCAATAATCGAATTCTGGAATTCTCATCTTGAAGAGGACGCTTCTGCAAGGACAGCTGTTTGCCTTGTATGCGGAAACGAACAGCCGATCCTTAGGAAATTGCCAAGAGAAATAGTTGTTTTAGGCCAAAAATGTGTGATTAGTTCCTTTAATGACAGTGCTTATCTTTCATATGGAAAACAACAAACAGAGAACGCTCCAATGTGCTTCACTTGCGCGAATAAGATAATCAGTTCCCTGGATTATTTAACAAAGAGTCCGAAAGCCGAGATTCACAGACGCATAATAATGAATAACCCCAAACGGCCGATCCATAATCAGCTTGCTGTCTTTTGGCTAAAAGAAAGGCAAGAAATTAACTCTATCAACAGCAGTGGTAGAAATATTTCAATAGAGGAACTTCTTGGAGTGGCGTTAACAAGTGAACCTACATCAGAGCCTCCGGCCAGTCTTTCACAGTTGGAATCACTTCTTGAGATTCCTTGGACTGGAAGCACAACGCCTCTCGGATTGCCGGAAAACCGATTTTATCTCGCCCTTCTTTCTGCGAATAAAGCAAGATTGGTATTGCGCACATGGATTGATGCCTCTCTTGGCGAGATCAAAGAAAACCTGGGTAGATATATTAAGAGTTTGAAGATTGTGGACCCCTATGGCGGGAGAGTTAAGGCATTTTCGATTCCGGAATTAATAGAAGCGCTCGATGTTGAAGATCCTAGTATAGTTGGGAAGCTGATCAGGACTGCTTTCATGGGATTGCCCCCGCCCTTTTCACTGCTAAGCGAGGCTCTTAGAAGCATTCACAATCCTTCAGTGTTCAATTCCATTAAACAAAAGGATATTTTCAGGCTACATGCGGTCATGGCTTCCTTAAAGCATTCGTTATTATACAGAAAAGGTGAGGAGGAGATGAAACTTATGGAAACACTCGATCCTGAGAGAAATCGAATCGCCTATTTGTGCGGTAGATTGTTAGCCATTCTCGAGGAGGCGCAAAGGCGTGCATCGGGGACCAAACTCAATCGCACTCTGGTTGACAGTTTTTATGCATCAGCCTCTTCTTCGCCATCATCTTACTTGGGGTTGCTTCTTAACCGATCACATACCTCACACCTGTCAAAGATTCGAAA
This sequence comes from Actinomycetota bacterium, assembly GCA_013178005.1. GTDB lineage: Bacteria > Actinomycetota > Geothermincolia > Geothermincolales > RBG-13-55-18 > Solincola_B. Next base: position 82,273 of record JABLXL010000004.1, read on the forward strand.
AGACGGCAAAGATTACACTGGGCTCACAAAACTCTTGGAAGATGTGCTTTCCCGCATAGACAATGAAGGCGGTTTCCCTGCCAGGCTTGATCCTAGAGAACAAGCTGAATTCGCGCTGGGTTTTTATCACCAAAGGGCGGATTTCCGTGCAAAGAGAAGCACAATTGGAGATGTGGAAAGCAATTCGAAAGAGATTGCTTGAGGAAAGACATGGAGGTGAAGGGTGATGGTAAATTTGGACATCATTGCTGATGTGAATCGCCGCCACGAAATCGTCTATATCTTTGACGTGGCGGATGGAAATCCGAACGGCGATCCTGACGCCGAGAATCTTCCCAGGTTCGACCCGGAAACAATGCAGGGAATCACGACGGATGTCATGTTGAAGCGAAAAATACGGGATTATGTGAATGTGATGTTCGATAAACCCATTTTTATACAAAGTCAGGCGGCACTTAACTCATTAATCAGGGAGGCATTCCTAGAGGAAGGATATGAGCCTTGCGAGATAGAGCTCTCCGAGGAGGAACTTGAGGAGGAAACGCTTATCGAATGGCTGCTATCCAAAGAAAACCTAGGTTACTCTATTGAAGAAGGAAAACTTGTTTATTCCGGGGATCGATCCCGAAAGAGCGACCTTTTCAAAGAGCTTTGCGATGGCTTGGAGCAAGAGCAGGAAGCAATGAAAACCAAGCTAGATAATATTGCGAAGCGAGTTGCTGAAGCCTTAAAGAATAAGAGCAAAAAAAAGATATCAGACGAAATGAGGGATAAAGCTCGCAATCGACTTTGTGAGAAATATTACGACATCCGCATGTTCGGGGCGGTGCTTTCCACCGGACTTAACGCAGGTCAGGTTCGTGGTCCAGTCCAATTCACATTTGCCAGGTCCATCGATCCCATCTATCCCGTTGATGTCTCAATCACGAGAAAAGCACGTACTACGCTTGCTCGTAAGGCTCGTGAAGGAGAGACTGAGATGGCAAGAAAGCCTATTGTCCCCTATGGGCTATATAGGGCGCATGGATTCTTCAACCCATTTCTTGCAAAAACGACAGGCGTTACCTCAGGAGATCTCCAACTTCTATACGAGGCGCTTCAGAATATGTTCGAGCTTGACCGGTCTGCTGCACGAGGCAACATGGCTGTAAAGGGTATCGCCGTCTTCTCTCATGAAAATGAGAAGGGTAACGCGTCTGCCGATCGTCTATTCAGACTCGTTCGAATTAGCAGGAAGGAGGGCGTTTCAGTCCCACGCTCAATTGAAGATTATTACATAGCGGCACCTGAAGGAGGTTCCCTGGAAGCATATTCTTTTTCTGGAGTTGAACTTACATGGATTGTAAAGCCTGATAACTTCAGGATGCTTGACCCGGATAGCATGCGATGACCTACTACCAATGGGATAAGGACGAATATATTTCAATAAGCGCGATTCAGCACTTTGTTTTCTGCGAGCGCCAGGTCGCCTTGATACATACGGAGAGGGTTTGGGAAGAAAACATCTTCACCGTCGAGGGTCAGCACATCCACTCTATTGCAGATGTGCAAAGTACGGAAAAGCGAGGCAATGTCCGAATCGCCAGAGGTCTCTTTCTAAGGTCATCTCGCCTTGGCATATTCGGTAAGGCTGATGTTGTGGAATTCCACCGACAATTTGATTGCATTAATAGATCGGGAAAGTTTGACGGGGGCGCCTCCATCAAGGAAGATGACGGCTTGTGGTATCCCTATCCAGTTGAGTACAAGAGAGGTGAGCGGAGACGAGTGAAAGCAAACATAATCCAGTTATGTGCACAGGCACTTTGTCTGGAAGAAATGTTTCAAACAACTGTATTATACGGGGCAATATATTACGGAAAATCAGCAAGGAGGCAGGAAATCGAATTTGATGCGAAACTGAGAGAGTCAACCGAAGCATTTATATGGCATTGTAGAGAACTCCTGATGAGCGGCGTCACACCATTAGTGAATTATAGCGATAAGTGTAACACTTGCTCGCTTATTGACATTTGCATGCCGAAGGTCACTGGGTCGAAACAGGACGTGGAAGAATATATCTCCCGGATAGTGTTCCATGAGGCAGTGGGCAGAAATGAAGAAGCTACTTAACACGCTATACGTGACAAGCCCTGGGGCGTATATCTCTCGTGAAGGGGAAACAGTACTGGTAACCGTGAACAATGAGAAGAAACTACGGGTACCGATTCATACTCTGGATGGAATCGTATGTTTCGGGCAGGTTGCGTGTAGCCCGCCGCTAATGCATTTGTGCGGAGAGCGTAATGTAGCAATTTCTTTCTTGAACGAGTATGGAAAGTTTTTAGCAAGAGTTCAAGGCCCGGTTTCGGGAAATGTGCTTTTAAGGAGAGAGCAATATAGACGTGCTGATGATCCCGAATTCTCTGTAAAGATTTCACGATTTATCGTTATAGCAAAGATAGCAAATTGCAGAGCGGTTCTACTCCGGGCGCAGCGTGACCACAGGGAAAAATTAAATATAGGAGAAATCGAAGGCGCTGTGGCTCGCCTCTCGCGAATCGCTAACAAGTTGAGGGGTGATCTTTCTCTTGACGCTATAAGAGGTTACGAAGGTGAGGCAGCACGTGTATATTTTGGAGTATTTGACCAACTTATCGTATCCAATAAGGAGAAATTTTTCTTTAGAGAGAGGAGCCGGCGGCCACCAATGGACAATATGAATGCTCTTCTCTCATTCCTTTACTCGATCTTGATGCACGATGTGTCATCAGCTTTGGAGGGAGTTGGTTTGGATCCTGCTGTTGGGTATCTTCATCGCGATCGTCCTGGAAGACCTGGCTTAGCCTTAGATATTATGGAAGAGTTGAGGCCAGTAATTGCCGAGCGCCTCGCTCTATCTTTAGTAAATAGGCGTCAAGTGGATGGAAACGGTTTTACAGTTACCGAAACTGGTGCCGTACTTATGAGCGACAAGACGCGAAAAGATGTCCTCGTTGCTTATCAGAAGAAAAAGCAGGAGGAAATAATACACCCCTTTATCAAAGAAAGAATATCTATTGGCCTTATACCCCATATACAGGCGATGCTGCTATCTCGATTCTTGAGAGGAGATATAGAAGGATATCCGCCGTTCTTGTGGAGATGATTTGGCATGCTTGTATTGGTGACGTATGATGTGAACACAGAAGACCCAGAAGGGCGAAAGAGACTAAGGCGCGTGGCAAAGAAATGCGAAAATATGGGACAAAGAGTTCAGAAATCAGTATTTGAATGTCTTGTCGATATGGCACAGTGGACTGAATTTCGCCAACGCCTAATAGACGAGATAGATATCGAGGAAGATAGTCTCCGCTTCTATTTCTTAGGTAATAACTGGAGACGGCGCGTTGAGCATGTTGGAGCGAAACCATCCTATGATCCAGAGGGTCCTTTGGTTGTATAGTTTTATCTTTCGCGAACTAGTAGCTAACATAAATTCCCTACGGTGTTCGCGATTAAGGATATTATTCATTATAAGTAGAAGTTTAAGCATGAACCTTGACAAGTCTTATAGCGAAGTGCTCAGATGTATAATGGTTCGCGCATTTTCCCTTGAGACTCAAGCTTTCATCAGTGATTTCTATTATGCAGTCGCCTCCCACGCGGGAGGCGTGGATTGAAACTCTGTCCTCCCTCGTGTTTTTAAATCTTTGGTATGTCGCCTCCCACGCGGGAGGCGTGGATTGAAACGAGTTGAGCCCCTGGCAACAGTTTGTCCTCGGGTGTCGCCTCCCACGCGGGAGGCGTGGATTGAAACAATCTCGGCATTTCTTCTTCCCCCTCTCCTCCGTCGCCTCCCACGCGGGAGGCGTGGATTGAAACCGTCTACTCGGTCGCCATGGACAATGGCGCGGCGTCGCCTCCCACGCGGGAGGCGTGGATTGAAACCGCTACTCCAAGTCGCCCTGCTTGGACGTGCGGGTCGCCTCCCACGCGGGAGGCGTGGATTGAAACTCCCAGCGATCCTCGAGGACGGCGAAACGGAAGGAGTCGCCTCCCACGCGGGAGGCGTGGATTGAAACCTCTATGAGAGGTTATTACCGGGGCTGAAGTCGGTCGCCTCCCACGCGGGAGGCGTGGATTGAAACTGGAGCGCCGGTCGGAAACCCTCGCACGACCGGGGTCGCCTCCCACGCGGGAGGCGTGGATTGAAACCCCCACCACGAGGTGTCCGAGAACGGCCAGATAGGGTCGCCTCCCACGCGGGAGGCGTGGATTGAAACCTCAGAAGGTTTGAGTAAAAAAAAGGCCCCCCGAGGGTCGCCTCCCACGCGGGAGGCGTGGATTGAAACGTTATATTGCGCCCCTATCAGCTCCGCCTTCTCGTCGCCTCCCACGCGGGAGGCGTGGATTGAAACGTGTTCTACCAGGGCACGTTCACTATCAACTCGGTCGCCTCCCACGCGGGAGGCGTGGATTGAAACCTGCCAGGTCTGTGCTGATGAACAATACGAATGTCGCCTCCCACGCGGGAGGCGTGGATTGAAACCGAGAGAATGGTGCGTGACCAGCGAAAACGCGAGGGTCGCCTCCCACGCGGGAGGCGTGGATTGAAACAGGTAACCGTCGGAATCGATGTAAGCGACCTCGCGTCGCCTCCCACGCGGGAGGCGTGGATTGAAACCCAGTATGCCGGTACGTTTGACCTGTTCGCCTCGTCGCCTCCCACGCGGGAGGCGTGGATTGAAACAGGGCGTGACAAGCGTTAGCAAACTGCTATAATCGTCGCCTCCCACGCGGGAGGCGTGGATTGAAACCTCGTGCGTCGGTGAGGTCCGCGCCGCTGAGGTCGTCGCCTCCCACGCGGGAGGCGTGGATTGAAACGTCTGCGCTCTTCTAATCGGCGCATGCCTCGTCCGCGTCGCCTCCCACGCGGGAGGCGTGGATTGAAACCCTTCGCGCCGGTGAGGCATGCGCCGCTGAGGCAGTCGCCTCCCACGCGGGAGGCGTGGATTGAAACCTATCCCGAGGTGTGGGCGGCCTACGGCCCGGCGCGTCGCCTCCCACGCGGGAGGCGTGGATTGAAACCTCAGCAGAGGCTTAAACACCCGGGCGTTGAAGGTCGCCTCCCACGCGGGAGGCGTGGATTGAAACTTCTTTGAGGGAATTCTGCCGATTAAAACGATCGTCGCCTCCCACGCGGGAGGCGTGGATTGAAACTTGCCGAGGTCGAAGACCTGAACGCCACCATCGAGTCGCCTCCCACGCGGGAGGCGTGGATTGAAACCACAGGAATATCCGATGCTGTCGGAGAGTTATAAGAGTCGCCTCCCACGCGGGAGGCGTGGATTGAAACCACAACGCCGACCTCATCTGCGCGAAACTCGACGGTCGCCTCCCACGCGGGAGGCGTGGATTGAAACGATCCCTCACCCCCCTCCGCTCGTCGGTGACAGAGTCGCCTCCCACGCGGGAGGCGTGGATTGAAACATTCTCTGCGGCACACCAACGCCAGCCTGCTCTGTCGCCTCCCACGCGGGAGGCGTGGATTGAAACGGAAATTTGATCTCGAACATGGCATGGTTGCCCACGTCGCCTCCCACGCGGGAGGCGTGGATTGAAACCTTCTACGGGGCTTGAAGGGGGAGAAACGAAAACGTCGCCTCCCACGCGGGAGGCGTGGATTGAAACCCTCGACTTCGATCATCACGGCTTGATCACGCGTCGCCTCCCACGCGGGAGGCGTGGATTGAAACGTGCAACTCATGCAGTTCGGCGTGGAGGAGATCGCGTCGCCTCCCACGCGGGAGGCGTGGATTGAAACCGCAGGAGCATCGTTTATCCAAAGACCGCATCGGTCGCCTCCCACGCGGGAGGCGTGGATTGAAACTGACTGGCAATTATATGCAAGGGCTGAGGCAAAGTCGCCTCCCACGCGGGAGGCGTGGATTGAAACCCGAACTAAAATTTACAAAAACATCTTCGACGAGTCGCCTCCCACGCGGGAGGCGTGGATTGAAACCAGTGACCGATAAGCTCCTCCGCAACGCGCCGCGTCGCCTCCCACGCGGGAGGCGTGGATTGAAACTTAATAGCGAGGCCTTCAACGCCCTGGTGAAAACCGTCGCCTCCCACGCGGGAGGCGTGGATTGAAACACTTACGGCGGCAAACGTTACCAGAGGGGGGATAGTCGCCTCCCACGCGGGAGGCGTGGATTGAAACGAAATTACGCAGAGATAGCGGTCCTCGTCTTGCGGGTCGCCTCCCACGCGGGAGGCGTGGATTGAAACCCTCACATACCAAGGTCTGGGCCTCGTCGATCACCAGTCGCCTCCCACGCGGGAGGCGTGGATTGAAACGACTTCACTGTTTCCGACAACACCACCCTGGTTCCCGTCGCCTCCCACGCGGGAGGCGTGGATTGAAACTCGTTAGCCTTACTCCATATAGCCGCGAGGAGTACGTCGCCTCCCACGCGGGAGGCGTGGATTGAAACCGCTACGGCCTGGAGGATGTCCGCTCCACCGTCTGTCGCCTCCCACGCGGGAGGCGTGGATTGAAACCAACCACCGCATCGTGAAACGACTGGCTTCCGACGTCGCCTCCCACGCGGGAGGCGTGGATTGAAACCCGTATCTCCTGGTCCAGGTCAACCGCATTGGAGTCGCCTCCCACGCGGGAGGCGTGGATTGAAACACTTATCCTTATTTCTGTTTCATGGAAATCAAGTCGCCTCCCACGCGGGAGGCGTGGATTGAAACCAGAAACATTTGATGTACGTCCGGTTGTACGGGAGTCGCCTCCCACGCGGGAGGCGTGGATTGAAACCCTGAAAGAGCTCGACTTGTCCTTAAAAGAAGCGTCGCCTCCCACGCGGGAGGCGTGGATTGAAACCGGTGCTGCCCCAGATCCTCAGTCTCGCCCAGCCCGTCGCCTCCCACGCGGGAGGCGTGGATTGAAACTCTCCCACATGGTCAGTTACCACTCCGCCGCTATGGTCGCCTCCCACGCGGGAGGCGTGGATTGAAACAAATCCACCGAGTCGTTATACATGATCAGCGTGGGCGTCGCCTCCCACGCGGGAGGCGTGGATTGAAACGCCCTCAAGTGGGGTGACTGGGATGTCCGGGGCAGTCGCCTCCCACGCGGGAGGCGTGGATTGAAACATTAAAGCATCTGACCAATTATTTAATACCTCGAAAGTCGCCTCCCACGCGGGAGGCGTGGATTGAAACCATAATCTCTTGATATATTTTGGTTACACAATCGTCGCCTCCCACGCGGGAGGCGTGGATTGAAACATTCCATCCCTGTAGGTTTGCTTCCACTCCTTCCGTCGCCTCCCACGCGGGAGGCGTGGATTGAAACATTTCCCAACCCAACACGAACACACATTGGGGGGGTCGCCTCCCACGCGGGAGGCGTGGATTGAAACAAATAACTATTATCGCTCTAAGCGAGAATCTTTAGTCGCCTCCCACGCGGGAGGCGTGGATTGAAACTCCTTTCTCTTGGGCGGGATTACTCCCGCTCCTGTCGCCTCCCACGCGGGAGGCGTGGATTGAAACGCGCCAGCCCGAGCAATGTAGAGGGTGGGGGCGTGTCGCCTCCCACGCGGGAGGCGTGGATTGAAACTTGCGTGCGCCTCACAGTACTCCGAGCCCGGGCGGGTCGCCTCCCACGCGGGAGGCGTGGATTGAAACCAGTGACCGATAAGCTCCTCCGCAACGCGCCGCGTCGCCTCCCACGCGGGAGGCGTGGATTGAAACAGCATCTGGGTGCGATTTTCATTGAGCTGCGACCGTCGCCTCCCACGCGGGAGGCGTGGATTGAAACAGCATCTGGGTGCGATTTTCATTGAGCTGCGACCGTCGCCTCCCACGCGGGAGGCGTGGATTGAAACCAAGCCCTGCCGCTTGGATTGACCCCAAGAAAACGTCGCCTCCCACGCGGGAGGCGTGGATTGAAACAGGGCAACAATCAACGAGATTGGACTGTACGCCTGTCGCCTCCCACGCGGGAGGCGTGGATTGAAACCCATGAACGAGAGCCGGTTACAAGTTGTACGAATCTTCGCCCCGCCACGTGGGGAGCGAATTCTCGCTCCCCAGGCCTCAAGGCAACTTCTCAACCCGGAAGGAGGTGCGCCAGGGCGGGGCGCCGTGGCGCATGTACACCACCCCGCTGCCGCGCAGGCCCAGGCTGCGCGCCTCGCGGTAGACGTAGATCACCGCCTCCCGGGCCCTGGCCCCGAGCTCCGCCCCCGCGTAATGCACGTGCATTTCCAGGTTATGGGAGTCCAGGCCCGCCAGCCGGCCCACCTTGCGTGCCTCCACCCTGCAGCGCTTCGACTTGAGCATGAGCCAGTCGCCGGCCTCGCGCGCCTTCAGGCGCAGCTCCTCGCCCTCCTCGCCCAGGCACTTGCCCGCCGTGCCCGCCTCGAGGACGCAGCGGACGGCGCGACGCAGGCAGTAGTCGCCCACCTCCTCGGCCTTGATATGCAGGTGCCTGGCCTTCAGGCCTGCGAAGTTGCCGATGCGTCCGGCGCGCAACAGGATGGGGCATTCCGGCGCGCCCTCCGCCTGCATGCCCACGTAGTCCAGGCCGTCGGGTATGAGCATCTCCCCGCCGCCCAGGCGCGCGTGGGCCTCCATGGCCAGGCTGGAAAGATATCCCACCGCCTCGCGTTGCCACTGCATGCGCAGACGCAGGTAATCCTCGGAGGCCTCGCGCATGAGGCGCTGGGCCAGCTCCACCAGCTCGCGGTCGTCGCGGCATGGCAAAGCCCTGCGCACCCTTGCCTTGCTCAGCTTGTCCCGCGAGCGCAGGTTCAGGAAGAAATCGTGCAGGGTGAACTCCAGGAACCGCCGGCGGCGAGCCTCCTCCTCGTGGCGGCTCGCCTCGAGGATCTCCTCCAGGGACTCGGAGTCTCCCTCGAAGACGGGCTTGGGGAACCTCATGCCTTGACGACCTCCCGTCGCTCGCTTACGGGACGGCGCGCCGCCCCGCGGTGCGGCCGCGCGATCACGCCACCCGCCACCTCCCGCCCCCCGGGAGAAAAACTCCCGCTGGAAATCATCGCCTCCCGGTACAAGGGCGACACTCCCGTCCCCTAGGCGTAGAGCTCCTGCGCCTTGCCGGCCACGATGCGCACCAGGTCCTCTCCCCGCGAGACGGGGAAGATGTCGTACCCCGCCTGGCGCAGTATCTCCGCCTTCTCGCTGTAGGCCTGGTCGATGAGGAACACCGAGCCGGAGTTCTCCGGGTGCGACTGCAGGGCTTCCCCCAGGTGGTGGGCGGCCTCCACCACGTTGGTTATCTCCGCGTCGGAGATGAGGCAGAAGTGCTTGGGGCGGTGGGTCTCCAGTCCCGCCAGGTGCCGGAACTCCTGCACCGGGAAGACGGTGCCCCCGCCGTAGTAGGTCACCAGGCCCTCCTCCACCCGGCGCACGTCCCAGACCGGCTCCACAATAAGCGAGCGCTGCTGGTCGGAATAGACCACCAGCCCCACCTTGGCCCCCAGGTTGCCCGCGCTGCGGGCCATCACGAACCCCGCCAGCACCGCGTTGGCCACCTCCGAGGTGGGGTTGGTCATGGATCCCGAGGCGTCGAGGATGATGATCACGTCCGGGGGGGTCTTGCGCCGCGTCACCACCTCCATGGGCGTTTTCTCCCACTGCTTGGTGGTGAGGGTGGGGATTGCCTTGCCGCAGGTGTAAAGGGTGTAGGGGAGGTCCAGGCGGTCGAAGGGGTCGGCCATGCCCCAGGCCAGGGGGGCATGGGGCACTTCCTCGCCCGCCTCGCTCCTCACGGGGCGGAAGCGCACCTCGTAGCGGCGGGAGAGGTCCCGGTAGTACCACACCAGGGCCTGGGTCTCGGTGCCCGCCCCGATGCCCCCCACCAGCTCCTTGAAGTCCTGCATCCCCATCTCCATGGCCAGAGACCGCAGGGCCTCCTCGGGGGAGCGGGAACGCATCTCGTCGATGCCGTGGTCCATGAGGCGGCTGTCGTCCATCTCCTGGGGGTCGTCGTAGTATCTATGCAGGCATCCCACCAGGAAGCGCACCTTCTCCTCCCAGGCGGAGGCGGCGAAGGGGCGGTCCAGCAGGCGGGAGGCCAGACGGCGGGCGTCCTCGCGCATCTCGCGCGGCACCCTGCCGATAAGGGCGTTCTCGCATTCCCAGAGCTCCTCGAAGCAGCAGAGGAGGAACCTCCACATCTTGCTCTGCTTCCACCCCTTGGCCTTGTCCAGGGCGTGGTAGAGGGAGATCATCTGCTCGCGCATGCCGTGGCGCGCGGCGTAGGTGACGTCCACCATGTCGCAGAAGAGGCGCTGGATGGAGAGGGCCTCCTGGTAGGTGACGGCGCGCCCCCGGTCCTTGACCTCCTCCAGGGCCAGCTTGGCGGAGGCGGTAAGGCGCAGGGAGGTGCGCATATCGAAGGGGGCCAGGGCGTAATGCAGGAGTTGGTAAACCACCACCGCTTCCAGGTTCTGGATGCCGAGCTTCTCCATCACCTCGGGGACGTTGATATAGACGCGGTTCTCGGAAGGCTCCCAGATGCCGAACTCCCCGTTGAGCCTTGCGGCATGGGGATGTCCCGCGGGGTTGAGCACGAACTCCGGCTCCATGATGCGGGGGTAGCCGCAGAAGGCCCGCGCCCTCTCCAGCACCTCGTCGAGATCGACTCCCTGGATGCGCAAGGCGACCTCACCTCGCCGTTTCCCGCACGATCTCGCGGTGCACCTGGCGCAGCATGGTGGCGATGGGGTACTTGGCGGGGGAGTCGTAGCTCTTCAGGGACTCCAGGGCCTCCAGCACTAGCTCGGGGTTGACGGGCTGGTTCTTCACCGCCTGCTCGTAGAGCTGCAGCACCCCGTCCAGGGTCTTGATCATGCGCCGGCTTTTCAGGTAGTGGTTGCGCGAGGTTGCGAAGAGGTCCTTGACCAGGGCGATGCGGTCGTTCATGAACTCCGGGCGCTCCGCCCAGGCGCGGTCGGTGGGGATGAGCTTGAACCACAACACGTAGGGCACCACCGCCTCCACCTCCTCCAGGCCCGCGCGGTCGCGGCCCCGGAACCAGGCCAGGGCCTTGGCGTAGCGCTCGATGGTTTTCCCCGCGCGCACGCTGACCTCGTTCTCCGTCTTGTAGCAGATGTTCTCGGTGTTGTGGTAATGGCAGCCGCCGAGGTGGCCTCCCCCCGCCATCCCCCCGTCGTCCACCTGGGCGCAGAGGATGGGGGGCTTGACGAACCACGCGAACCCCTTGTTCTTGCGCTCGATGTCCGGGGAGGCTAGGGCGCAGCCGTTGAGCTCGGAGATGAAGTTGTAGAGGATATAGAGGGCCTCGGGCTCCACCTCCACCTCGGATATCTGCCGCCGGATGGTCTCGAAGTCGGAGGAAGTGAGCTCCACCCCGATCTCCTTGCGCAGGTGGGCTACGTAGGCTTCCTCGTCCCCGGTGAGCTTGCGGTCTTCCCCGCCCTGGGCCATCTCTAAAAAGTAGGGGTTCAGGGTGGGGGCGAACACTCCCACGTCGATGCGGTCCAGAAACGGCGGGGTGAGGTCGGACGAGGCTACGTCGCGGAAGTTGGCGGTGAGGAAGGTCGCCCCCTCGGCGGCGTAGATCTTGGAATCCCCGTAAACGGAGAAACCGCGGTCCATCATCTCCAAAAGGTTGTTGGTGCGCCCGGGGGTGAGGCGGTTCACCTCGTCCACCATGCGGAAGGGAGAGAGCATGAACTTGCGGGGAATGATGTCCTCCTCGCCGTCCCGCATGAGCTTGCCCAGGTGGGGGCGGCCGATCATCTTCTCCTCGGTGAGCTCGTGGTGGCCGTGGATGGTGGCCTCGTGGATGGCCTCCATGACCTTGAAGTCGGAGCGCCCGTCCCCGAAGGTCTCCTCCAGGAGGGTGCCGTGGACGAAGGCGCCGACGAACTCCGCCGAGGTGGTCTTGCCCGAGCCGGGCGACCCGTAGAGGATCATGGTGCCGTTGCGCAGCACCGCGGTGAGGAGGGCCAGGAGCAGGGGGGAGTTGTAGCTCTCCTCCGCGAGCACGATGGTCTCGGTCTCGTTGAGGTTGAGCGGGATCTCCTTCTGCTCGCGGAAGCGGATGTCGTGGTTCAAGTTGATGTAGAGCCCGCTGTCCTCGATGGTCTCGTATATCCGCCGTAGTTTGTCGTTGAGTTCAGGCATCCCGCCCCCATCCTTTCTACGCATTTTTTCCTTCAGCGCCCGGCGCCATCGATTGGTCGGGGCGCCTGGCGTCTTACGTCCTGTGCGATAGCCGGCGTCGCTGTTTTATCGCGCCGTTAGGCGTCTTGTGCCCTTGGCGAAAGCCGGCACCTCGCGTCCTCCGCGGCGTCCGGTGCCGTGCGTCCTTCGCGGCGACCGGCGAATGCTATAATTGATTCTACCTTATCCCGGCGCGGATAAGGCTAACGTCCGTCAATGGCGCAGGCTTCGGGGCAAAAGGAGGTATCCGTGGACAGCGGCAAGCTCAAGAAGATCGTCCAGCAGCTCGCGGTCATGCACGCGGTGGAATCGCTCATCGCCTACCGGGCGGCAAAGAAACGCGGGAAGAACCCCAAACTCTACATGGCCCTGACGGCCGTCTTCGGGGTCTTCGTGCTGGTGCCCCTCCTGCGCAAACCGAAGCTGGGGAAATAAAGCGGCAAATCGATGGCTGCCTCGTAAACAAGCCCAGTCTCGAGCCCGCGTGAGCCCAAGCCGGGAAGATAAGCCATTGCAGGCGCCCATCGTCTTGTCCCGCGTTAAGTGTGGCGGCGGCAGGGATGGAGTTGAAGTAGAAGGCTGCGTAACGCCAATAGCGCATAGCGTGGGGCGTTCGGCGGGGATGAAGCTGATGCTGAACGCAGTCTAACTCGTCCCCCGCCAGGCCTGGATCGGTCGAACTGCCGCCGATCGCTGCGGGGGAGAGGCCTATGCCCTGGGTTTTATGCCGTGGGTTTCCAGCATGAGGCGCACCACGTCGCGCGAGTGCATGCGCGGACCCAGGCCCAGCGCATCCCGCGTGAGCTCGTCCGAGGCCGTCCAGCGGTAGCGGATGAAGTCCAGCATGCCCGAGGGCCCCTCGATGAGCGGGGCGTGGAGTTTCCACAGCAGGTCTATGACGGGGAAGGCGATCTTCGCCGGTATGGGGATCACGGGTTTCCCCGCCATGCGCGCTATCTCCTCGGAGTTGATGACCCCCTCGCCCACGGCGTGGAAATAGCCCACCGCCTCCTTCTCCACCACGCGCAGGAAGACCTCCGCCACGTCGTCCTCGTGCACGAACTGCATGTCGGGCTTGACGCCGTCCACGGCCGGGAAGAAGGGCAGCCTGACGATGAAGCGCGAGAGGTAGTTGTCCACGTTGGGGCCGTAAACGATGCATGGACGGATGACGGCCACCTTGATGTGGGGGTTTTCCTCCTTGAAGATGCGCACCACCATCTCGTTTTCGTACTTGTCGGCGGCGTAGGTGTAGTTCCGCTGCAGGCGCGGGTGGTCCTTTTCCGTGAGCCACTCCGGGTTGTCGGGATGGGCGCCGAAGGCGGAGGTTGAGGAGGCAATCACCAGATGCCTGGCTACGCAGGCGGCCGCCGCCTTGAGCACGTTGCGCGTGCCGTTTACGTCGATGTCGTGCATGAGGGCGTCGTCTCGCAGGGGGTTGACGATGAAGGCCAGGTGCACCACCACTTCGACGTTGTTCAAGGTGAAGAGGTTGACGATGGAGGGGTCCCTCACGTCGAGGCGGTGGAACTCCATCTTGGGGGTGGAATAGCGCGGGGGGTTGAGGTCCACCCCGATGATCTTCGACGCCTTTTCGCTTTCGTCCAGGAAGCGCAATAGGCGCGTCCCGATATAACCCGAGCATCCAGTAACCGCGACCACAGACATCTCGATCCTCCCTCCTCGTAGAAGCAGTTTAATAAAAGGTAGCCCATCAGCCACATACATTACAAGCGATAGAGAATCTATTTAGGGCTTGGAATTGGCGGTGGACGAGACCTTCGCCGCAGCCGCGCCGTCAAACCTTCCCCCGGCCCAAGGAGTGAAAACCAACACATGGAGTTGACCCCGGGGTAACGGCTATGATATAAGTTAGTTAATATTAACTAACCATTAGCCTGAGGGGGGACCTTCGCAAGACATGGCGGGAAAGAATGACCGCATGAGCGGTCCCGAGCGCAAGAAGCAGATCGTGCAGGCGACCCTAGCGATCATGGCGGAGCAAGGATTGGCGGGAACGACCACCAGGCGCATCGCGGAGAAAGTCGGGGTTTCCGAGCCCGCCCTCTACAAGTACTTCCCCGGGAAGAAGGAATTGATCCTCGAGGCGCTGGACGCCGTGGGGGAGCTGTTCTACGAGACCTTGTCCCAGGCGGCGGGGGAAAGCGGGGAGGTCACGGAGCGCATCTACCGCATGAGCGACGCCTACTACGAGTTCGTGGTCACCCATCCCGACGAGTCCATGCTTCTCTTCGAGGCGGTCACGGGGGCGCGCGACCCCGATATCAGGGCCGCCCTGGGGGACAAGATGGTGAGTTTCACCACCATCCTTTCCCTTATGTTCGAGGAGGGCAAGAAGAACGGGGTGGTGAGAAAGGACCTGGACACCACCGTGGCGTCATGGCAGATCCTCTCCCTGGGGCTCACCCTGGCCTTCGCTTCTCTCATGGGGCTCAACGAGGTGCTGACCAGGGAAAAGGCCCTCCTTGCGGTGCGAGAGGTACTGGAAAATATTGTAAGCAACGCCTCCTCTGGCGGCGGAGAAAACAGCGGAATAAGAGGAAAGGAGAACGAGAAATGAAAGCTCTGGTCATGGGCGGAGGCATGGCGGGCCTGGCGACCGCCATCAACCTGCTCGACCTGGGGATCGAGGTCGAGCTGGTGGAAGCCGACGAGATCTTCGGCGGACGTGCCAGTTCCTGGTTGGACGAAGACGGGGACATGATCGACAACGCGCTGCACGTCTTCTTCCCCTACTACGCGAACCTGCTCAACTTCTTCAACAAGATGGGCATCGAGAAGAACATACTCTGGAAGCAGACGGAATTCTATTACATGCAGGAGGATGGAAAGGACGCGGTGCTGAGGTTCGCCAACCTGCCCGCGCCCTTCCACGCCGCGGTGGCCTTCGGCACCCTGCTCAAGTCCTACACCGGCGTTCCCAAGTGGAAGCTCCTCTTCACCGCCGGGGCCATGGGCGGGGCGGTGATGTACTCCGACCGCAAGCTGGAGAAACTTGACGAGGTCTCCTTCGGGCAGTGGCTGTGCCGCCGCGGGCCCAAGGACGCCCTGCTCCCCCTGGAGCCCGGCATCAACGGCCTCACCTTCACCCCTTCGTGGATGATCTCCGCCAAGGTGATGATCAACTGGTTCCGCAAGGTGGCGGCCGATCCGGACAGCGCGCGCGTGGGCTTCGCCAACGGCGGGCTGGGCGAGATCTGGGTGGACACCTGCCTCGACTACATCCACTCCAAGGGAGGGACCACCGCCCTCAAGAGCGCGGTGACCTCCATCAACATGGACGGGACCAAGGTCAAGAGCGTCACCGTCAACGGCGAGGAGAAGACCGCGGACCTCTACGTCTCCACCATGAGCCCGTACTCGCTGCGGCGGGTGCTGCCCAAGGAGGCTTTCCACTACGAGTACTTCCGCGACCTGTGGTTCTTCCACTACGCGCCCTCGCTTTCCCTGCAGGTGTGGTTCGACCGCAAGCTCACCGACGTTGATGTGACCTTCTTCTCCAATAACTGCATCTTCAACACCTACGCGGACCTCTCCAACGTGCTGCCGGACATCTTCAAGGGCGGGTCCATGTTCGAGATGGTGCTCTCGCCGGCGGACAACATCGAGGGGCTCCCGGACGAGGTGATCTTCGATATCGCCATCAACCAGATCCGCGCCCTGTTCCCCGCTGCCCAGGAGGCGGAGGTGCGCAAGTACAGGGTGGTGCGCGAGCGGCAGGGCGTTTACCGCGCCTATCCCGGCATGGAGAAGCACCGCCCCTACCAGCGTTCCCCCATCGACAACCTCTACCTGGCGGGGGATTACACCAAGACCCACGTCTCCTCGGGAGGCATGGAGGCGGCCATCTGGACCGCCAACCACTGCGCGGAGCTCATCGCCCTGGACAAGCTGGGCAAGACGCACTCCCTCAACGTGGAGTGGAAGCCCAAGAAGGGGCTCACGCCCTTCCTGAAGCCCGCCACCCAGGTCGGCGCGGCGCTGGGAGGCCTCGCCCTGGCCAGGGGCGCGCTCAAGCTACTCAAAGCGTCGCGCGGGGCATAAGGGGACGGACGGCCAGGCAAGGGGCGCGAACTTGTTGCCCCTTGCCTGAGGCGATCATATAAATCGCCGCTTCCCCTGGAAGCGGCATGCCGGCGGAACACCGGGGCCGCCATGGCGAATGGGAGGTCTCGCGAGCGCGGAGCGCGCACGTGAGAGCATGGTCAGCAGGGAGCGAAAGACAGCGGCGGCTCCGGTTCCGCGGGCCACTTCAGGCAAGGCACAGGGAACGGCACTTGCCCGATACTTGAGGCGATCGTAAGTTCGCCGTTGCTTGGATTCTCGAGAGCCAGGAAACACGGGCGCCGGCGAGGACGTAAGCGCTGGCGTGTGGATTTGATGGAAGGATCCGGTTCCCTTCCCCCTTCAAGCCGGAACGCCGAAGGCGCGGCAGCCCGCCGCGCCTTCAGGCATGTGGGGGCGCCCTTGCCCCATGCCTGAGGGTGGCTTGCCATAAGCTGCCGGCCATCACCCGAGAAAGCTGCCCTTCCTCCATGACCAGGGATGGCTTGAATGAGCGTGGAGATGACGCTTCAGGTAGTCGCCATGGTCCCAAGCCCGGGAGGCTTACCCGGCGTCGTAAACGTAAAAAGTGCCGAGGGCCTTGGCGACGATCTCGTCGCCGTTGCGCACCTCGGATTCGAGGACGGCGATGCGGCGGCGGCGATCCACCACCTCGCTATCGCATATCAACTTGCCCTCTTTCACGGATCTGAGGTAAGTGATCTTTATCTCCACCGTGGCGCAGAGCTCCTTTTCCTCCATGACGGAATAGAGGGCGGCCCCCATGCCGAAATCCACCATGGAATAAACGACGCCGCCGTGAAGGACCCCGTGAGGGTTTATCAACTCCCGGCGGGCTTCAAGCTCGCAGCGGCTGCGCCCGCCACCGTAGGCGGTAAAGACTATCCCCAGCAGATCCCCGAAGGGGTTGAAGCCCTCGGGTGGCTCGAAGAACTCCTTGGGCATATCCCCTCTCTTCGCTGTCTCCGTCTCCGCGACGTAATTATCGCACAAACCTTCCCCGTGGACATGGTGAAAAGGGTTCGGTTTATCGCCGGACGGCAGTCGGTGCCGACGAGCAGGGATGGGCGCCCCTTGGGGCAAAGGCCGGAACGCGCATCGGGCCTCATCCTGTCATCCAGCCAGACCGTCATCAGGCGAGGATTCGCGCGTTTCCATAAACGATATGGGCTATTAGGGAACGTCAGCCCGCCCTGAAAGGATCGTGTGGTCGCCACTGGGCGTTCGATGTTTTGCTTTTTATTGACCGGTCGCTTCAACATGGTGGCCTCTGAGAGAATCAACCATTTGACCATGCGTCGCAGCCCTTTGGATGGATGGGATTCCTGCAACTTTACGTCATCCTGCGATCAGGACAAGGAGCGGTCCTCCGCGCTCTCATGGATGAGAGGAGAGGCCATTGCGCATCACCGGTTCAAACGTCTCCATGCAGGCCGGGTATTCCTTTTCCAGGGTGGAGGAAACCAGGGAGAGCCTGCGTTTCCGGGTAGGACCCCAAATCGGAGCCGGGCAGCGGGCTGCCCGTCCGGCCATCGAGCCAGAGGCTGGGGCCGGAGGGGTGGAACGCGCGCAAGGCGAGGAAAGGGCGTATGGAGTCGAGGGCAAGGGCAGGCCTGACCTGGCGAGGTTGAAAAGCCTGGTGGAAAAGCTCATCGAGATGGTGACGGGCAAGCGCGTCAGGATCCGCACCGCGGAGCTTTGCCCCGGCGACTCAGAGACGGGGGAAGGCGCCGAGGCGAGCGGGAACCGGGATACGGCGCGGGCGGGGAACGGAGCGCGGGCTGGGTGGAGCCTGGAATATGAATATGCCAGGTACGAGGCGGAAAGCGAGACCTCGACTTTCAGGGCAACGGGGTCGGTGAGAACGGCCGATGGCAGGGAGATAAACTTCCTGCTCGATCTGTCCATGCATAGGGAATACGAGAGCTACGAGAGCGTGCGGCTGCGCGCCGGCGACGCCGCGGTATCCGATCCCCTGGTGATAAACTTCGACGGCACTTCCGCGCGCCTGTCCGGGCTGAGGTTCGAGTTCGACCTCGACGGGGACGGCGCTCCCGAGGAGGTGCCGATGCTGGAATCGGGCAGTGGGTTCCTGGTCCTGGACCTCAACGGGAATGGAGCGGTGGACGACGGCGCCGAGATGTTCGGGCCGGTTTCCGGCGACGGGTTCGCCGAACTGGCTTCCTATGACCTGGATGGCAACAACTGGATAGACGAGGGAGACCCCGTCTTCTCGGGGTTGCGCGTGTGGGTAAGGAATCCAGGCGAGGATTCCTTGCTTTCGCTCGCGGATACAGGCGTTGGCGCCATATACCTCGGAAGGACGGCGACTCCCTTTTCCCTTACGGATTCCGGCAACCAGTTGCTGGGAGCGGTCAGGACGACCGGCTTGTACCTGCGCGAGGACGGAACGGCGGGGGCCGTGCAGCAGCTCGACCTGTCGATATAGGGCTGAAGCGGCCTCAGGTATGGGGAAACGGCCATCCCTTTGCGCCCCGCGCGGGGCGGGCTTACCCGCAAGGCCCGTCTCGTACGTGGGCGGCCCGCCCGGATCATCCCGTGCCGGTCCTGCGCAACGGGCCAAAGCGGCCTCAGGCATGGGGCGAGGACCGTCCCCATATGCCTGGGGGGAACAAGATAACCGGGCGGCATGGAGGCCGCCCGGTTCCCCCCAAACCCCCCTACGCTTGCTGCCGTGCTCCTTTAATCCTCCGATACCTCACATGCGCGAGGGCCACCTTGCCCGGCGCGCCAATACCCGCCAACCCGACCTTCACCCCCGTACTCAACGCCCCAGGCATGGGGTAAAAGCCGTTCGCCCGCGCCTAATACGCTCCGTTGGAGGAGAGTATGGCCGAGAAGGTCCTCAGGATGATCTTGAAATCCTGCCACAGGGACCAGGTCTCGATATAGTAAAGGTCGAGCTTCACCATCTCGTCGAAGGGCAGGTCGCTGCGCCCGCTCACCTGCCACAGGCCGGTGATGCCGGGTTTCACGTTCAGGCGCTGCTTCTGCCAGTTCTTGTACTGCTTTACTTCCTTGGGTATGGGCGGCCTTGGCCCCACCAGGCTCATGTGCCCCGCCAGCACGTTGAAGATCTGCGGGAGCTCGTCGATGGAGAACTTGCGGATCCACTTCCCGACCCTCGTCACCCTGGGGTCGTCGGTTATCTTGAAGAGGGGTCCCTCCGCCTGGTTCAAGTCGGCCAGCTCGTCCTGCAGCTCCTCGGCGTTTTCCACCATGGAGCGGAATTTCAGGCAATTGAAGTGTTTCTCGTTTTTCCCCACCCGCTCCTGGCGGAAGAACACGGGGCCCGGGGAATCCAGCTTTATCGCGATGGCGGTTATCAGCAGCACCGGCCAGGCTATGAGCAGGGCGGCAAAGCCGAGCACGTAATCCTCCACGCTCTTCAACACCTTCCGGTAGCCCCGCAGCTTCTTCTCCCTCAACTTGATTAGTGGTATGCCGCCGATCTCGTTGACGGTTATCTCGTCGGTTATCACCTCGAAGAGCCGGGGCACGATGGAGCACTCCACCCCCGCCTTGTTGCACTTGGAGGCCAGGTCCAGCAGTTGCTCGGAACTCGTGCTCGAGAAGGCGATGATCACCTTCTCCACCTCGAACTCGGTAATGATGTCCTGCATCTCCTTTATGCCGCCCAGCACCCGCATTTCCTTAAGCTCGGGCTCTTCAAACCGGGTGAAGAGGGGATCGTCGTCCACGAATCCCACCGGGCGCAGCCCGAAGCAATCGTGGCGCACCAGTTTACGCGCCACCTGCTTGCCCACCTTGCCCGCGCCTATGATGAGAGTGTTGCGCATGACCACGTCGCTTATCCCCGCAAGGGAGAGGGAGGCTTGCAGGATGACGCGACCGGCGAAGAGGAAAAGGATGGCGAGCGCCCAGAAGACGATCAGGTATCCCCGGGTCGAGACGGAGGAGTCGAGGATGAACGCCATTGCCAGGAGGAAGATCAGGTAGGCGTTTACCGCCCCCACGATCTTGGGAATGCGGTCCAGGATGCGCACACGTGTCCGTGGATCGTACATGCCGCAGACCTTCAGGGCGAGAAATAGCGCGGGGGAAGTGACCATGAGGGCAGAGATTATGCTCCCGTAGGATACTATGTTCTCGGGAGGGAAAACGCGCACGAAAAAGGCGTTCTCGAAGCGCAACCAGTAGGCGAGCGTGGCCGCAGCGAAAACGGCCAGGACATCCACGAGAAGGCGCGCCGTAATGCGCGCGGCCACCTCCGCGCGCTTCGGCACGGGACGCTCCAGCAGGCCATGGTCTGTCCCGGCCAGCAAGGCGATAAGCTCTTCGTCCCGGAGCTCCAGCTCGGGGAAGGCGGCGCTGCTCGCTGGCAGAGCGGCTCTCGTCTCAGACAACCCGCTTTCGATCAATTGCTTCTCCATGCTCCCCCTCCAGTTTTGTCTCCGGCGCCGGTATGTTTACCAGGCGCCCCTTTTTTGCCGGCGTCGCATGAATATCGCAAAAGCGCTTCCACGCTTGATCCACGTATTCAATCAGCTTCCGCTTGAAGACCTCCACGTCGAACTCCATGGCCCTGGCGCGCGCCCTCATGGGATTAAAACGTCCGGGATCGAAGTCCCTTACGCACCTGGCGAGGGATTCGGCATCCTGCCGGTCGAAGAAAGTTCCCGTCTCTCCCTCCACCACCGTCTCGGTGGCGCCGCCTCCCCGGTACGCGATGACCGGCCTCCCCGCGGCCATGGCCTCCAGGGGGACGATCCCGAAGTCCTCCTCCTGGGGGAAGACCAGGGCGAGGCAGCGGGAATACAGCTCCGCGAGCTCGGCGTCGCTCACCCTTCCGAGGAACTCCACGTTGGGCCTCGCCGCCGCGCGCAGTTCCTCCAACTCCGAACCGGTGCCCGCGATCTTCAAGGGAAGCCCGAGGCGGTTGAAGGCCTCCACCGCGATGTCGGCGCGCTTGTAGGGGATGAGCCTCCCCACCAGGAGGAAGTAGTCGTCCACGCGCTCCGAGACCCTGAGCCAGCCTGTATCCACGGGAGGGTAGATGACGTCCGCCTCGCGGCGGTAATATTTCTCGATGCGCCGGGCGACGTGCTCGCTGATGGCCACGAAGCGGTCCACGCGATCGGCGGCGCAGCGGTCCCAAACCCGTAGGTAGCTGGTCATATAGGGCATGAACGCCTTCACCAGGGGGTTGAGCAAGCCGTAACGGGGATTCTCGAGATAATGGTGATATCCGCTCCAGTAATAACGGACCGGCGTATAGCAGTAGCAGATGTGCAGCGTCTCCGGACGGGTTATCACTCCCTTCGCTTCCGCATGGCAGGAGGAGATCACCACGTCGAAGGAGGAGAGGTCGAAACGCTCGAAGGCCACCGTCCTCAAGAAGGGGAATGCCTGGTGCCTGGTCTTGGCGCCGGGAACCCTCTGCAGGAAAGAGGTCCTTATCTCCTTGTCGTTCAGCTGGGGGAAATGCTCGGGGCAATAGACGGAGGTGAAAACGGGCGCTTCTGGGAACGCCTGGCACATGGCCACCAGCACGCGCTCAGCGCCCGCGAAATTCGTGAGCCAGTCGTGCACCAGCGCCAGCCTCATCGCGTCCCCGTCCACTCGTCGTTTCTCATCTCGTCGTTTGCGTTACCTGGAAGGATCCAGCAACTCGTCCTATCCACTCGAGGACCAGGAAGCGGGGTTGCCTAGCTCTACCTGGGTGGTGAAGCGGGACCCAAAACATCTGCCGGGAAGTTCAGGTAGGTCGGGAATCAAGCCCTTTAGGGAAAATCCACAAGCTGATCAATCTACCCGAGTGTGTCTCGACCTTTGCGTCCGGTTTTTGCGTTCACGCACCCCCAATTCGCACCCGCTCTCGTCTGCCTCGCTTCTCTACAGGGATATTCATGCGACTCTGCCCCCGTCGTTCATCCCTGTGATCAAAATATATACCTAACCGGGGTCACATTCAAGTTACCGTGCGGTAATGTCACAGAATCACAATCGCTTTGTAACATGTGCGTAACAGAAAAGCGGTATCGGAGCTTGACATGGGCAAAAGGACCAATCAACCGTACGCTCTGGCGCGGTCAGCGTGAGCCGATTTTTCGACATGGCATGGCAAGGGAAGAAGCGCCGAACAACCATGCCTCGTGTCGACCTCAGACATTCACCTTTTATAAAGTTGGACTTCCGAGAGGAAAACAGAAGGGTTTCGGTCATGCCGCGCGTCGGTCTTGGCGGTCTCGTGCTCGTCCTGGTTGATTCCCTGTGGACAGGCAGGATCGCTTGCGCGCGCGCCGCGACCCGGACTCAGCTGCCCCGCGCTTCTCCCGGGCTGTGATCCCCCGCCCTGGCAACGGCGTTCCAGTGCCAGGGGTACCTGGAAAATAACGGCATGCGGCCCAGGGCTTCGTCTAGGGGTATCACGGCCCTTTCCAACGGGAAGAGGCGCACCGGGTGATTCACCATCTGCGAGAGCTCCGTGCTCAGGAAGAATAAGGCCGCGGAGAGGTACCCCGCCGGCTGCAGCTCGACGTCCACGAAGCCGGCTTTGAGCAGCAGGGTCTCGAGTTGCCGCGCCGAAAAACCCTCCGTTAGCTTATCAGCCTCCGAGACCATCTCCTCCCCGCCCACGGGCCCTCCCTTGACGCGGCGTATCGCCTTGAGCAGAAGCTTCCCCAGGGGATAGATGGTGCGGTTCTGCCAGTCGTTGGGTTCCGTGCCCAGGACGAGGATGCCCCCGGGACGGAGCACGCGCCGCATCTCTCGTAGCGCGGCCAGGGGATCGGGCAGGTGGTGGAGGGAGGCCACGGCGAGCACTCCGTCACAACAACCGGAGGCCAGGGGGAGGTGTTCGGCGTCCGCCAGGAGGTGCGCGGAGACGTCGCCGTAGCCCGCGGATCGATGGAGCTCGCGGGCTTGCGCGAGCTGGCCGGGCGCGATATCCGTTTCCACCAGGCTGAAGCCTTCCCGCAACAGCTCCAGGCCGTCGTGCCCGAGGCCGCACCCCGTTTCCAGGATCAGGGAACCGGTCGGGAGGGCGCGGAAGTTGGAAAGGAAGGAGTCATGGTAATGGCGGTAAAAGGGACTGCCACACCAGGTGGCGTGCATCTCCAGGTAATAATCCACCTTCTCGGTATAATGCTCCCGCTCCGAGAGTTTGAGCGCGGACGAATCGGGCGGGATGAGGTCCGGAAGGCCTCGTGTTTCTCCGTATGTGGTCCCACAGTCCCGGCATATGCGGTACGCGCCCTCGCTGTTCAGCTCTCCCCTACATACGGGGCAGCGCAGGATATCCTCGAACGTCCCGCTTATCACGTCTCCCCGCCCCTTTCGGCGGCCTTTTCCGCCGTGATCCTCTCCGCTTCCTCCCACCAGTGGTGGATGCCGAACAGGCTCATCCACTGTCCAGGGTCCTCGCGTATCATTCTCTCTCCCGCCCGCGCCGCCTCCCGCATGACGGCGGAGATATCGGTCTCCCTGTCCCCCGAGACCTCGTACCGTAACGGGGGATAGATGAGGAGCCTGCGCTCCAGGGGCCCCGGTCCGCGCAGGATGGCGAAGGGCACGATGGGGGCCCCGGTCTCCAGGGCGAACCTGGCGATACCGTCCGCGAGGGCGGCTGGACGGCCGAAGAAGTCCACCGCCCGGGGTCCGTCCACGTCCAGGGCTATGGCCACGCGTTTCCCCTTGCCGAGGTGGCGAAGCACCTTTTCCGACGTGTCCCTACCCGCCCAGAAGACCGGGCTCTCGCGGTCACAACCGAGTATCTGCCCGAAAACGGCCATTTCCGCCACGTAGCGGTGGACGGGTGTGCTGTTGGGGTGGAACATGACCGGGGTGAACGGTTTACCTATGCGGTTGAAGATCACCGGGGAGATGTCGTAGGAGCCGGTGTGCACGAAGAGCAGCAGCACTCCTTTCCCCCCCGACTCGGCTTCCTCGAGGTGCTCCAAGCCTTCCACCCGCAGTTCCGCCATCATGCGTTCGCCGTGTTTCCATAACAGCGCCATGTCCAGGATGGGCTTGATGGCGGATGCGAATACCCCCCGGCAGATGCGCTCGAGTTCCCCTCGGTCGAGATCCTCGCCCAGGATCTCCCCGGCCTTGACCACGAGCCTTTTTCCGACCCCCGGAAGCATGCGGAACGCGGCCGCTCCAAGGAGGTCGTAGAGGGAATCGAGGGTCGCCGGAGGGATGAAGCGCGCGAGGAACCTGGTGAGATAGACCATGGAGAGCAACGAGTAGTCGAGGCCGGCGAGGAACGCCTTCTTCGTCCCACCCTTTTCTTTCACCGCTTGGAGACCCCCTTTCCCGTGACCGGTCCGAGAACGCCATGCATGACCTGGATTCTGTTCACATCTTTTCGACGCTTAGAGGTTCCCTTTCCTGTGACCTGGCCTTGTGCCGCCTTCGACCATTCATCCGTGCCGCGTCAGTAGGAGGGTAGAAGGCCCTGGATTATGGATGTCGCCTCGTTCACCAGGGAGTTGGCCTCGTCCACCAGGGCGAGCTCGCCTGTGGCTATCGCCTGGAGGTAGAGGTCGCATGCCTTGATGTACATGTCGAATACCTGCAAGGCCTGTTGCCTGAGTGGCTCTATCTCCGGGGGGAGGGGCATGGTAGCCACCTGGTTGCGGTAGTAAACCAGGCTCGACTTGGTGTTGGAGATCTCGTTGGCCATCTGCATGCCGGAGACGATATCCTGCCCCATGGTCTGGATGTTGCGCTGCAGCGTCTGCATGTCCTCGAAGGTCCCGGCGGGCACGGCCGATTCGATGGCCTCGTAACCGGAAGATTCCTCCAGCTCCTTTTCCCGCGCCGCCGCCTCCTCTTTTTCTTTCCGGATCTGTTCCTCGTGCTCGGGGCTGTACTTGTCGATGTATTCTATGCGGTAATTTCCTGCCTCGGAAGGGTCCACCCACGCCGTCTGGGTATTGTCCTCCCAGACGTAATTGTCGATGGGGTCGCGCACGATGGTGCCGTAGCGCACCTGCACCTTGCTCGGGTTGTTGACTAGGACGACGATGATCACCGCGACGGCGACCGCCAGCACGGCGCCGCAGGAGAACAGCGCGATCCTGCTTCCGCGTCCCAGCCCCAGGTACCAGTCCCTGATTCTTCGCATGCCTTTCCTTCCCTTCGCTTCTATCCTACCAGGTCCAGGCAATTCTCCCTGCACGAAAGCCCGGCGTTGGTTGGCGTTCGGGCTTTACCTCCACGCCGTCCGTCCCTTGGGACGAGCTCGACACATGCGTCAGGGCTTGTCTTGGTGAAGACTTCAAAACACGCCGTATACGCCGTATCCCTCCGCATCTGTCCCCATCGTCTCGAAATGCGGTTCGATCATGCACCTGATTATCCGCCAAGGCTTCGCCAGTGATGGATCCAGCCTCCAAGCCGCCTGCCTTCCCTTTCGGGACCCTCATGCCGCGCCATCCCGTGGAATGCGGCGATCAAGCGAGCTTCCTCCGCCGGATCGCGCCGTGCCACCAGCCCGGATCCTATCACCATTCGACTCCCGGACCTTACGCCCGGTTCCCCTTTCCCGGTGCTAGCGCCTATATTAGCACGAAGGGAGCCGAAGTAGGCCAAGGTGTCATAGGCCGAGGGGTCAAGGCTGGCCATCGGCATAACGTGGCGTGGGGTCGTATCTTTACTTTTTCATTCCGCCGCGGCGCAAGACAAACACCCAACGTCATCCCGGAACAAAAAAGTCAAGATACGACCCGGTCGCACGAATGTAGGGTCGTATCTTTACTTTTTCATTCCGCCGGGGCGGAAGACAAACACCCAACGTCTCCCCGGAACAAAAAGTCAAGATACGACCCGGGTTCATACCCAGACGCGGGGTCGTATCTTTACTTTTTCATTCCGCTGGGGCGCAGGACAAACACCCAACGTCTTCCCGGAACAAAAAAGTCAAGATACGACCCGGGTTCACATCCGCACGCAGGGTCGTATCTTTCCTTTTTCATTCCGCCGGGGCGCAGGACAAACACCCAACCTCATCCCGGAACAAAAAAGTCAAGATACGACCCGGGTTCATACCCGAGCGCAGGGTCATGTCTTTACTTTTTCATTCCGCCGCGGCGCAGGACAAACACCCAACCTCTTCCCGGAATAAAAAAGTCAAGACACGACCCGGGTTCATACTCAAACTGACGCAGGGTCGTATCTTTCCTTTTTCATTCCGCTGGGGCGCAGGACAAACACCCAACGTCTTCCCGGAACAAAAAAGTCAAGATACGACCCGGGTTCACATCCGCACGCAGGGTCGTATCTTTCCTTTTTCATTCCGCCGGGGCGCAGGACAAACACCCAACCTCATCCGGAACAAAAAAGTCAAGATACGACCCGGTCGCAGACCCGACCCGGCTTCACCCCCACAGGTGGGGTCGTATCTTTACTTTTTCATTCCGCCGCGGCGCAAGACAAACACCCAACGTCATCCCGGAACAAAAAAGTCAAGATACGACCCCTGTCAAGACACGACCCAGATCCGAGAAGGCCCTACTCGCGCTTGGCCGCGTCGATAACGTGCCTTTAGTGGTCGGCGTGGAAACCTCAAGGGCAACCCATGTTCGCAGAGCCGCCGTCCCTGCCCGCGCAGTCGAAGTACATGGCGCGCTCCACGATCACCGGTACGCCGTTGGTGGAATAAATGGTCACCGAAGCGTCGCCCGGGGCGGCGACCTCGTTGAGGAATATGGTGGTCCGCGAGCCCGGGTTTAGCTGGTAGGCGCGGGGCGATGACATGCCGGTGTTGCCCATGACGGCCAGGCGGATGTCGGCGCTCTCGTACGCGCTGGTATTCTGGATCAGGATCCAGGTCTCGAAGCCCGGACCGGTGTATCCCTCCGCGAGGTCCCATCGTTCAGCGGGCGCGGCCGCGCCCCCGGTGCAGTGCCCGCCGTCCCACACTCCCCGGTAGTTGAAGTACATGGCTCTCTCGGCCACCAGGCCGTCTCCCCCGCAGCTCACCTTTATTGCCACCTCGCGGTCGGGAGCCTCGCGGTTCACGTGCACCGAGACACGCGTGTGTGCCCGCACCACGTAGTTGGCCTGTATCTGGCTTCCATCGGTGAAACGGTAGTTGACGGTGGCGGTGCGGTCGGCGTCGGAGGGGTTGAAGAGGAGGAGCCACTCGTCGAATCCCGCGCCGGTGTAACCCTCGGCGAAGAAGAGGGTGTTGGAGGGTTCGGGAGAGCCCAAGGCGCAGTGTCCTCCCCGGCGGCCGTCGTAGTCGAAGTACATGGCGCGTTCCGCCACCGCGCCGTACGAGGTCTCGACCTTCGCCGAGACGTTTTTCCCCGGCGCCAGTTCGTTCACGTGCACTGTGAGCCTCGACGCTGGGAGCAACCAGTAATCGATGGACTTTACTCAAACTGACGACCTTGACCCCAGGCATACCCAATAAACCGACCTTGACAGAGCAAGAGAGACGGATCGTCGATAACATGTTGCAAGGGGTTGGGCCATGGTGTCGGACATGCTGCATTGCCGCAATAAGAGGCTTCCGGATGCTGCATCGTTTCGGCAGACGTTTTCTGGCGTGGTTTGACGGTTGCAGGTAAGCAACTTACAATATTTGAGATATGAAAAACATGAAAAACGCAAGCGCTTCGGAGGGCGGCCAGGGGGGCGTCGAGATCTTCGAGAACCTGGTGAAGGCGGTCTTTGTCTTCATCCATGAATACTACAGGGACTTCAACGCCGTGCTGCAGAAATACGAGATCAACTACTCGCAGTACGCCGCCATTCTCTCCGTTTACATGTACGGCAGCCTGAGCGAAGGCGACCTGGCGAGGATGCTGTTCGTGAACCCCTCCACCGTCAGCCGCATGGTCTATGCTCTGGAGCAGAAGGGCTGGCTGGAAAGCACACGCGACAAGTCGGACCGGCGCAAAGTCCTGGTCAGGTTGTCTCCCGCCGGCAAGCGCAAGATCGCGGGCATGTTGCGCCAGCCCGCCGAGGTGCTGGCCGGGCTCGCCGACAGCCTCGACAAGGAGAAGCGGGATTTCGTCTACGGCGTGATCGAGCAGATCAACCAGGCACTTCTGTACCTCACGGAGAGAGGAAAGGCCCCGGCCAAGCCCACGTAGCGCCTCGCCTCCGCGTTTCCGCCGTCACTTGATTCCTCTCATTAGTGCGAGAGCTTCCCAATGACGATCATCGCGCCCGAAACCAAGCGTTATGCGAGGCTCGACGATGTTAGGGCGGGAGACCGCAAGAGGGCGATCTTCCATCTGGAATAATATGGAGTACATGCTTCATGTCTTGATTCTTCTGCCCGAGGAGCGGGCAAGGGGTCGAAGATGACCTATGTTGGCGCGCAAAGCGAGTTGGCGATTAGCTCATGGTAAACCACGGGACATCGCATTAACGGATTGCACGCGTTATGTAGCGAAGTTCCTGGGAGTTTATATGAGAGGGATGCCGCGACGGTTGACGCCCTGGACCACGCGGCTTAATATCTTTGAAGAACAGAAAGATTGTACAATGCAAACTTATAGTAGCGCAAATTAATGCCGTTGGCAGAGGGCGTGAAGAGAGGCGTTTGAGGCGGGCGCTTGCAGCGATCGCGCCGCCGCTCGCGTTCCATGCCGCGGCGCGGAAAGAGCAATAGCCGGCCCAGGAGGTGGGGGCCCGGAAAGGGGAGAAGCAGGTCGGCGAGGGTCGCCGGCGGTTTGCAATGCGCGTTGAGTGACTCGGATGGGCCTGGCGCCGATGAAGGCGTGAAGCGTTGAATGTCCGGTGATTCCGAAGGGCGGAGACCCGGAGGCATAAGGAAACGAAAGCGAGATCGCCGGGAGGCTGAAGGGGATGAAGAAGGAGCGCGGAGCGAAAAGGTTTTTCTCGCGCCTGGCGAGGCCGGCCGCGAGGTATCCCTGGGCGATGCTGGGCATCATCGCCGTTATCAGCGTCGCGGCGGTGGTGGGGGCGCTGCGGGTGGAACTGGAGTTCAGCCAGAGGTCCCTCCTGCCCAAGGGCTACCCCTCGGTGGAGACAATCTCCCAGGTGGAGGACACTTTCGGGGGCATCCAGTACGCCAAGGTGCTGCTCACCGGCGAGGACCTCTCCTCGGCGAGAATCGTGCTTTCCATATACGAATACGAAAGGGACTTGATCGCGAGCGAGGATCCCGCCCTGGGCGGGGATTACGTCCGTCGCGTGGACACCTATATAAGCAACCTGGCGCGCAACCCCCAGGCGCAAGCCCTGCTCGAACTCTACTCGGGCGTGGTCTCCAGCGAGACCAGAGAAGACCTCGCCACAGCCGCGGCCGATTTCCTGGCCTCTCCCGGGGCCGCTTACCTGCGCGATAATCCCCAGGCGAAGCCGCTCTTCGACCTCCTGGAAAGGGCGGCCGGCGCGCCTTCGCAGGCGCTTAAAGGTACCCTGGAGTCCGCCCTGGGCGCAGCGGTGGAAGAAGCTGTAAAACAATATCTCGCTTCCCCCGGCGGCGACTTCGTCCTCGGCAAGAACGTGACCAAGGAGATGGACGCCGCGCTCATCGACATCCAGGTGAGGCCGGACCTGCCGCAACCGCAGGCGCTGGCATACGCCGAACGGCTCAAGGGGTTCACGGACGATTTCTTCGCGGCATCGGGGTTGACTCCGGAGATGAGCGGGGAAACCCTTATCATAGGCGACATACAGGACATGTCCATGCGGGACGCGGTCATCCTGGGCGCTGCCGCGCTGGCATTTATCGTGCTGGTGCTCTTCCTGACCTTCCGCAAGGCGTTGGACGTGGTGCTGACCCTGGCGGTGGTGCTGCTCTCGACCCTGTGGGTCTTCGGGCTCATGGGATTCGCCGGCGTCCGATTCACCATCATGGGCATCGCCATCATACCCCTCCTACTCGGCATCGACATCGCCTATTCCATACATATCCTCACGCGTTACTACGAGGAGCGGGACAAGGGGGCGGGGGCGGCGGAATGCGCCGTGGGGTCGGTCAGCACCGTTGGGGTGGCCGTTTTCCTGGCGGCGGCCACCACCATGTTCGGGTTTCTCTCCTTTTCTATCTCCGACCTTCCTCCCATCGTGGATTTCGGGTGGCTATGCCTGGCGGGCGTGTTCTTCGGGTTCGCTCTTTCCGTCACCCTCCTCCCCGCGGCCCTGGTGATCAGGGACCGGCGCCGCAAGCCCGTCGAGCGCAGGAGGGTTGAGTCGCACCGCCTCATGGACTGGCTCGACCGGGGGCTGGCGCGCCTTTCCCTACTGGCCGAAAGGCATCGCAAGGTGGTCTGGGCGGGAACGCTGGTGCTGGTGGCGGGATGCATGGCCCTGGCCTCAGGCCTGTCCACCTCCGCCGATATAAGGACCTTCGTGCCCCAGGATCTGCCGGCCTATGAGGTGTTCGGGCGTATCGAGGGATTCTTCGGGGGACAGGACAAGGCGGTGGCGCTGGTGGAGGGCGAGGACCTGCTCTCCCCGGAAGGCCTGCGGCTCATGGATCAGTTCGGCGAGAAGGTGCTCACCGATCCACGCAACCTCACCCCTTCGGGAGAGGAGCGCTATTTCAAGACCGGGCGCATGACCAGCCTCCCCGGGCTTTTCAAGGCCGTTTACGGCGCCCTGCCCTCATCGGAGAGGGAGGCGGAGGAAGGGCTGCGCGCCATAGGGGAGGAATACGGCTTCGACACCGCGGCCCTGATCACCGGCGACGGCACGAGCTCGCTGGTGGTCTTCGACGTGCTCTTCGTGGACGAGGAGGGGGAGAAGGAGATGGCGGCGATACTGTCCGACGCCGCCGCGTCCATCTCGGGGATGGAACAGGGATTGTCCGTCAGGGTGACGGGGATGCCACTCATCGTCGCCGACACCATGGACAAGCTTTTTTCCACCCAGCTCGAGACGGGAGGGTTGGCCCTCGTTCTCTGCGCCCTGCTGGTGATGGCCATCTTCCAGTCCTTCTCATACGGGCTGGCCGCCACATCGGTGGTTTTTCTCGCCATCGTCCTCGAGCTGGGGATCCTGCGCCTCATGGGATGGCCGCTGGATATCATGACGGTGATGATCGCCTCCATGGTCATCGGCGCGGGGATCGATTTCGGCATCCATGTGGCGCACCGCTTCCAGGAGGAGACGGAAGATAACGGGCTGGCACCGGAGGAGGCCATCAACTCCACCGTGCGCAACGTGGGCAACGCCCTCATCTCCGCCGCCGTGACCACGTGCGGGGCTTTCCTCATCCTGTCCATTTCCAGCCTCTCGACCCTGCGCAGGTTCGGGGTCATCACCGCCATAGCCCTGGCCAGCGCGTGCTTCGCCGCCCTCGTCCTGGAGCCCACCTTCCTGGCGTCCATCGCCCTGCGCAAGCACAGGAACAGAAAGAATGACGAGAAGAAGGGCATGGCCGGGGAGGGCGTCCAGGCTACAAGGCGCGGGGAAAGCCTGCGCCGGTTGGGAGAGAAGAGATCCTAGCCGGAAAGGCCCTTTCGCGGGAAAAGCCTGCATCCATTTTATGCCTTGGGTTGAACAGGAAAACGGGGAGCTCTTGCGAGGGAGATCCAGTGGTTTAGAAAACCCGTCCCGGGAAGGGGACCGGACTTTGAAGACCGTCGAGTCGATGCTGCCAGGAAGGCCGAGACTCGAATACCGGCAACTTGACGATATCAATAGAAAGACAGCTATCCCGAAGCAAGAAGAGGCTCCTCGGAAATCCGTTCCCGCGGTAGACCGGATCTTGGGTGGCGGGAACTTACCCGAT
Organism: Actinomycetota bacterium; assembly: GCA_013178005.1. GTDB lineage: Bacteria > Actinomycetota > Geothermincolia > Geothermincolales > RBG-13-55-18 > Solincola_B. The sequence continues at coordinate 114,263 of JABLXL010000004.1, forward strand.
TTCAAAGTGATTGCCTGCGACGCGGGGCCCTTAGCGCGGTTCGTTTTCTCCGCGCTCCTTCCTATGCATCCATTCCAGAAATATGCTGTTGGGCAGGAGAAGCAGGTAAACGTACGGCGATGCCGTCGCGCTTACCGCTGCCACGGCGACGGAGATGAGGAAGATGGCGGCTACGTTGGCATACACGAGAAGAAGATGCTTGCGCAAGGCGGGGTCGAAATCTTCGTCCAGCAGACGGTTGCCTTTGGATATATATGTCCATAGCAGGAGGAGGCCTAAGCCGGCAAAGGCCATGTTCAAGTTGTAGAATATCATCGCTGTCTTGCTGCTTGTGTACTCGCTCATGAGGTCCGTGGAAAAGGGCAGCACTACGATGAAAAGAAGAAAGGCGAGGTTGAGCCACAGGAGACCGGGGCTGGATCGTTTCACGTAATTGAACATGAGGTGGTGGGTCACCCAGAAATAACCGATGATGAGGAAGCTTATCAGAAATCCCAGGAAATCCGGCCAGAGCTCCCGTAATTTCGCGCCCAGGTCTCCCAAGTCGCTTACCTTGGGCACTTCGAGGGTCAGGATCAACAGGGTAATGGCGACGGCCATAACGGCGTCGCTGAATCCGTTCAAGCGTTCCAGCTGAAAGAAACCGCTTTCCTCCTCCACGCCTCTTTTCTCTTTGCCCTCTTTGCGCTCGCTCATCACCCGTTGTCTCCCTCTCCTCCATCCCTATAGTGGTTGTTGTTCCCCACAGCTTATACTTCTATGTCGATCCGCGTTGACCTTGCCGGTCCGCCATGGGGTTGAGTATCGAAATGGAATGCGGAAAAAGGGAGCCGGACGCCCCTTCGATCACGGATGCGGGCAAGGGTGCCGCATGGAGGTCCGTCGTCGGTCGGAAATCGTCACCCCGATCCCCCTTCTTCCTGGAAGTATTCCGCCTCCCGGAAGCGCATGAGGCGCGCGAGGAGCAGATATGGGAAACTCTGGATGAAGGTGTTGTAGGCGCGCACCGAGCCGTTGTAGTACTTGCGCGCCGCCGCCAGGTGGTTTTCCACTGTTACCGTTTCCTGGAAGAGACGCCCGAAGGCGGCATCGGCCTTGAGATCGGGATAGCTTTCCTTGAGCGCGAACACCTCGGCTAAGGCCGATGCGAGCTCCGTCTCGCGAGCCCCCTTCTCCTTCACGCCGGTGGCGGATTGGGCTTCCGCCCGCAGGCGGGCGGCTCGCTCCAACACCTGGAGCTCTTGCGTGGCATATCCCTCCGTTGTGGCGACGAGGAGGGGGACGAGCTCATGGCGCAGCTTGAGCTGCACGTCTATGTCCTTCCACGCGCGCCGCACCCGGTTGCGCAATTGCACCATGCGATTGAAGACGATGACGGTTGTCACGAGGACGAGCGACGCGCCCGCGACGAGTAAATACGCCCAGGTATCCATGGGAAGCATTATATCAATATGTCAGCTCGGGCGATGATGCGAACGTAAATGGCGGAATTGGAAGCGGCCCCCCAGCGCGACGTGTCGCCAAACCGGCGTCAAGGGCTCAACGCCGATCGCCGGTCTTTCTCGCCTGGCGCCATGGCTTTCCCGCGAACATGATCCCCCTTAAGGCATACGTCGGCTCGCGCTATCTCCGAGCCGGTGTCAAGGGCTCCACGCAAGCCCCCACCCCTCCACCGAACGCCGTTTCCTCCCATGCACAGGATCCCCGCCCAAACACTTACGCCGCCGGACCGTCGCCGTCCTGATTTATAATGACTTAGGCTTGTTGCTTTGAAGGAGGAGGAATGCCGGGATTAAGGATTCTGCATACCGCGGACGTGCATCTGGGGGCCGCCTTCCGGTTTCTGGGGACGCGCGGCCGCGAGCAGCGCGAGCATCTGAAGGCGACCTTTTCGCGCGTGGTGGACCTCGCCCTCACCGCGCACGTGGACATGCTGGTCATCGCCGGAGACCTCTTCGATGACTCCTTCCCGCCCCCCGCGCTGGTGGGCGAGGTTGAGTTCCAGCTCGGACGCCTGGATTCCGAGGGCATCTGGACCTTTATCGTGCCGGGCACCCACGACCGGCCACGGCCCGGCGGAGTATATAGCGAGGGGGTTTTCTCATCCCTTCCGCACGTGCACGTGTTCCTCGAGCCGGAGATAACCTCGGTGAGGCTGGAGTCACTTGACACGCGGGTCTACGGCTGCGCGGTGATCCGGGAAGGTCACGATGTCCTGGCCGGTTTCCACGCGCAGGGCGGGGAACGTTGGAAGGTAGGGGTCCTGCACGCCTCCTTCTTGATCCCGGGAAAGGTGGAGAGGGACGAGATGCTGGTATCGGCCCAGGGCGTCGCTTCCTCCGGCCTGCATTACCTCGCGCTGGGACACTGGCATGCCCGGGGAGATTATTCCCAGGGGGAGACCGCCGCCTTCTACAGCGGTCCGCCGGAGGCCCTGGAAATGGGCGGGGGAGAAGTCGGGTCCGTACTCATGGTGGAACTGGAGGAAGGCGCGCCGCCACGGGTGAAACCCATAGCCGTCGGTAAGCGCCGTCTGGTGCGCATGGAGATAGGAGGAGCGGAGGTGGGGGATCCGGCGGGACTCTACTCCCACCTGCGCCGCCTCGCCGACCTCGACCTCGCGCTGGAGGTGAGGATCAAGGACGCCTGGGGAGATGAGTGGTCCGGATGCGACTGGGAGGCCATGGAGGAGGAGCTGGCCCCGCTGTTCTTCCACCTCGCCCTGGTATCGGTTCCCGGGGAGGCACCCGCGCTCGACCTGGATGCCTACCCCGAGACCACGGTGATGGGACGCTTCATGCGCATAGCCGCTGAGGAGATCGCTTCCAGGGAAGGCGAGGATCTGGAGGTCGCGGAAGAGGCTCTGCGGCTGGGACTGGACGCCTTAAGGAGGAGGTCGCGCGGGATATGAAGATGACCTCTTACCGATGGCCGGAGAGACGATCGGCCGCGCGGAGAGCCAAGGGACCCAAGGGGAGGTCGCTCGGGACATGAAGATCACCTGCATGACCCTGCGCAATTTCCGCCGTTTCCGCGAAGGGCGCCTGGAGCTGGGCGAGGGCATAAACGTGGTCAAGGGGCCGAACGAGTCCGGGAAATCCACCTTGATGCAGGCCATGATGGCGGCGCTTTTCTGGAAGGCCGACGCCGTGCGCAAGGAGGTAAGGGAGAGCGTCACCTGGGGGGAGAGCGGCGGATTCGTGCTGGAGCTCGAGGGCGAGGCGGGGGGCAGGGATTTCAGGCTGGTCAAGGACTTCGCGGCAAAGAAGGCCCACCTGGTGTGGGGAGACCTCGATACCCACGACCACGCCCGCATCGAGGAGGCGGTGCGCGAATGGCTGGGTTTGGGCTCCGAGGCGGCTTACCGTTCCACCGCGGGCATAAGGCAGGACGAAGTCGCGGCCATTGCGGCGGGCAGGAACGAGCTCGGGCGCAGCCTGCATGCCGCCATGAGCGGTTCCGACGGCGGCGTGCCGGCGCTGGAGGCGGTCAAGGACCTCGAACGCGAGCTGGCGGAGCTTCTGCGGGGCACGCGGGGGACGGCCAAGAACCCCGGGCCGCTGGCGCGGGCGGAAGAGGAAATCGGGGAGAAAGAGGCGAGAAAAGAGGAGTTGTCCAGGGCGGCGCGGGAGAGGCGCGACGCGCGTCGCCGCCTTGAGGAGATAACCGCTGAGAGCGAGCGGGTGCGGGACAGGCTCGAGACCCTGGCGGGCCTTATAGCGGATTCGGAGGAAAGGGCGGATATCGAGGAGGACATAGAGGATTTCCACCGCCGCTACCGGCAATTGGAATCCGCCGCTGCCCTGATCGCCGAAGACGCGCGCCTGCGCGAGGAGGAGGAGAAGTTCGCCGGACTGAAAAGCGTGTTGGAGCACAAGCGTGGCGAGCTTGAGGAGCTGGAGCTGAAGCGCGCGGGGATCGCCGAGGGCGTGGCGGTGCTGGGGAGGCGCCTGGAGGAGGCGCGCCGCGCTCGTTACCGACGGTGGGCGCCCTATCTCCTCGTCGCCGGGATTACCCTCATCCTCGTGGGGCTCGCCGGCGTCACCCTCTCCCCGTATATGCTGCTGGCATCGGCGGCGGGCGCCGGGCTGGCGATCGCCGCCCTCTTTCCGGGCGGGTACCTCTCCTTCCTCAGGCGGGGAGGGGAGCTGGATGCCATCCAGGCGCAGATGGAGGAGCTCCAGGCGCGCGGCGTCGAGGTGGAACGAGGTATCGAAAAGATAACCGCGGCGGCGGGTTGTGGAACCGCCCGCCGGTTCATGGAGATGAAGGTCGCCTACCTGGAGTTGCTGTCGCGTCGCAAGGAGATCGCGGACAAGCTGGAGGTGCTGGTGCCCGAAGGCGAGATGTCGGCGGTGGAAAAGGAGGCGCGGCGCCTGGCCTCCGAGGTTAGCCTGCGCGAGAGGCGCTTGAAGGAGCTGCGCGGGCGCACGGTGGAGGGCGCCGGGCTCCAGGAGGCCGTAAGGGAGAGGGATTCCCTGCGCGCGAGGCTCGACGCCCTCAACGAGGAACGCATACGCCTGGAGGTCATTCTGGGGGAGGAGGGGACCGAAGAGGAGCTGTTGCGTCTGGAAGAAGAGCTGGCGTACCTGCGCGAGCGTGGTTCGCGACTGGCGCGGCGCGCCGCGGCGCTTGAGTTGGCCCTGTCGTGGTTGGAAAAAGCTGCCAGGGACGTCCTGTCCTCGGTGGCGCGAAGGCTGGAAGATATGACCGGATCGTACATAAGCCGCATAACCGATGGGCGTTACGAGCGGGTGAGGATGGACGAGGGCGGCCTCGGGATATCGGTGTGGTCGGAGGAGAAGGGGGATATGGTTCCGCCGGAGGCCTTGAGCCGCGGCACCGTGGACCAGGTTTACCTAGCGACCCGGCTTTCCCTGGTGGAGATCATCTGCGGTGATCGGCGCCCTCCCCTGCTTCTGGACGACCCCTTCGTGACCTTCGATCCCCGCCGGCTGGATAGGGCCATGCGGGTGATGAGGGACTTCTCGCGGGGCAGGCAAACGGTGATCTTCACCTGCGGTGACCATTACGATGCTTACGCCGACCGCATCGTGGAACTTGGCCAGGCGGTATCCTAAAGAGGTCTTGGAAAGAGCAGGCTTGGAGGGGGCTGCTTGAGGGATGAGCCTTCGGGAGCGGTTTGAGGATTATCGCGGACGCATAAGGTTCGCCGATCTCGACCTGGCCTCCCGCACCATGGCCATGTTGTGGCTGGATATCTTCCGGGAGCGCGTTATACGCAATTGCTTTCCTCGCGTGGCCTCCCGCAGCCTGGTGGACGATGTGTCGGCGGTCATCAACTCGACCTTCCTGGAGGGCTACATACTGGCGCGCGCGGCGCAGGGAGAGGGGCCGGATCAGGTGCTTTTCACTGATCCCGAGAGGCCTCAGTCGGTGGAGCGGGGAGTGGAGAGGCTGCGGCTCATGTACGAGGAGGAGGTGGTGGGCGCGGCGCCTTTCGCGGACGAACCCATGGGGGTGGAGTCGCTTGCCGAGTCGCTGGTACGCGAGGCGGCCTACGGGCCGGAGATGATCCGCCTGGAGGAGAGGGAGTTGGTGAAGGTGTACCTCATTTACGCCTTGTGGGCCGGGTACAAGCTGGCCTGTTTCGAAAGGAGGCTCTGCGGCGGCGGGCGCGCCTGAACTGGGAAAGCGTCTACCCCGACACGTGCGAAAAACGGCTCGGGCGTTTCCTGGACAGTCTGCGCCGGCACGCGGGTGGCGCATTTCGGAGGCGCCATGGGCATCGGAACGGTCGTGGAAGCGGGTGAAGCCCGGCGGACAGCACGGACGCCCGGAAGCGCGTGTAGCGGGCAGGAGAGGAGGTAAGAAGTTGAAGACGAGGAGAAACCCCTCGACCCTCTTTCTTCCCAAGCCGGTGGCGCTGATCAGCTCAGCGCATGCCGGAAGGGTCAACGTAATGACGGCCGCCTGGGTGAACGTGGTATGCATGGAGCCGCCCCAGGTGGCGGTGGCGGTGAGGGAGAGCAGGCTGACCCACGAGATCATCCAGGCGAGCGGCGAATTCGTGGTCAACGTGCCCTCCCATGACCTGTGGCGCGCGGTGGATATGTGCGGGATGGTGTCGGGGAGGGATCAGGACAAGTTCGCGCTCGCCGGCTTGACGCGAGAGCGCGCCGCCGAGGTGGCGGCACCGATGGTGGCGGAATGCCCGCTTAACATCGAATGCCGCGTGTCCGCCTCCCTCCCCCTCGGATCGCACACCCTTTTCGTGGGCATGGTGCTCGCGGTGCACCTGGAGGAGGACTGCATGGGGGAGAAGGGATCGATAAAGGTGGAGAGCTTCCGGCCCTACGTGTTGAACCACCGCGAGTACTGGTCCATGGGCAGGCGCCTGGGGTCCTTCGGGGAGACGGCCGCCGAGCTCGAGGTTATACCATAGGGGGAAGTAAGAGCGCCGTCCGTGGCGCGCCTCAAGGAGGACTGCATGGGGAGAAGGGATCGATAAAGGTGGAGAGCTTCCGGCCCTACGTGTTGAACCACCGCGAGTACTGGTCCATGGGCAGGCGCCTGGGGTCCTTCGGGGAGACGGCCGCCGAGCTCGAGGCCATACGGCGCCATTGCAGGCTCGGGGTGGAGGAGGGCGGTCAGGGATGTTGAGCCGCCTGCGCTTCGCGCTCTCCCACCCCGATATCATGTATTACCAGCGCGTTCTGCGCCGAAAGGGGGTGGAATGCGGCCCTTACGTGTGGATCTCGGCGCGTCCGGACGTGGCCCTGGCGGGAGAATCCACCTGCGTTATCGGGGACGGCACCTTCATCCCCACCCCGGTGCAGATAAGGGGCAACGATCGTGGGCGCATAATCATCGGGAAGAACTGTTCCCTGGACACGCTGGCGAGGCTCTTCGCCGCCAACGACGCCACCCTGCTGCTGGAGGACGGCGTGGCCATCGGGCCCTACAACATCATCAACGCCTTCGACGACTGCATCATCCGTAAAAACAGCATGCTCGGCCCTTACGTGAACATAAATTGCGCGGATCATGGCATGGCCTTGGGGGAGCCCATGCGCTTCCAGCAGGGCAGCTACGGCCCGGTGGTCATCGAGGAAGACTGCTGGATAGGCTCCCATTCCGTGATCCTCAAGGGGGTGACGGTGGGAGCCGGCGCGGTGGTCGCGGCGGGGGCGGTGGTGACGCGCGACGTGCCCTCGCTCTCCATCGTCGGCGGCGTGCCCGCCAGGGTCATCGGTCACCGCGGGTGAAGCGCCGATCGAGGAGCGATCCCGTCTCCGGAGGCGTAATTTACCAAAATATACCTCATACCCTGTTCGACTGCCCGCGTGAAATCGGAATACGGCGGAAGAGGCCTAGAGCTCTGTGCCGTGTCCCCCGCCGGCACCGCTCTCAAAGGTCCTTGGGACGCATGTCCAGGACGCGGTAAGCCTTCAGGGCTACGGTGGGGTCGTAGATCTCCTCCATGGCCACGAATTCCACCTTGGCGCGCATCTCCACCGCGGTGATGAGCTTGGTCACCACGTCGTTTTCGATCTTGGCCTTGTCGAAACCCTCCATGGGAGCGATCTTCACCACCAGCTCGTCCGGGGAATAGGGGTCCGAGAGGTCCCGCTTGGTGAAGATGATCTGGTACTCCTTCACCCCCGGGGTGTTGGCCACCTCGTCCCGCAGGATCTCCGGGTTGATGAGGGTGCCCTTGAGGTTCACCAGCTCAGAGGTGCGGGTGGCGTAGGTGCTTCCCACCGCGATGATGGATCGCTCCACGTTGCGGCCGCAGTGGGGGCAGGTCTCATGGGTGAGCGCGCCCAGGTCCCCGATGACGTAGCGCAGCAGCACGGTGCCGCGGCGGTTGAGGTGGGTGATGGTGAGCAGTCCCCTTTCCCCGTCCGGCAGCCTCTTGCCCGTCTGTTCGTCCACCACCTCGAAGAAATACAGGTTGGGCGCGGGGTTATGGCATCCGCTGAAATCGGTGCACTCCGGCATGGCGCCCTGCATCTCGGTGAACCCGTAGGAGTTGGAGACGAAGGGGTCCTCGGCGCCCATGTTCATGAGGCGCTGCCGCATGTCGTCGCGCATGCCCTTGGGGCAGGCCTCGCCGAGGGCCTGGATGTGCTTGGTGGCCGAGAAGTCCCGCCCCTGCTCTTCCGCCTTCATGATCAGGCGGCGGATGAAGCTGGCGATGCCCAGCCACACCTCGGCTTTGCCCCTTTCGATGAGATCGATGGCGTAGTCCATGGAGCGGTGCACGGGGAACTCGGGATAGGTCATGCCCGTGCAGCCGAACATGTTGAGGCTGCCGAGGCCCATCATCCCGATGTCCCTGGCGCGGAAGAAGCCGATGTGGGGCACGGGGCCCAGGGGGAAGAGGTTGATCCCCCGCGCGTAGGGCGGGAACCCCCCGAGCTTGATCCCCCGGAAGAGCATCTGCCATATGCCGTGGGCGTCGTGGATGGTGTTCCAGAACGGGGTGGGGACCCCGGTGGTGGAGCCGGTGGTGTAAGTGACCTCGAAGATCCAGTCGTAAAGGGTGGGGTTGGAGGGCTTGAGCTTGAAGGCGTCGGGCTCCGCCATATAGTCCTTCTTGTAGGTGAGGGGGAGCTTCTCCAGGTCATCCAGGGTCTGGATGTCCCCCGGCTCTATTCCTTGCTCCGCGAAGAGGCGCTTGTAGTAGTCATGTCCGTCCCATACCCATTCCATCTGGCGCTTGAACAGCTCGTCCTGCATGGCGCGGATGCGGTCCTGGGGCCAGAAGGTGGGATCGTCGTCCTCGGCGTAAAGCGGTATGCTCTGGATGTAGCGCCGCGTGTTCTCCGGGGTTACCGCAGCTTTTTCATAGGTGCCGTCGTCCTTGGGAATGTAGAGAACGCTCATGATAGCCTACCCCCTTGTCCTGTGGAAACTCCATCCCTGCTTGGCCGTCCATTGCGGACGGCGATTCAGCCTAGACGCAAAGATTCTAACCCCATCTGAGGGAGGCTGGCAATAACCTGACGAAGAGTCATTCTTTGGTTGGGGCCGCTGGCACGGTGAAGAAAAAGGTGGACCCCCGGCCCGGTTCGGATTCCACCCATACCCTGCCGCCCCATCCCTCGACGGCGCGCCTCACGGTGGAAAGCCCTATGCCCAGGCCCGTGGGACCCTCATCGCCGCGCAGGCGCACGAAGGGCTCGAAGATGATGTCCTGCTTCTCGGCGGGGATCCCCTTGCCGTTGTCGCTGATCGCCACCACCACCTCGTTTTCCCTGAGGGAAGCGGACAGGCTGACGCGAGGCGGCCCCGAGGCGCCCGCGTGGCCGGCGGCGTTGTGAAGCAGGTTGTAGAGGACCTGTTGCAGCCTGGTGGCGTCCGCCCTTACCACAGGCAGCGCCTCTCCGACCTCCAGCTCCACGCCTTTCTTCAAGAACGTGGGCTCAAGCCCGCGCAGCGCCATATCCAGCGCCTCCCGCAGGGGGATGTCCGTGACCACGCCCTCTGGGACGCCGGCGCGGGCGTATTCCAGCAGTGAGGTGGTGAATCGGTCCATCCTGTTGAGGGAGTTGATTATCTCCTCCAGCCAGGAGCGCCTTTCCCGGTCCAGGGAGTCGCCGCTGACCCTTTCCAGCATGCGCGCGTATCCGTAGGCCGTGGACAGCATGCCGCGCAGGTCGTGGGAGAGGGTGTGGGCGAAGGCCTCCAGCTCGCGGTTGGCGGCGCGCAATTTTTCCTCGACCTCCTTGCGCTCGCTGATGTCACGCACGATACCCACGGCGTGCCATCGGTCGTCCACGCGAAACGAGGAGAGCGAAAGTTCTATGTCGAAGGAGCTACCGTCCTTACGCCTGGCTTCCATCTCGTGTGTCTTTCCGAACATGCGTCCGGAGCCGGTTACCGCGAAGGCGGCGATATCGCCGCGATACGCCGCATGTCTTTCCGGCGGGATCATTATCCTGTGCAGGTCGCGACCCATTACCTCCTGCGCCGTGTATCCGAACATCCTCTCGGCGGCGGCGTTCCAGAAGGTTATCTCCCCCAGTTCGTTGATCATGATGATGGCGTCGTGGGCGGTGGCCGCGAGGGCGCGGAAACGTTCCTCGCTCTCCCGCAGGGCGTCCTCCATCTGCCGGCGCTCGGTGACGTCGTGGTAGTTAACCACTATGCCCCGCACAGCTGGATCGTCCAGAAGATTGCGGCCCATCGCCTCGATATGGCGCCATGACCCGTCCGCGTGCCGGTAGCGGTACTCCGCGTTGGCGGTGGCATGGGGCTCCACGATCTTCTCGGCGAATACGGCGGCGACGGCGGGGAGGTCCTCGGGATGAATGAAATCGAAGGCGCTCATGCCCTTCAGCTCCTCCGGGCTATAGCCCGTCATGCGCTCGAGGGAGGGACTCACGTAGAGCATGTTGCCTTGGGCGTCGAGCACGGTCACCGCGTCGTAGGAGTTCTCGATGAGCGAGCGGAACCAGCGCTCCGAGGCGCTCACCGCTTCCTCGGCCGCCCACTGCTCGGTCACGTCGCGGAATATGCCCACGGTGTGGGTGACGCGGTCGCCCTGGATGAAGGGGTTGATGTTCCCTTCCACGCGCAGGACCCCGCCGTCCTTGCGCACGAACCTGGCCTCCGCTCCCCTGATCCTCTCCCCCGTCGTCACCCTTTCGAGGATATCCAGGCAATGCTCCAGGTCATCGGGGTGGATGACGTCACGCAGGGTCAGGCTGGCAATCTCTTCCTCTCCATAGCCCAGGGCTTCCCTCCAGGCCGGGTTCACGTACTGGTAGCGGCCGTCGGGCGTGACGCTCTGGATGAGGTCCACGGCGCTTTCCACCAGCTCGCGGTAGCGCTCCTCGGAGGCGCGGAGCGCTTCCTCGAAGCGCCGCCTTTCCACCAGGTGCCCGACCCAATCGGCCACCGTTTCGAGCAGGGCTTTCTCCTCGGCGAGGAAGGGGCCATCGCCGGGGGCAGGGGGTTCTTCCCGGTAGGAGACCTCGAGCGAGCCCATCTCCTCGCCGCCGGCGCTGACGGCGGCGGAGATCCTCCATGGACCGCGCACAAAGCCGGTGGAGGCGAATCGTTCGTCTCCCAGCGTCAGCCTGGCGCCCGCCAGCTCCGGCCAGCGCATGGCGGCGGGGAGGGCCTCCATGGCTTCCCGGAGGATTTCCTCAAGGCCGAGTTCTCCCCGTCTCTCCAAGCGGGAGAGCGTATGTACGTAGTTCAATTCCTTCAGGCGCTCGTTGAGAGCCTCCTCAACCAGGCGGAGCCTCCTCTTGGTGGATGCTTCCTCGCCCCGCCCCCGGTCTTCCGGGGAGCGTGAAGGGGCGGGAGGTACGGAAGCCCTCCCCGTGCTCTCGTCGCCTTCGCTTTCCCTGTCGTAATTCGTTCGCATCGTCATTTCGGCCACCATCTCCTGGGCTCTTTCCCGGCATGCAGGGACCGACCGTCCCCGGCTCCGTGTCCCAGGATATTAGTCGGACGCTTCCTGCTTCGTCTGAATACGGTGAGGGCGCGAACAATGAGCGAGATCATAAGCGGGGCGCAAAGGGCGTTCACTGTATCGGCAGAGCGGCATGCGGTCGGGCGTGAATATTCTCCCGGCCTTTTCCAAGAAGGCGTTTTCGAGCGGTCGAATGCGTTTAACTACGACTTTACCACGCACAGAGCGCATGTCGGTTAAAAAGCGAGCAGAGACGGGATCGCAAAGATATCGGGATAAAATATTTCAGGTTGGAAGGCTCATTTCGGTTGGAAGAGATCCGAGATGGGGCAGGCTCGGCGTTTGCGGTCAATCGCCGCGCACCAGCCGGGAGCGGATGAAGCCCTCGAGGAGGCGCCCGGTATTTTCTATATATGAGGGGTTGATCTTTTCGTAACTGTCGCCGGGGGTGTGGTACCACGGGTCATCCTTGTATTCCAGCCATACCGCGGGGATGCCCGCCTTCTCGAAGGGCTCATGGTCGGAATAGGATCCGCTTACCAGGTACGGGAGGGATATCCCGGCGTCCCGGGCATAGGCCATGAGCCGGTTGCAGAGATCCATGGGGCCGATGCCCATGGTGCGGGCGTAGAGCTGTTCCCCCACCCCGACCATGTCCACGACGATGGCGCCGATGGCGTGCTCCCTCTCCCACTGGGTGAGGTTCTGCACGTAGTGGCGGGAGCCGAAATGGTGCAGGTCCGTGCCCTCCACCAGGCGTTCCTCGCCGCCGAAGAGGACGAACCTCAGGGCGACGCCCTGTGAGTTTTCCATCTCCGCGAAGCAACGGGCCAGCTCGAGCACCACCGCCGCGCCCGAGGCGTTGTCGTTGGCACCCGGGCTGCCCGTGCCCGCCTTGGTGTCGTAATGTCCCCCTACGAAGAGGATTTTCACGCTGTCAGGACTTGCCAGGGGATTGGTTTCCGCGATCACGTTGCGCGTGATCCCCCCGTTGGGAAGGGGGACTTCCTGTATGGTGGGCGAGTAACCGTATCCCCTCAAGACCCCGGCGATGTACTCGGCGGCGGCGGCTTCACCCGCCGTGCCCTCGACGCGTTGACCCAGGTTGACGGACAGGTTCCAGATATGGTCCATGGCGTTGGCGACCTCGAAGGAAGAGCCGGGGTGATAGACCGGCCTCTCCACCGCGATGGGCACTGACGAGCGGACCTCGAAGGAGACGTCATAGGGATCGGTGTGCGCCGTTCTGTGCGCCGACGAGGGAAGAAGCGGTCCCTGCACCCTGACGGTGAGGCGGGAACGGCCTGGAACGAGATACGAATCCGTGTATGTCTCGCTGCCGAACACGTTGTCCACCTCCACGTCGGCGTCCCGATGGTCGGGGTTCATGAGGCAGAGATAGGTGTGGAACCCTCCCCGGGTGGTGCCCTCGGCTAACCACCACCGGCTCTCCGCCGCCGCCACTCCCTTCGAGACATGGCCTCCCCTGCACACGCCCGCGTAATTGAAGTACATGGGCCTTTCCGCCAGGAAGGGCTCCTCGGAGAACAGCTCCAGCGAGACGTTCCTGCCCTCCCCCACGAGCTGGTTCACGTTCAGGGTGTAGCGCCGGTCGGGCTCGAGTCGCACCTCGAATGCGCGTTCCTCCCCGCCCTCGAAAAGGCAGTTGAGGGCGACTACGGCGCCGTCGGGGCCCGAGGTCTCCCGCGGCGCGTACAGCGTGAGCCATTCCTCGAACCCGTTGCCCGTGTAGCCCTCCGGGAAGAGGTAGGTCTTGCGCGGGAAGCCCAGGCCGCTGGACGCGTGACCGCCCGGCCACCTGCCGTGGTAATGGAAATACATGACCCGCTCGGCGCAGATCTCCATGTCCGCCTCCACGCGCGCCCCCACGTCGCGGCCTCCGCCCACCGCCTGGTTGACGAAGAGAGTGCGGCGCGAGAGGGGCGGGAGGTCGAGGTGGAAGGGATGCGTGGAGCCGTCCTCGAGGATCAACCACACCGTGGCCTGCGTCGCCTCTTCCCCGGGGTTGGCGAGGAGGATCCAGGTCTCGAAGCCCTCCCTCGTGCAGCCCTCGGCGAAATACCAGCTTTTGGAAAGAGATTCCGCTCCACTGGTCACCGTGCACCCCTTCCAGGCTCCGCGGTAGGCAAAATACATCGGCCTTTCGGCGACCACGGGGCTTCCGGACTCGAGGTAAAGGGAAACCTCCCTGTCCGCCCCTACCAGCGAGTTTATATCCAGGGTTAAGCGTGTGCGTCCGGGAAGCAGGACGTCGATTGTACCGGGCCCGGAGCCGGTTTCGACGGAGGGGGTGGCGGGGTTCGCGGTCGCGGTGCCGGCTGCCTGCTGGGAATGGTTGAAAAGGGGAGTGACCCTGAGGTCGGTCGCCTCCTCGGCAGGGTTGAAGATGACGAGGTATTCCTGGAATCCCTCGCCGGTATAGCCTTCGGCGAAATACCATCTGGTGGATCCTTCGGCGCTTGGCTCTCCGCAGGCGCCGTCCCCGGAGGGGAGGGCGACGGCCGACTGGTATGTCGAGCCGAACGGTGAGAGAATGAGGAAGGCAAGCGCCGCCATGATCACCATCGCCCACCGCCTCATCACATGACCCCTTTCTTGTCCTTAAGAGGGGCTCCCGTTCCTCCCCGCTTCCCTCAAAGGCAGCTCGAGCGCGCTTTTTTCTCCGCCGTAGAGGACCCTCACTCCCTTACCGGGAACGGGGAGCACGAAGGCGAGGTTGCTCCCGGCCAGGGTGAGGCGGAAGGAGTGTCCCACCTCGAGCAGGTAGTCGGCCGCCACCAGCTCCATGCGCGCCACGGTTTCTTTTCCCGGCTCCAGCCCCTCCAGGGTTGCGGTGCCGTAGGTGATGAGCCGCGGCAGACGGCCCACGGGGGGCACATCGTAGAGCAGGGCGTTCACCTGCACGCGCTCCTGCAGGGGCTCGATCGAAAGCTCCAATCTGGGAATGCCCAGGAGCTCGAAATCGACCTTGGCGGGTGCGGTGGTGAAGGAGAGGTACCCCCTGCCGCGCTCGCTCCTCGGACCCGGCACCACGAATCCCAGCGCCTGGGGTCTCACCACGGAGGGGCCCGAGGAGGCCGGGCTCAGGAAGCTGGGCGTTAACTCCAACCCTTCCGCGCCCTTCCGGGGCCGCGAACTCAGTTTGAACGTCCCATTCTCTTTTCCGAGGAAGAGGCGGTGGACGGTGACGCCGGAAGGTGGCCACGCCTCCTCGGCCTCCACCGTGCGCTTCCAGGGCCGGAAGAGGCGCACGGGGGGCTCGTCCAGAATCCCGTTATCCTCACCTTTAAGCCAGTAATCGAACCACCGACGAACGAGTTCCCAGATCTCTTTGCCCGCCCAACGCGGCCCAAAGCCCGCGTCCAGCCCGTGTATGCCGTTGGCGATGTAGAGCATCTTGGGGGCCTTCAGCTCCTGGTAGAAACGCATCATCTGGTTGGGCTCGAAGAGGTCGTCGTTCCATGAGCCCACGATAAGCATGGGGGTATCGATCTTTTCCACCTCGTGGATGCGGGAGCGGCGGCGCATGTCCTCCTGGAAAGCCTCGGCATCCCCCCGCCGCAGCAGCATGGTGGAGGTCCAGCGGTACAGCACGTTGCGAGGATTGAGGCGGGTAGCCCAGGAGGCGGTCAGGAGCAGGAGGAGGCCCCAGAAGATCTTCAGCGAACCATGCGGGAGGAGGCTCTCGCGGAGGTCGGTCCAGCCGTTTATAGGTGCGACGGCCTTCACCCTGGGGTCCCGGGAGGCGATGAGAAAGGAATGTCCGCCCCCGTACGAAATGCCGGTAACCCCCACCGTGTTTTCCTTGATGGGAAGGCCGCTCTCCCTTGTCAGCCAGTCGATGGCGTCTTCCAGGTCACGTATCTCGAGGTCGGGATCTGCGCATCGCACCTCTCCGCCGGACGACCCCCAGCCCCGGCAGTCGTAGGCAAGGACCACGTAGCCGTCGCTAGCGAAATAAGGGGCGTAGAGGTGGCACTGCCAGCGGGAAAGCATCCAGGAATGCACCATTACCAGGGCGGGGAAAGGCCCCTCTCCCTTGGGGATGTAGAGGGCTGCGGATAGCCTTGTGCCGTCCCTCGCAATAAGCTTGAATTGCCTGACCTCGAAGCCCTTACGCCGCCCCTCGAGCTCCGCCGCCTTCCTGGCCGCGCGGGGCAGGAAGGGCACCGCGGAGAGGCAGGAGGCAATGAGCAGGGGCTTTCCGACCTTGCGGCGCTTTCCCACGCCGCTTGCCTTCTTCGCCATTGCTATCCCCCTTCACGATTTCGCCGTCGTGGATTATCTCGTGGAACTAACGAATACGGCATAAATAATACCAGAACCAGACCGGAGGGGAGCTCCGGGACATCAGTGGGAGAAATGCCGCGCTTTTTTGTTGCAACGGATGTTCTGGGCGATATCCGTCCTCATTTGTTCGGTGATATTATTTGTACTTGGACGGCTATGAAGACGTCCGGTTGTGGCCGGAATAGGCCGGCGATCCGAGCGGTGATCCGAGGATGACGGAACACCTCGAAAAGGGCGGCACGGTGGGGAAAGAGCTATCTTTAAGGACCACGCCGACGGCATCAGGCGGACTCACCTTGGCCTGCGACGAGATGTCCGAGATCCGACCGAAGCCGCTCCAGGACCAACAAAAGGCCGTGGTCAAGGGACGTGGCAGCTCTGCCCTCGGCGGGATGCCGAAAGAGCGGTATCCTTGCACGCCCAGCCAGGAGGCTTCATGAGAGACGTTATGCCCGTATCGACATCCTGCCCGTGGAGGAACGCGGGAGGGGACCGAAACATGGTGACCTCCAGGGTTTCACGCCCTTCTCTTTCCCCAGCGGAGCGCGCCGTCTCCTGCTTAAGGCAGATCGCCAGCAGGGCGGCGAAGGAGGCGAAGCTGCCCGCCGCGGCGAGTATCCATACCGGTCCGGAGCTCTCAGCCAGGGAGGCGAGCAAGATTCCCGCCACCAGTAGGGTCGTTCTCATTCCCTTCATATTCGCACCTGCCTGTCTTTCCGTTCAGCTTGTTCTTGAGGAAAGGCTAACATCCCCCAGTGACAAGCCATGCCTCTCCCGGAGGCGGGCAGGGGAGGTTCGGTCGGATACGTCAAGCAATTCGGCGACACCCCTTTCCCGGAGGCGGGGAGAGGAAGATATCAAGAGGTCCAGAGTCTCGACGGTGCCCTGCCTGCCCAGGAGGCAGGCAGGGGAGGTTCGGGGAGGCGCGTCTTGAACAAGGTGGAACGCCTCATCGACCTCATTGCCATGCTCCTGCAGGCAAAGCGACCGGTAACCCTGGAACAGATCAGGAAATCCATCCCCGGTTATGACCAGAGTTCCATGGCGTCCTTCAAACGCATGTTCGAGCGGGACAAGAGCGAACTGCGCGAGATGGGGGTGCCCATCGAGGTGGAGCCGGTGGACGCCCTGGGAGAGGAAGTGGGATACCGCATCCCCAAGGAGGAATACTACCTGCCCGAGATCGATTTCACGCCCGAGGAGAAGGTGGCCTTGCTGCTGGTGAACCGCCTTTCCTCCGGTGAGCTGACCCCCTTCTCTCGCGAGGCGGGGGCGGCCCTCGAGAAGCTGAGCCCCGACCTCGGTGAGGGCGGTGGATCGTGCAATACGGCCCCGCCCCGCCTCAGGTTCGCTCCCATGCGCGAGCGGGAGGAGGTCCTTAACCGGCTTTGGCAGGCGGCGGTGGAATGCCGCACCGTGAGGTTCGTTTACCGTTCCCTGGGAAAGGGGAAAGGGAAGGCGCGCGAGAGGGAGCTCGACCCCTACGGTTTGTACCTGGAG
Source organism: Actinomycetota bacterium (assembly GCA_013178005.1). Taxonomy (GTDB): domain Bacteria; phylum Actinomycetota; class Geothermincolia; order Geothermincolales; family RBG-13-55-18; genus Solincola_B. The sequence goes on from JABLXL010000004.1 coordinate 131,466, forward strand.
CGTGGCTCGTGGTACGTGGTGGGGTTCTGCCACCTGCGCGGGGAGATACGCTCTTTCCGGGTATCGCGCATCGAGTCGGAGGTGGATTTCATGCGTCCGGACGGTGAGGGGCCGGACTTCGCGCGCCCCGCGGACTTCCGGCTGGAGGAGCACGCGCGCATCCTTCCCTGGGAATTCGAGGAAGGTGAGCCCTACACGGCAAAGGTGCGTTTCTCGCCTCGTATGGCATGGCAGGTGGAGAGGGACCTTGGCGACGTGTATCGTTTCGAGGGGATGCCCGACGGGGGAGGAGTTCTTGAGGTGACGGTGCGCAACGAGGAGGCCTTCCTCAACTGGGTGCTGTCATATGCGGAGGACGCGGAGGTGTTTTCCCCCGCCGAACTGCGGGAAAAGGTGCGGCGGCGCCTGGAGAAGATCGTTAAGAGCTTGGGGGGTGGCTAAGTTGGCGGATCCCAGGGCAAGGATCCAACGACTACTATCCCTCGTGCCTTACGTGCTCAAGCACCAGGGAGCCACCTTGGGCGAGCTGTGCGAGGTCTTCGGGGTCACCCGCGACCAGCTCATGCGCGACCTCAACCTGATATTCGTTTGTGGCCAGCCGGATTACACACCCGCCGACCTCATCGAGGTGGATATAGATGGGGACAGGGTGTTCATACGCATGGCCGATTATTTCGCGCGTCCTTTGCGCTTTACAAACACCGAGCTTTACGGGCTGCACCTCGCCTGTAGCGCGCTGGCCAAGTTGTCCGGCAAGGAGGCTTCGACCGCCCTCCTCTCGGCCATGGAGAAGATTTCCGAGGCCTTGAGGGAGGGCCGTCCACCGCAGGACGGGATCGACGGGAGGATAGAGATAAAACCACCCTCTCATGAGAGAGACGTTCTCTCGGAGCTCTCCCGCGCATGTGGGGAAAGGCGGGTGGTGGATATGGAATATTACACCTATGGGAGAGACGAGATGTCGCGTCGCCGTGTGCATCCCCTCTCCCTGGAATTCGGCATGGGTCACTGGTACCTGCGCGCCTGGGACGAGCGACGTGGCGAGTCGAGGGTGTTCCGGGTGGATCGTATCAAGGAGCTAGAGGTCACCGCAGAGACCTTCGTGCCCCCGGAAGGAGAGGATTTGGAGTCAAGCCCGCCGGGTCCGTACGGGGCCGCGGAGTCCGGAGGGATAGAGGTGAAGCTAAGCTTTTCGGCCGCACTGGCGGACTGGGCGCGGGAGCAGCCGATTTTTACCCGTTGCGAGGAGGTAAAGGGCCGCCTGGTATGCGTCCTTCGCACCGAAAACCTGTCCTGGCTGGAGAGGGAGTTGCTCAGTTACGGGACAGAGGTAAAGGTTATCTCCCCCCCGGAGCTGAAGCGTAGGCTCAAGGAACGGGCCCTGGCCACCCTGGCCGTTTACGGGACGGACCGCCCGGATACATCCTGACGTGGGGACGCGGCGGGCGTGATACGGGCCCGTTTCCGCGCGAGGGGGCATTAATTCATCCCTGTTGCTGGAGGCTCCAAGAGATAGACCCCTTTCCGCGCGAGGGGGCATTCCTGTCTCTTCGTCATTCAGTCGCAAGTTCGCCATCCCCGCTTCCGCACGATGGGAGGTCCTTGAAAGTTAACACAATGATTCCAGTTAAGGTCGTACCCGTTTACGTATAAGGAGCTTTCCTAGATACTCAGCCGGCGCGAGAGGGGGGTCTGGAGATGTAACAACCCATGGCGAAAACGGGCAAGGATTCCTAGAACCTCGACTGGCGCGAGAGGTAGGCCTGCCGGAAGCGGTCGAGGTTCATATTATCGAGGTCGCCCTTGATCTCTTTCTGGCGCCGCATGGCCTGACCCAGATCCTTGTATTTCTCGCCGTAGACCAGGCGCTGCACGCGGAAGTCCCAGACCTCCACCAGGAAGCCTTCGCCGAAGGAGGCGTCCACGAACCCCTTGCTTATCCTCACCTTGTAGGTGTTGCTCGCTGATTCGCTGCCGTTTCCCGCCGCAGATGCTCTACGTCCGTGCAATAAGTCCACCGCCCATTCTTTAAAACCGGTCGCAAGCTATATTTTAGCACCGCACGCAAGAGATATTGAACATGCTTGTGCATAATGTATGCGGCGATGTCGGACATCACAGTGGCCGGAAAACGATCGCGTTGCCATGTCGGACACATGTATTCCACTCCGCCGCACGGCCCCGCTCGCAGTTCCCCTGCGCACGCCCCCGCCGTCCATTACTGTTATCCAGGGCGAAAGGCAAAGCCGCCGGATTCCCGGGAACCACCTCGAATACGTCTTTTAGCTTAGAGGCGCGTGCACCGGCAAGCCCCATGCGCCCGTTTTCCCGCGGATACCGGTGACCTCCAGCCCAGGGGAACTCCCGGCTCGCCAAGATGTTCAGGAAGCGTGGAGCGGATATTATAATGGTTTGAGCCCGAACCAAGCGAAGGAGTTGAGAATATGCGGGTGCGATGCGTTTTCGCCATCCTGCTCGCCGGATGCCTCCTCGCCTCGTGCTGGGGATGCGGGGGCGGTGGGGAGATGGGCCTCTCCGAGTACCTCAAGGCCGTCTCGGAACTGCATGACGGGGTGGCATGGGACCTCGGCGTCCTCCTGGGGGAGATGGGCGCCCTGGACCTCAGGGATTATTACGACCTACCCGCCCTGAGGGACCTCTTCCACGAGGCGGCCGAGGTCTTCGACGCGGCATGGCGAGAAGCGGACGCCATGTACCCGCCTCCCGAGGCCATCCCTCTTCACCTCGATCTCCTCGATTTCTATGCTGAAGGGGTGCGGGAGATGAGCGACGCGGAGAACACCATCGGTTTCTTCGAGGCCGCCCTGCCCATGCTCGCCGACGTTGAGAACCTCGCCCTCCCAAACCTCGCCGCGGACGCGGGGGTGCCGGAGATAAAGGCCGCCGCCATGGAGGACAGCAAGACCATGAGCGGGTACTGCCGTGAGTTGAGCGGCATGGAACCGCCGGAGCGGCAGCAGGAATTCCGGGAGCGCCTCATGGCGTACCTGCATTCCATAGATGATGCGGCCGCCACGGTCGACCGCGAGATAAAGCCCGAGGACCTGGGCCCTTACCAGCGATTCAAGGAGTGGTTCGCCGGCGCCGAAGCCGACGCCTCGGCGCTGAACGCCGACGCCCTCGCTTCCCTGGGAGGGTTGAACGGGACCATCGACTACTTCATCGCGGAGGGGAAGGCCTTGGCGGAGCGCATTCAGAAGTTCTGAGTCGAGGGCGTGTCGACGACTTCGGAAGGCCTGTTGCGAAGCCCCAGAGTTGGGGGCTCATCCAGGAATGCGGAGGGATGGCGGCGTGTCCAGGCCGCGAAAAGGAGGAATAAATTGGTAAACAACGCGGAAAAAGCGGTGGAGGCGCTCTTCAATCCCCGCCGTATGGCTATCGTGGGGGCATCCTCCAACCTGGCGAAATGGGGCAACATCATCCCATCCAACATCCTTAGGGATGGCTACAAAGGCGAGCTGTACCTGGTCAACCCCAGGGGCGGCGAGCTCAAGGGCATACCCTTTCACCGCAGCCTGACTGACATCGGCAAGGAGATCGACCTGGCGATGATCACCATTCCCGCCGAGGGGGTAGAGGGGGTGATGGAGGATTGCGCCAGGGCGGGGGTTAAAGTGGCCATCGTCATCTCCGGGGGTTTCAGCGAGTCCTCGGCCGAGGGGCGGGCGATGGAGGAGAGCTTGGTGAGAACGGCACACCTTCACGGCATCAGGCTGGTGGGCCCGAACACCATGGGTATCACCTCCGCTCCCTGGAGCCTGACCGCCCTCATGCCCCCGGTGCAACCCCGGGCCGGCCACGTGGCCTTCGCCGCCCAGAGCGGCAACCTGGGCACCCAGATGCTGGGCTGGGGGTCTTACCGTGGCATAGGGTTCTCGCGTTTCGTGTGCGTCGGCAACGAATGCGACCTCGATTTCGCCGACTACCTGGAGTACTTCGCCCGCGACGAGGAGACACGGGCCATCCTCCTTTACGTGGAGGGGTTCAAGCGTCCTCGCCGCATCCTGGAGTTGGCGGAGGAGATAACGCCCCACAAGCCCATAGTCATATATAAAGCTGGGGGGACGCGGGCTGGGAGCCGCGCCGCTGCCTCACACAGCGCGGCCATGGCCGGCTCGCGCGAGATCTACGGGGGCATGATACGTCAGGCGGGTATGATCAGGGCGGAGACCACGGAGGAGATGCTTGATTTCTCGGACGCGCTGGTGAAACTGCCGGCGCCGCGGGGACGCAGGACCGCCATCCTCTCCTGGGGAGGCGGCTGGGCGGTGGTGGCCGCCGACCTCTGCGAACGCGCCGGCCTCGACGTCGCTCCCCTGCCGGATAAGGCGAGGGAAGAGCTCGCTTCCCTGCTCCCCTCCTACTGGAGCAAGGGCAACCCCGTGGACATGGTGGGGATCCTGGACTTGGACAAACACGTGCGTTGCCTGGAGATCCTCGCCCGGTGCCCGGAGTTCGACGCGGTGGTGTCACTGGGCACCATCAACGCCGCCGGGGCTTTCGGGCTGGCGGGGAGGGAAGCGGAGGGAGAACCCGTTGGTGACCTGGAGAAGGCGCGTCAGCATTACGTGCAGGAGAGAAGCGCGGCTTTCGCCCGCCGGGTGGTGGAGCTCATCGAGGAGCAGGGCAAGCCCATCATCACCGTGGGCATGCCGCAGAGGGACGCGGACAGCGTCAACCTCTCGGGATATCCCTGGGAGCGCATCAGCATCTACACCAATCCCGAGCGGGCGGCGCGTGTGGCGGCCATGCTGGCCGAGAGGGGAGAGTACCTGCGTTCCATTGCCGCGCGGGGGGCGTGATGGGAGTCCTCCCCGCCTTGTTCCTGGGAGCGGTACAGGGGGTTACCGAGTTCTGGCCCATCTCCAGCTCGGCGCACCTCGCCCTGATGATCCACATTTTCGGCTGGGGCGATCCGGACCTCTCCTTCCTGGTGGCGCTGCACCTGGGAACGCTGGTCGCAGTGGCCTGGCATTACCGCCGCAGGCTCCGGGAGGTATTCCTCGCTTGCCTGAAGGAAGCGACGGGCAAGGAGCGGGGAGGGGAGGATGCCCGCCTGGGCTGGATGATGCTCCTCGCCACCGTGCCGGGGTTGATCCTGGGAGCGGTCTTCGCCGAGTCCTCGGAGATCATGGAAGGTATGCCGTTGCTCATGGCCTCGACCCTGGCTGTTTTCGGGCTGGCGCTATGGTGCGCCGATGCCCTGGGCGGCGAGGAATTGAGCTGGCGCGAGGCGGGGTGGAGGCAGGCTCTGGCCGTGGGGGTTGCCCAGGCCATGGCAATCATGCCCGGAGTTTCCCGTTCCGGGGCCTCTATCTCGGTGGCGCGCGCCGCGGGCCTGGAACGCAGGGAGGCCGCGGATTTCTCCTTCCTCCTCTCCGTGCCCATCACCGCCGCGGCGGTGGCATACGAGGGTTTCAAGCTCTTCAGGGAGGGAATGCCCGGTGGAGAGGCATGGCCTATGGTCTGCGGGGCTTGCAGCGCCGCCCTCACCGGTTACCTGGCCATAAGGTTCTTGCTGTCCCGCCTCGTCGCCGGCACCTTCAAGCCCTACGCGATATACAGGCTTCTCCTCGCGGCGGTCCTAATCATCACGCTGGTCATCCTATGAGCGTTTAAGCCAGCTCTTGATACAAATCGTCCAGGAAAGATGGTCCTGGGCATTATGCTGTTCGTCCTCTAAGCGCGCCGCGCCCGTTCCTTGTGTTCCGCGATCCTTTCCACGAGCCAGCTGGTCCAGGCCTCTATTCCCTCGCCGGTGCGGCAGCTGACCTCGAAGATGACGATGTCGGGGTTCATGCGCGTGACGGTGCCGCGGAGTTCCTCCATGTCGAAATCCCCCATCCCGATGAGGTCGGTCTTGTTAACCACAAGCACGTCCGACTCGCTGAACATGAGGGGGTACTTCAGGGGCTTGTCGTGCCCCTCGGCCACGGAAAGGATCATGGCCCGCATGGACTCCCCAAGCTTGAACTCGGCCGGGCAGACCAGGTTGCCCACGTTCTCGATGATCAACAGGTCCAGCGGGGAGAGGTCGATGTGCTCCAGGGCCTGGCGTATCATCACCGCGTCGAGGTGGCAGGCCCCGCCGGTGTTGATCTGGACCACCGGGACTCCATGGGTCCGGATCTTCTCCGCGTCCACGCTGGAAGCGATATCCCCCTCTATCACCCCGGCTTGCGCGCGCCCCGCCAGCCGGTCCAGGGTGGCGGAGATAAGGGAGGTCTTGCCGGCGCCGGGAGAGGCCATCAGGTTTACTGCCAGCACCCCGTGTTCGCGAAAAAGAGCCTCGTTCTCCCGCGCGATCTTCTCGTTGGCGTCGAATATTCCTTCCAGGACCTCTACGTCCATCTTCCCTCCTGCGTCATCTCCATGGATTCCCTTCGCCCGGTCGCGCCCGGGGACGGATGAACCGCTTCCATCTCCCACCTTAATCCATAAGGAAAGACTTTGCCATGAACGTGTTGTATATCCGGAGGATATACATTTCTTATCGCCACTTCCCCTATCCCGGTGAAATCCACCATGATAAATCGCTGGATCTTGCCGGCCGACATTTCCCGCCCGACATCGCCTATTCTATCTCGATGGACTCCACCATGAACTCACGGCCCGACACCAGCTCGGTGTCGGCCTCCCCGCACTTCGGGCAGGTGAGATCGAACTCCGCTACCGCGAACTCCTCCTCGCATCCCCTGCAGTACGCCACCACCGGCACCTTGATGAAATTCAGCTCCGCGCCCTGGGCGATGGTGTCCTTGGTGACCATGTCCCAGTAGAAGCTCACGTAATGGTCCACTATCCCCGCAAGGTCGCCCAGCTTGACGTTCACCTTGATGATCCTATTGGCGTTGTTGCGCTGAGCGTGCTTTAGACAGATGGCGGCGATGCTTTCAGTCACTCCGAGCTCGTGCATGATCTTTTCCTTCCTCGCGCCTATTTCGCAACGGGCATCATTAAGCATAGAGCAAGGGAGTGATGCGATAAAGAACACAGGTCATATCGTGCGCGGCTTGCCGGTCGGGCATTTGGCCGGACAACGTCCCGCAAGTTGGCAAAGGGACGGATTTGGTGTAAAAATATACGGGACGGTTTATCGAACAGCGGTAGATATCGCAGCACAAGACGAGGTAAGAGATGGATCAGGGCAAGCGCCGCCCCCGGCGCGCGTCGGTCACGAGGCGAGAGTTCCATTCCCTTGACCAAGGCTGTCGCTTTCGCTTGCCCTCTTCCGGGGCGTACGGATAAAGATCGGGAGGTCCAAGGATGAGCCATGCCAACGAAAGACTGTTCGACCACCAGCTCGCCAGGGAGGTGAAGCTGAGGAAATCAAGGGCGGAGAAAGACAAGCGCATGCCCTTGAAAGACGCCGTCGCCGAGTTCGTGCAGGACGGCGACTCCATCGTGGAGACGGGGTTCGCCTACGTGCGTGGGCCTATGGCGGCGTTCTGGGAGATCGGGCGCCAGCGCAAAAAGGACCTCGTGGGCATCTTCACTCCCGGGGGAATGAACACCGCCTGGCACGAGTTCGGCGGCATGGAGGGCTGCCACGTCGCCTACGTAGGGGTGGAGATGAGGGGCCTCATCTCTCCCTTCCGCCGTGGGGTGCAAAACGGCACCCTTAAGGTCTTTTCGGAGTGGAGCCACGGCGGCCTGGCGCTTTCCCTCATGGCGGCGGAGAAGGGCCTCAACTACGTCGCCTGCAAGTCCATGCTGGGCACGGATATCATGAAGACCAACCCCTATATCAAGGAGGCCGAGGACCCGTTCACGGGCGAGCCGGTGTGCCTGGTGCCGGCCATGTACCCCGACGTGGCCATCATCCACGTCCATCACGCCGACAAGTACGGCAACGGACGCATCTGGGGTCCGGCGGTCAACGACACCTCCATTTGCATCGCGGCCCACAAGGTCGTCTTGACCTGCGAGCGCATCGTGGACACCCTCGATATACGCACCAACCCCTACCAAGTGATCGTTCCCCATTATTGCGTGGACGCGGTGTGCGAGGTCCCTTACGGGGCATACCCGGGCGACATGCCGGGCATGTACTACTTCGACCGCCGTCTGCAGGAGCGCGTGGTGCGCGTGGAGTGGAAGACCGCGGAAAGCACCAAGGAGTGGTACGAGAAATATATCCTGGGCACCAAGGATCACTTTGAGATGATTCAGCTCATCGCCGAGGACGAGGGCATGAACGTTATAGAATATCTCAAGAACCTGGAGCAACTCTCCTGCGACGCGGCTTTCTGGGGCTTGGGCACCTGGGGAATCGGGGGCGAGCGGGAATGGAAATACGAGGAAGTGGCCAAGCGGGCCATTTAAGGAGGATGCGAGGATGAACGAGGTACAGTATACTCCCCGGGAATTGCTGGCGTGCGTTGCCGCGCGCCTCATAAGCGACGGCGAGAGCGTCTTCGTGGGCACCGGCCTGCCCCTGGTGGGCGCCCTGCTGGCCCACAAGCTCCACGCCCCCAACATGATGGCCATCTACGAGTGCGGGGCGGTGGACCCGGAGCCGCGCGTGCTCCCCTGGTCGGTTTCCGGATCCTGGACCTACCACAAGGCCCCGGTGATTCTCTCCATGACCTCGGTCTTCGGGCACAGCCGCGCGGGATATGCGGACGTAGGGTTCCTGGGCGGCGCCCAGATCGACATGTACGGCAACATCAACGCCACCTGCATCGGGGATTACGACCATCCCAAGGTGCGCCTGACCGGCTCCGGCGGCGCCAACGACATTGCCTCGCTGTGCGCGAAGGTGATCTTCATGGGCCTGCACCTGCCGGAGCGTTTCCCCGAGAGGTGCGACTATATCACCACCCCCGGCTTCCTGGATGGTCCGGGGGCGCGCGAGAAGGCGGGCCTGGTGGGGGGCGGACCGTGGCGCGTGATCTCCCACCTGGGGGTCATGGGATTCGACGAGGAAACCTGCCGCATGAAGCTCATCTCCTACCATCCCGGCGTCACTCCCGAGGTGGTGCAGCAGTTCACCGGGTTCGAGCTCATCATCCCTGACGACGTGACTGAGACCCCTAAACCTACCGAGGAGGAACTGCGTGTCCTGAGGGAGGAAGTGGACCCCAACCAGCTGTTCGTGTTCTGATAACGCCGAGCTACCCGTGGAGGGGGGAACCCCCTCCACGCTTTTTTGTGTGCCGGGCATGGCCGGCAGCTCGGGGGTGAAAGTCCCCTGTCCAACCTGACGGAGGTGAAGGACTAGCGAAGCGCAAGGGCTCAATCGCGAGGTTGAGTCTGAAGGAAGCGCAGGAGCAAAACCGCGACCCGACGAACAGGAACCGGATACGAGGCGAGCGTGGCCGGACGAGCGAGCAAGAGATCGCGAAGTCCATATCCGTCAAGGGCCACGGGCGTAAATCCGGCGGGTGTGCGGGGAAGGCGGCCGGTCTTACCCCGGGAGGCCTGCGCCGTGTCCCCCCAAGGGGACTGAGGGAACCGTGAGGGACCCTGACCGCGGCGCAGGAGTCAGCAGAGGCCATAGTAGGAGGACTTTTCGTCCACCGAAGGGCCGAACGGCAAGGAGTGGCAAGTAGGATGCGTGACTCGCGGGACGGCAAGCGGCGGAAAGACCAGGGACAACTGGCCTTCGGCGAGACGGGGGAGGGTGAAGCCCGCAACCCCTCGCTGGAAGGGAACGAACCGCCCGCGGCGGAGCGCAGCCCCGAACGCCCGGCAAAGGCAACGGGACTCATGGAGGTGGTGGTAAGCCCGGAGAACATGAAGAAGGCACTGAAGAAGGTCATGGAGAACGCGGGAGCCCCAGGGGTGGATGGGATGACCACCGCCGAGCTGCCCCTCTTCCTCAGCCAGAGCTGGCAGGAGATAAGGGAGGAGCTGCTCACAGGCACCTACCGGCCCCAGCCGGTGAGGCGGGTAGGCATACCCAAGCCGGACGGAGGCCATAGGTACCTAGGCATCCCCACCGTGGCCGACCGCCTCATCCAGCAGGCCATCCTGCAAGTCCTAACCCCCGTATTCGACCCCCACCTCTCGGAGGGGAGCTACGGCTTCCGGCCTCACCGCTCGGCCCACCAGGCTGTAGCCAAGGCCCAGTCCTATGTGGAAGAGGGGAAGAGCTGGGTGGTGGACCTGGACATCGAGCGCTTCTTCGACAACGTCTGCCACGACGCGCTCATGGCCAGGGTGGCCCGCAGGATAGACGACAAGGTGCTCCTGAAACTCATCCGGGCCTACCTCAAGGCCGGGGTGATGGAGGGAGGGCTCGTATCCCCGCCCGAGATGGGCACCCCGCAGGGAGGACCCCTCTCCCCGCTGCTCTCCAACATCTACCTGGATGACCTGGACCGCGAGCTGGAGAGGAGGGGACACGCCTTCGTCCGCTATGCCGATGACTGCAACATCTACGTGGCATCGGAGCGGGCGGGCAGGAGAGTCATGGAGGGAATCACCCACTTCCTCGCAAAGAGACTCAAGCTCCGGGTGAACGGGGATAAGAGCGCGGTGGCCCCGGCGCACGAGCGGGACTTTCTCTCCTTCCGCATCGTCGGGAGGGAGAAGACCAAGCGGAGCATATCGCCCAAGGCCCGCAAACGCCTGCGCCGGCGGATAAAGGAGATCACCCGCCGGACCCGGGGGGTACCCCTGGAGCGGGTGGTGGCCGACCTTAATACCTACCTGCGGGGCTGGATAGGCTACTTCGGCTTCTGCCAGACCCCGTCGGTCCTCCGCGACCTCGACTCCTGGATCAGGCGCAGACTGCGGTGCTTCATCTGGAAGCAGCTCAAGCGGGGCAAGAGACGATACGCGGAACTCAGGGCCAGGGATATCAGCAGGGGCCTTGCGGCCAAGACCGCCGGCAGCGTCCATGGCCCCTGGCGCATCAGCCGCAGCCCCGCGTTAAGCTTCGCCTTCCCGAATGCCTTCTTCTCCGAACTCGGACTCATCACCTTGGAGGCCCGCTGCTCCGCTTAACCTTGCCGAACCGCCGTGTACGGACCCGTACGCACGGTGGTGTGACAGGGACAGCCCGCGAGGGCCTACCTATGTCGATTGAAAAGCGGGCTCGCGAAGGGCCGTGTCGTAACTTTTCTGTTCCGAGGAGACCACGCGCATCCAGCTTGCGAAGCGGCGGAATGAAAAAGCGAATACACAACCATCGTCTCTGGAAGCCCGGGACCGTTCGGTCGTCTTCGTGGTCATGAGCGGGTTTTTTCTCGATGTCGTAGCTGGCGGGGGGCATAGGATGCAGACCACGGGCTTCCGGGATCAACGAACAACGGCGCCGGTCTCGCGATCCACCGCCCAGAGGCGCCTTGGAGGACGCAGGAAATCGCCGAGGTTCACGCCCTCGGCGGCGAGTCCCGCCCAGTTCCCGTGCAGCAGCATGATCACCTGCTCGTAGTTGAGGCGCTCCAGCTTATCGAGCATGTCGAGGCTGTTGTAGCGGGCGGAGAGGTCCCGCAGGAAAGAGCGGAAATCGGCCTGTGTCTCGCCAACCGGTTCCCCTCCATCCGTGGGGGTGCCGGAAGTCTCCTCTTCCCCGGTTGCCTGCCCTGTCTCCTCCCGCTCCAAGCCGGTGCCGCTCCCCTCCCATCGTGGGTCGGAAGGCGCCTGAGGGCTGGCGCCCTCGTAGGGAGCAAGCCCGGCCGCCAGCTCTCGCAGCAGGGATTCGCTTACCTTGAGGCTCTCCTCGCCGCCCAGGGAGGCGAGAACCATGGCCGGCGGACGTTGGGGGTCGGAGAAGAGAAGGTAGTCCTCCGGCCCGCTCAGGGAGATCAACCAGCATTCCCTCCCGTCGACCTTCGCCAACTCGGCGTGGCATGGCAACAGCAATTCGTCGCCCGCCTGCGAGAGCGCGGCTTCGATGGCTGTTCTCAAGCTAGTGGGGTCCCCGCCGATCGAAGCGGCCGTGGCCGCGAGTTGGTCCGTGAGTTCCCGCTGGGCGCGGCGCATGTCCGCTTCGTCCAGAGCTCCCATGGAGTAGGGGTACCAGTAGGCTGAGTAAAAATCGAGCCTTGCCCCCAGGTCATCGCGGTAACCGGCGAGTTCTCCCTCCCCGTATTCCCTCCCCGGGGCGACCAGCGAGGGCGTGGATGAGAGAGCCGCGTTCAACACCCCTTCCCCGGCGTAATATTTGGAGCTCTCCGGGCTAACCTTGGGCCCGGTTGTCTCGTTGACTTCGGTGGGCGCGAACTCCCCGGAGGCGGATTCCTCCACCACCGGCGCCCTTTTCCCTCCCCACATGGTGACGGTCACGACGACGACGGCTATGGCCAGCAGCGACACGGCGGCGGCCGCAATCTGCGCCCGGCGGTGGAACGCCGGGGCCGGAGCGGATTCGGACAGCTCGCGGCGCACCCGCATCAACAGTTCCTCCCGCTCCCCAGGCGAGGGGCTGATGGTGGGAAGTGAGGAAAGCTCGCCTACCATGGACCGCATGCGCCGGTGGCGCAGCGCGCAGGCGGAGCAAGCGGAAAGGTGCCGCTCGAGCTCCTCGGCGCGGGATGCGGGAAGCTCGCCGTCTACGAACGGCCCTATCAGCCTGGCGGCTTTCCTACAGCTTTTGCCCGTCGTCATGGCTTTTCCCCGGCCGGAACTGTTCCTTTATACACGATCTATCCATGATCTCCCCTCGCGAAGCATTAGATGGAGCGCTCATGGCATCTGTTCCCAGAAATCGCGCAATTCCACGGCGAGGCGGTTGCGGGCGCGGTTGAGTCGCGACTTCACCGTGCCCAGGGAGATGTCGAGGATCTCCGCCACCTCCTTGTAGTTATATCCGCTGATATCGTGCAGGTAGATTATCTCCTTGAATTTGAAAGGAAGGCGGGCGATGGCTTCCCTGACCGCTTTTTGCACCTCCGCCCGTTCCATGCTCGCCTCCGGGGCGTCCGCGCCCTCGTCCGCCAGGCGTTGCTCTATCTCGGGGAGGTCGTCTCCGGGGGATTCCGACAGGGAGACGTTGCGGCGTGACTTCCGCGCGTAGTCATGACAGGCATTGAGGGAGACGCGGTACAGCCAGGTGGAGAACTTGGCCTCTCCCCGGAAGGAACCCAGCTTGCGCAGCAGGAGCACGAAGACCTCCTGGCACACGTCAGCCGCGTCGCTGCGGTTCCCCAGCAGGCGGTAGGCCATGTTCATGACCGTGGGCTGGTAGCGGGTCACCAGCTCCTCGAAGGCAGCGCCGTTTCCCGCGAGGAAGTCGCGCACCAATTCCTCGTCCGTGGGCCGGTCCCGTTCACTGCCATCGAGTTCATCCAGGAGCATAGGTTCGTTCCTTCGCGGGGGTCGCGATCCATGTAATTCTAGCACAAGGAAGGGACGGCCACTCCCCTCACGCGGGGCTCCCCGGGGCTCGAACCTGTTATAATTCCAGCGTACGGAGGGGAGGCAGGCGCCGACCCTCGCGGAAGTCCATGAAGGTCCTGTGCACGCGAGAAAACACCCGCGAGAGGAGGAGAAAAGCTTGAAACGGGCCCTGCTTTCGGGAAACGAGGCGGTCGCCCTGGGGGCATGGTGCGCGGGGGTGCGCGTGGCCGCCGCATACCCCGGGACCCCTTCGACGGAGATACTAGAGGAACTCGCCCGCTACCCAGATGTCTATTGCGAGTGGTCGCCCAACGAAAAGGTCGCCATGGAGGTGGGGATAGGCTCTTGCCTGGGTGGGGCCAGGACCCTGGTGGCCATGAAACACGTGGGCTTGAACGTGGCCGCCGATCCCTGGATGACCCTCCCCTACATAGGGGTGAACGCGGGCCTGGTGCTGGCGGTGGCCGACGATCCCGGCATGCACTCTTCCCAGAACGAGCAGGACAGCCGCTATTACGCGCGCATGGCCAAGGTCCCCATGCTGGAGCCGGCGGACAGCTCGGAATGCTTCGAGATGATAAGAGCGGCGCTGGAGCTTTCGGAGCGGCATGACACGCCGGTGATGCTCCGCCTGGAGACGCGGATCAGCCATTCCCGCACCGTGGTCGAGTACCGCGAGGAAAGGCGGACGGTCGACTTGCCCTACGAGAAGGACGCGGTGAAAAGGGTCATGATCCCGGGGCACGCGCGTTTGCGGCACCCGGTGGTGATAGAGCGACTGGGGGATCTGCAAAGGGAGTCCGAGAGCTCGCCTTTCAACCGGGTGGAGATGCGCTCCACGCGCATCGGCATCGTCGCCTCGGGCGTATGTTACCAGTACGCGAGGGAAGCCTTCCCCGAGGCCTCTTTGCTCAAGCTGGGTTTCGTGTACCCCCTTCCCGAGAAGATGCTGCACGAGTTCGCCTCCCATTTCCGCCGCCTTTACGTGGTGGAGGAGATGGAGCCCTGGATCGAGGAGTCCCTCAAGGCCATGGGGATCGACGTGGTGGGAAAGGCCCGCATCCCCAGGGACGGGGAGCTGGACCCCGACGTGGTGGCGAGGTCGCTCTCCGAGCTCATGGAGATGGACACGGGGGTCAGGGGCGGAGGCTGGTCGCCTCCCGCTCCCCGTGGAACCCCTCCGGACCAATCGGTATTGCCTTCCCGCCCGCCGGTTATGTGCCCCGGGTGTCCCCACCGCGGCCTCTTCTATGCCCTCAGGCGCAACAAGGCTGTGGTCTCCAGCGATATAGGTTGCTATACCTTGAGCGTGCTGCCGCCCCTGTCGGGCATCGATTGCCAGGTGTGCATGGGGGCCGGCGTGGGCATGGCGCTCGGGCTGGAGAAGGCCTTTGCCTCGAGCGAGGCAAATGCAGGCAAGGCGGGCAAGGTGGTGGGAGTGCTCGGAGACTCGACCTTCATCCACGGCGGGATAACGGGGCTTATCGATATGGTCTACAACCGCACCCTCTCCACCATAGTGATCCTGGACAACCGCACCACGGCCATGACCGGTTTCCAGGACCATCCGGGCACGGGACGCACCCTCATGGGAGAGGAGACGTTTGCCCTGGACCTTGCCGAGCTGGCGCGCGCCGTGGGAGTGGAGTCGGTTAGGGTGGTGGATCCCTGGGACCTCGCGGAGACGGAAGCCGCCGTCGCGGAGGAGATCGCGGCGCCCCGCACCTCGGTCATCATATCGCGACGCTCATGCGTGTTAAGGGAGCGCCAGGAGGGTTTTCCATACCGGGTGAATGAGGAGAAGTGCGACGCCTGCAAGCGCTGTCTGCGCCTGGGCTGTCCGGCATTGGTGATGCGGGACGAGGCCGCCGTGATCGACGAGGACCTCTGCGTAGGGTGTTCGCTCTGCGCCCAGGTTTGCGGGCGGGACGCCATAGAGGGGGTAGGCGGCTATGCCTGACGTGGTGCTTGCCGGAGTAGGGGGGCAGGGGAACGTGCTCTCGGCGAGGTTGCTCGCCGAGACGGCTTTGCGCATGGGGTACGATGTGAAGACCAGCGAGGTGCACGGCATGGCGCAGCGTGGGGGCAGCGTGGTCTGCATGGTGCGCTGGGGGGAAAAGGTGTGCTCGCCGCTGGTGCCTGAGGGCAGGGCGGATTTCCTCCTCGCCTTCGAGCTGCTGGAGGGCATGCGATACCTTCGCTACCTCTCGGGCGAAGGCACCGCCATCGTCAACCTCTACCGGCTGGACCCGCTGCCGGTGCTGCGCGGTGACGCGGAGTACCCGCCCAATGCACGGGAGGTCATACGCTCATACGCGGCGCGCGTCTTGGAGCTGGAAGCGCGTGCCATGGCCGCGGAGGCGGGAAATCCGCGCGCAGCGGGCTCTGTTCTGCTGGGAGTGCTTTCCACCTGCCTTGATTTTCCGGATGACGTCTGGCGGGAGGCCATGGTCGCCGTGGTGCCCTCTAAGGCGGTTGAGGTTAACCTGCGGGCGTTCTCGGCTGGGGTTGCGTTCGGGCGCCGCGGTGACTGAAGCGACGCTGCACGAAGGGGGTAAGGTTGGAGGGAAAGGAACCCGATAAGGGGTGCTACGCATCCAGCCGGCTGGAGAAATGCGACTGGTATGACGCCAACACCTTTCACCATGCGCAGTTTGACGACCTGGGCAAGTTGGTCGCGCTCAAGGAGGCGGCGGGGAAGACGGTGAGTGTCTGCCTTCCCAGCCTGAACGAGGCCGAGACCATCGGGGAGATCGTCTCCACGACGCGCGCCGAACTCATGGAAAAAGCGCCCCTCGTGGACCAGCTGTGCGTGGTGGATGGGGGGAGCGGAGACGGCACCAGGGAGGCGGCGGAGGCCGCGGGCGCGGAGGTCCTACGCCAGGATGAGATACTCCCCGGCATGTATGAGCCCCAGGGCAAGGGAGACGCGCTGTGGCGCAGCCTCTACTGCCTGAAGGGGGACATCATCATCTGGATGGACTCGGACATCCGCAACTTCCATCCACGCTTCGTCACCGGACTCGTCGGGCCCCTCCTCGTCCGGCCCGACGTGCGTTTCGTCAAGGGGTATTACCAGCGTCCCATAAAAAGCGAGCATCGGCTGCTGCCCACCGGTGGAGGCAGGGTCACGGAGCTGGTGGCGCGTCCCTTGCTCAGCCTCTTTTTCCCCGAGCTCACCGCGCTTATCCAACCTCTCTCGGGGGAGTATGGCGGGCACCGGGAGATCCTCGAAAGCATCCCCTTTTTCTCCGGCTACGGGGTGGAGATAGGCATGCTCATGGATATTTTCACCCGGTACGGCATGGGGGTCATCGGGCAGGTGGACCTGGTGGAGCGCCATCACCGCAACCAGCCCGTGCCCGCACTGGGGAGGATGTCTTTCCAGATCGTCCAGGCGGTGCTCATCCGGCTGCAGGAGCTGGGCAGGATGGACCTGCGCGGCGGTTACAGCGTGGAGATGACCCAGGTGGAGTACCGCGACGGCCAATACCTGCTGGAGAAGAAGGTCCTGCCGGTGCAGGAGAGGCCGCCCATGGCGCAGGTGGAGGAATACCGGAGGCGTTTCGATCGCTGACGGAGCCGTGGCCCATGGGGGCCGCGCACCGCGTGGCGTGATGGGCAGGGAGCCGTTTACGGAGGGGATTCTCACATGGCGTTCGATGCGGAAAGGGCGCGGGAGCTGGAGGAGGCGTGCCGGGAGCTAGGGCCTGAAGCGCGTTGGGAGAGCGTGCGCGGCGGGCTGGAGGAGGTGCGCGTCGTATATACCGATCTCGACGGGACCATGATGGGCCCCATGGGCAACTTCCTCCTCAACATCAGGCGTGAATACACCCTGCGTCCCGTGCGTGCCCTGGTCGAAGCCCTGGAGCGCGGCGTGGACGTGGTGCCGGTTTCGGGGCGCAGCGGGAGGCAGCTGAGGGAGACGGCGCGCGTCCTGGGGATGAGGAACTACATCGCGGAGCTTGGGGTTGAAATAGTCTATGACCTGGGCGAAAAGGTGATCATCAACGGCGGCGCGTTCGGAGATGCCTGTTCGGACCTATATGCCGCGATCAAGGAAACCGGCGCCCCCGATCTCCTTCTCTCTCGCTACGCGAGGCGCATCGAGTACCACACGCCCTGGTCGGATTTTCGCGATTGCACCCCGCTCTTCCGCGGGCTGGTGGACGTGGAGGAGGTCAACCGGCTCCTGGATGAGGAATACCCGGGCCTGGTGCTCGTGGACAACGGCGTCCTGCCACGCACCAGCCCCACCCTTGAGGTGAAAGAGCTGCGTGCTTACCACCTCATGCCCAAGGGAGTGACCAAGGAGGGGGCGGCGGCAGAGGACATGCGCCTGCGGGGTTTCAAGAGGTCCCAGGCCATCGCGGTGGGCGATTCATCCGCGGACCTCCCCTTCGCGCGGGAAGTGGGCGCCTTCTTCCTGGTACGCAACGGGCTGTACGGCAATCCCCACCTGCTTGAGGAGATATCCCGATACGACAACGTGATCGTCACCGAGGGCTTCCTCAACGAGGGATGGGCGGAGGCGGTGGAGCTGGCCGTGCTGGGCGAGCTCCGGCCTTGAACGCCCGAGATTTCTATCCCTTTGGCGCGGAAAATAACCCCTACAGGTTATATCTTCAGCTATCGGCCTCGAAGGACGATATATTTCTAAACGGATCAAGTTCTGAACAGCGGCAAAGAGACGCGCGGGGGGGGCGGCTGACGGTCGCATTTCTCCTGTCGCCAAGTTTCCGCATTGCTGGTAGGAGTCGGGCCCGGGAGGCAAAGCTCAGCGGCTAGGGGTGTGGCCTTGGATCTGAGGAAAAGACTGGTCTATTTCACCCGTCTGATCAGGCTTCTTGCCTTTGCGTACCTCATCGTTCAGTACATCGTGGTGCGGGAACGATACCAGGCTTCGCAGATGATACCGGTCATAGTGGGATTGGGCGTTTTCTACGTCATCATGGACCGCATCATCTTTCGCGTCCCGGAAGAAAGGTTCAAGTCGGCCTCCCTCGCCCTCATGCTTTTCGAGATGTTCCTGGTGTCCCTGCTCATTTATTTCACTCGCTCCGATCCCATCAGGGAGTTCGAATACCTCTACGTGCTGCCGGTGGCCAACGTTGCCCTTTGGTTCGGGCTGCGAGAGGGCATCTCCTACGCCGCCGCCGCATCGGCGGCGTTCTCCCTGACCATCGCGCTTTCGGGAAGGATCGATTGGCCCAGGTCCATGGGAAGCATTATGGGCACGGCCACCTTCTATTTCGCTTCTGCGTACATCATGGGCTACATGGCGGAGTTCGCGGAGCGCGAGAGCACGGAGAAAGCGCGGCGCATGGTGGAGCTGACCGCGGTTTCGGGATTCGCGACCCTCTTCGACTCCACCCTTCTTGAGAGCAAGGTATATTCCAACCTCTGCAACGCCATCTCCCGCAGCGTCAGCCCCGACGTGGTCCTGGTCTTCCGGCTGGAAAAGGACGGCGAACGCCTCGCCGTAGCCGCGTGCGACGGGGTGAGCGAGAGCGAGGCCGGCCTGGAGATACCGGTGGGATACGGAATCGTCGGCAAGGTGCTCGAGGAACGGGAGCCCAAGCTGCTCAGGGATACGGACATGGAGCGTGAGTTCCGGCACCTGCTCGAGTCACAGCGCATACGCTCGGCCATCTATACCCCCATGAAGTGGAGGGACGAGGTGTACGGCGTCGCTCTGGCCGGGAACACGGAGCGCGGCAGCCTGGACGAGAACGACCTGAACCTTATCAGCGCCCTGGCGGTGCAGGCCGCCCTGGCGGTGCACAACTCGAGGTTGTACTCGGACCTCGAGGACCGCATCGGCGAGCTGCACGCCATTTTCGAGATCGACAAGGCCATCACCTCCGCCATTGACCTGGAGACGGTGCTGCAGCAGATCGTGCAGATGAGCGTGGGCCTCATGGACGCCAAGATCAGCTCCATCATGCTCCTGGACGAGGAGAGCGAGGAGCTGGTCATCGCCGCCGCCCAGGGTCTCTCGGAGGGCTACATCAGGAAGGGGCCCATAAAGGTCGGCGAGAGCATTGCCGGAAAGGTCATCCAGGAGGGCAGGCCCATAGCCGTGTACGATATCCGCCATGATCCCCGGCACGCCTATTCGGAGCAGGCGCGCATGGAGGGGTTGTGCTCGCTCCTCTCGGTTCCCCTGAGCCTGAAGGACCGCGTGATCGGGGTGCTGAACATATATACAGACGAGCCCCATGCCTTCACCCCGCACGAGATCAACCTGTTCACCAGCCTCGCGAGCCAAGCCGCCATAGCCATCGAAAACGCCCGACTCTTCGAGAGCCTTGAGGAGATATACATCGAGGTGATAACGGCCATGGCCTCCGCCATCGACGCCCGGGACGCCTACACCCACGGCCATTCCCAGCGCGTCACCGAGTACGCAGTGGCTATAGCCGAGGAAATGGGCCTGTCACCTGCCGAGGTGGACATCATCAGGAACGCCAGCATCCTTCACGACGTGGGCAAGATCGGGATCAAGGAGGACATACTGAAGAAGCCGGGGAGGCTGAGCGAGGAAGAAAGGAGGGAGATGGAATACCACCCCTTCATCGGGACCAAGATCCTGCACTCCGTGAGGCTGCTGGAGCCGGTGATGCCCCTGGTCTATCACCACCACGAATGGTTCGACGGCACGGGATACCCGGACGGCCTGCGCGGGGAGGAGATCCCCCTGGGGGCGAGGATAATCTCCGTGGCGGACGCCTTCGAATCCATGACCTCGGACCGCCCCTACCGCAAGGCCATGCCGGTTGAGGAAGCCATGGCGGAGCTGAGGCGAAACGCCGGGAGGCAATTCGACCCGAGGGTGGTTGAGGTCTTCACCAGGCTGGCCGAGGAAGGGAAAATAGAGCTGGAGTGGTCGCCGAGCCGCGTCATCACCCTAACCGACAGGCTGGGACGCGCCGGCATGTAAGGATAGAACTGCGGGTAGCCCTTTCGCTTTCGATCATGTGCATCATGCGAATCGCGTGCGATCGCTCACCACAACTCCGAATAAGCGAGGCGACGCGGTCAATTTCCGTTTTCGGTCATGGGCGTTCCCGTCCCACGGTGATAGAATCTTCCCATGAGCATCTGGAAAAAAATCAGGCAGTTTTTCGCGGGGAAAAAATTCCTCTGCGATACCTGTGCCTACGATTACCCGGCGGCGTGTTCCCGCCCCGAACGTCCCAACGCCACCTCCTGCCCCGACTATAAAAAGCGCTTCTGAGAAGGGGAGCGCTTGCCGCGAGCAGGTGGACGCGTTTACTGGAGGGCCTTTTCCACGTAAGCCTTGGCCTCGGTGAAGCCGCAGAGGTAGCTGATTTTCTCGAAAATGTAGGTGTTGACGATCTTTCGCACCGGCACGCCTATCTTGATGGGTCGCCCCATCTGGTCGCGCTCCAGGGTGATGGAGCCGTCGAGCCGGGCGTCACGATCCTCCAGGAATTTCTGAACCACCTCGTAGACGCGGTCCATGTCGCCGCGCGATTGCTCGTAGGTGGTGGCCGCCTCGATGGCCGCGTCGTCCGCGGTGCCCCGAAGCGCGATGTGGTTCCAGATCACGGGACCGCACTGGGTGATGAGGAATCCGATCACCGCCGCCACGAGCAATATGTTCAACACGTAGGTCCAGACCTGCCCGTCCTCTCTTTTCAGCGTCCTCGGCATCTTTCACCTCCCCGCGTATACCATTTCCTTCGACGGAGGAAACGGGGTTCCTTTAGCTCTTTTCCCCTTTCTCCGCCCCGGCGCCAGTCGCTTTCTCTCCGTTCTGGCAACCTGCCCGGGCTTTTCGGGGCGCTTCGGTCCGGCTCCCGCGGCGGAAGACGCGGCCCAGCCACTTCAAGGACATCTCCCTTAGCGCCTCCAATTCCTCCATGCGCAGGGCGTGGGCGACGGCGAAGAAGGCCACCAGCCCCAGCGCCATGGGCAGGAGCATCTCCAGCAACTCCCGCGCGAGGCCGGTATAGGGGAAGAGCCGATCCACCAGGCGGAGGCAAGCGTAGATGACCGTGGCCATGACCCCGGAGGCCGCGAGCAATCGGGCCGCGGTGGCGGCCATGCGCCGTCCGCCCAGTGGTCCCAGACGCAGGCGCAGCACCGTGCCGTCGATGAGCATGGAGAAAACGTAGGCGACGCTGAAGCCCAGGGCTAGCCCCTTTACCCCCATGAGGCGGAAAAAGAGGAGGTTGGCGCCCATGTTAATGGCCACCACGAAGCAGTTGATGATCATGGGGGTGCGGGTGTCCTGCATGGAGTAGAAGGTCTTGGTGAGAAGCATGTCGATGGAGTAGGGGATCAGCCCCAGGGAGAAGAAGAAAAGCACCCCGGAGAGGAGCTCGGTGTCCCCGGCCTTGAAAAAGCCGTGCTGGAGGAGGAAGCGGATGATGGGCTTGTTGAGAAGGAGGTAGATGACCGCGCAGGGTACGATGATGAGCGCGGTGGACCTCACGCCCGCGTTCATGGTCTCCTTGAAACGCTGCTGCCTGCGCAGGGCGACGTGTTCGCTCAAGGCGGGGAAAATGGCGGTGATGATGGAGACGGCGAAGACGCCGTAGGGCAGCTGGAAGAACATCTGCGCGTACTGGTACGAAGGCACACCCCCGTCCACCTTTATGGCGAGGGCGAAAACGAACCACGTGCCCACCTGCCAAAGGAGTATATAGCCGAGTAGCGGCACGGCCAGGCGGCCGATCCTGCGGATGGCGGGGTGCTTGAGGTCAAAGGTGAAGGAATACTTTACGCCGATGCGGAAGAGCATGGGCAGTTGCACCAGGGCCTGGGCGACGACCCCCAGGGTCGTGCCCACCGCTAGCACCACCAGGTGAAGGTGGTTGTCGCGAGGACCTGGAAGGAAATGGAATACCACCACCGTCCCGATGACCACAAGGTTATTGGCGATGGGCGCGAAGGCGGGGGCGGTGAAATGGCGGTGGGCATTGAGTAATCCCCCGAAGATGGCGCTAAGGCCGTAGAAGATTATCTGGGGCACGAAGAAGCGCAGGAGGAAGGAGGCCTGATCCCGCACCACCTGGGTGCTGACATCGCTCGCGGAATAGGATCCGAAGGCGGTCATGAGGCGGATGATCAGGGGGCTTGCCGCGATGCCGAGGGCGGTGACCGCAGCCAGGATGACCAGGGATATGTTGGTGACCGAGCTGGCGACGTGCCAGGCTTCCTCGCGGGAGCGCGTGCTCAGGTATTCCACGAAGACAGGGATGAAGAGCGAGGCGATTATCCCCCCCATGACAAGGTCGTAGATCATATTGGGCATAGAGTTGGCGAGATTGTAGGTGCTGGGGAGGTTGGTGCTGCCGTAGCGGAGAGTGAGGCCGAGCACGTAGGCAAGCCCGGCGTAGCGCAGGAAACCGGTAACGCGGCTTATGGCGGTGCCCACGGCCATCACCGCCGCGTCCCTGGCGAAGGCCTGGGGTTCGCCGGCGGAGGGAACTGGCTTATCCGGCTCCACGCTCATCCGGATGCCTTTCCTCGCGTGTGTCTTCCCCCGCGTATCCCGCGCAGGAGGCGGCGCAACAGCACGGAGACCGCAACCAGGCCTGCCAGCGCCGCCAGCATGATGATGGCCAGGGTATTGATGATGGACGTGTTAACGGTGGTGGTGGTGTCGTCGATGACCAGGTCGCCCGCTTCCAGCACGATGTCCACGATGAAGGAGCCCTTGCGGTGGGTGTCGACCTCGAAGGTGAAACGGTTCTCGCGCGGCTCGATGGTAACCACTTTGGAATCGCCCCCGGGAAAGGTGAGCGCGGGATTGTCGAGGCGAAGGGTGACCCCGTTCAGGGGATAATCGAGCGTGCTGCTCACGTCGATGTTAAGCTTGCCCTGGGTGCTGGAAAGGGTGAAGGAGCGCTTCTTGCCTATGCTCACCCGCGACACCTCGCCCTCGACCACCGCCTCGATGCTCGACAGGTACGCGCGGGAAGCGGCGTTGTCCCCATCGCGCGTGAAGCGGTGGTTTTCCGCGACCAGTAGGGAGCGGTCAAGCGTCCCCTTCAAGGCGTGCTCCGCGGGGATGACGGACGTGAAATCGGCCACCAGGGACTTTTTCTCCGCCAGCTCCTCCAGGTATGGCGATTCCTGGCCTTCGTAAGCCGGAGCTTGCAGGGCCACTCCCTCCAGCGGGAACTGGTCCGAGTTTAGATCGGACAGCCTGCGGGTCTGCAGCCATGGGCATCCGGCCACGGCTTCGTAAAGCTCGTCTATGAACTCCCTTGAAGGCGTGAAATTGGGCGGAAAAGCGAGCACGCACGAGCGCACGGCGTTGGGTTTCTCGCGCTGCAGCACGGCCAGCTCCGCGAAAATGTTCTGGATCACGTGCGAGGTGTCCCCTCCAGGCATTCCCTCCAGGTAGGAATACAGGGTCTCGTCGAGCACGAAGGCCTTGAGGAGCAAACCATCGGAGTTCACGAAGCGCACCGGTTGCGAGAGGGTGGTCCCCTCGAGCAGGCGGCGACCCGCGGAACTGTAACGCACGGCGTCCGCTCCCACCACTGCGTAACCGATGCCTTCCTCCGCCAGGCGCCGCAGGGTGCCGTCGTTAAGGCTGAAAGAGGGAGAAACGAAGCCCGTCGCCTTGATGCCCAGTTCGCCGAGGGTCTCGATTCCCAGGCGCAGCTGGCGAACGGCGTCCTCCTCCCAGCCGCGCGAGGCGAGCAGGTCGAGGTCGGCGAAGGAATAAGGGCAGGCGAGGAAGTCGACGCGGTTTTCGCCGGCCAGATAGGAGAGGTCCGTGAGTACCGAGGAGGCGCCGGACGGAGCGGAATCTTCTCCGGTTCCCGTTTTGGCCAACCTCTCGAGATCCTCATAGGTGCTGCCGGGGATGGCCAGGCTGGTGCTGATGGAGGGGGACCTTTTTAGTGCCCGGGTCAGGGCGTAGAGGTATCCCGTGTCGTTTTCCGAGGTCGCGCACGCCGCCGCGAGGGCGCCGTCGAGGGCGTTACCTTGCGCGTCGACGGAAGGGAGGAAATCCAGGGTCCACAGGAGCGCGAGATTAAGGGGGTAACCTGTCGTGGTATTCATGATCACCAGGAAGCTGGAGTCGGAGGCGAGGGTCTCTTCTTCCCCGTAAATCCTTACCTCAAATGGATATGCTCCGGGCGGCAAGCCCATGGATTCGAGGTTAAGCTCGTACATCTTATCCGTCCATTCCTCGCCAGGGGAGATGGTGTCGAGGTCCTTCCAGACGATGGGGTAGCGGCGTGTGCCGTCCCGGAAAGCGGCCAGGGCGGAACGGGTGGACGCGGAGGGGTAGATAAGAAGAGCGACGGAATAGGACTCCGTCCTCTCTTCCCCGGGAAGTTCCAGGTGGAGGTCGAGGTAGGCCTGGTCGCCAGGTTGATAATAATAGGAATTCATGCGCGCGGAGACCACCGGGGCCGGTTCCTGGGCCACGGAGCGAGCTCCGCCCACGGGAAGCGCGCACAGCATCAAGGCGGCGCATGCGACCGCGACAACGATTTTCTCCGGCGCGCCGCGCCTCACGGGCCCCACCCCGCGCCGTCCGGCGTGCGGCTCATGAT
Organism: Actinomycetota bacterium; assembly: GCA_013178005.1. Classification (GTDB taxonomy): domain Bacteria; phylum Actinomycetota; class Geothermincolia; order Geothermincolales; family RBG-13-55-18; genus Solincola_B. Next base: position 156,329 of record JABLXL010000004.1, read on the forward strand.
GAGGCGGCGTTCCGGGATCTCCTCGAAGCCCAGCTTGCGGTAAAGGGACCGCGCCGCGTTGTTCTCCTCCTGGGTGTTCACGCATATCAAATGCGCGCCCATGGCGGTCAGGGCATCGATGAGGCGGAGGGAAAGGGCCTCGCCGATGCCCTCTCCCTGGCGCCCGGCTCTCACGCCCAGTCGTTGCAGGTAGCCGAGGCGCCCGTTGGTTCCCCCGATGGCGTAGCCTGCGATACGGCCACGATCCCTTGCCAGGAGGAAGACGTTGCGGGAACAGGACGTGGCCACGGCGTTCAGGGTTCGCGCGTCGAGTTTCCAGAAATCATCGAAGGCGGTGGAATCCAGCTCCAGCACGTCCTCCAGGTACCGCTTCCTGAAATGGATTAGCTCCACTTCGCTCGTGGGTTCGCGCGTCTCCTCCATTCGCCGCGAGCGCCTTTCCAACAGCACAATACGGTAGAGGGGCGTGAAGCCCCATCCTTTGAATTCTCCCGCTTGTCCCTCGCCCAGTGGCCTGGTCACGAAAAGCCGGGTCCCGTTCTCGAAACTCCTTTCGGCGGCCTCGCCCACCAGCAACCCGCGTACCGCCCCGAGCCCTTTCAGATGCCATAACGCCGTGATGTCTCCGCGGCTTCTCCAGTTCCCCACCAGAACGAAGGGAGGGATAGATCCTTTGTGGCCCCGGAGGCTGTAGATGCGGCCTCCGCAGGAGCGCATGAAATCGAGGTAATGCTGTTTGCTGCGGAAGAAGTAACCCCTCCTGACCTCCGGCCAGAAGGACTTGAAGCTCTCCGGGGGAGCTTCCTCCACGGCCACGGCGTGGCTTTGAACCGCGAGGGGGTCTGTTATCGGGACCACTTCCTTTCCGCTGCCGGGGTGGCCTAGGCCATCCCCATGATCTCCCGGGCCAAGAATATTATACCGATGGCCAGGAGAAGTAAGGAAAAGAGCAGCAGGACGCGCCGGTCGCGCGCGCGCAGGGTGAAAAAGGAGCCGGTGAAGGCGCCGGGCATGACCCCCAGGGTCATGGCCAAGGCCAACGCCCAGTCCACGTGTCCGAGCGCGCTGTGGATGATGCTTCCGGGTATGGACAACGCGGCGATGATCACCAGGGAGTTTCCCAGGCACTCCTTGAGCTCGAGCCCGAGGAGGAAGAAGAAGGCGGGCACCAGGATAAAGCCGCCCCCCAGTCCCAGGAATCCGGAGGAGAAACCAGCCGTGAAACCGATGAAGCCCAATTTCCATACCGGAGCCCGCCGGCGCTCCCGCGGGATCACCGCCCGTCCGTACGAATCCCTGCCCAGGGCGGCGGAGGCGGTGCGCCAGGAGAGGTAGACTATTACCAGCGCGGTGATCATCATGATGTAGCGCGTGTCCATGAGCGCGGTTATGGACGACCCTATCCCGGTGCCGGCGAAGCCGAAAAGGGCGCAAATGGCGACCACTCGGCGGTTGACCTTGCCGGCGCGCCAGTAGTTGAAGCCACCCACCAGCGCGGATGGAAAGGTAATGGGGAGAGGGGTGCCCAGCGCGATATCGGCGGACCGCTGCAGTAACATACGGATGGCGGGAGTGGTGATTATGCCCCCTCCCACTCCGAAGGCGCCCGAGGTGAAGCCGGCGGCGAATCCCAGGATGACCGCGAACGCGAACTCGAATACGCGAAACAATGGTTTCCCTTCCCGGGCGCTCAGCGGATGATGTCCACGACCTCCGCGTCCGCCGCCCTCACCAGATCGTAGGAACGTATCTTGAGTATCATCCCGGGCTCGCCGCCGCCCGTGTACACCACGTCCTCGCGCAGGGCCCGCAGGTCGATGTAGGCGGGCATCTCGGATTTCAAAGCTACGGGCGGAGTGCAGCCGATGAGGTATCCCGTCAACTGGCGCACCTCGTCCGCGTTGAGCAGGCGCAAACTCCGCGCCCCCAGCTCCGCCTTGAGCTTGGAATAGTCCACCGTGGCGTCACCCGGGACCAGCGCCATGACCGCCTTTTCGTCGGCCATGAAGAAAACGGATTTCACCACCTGGTGCGGGGGTAGCCCGAGCACCGCGGCGGCCCGCGAGGCGGTGCGGGCGGACTCGGGCATCCTGCTCAGCTCATGGGCTATATTGGCTGTCTGCAGGAAGTTGTGAACGTCCACGCTGCTGAGCAAGGTAACCTCCCTGTGGTGAAATCGGGCGACATCGGCCCGCAGGCTGCCTTGGGCCGTTAGATATGTCTTTGCGCGCATTATAGCATGGTAAGCACCACGCGATTCATGGTTATCCGGAAAGGGCGCGTACGGGGACGCGGATGGAAGGCTATTTCAGCCCGCCTTTCCTGCCGATTTCCTGGTAGAACTTGGTGCCGTAGCGCTCCTTGGTGGTCTGCCCGCCCTTGCGGCCGCCCTTCTGCCCGATCTTCTGGTAGAATTCGGTGCCGTATCTCTTGAGCGTGGTGTTGCCGCCCTTCCTCCCCGCTTCGCTGCGGGTCAACTTCTTGTTCGCCATCGGCGATCCCTCCTCACTATGATCCTGTTGGTACTTCGGGTCAGCGACTCAAGCCCTACAATCTTGTTTTACCCAATGAGGCCGGGATTAAACCAAGCTTGTCCGGACGCGTCCAGGCGCGTGAGCGTCAGTCTTTCTCGCGGCGGTTGTACGCCCAGATGCCCGCGAGAAGAGCCAACATGGCCCCCGCTGAGACCAGGGTGAGCCAGAGGGGTATGGCGGCGAACACGTAGACCACCACGCTCACCACCACTCCCGCGATGAGCACCCCCGCGAATATGGCGGCCAGGGCGGGCCAGAAGGGCACGTCGAAGACGAACGCGGCCAGCGCGCCCGTCCACGCCCCCGTCCCGGGAAGGGGGATGGCTACGAAGAGGCAGAGCGCAACGTCCCTCCAGCGCTCGAAGGCCTTGCCGTGCTTCCTGCGCGTGCGGGCGAAAAGCCAGGCAAAAAAGCGGTCCATGTGCCTGGAGTGGCGGCGGAGCCAGTCGGAAAAAGGGCCCAGGAAAAGGAGGATGAAGGGAATGGGCACCATGTTTCCCACCACCGCCCAGAGGTAGGTGTGCCAGATGCTCATGTTCCAGCTCAGGTAGGCGATGGGGATCGCGCCCCGCAGCTCGAAGACCGGGACCATGGCGATGGCGGCGGTGCGCAGCCATACCGGGATGCCGGCGTACCAGGACGAAGCGGCGAAGAGAAGCGCCGACCTCCACCTCGCCGGCAGGAACCTCGCTATCATCGCCATCCCCGGATCCTTTCCCGCGCGTCTTGCTGATCCACCTGCTCCTAGAGATTTTCGCTCCATATTAACATCCTTTCGTCCATCCTGATAACGGCCGGTCGCGCACGTCGCCCCGGAGGGCCAGGGAGGAGCGGGGATGGCCATTTGGGATACCCCGGTCCGTAGTCCTTAGCGGGGGGAATCGCGCCGGGGTGTAGAATGCTCGGCCTCACGGCCGTTGTAGTGCCTGAAGGAGGTGAGGATCATGGGCACCAACGGCCATAAGTGGGATGGGAGGAGGGGAACCACCCTTTTCGCCATGACCGAGGGCGGCCTTCCCATGGGAGCGGGCTCTCCCGGCGTGGAATGGTTGCTGGAGCTATGCCGCCGCAGGAGCGAACAGGGCATCGACACCAGCCAGATCGAGAGGTTCATCGAGGAAGGCATTGCGGCCTACGCCGAGGGTAAGGCGCTCTACGCGGAGGTGATGCTGCGGATAGCGAAGGACTCGCTGGAATGAGGCTGGGGCGGGAAGAAGCGGAAAAACCGGCGGTCGATTCCCTCCATACCGCTCCGGGCGCTCTTTCAATGCCGGACCTCTTCGCCGATGAAGCCGTCGCGGGTTATTTTCCAGGAATCCCCATCCCGTCGCAGGAGGAAGGTGGTCTCCTTGTACCCCGCCCCCTCGGTGGGCTGGGCGTAACCGAGGATTATCTACACGGCGCGAGGCATCTTCGCCGGTGAGGACATAATGTGGGGAAACGGAGATAAGGGAATAGCGGCGTTCCCTCAGTACCGGACCTCTTCGCCGATGAAGCCGTCGTGGGTTACTTTCCAGGAATCCCCATCCCGTCGCAGGAGGAAGGTGGTCTCCTTGTACCCCGCCCCCTCGGTGGGCTGGGCGTAACCGAGGATTATCTCCACGCGCACTTTGGCCTCGTCCCCCGCAACCTCAGCGTAGGTCATCTCCCCCACGCCGCTCGTGGTGCCGGGGTTGTAATTCCTGTGGTTTTCCCAGTATTCCCTCACCGCCTGCAGGAGCTCCTCCTTCTGGGCTTCCGTCGCGTTCCCGGCGTCTAGGCAGGAGAGGGACGCCAGGGAAAGGCAGAGAAGGAGCAACAGGAGCGAAACAGCCGGCATACAAGCGCCAGCCGCTATGCCGTCCCTTCCCTTCGCAACGCTTCGGTGTGTCTTCATCATCTGGTCCTTCCAGGTCTGTCATCTCCCGCAAGCTTATGCTTCCCGCGGATGATGAGGCGAAATTTCGCCGCCCTGCGTTTCGGGTCCTGTGCACTATGCACTATGCATATTGTATCCCCGGACTCCCCTTGGCGGGACTGAAGCGTGTGCTCGTCCGGCCACGGCGCCATCATCGCATCGGAAACGCCGCGCCGGGCCCGTCGCGAAAAATTGGGCCAGTGCCCCTTGCTCCCGATGCTGGATGCTTCTGCAAAAGCAATGGTGGTCGCAGGCCGATGGGCCCGCCACCTTCCCGCCGTGTGCCCTCCAGCGAGGCGGTCGGTTCCGCGATCGGCGCACCCTTCCTTGCTCAGAGCAGGGTTACGGGGTCCACGTCCACGGCGAGCGAGATGTCCTCGCGCGCGATCCCCGCCCCCTTGCAGTAGGACTGCCGGAAGGAATCATAGGATGCGAAGGCGTCCCTCAATCTCCCCGCGAGCTTTTCCAACACGGGCGTCTTGAGGGTCAGGTGATACCGGTAGCGGCCCTTGATCCTCGCGAGCGGCGCGGGCGCCGGCCCCAGGAGCTCTCCCTCATGGGGTTGGATGAGCGGCTTCAGGATCTCCCCCAGGGCTTCCGCGGCGGCGCGCGCGTGGTCCTCCCCCTCCGAGCTTATCACCAGGTTCACCAGGCGGCTGAAAGGGGGGTACCGGGCCTCGCGGCGGAAGGCGAGCTCCTGGCGGTAGAAAACCTCGGCGTCTCCCCGCACCGCGGAGCGGATGGCATAATGCTCAGGGTTGAAGGTCTGCACGATGACCCTGCCGGGAAGGCTTCCCCTGCCCGCCCTGCCGCTCACCTGGGTGAGAAGCTGGAAGGTCCTTTCTCCCGCGCGGAAATCCGGCAGGCCCAGGGAGGTGTCGGCGTTGATAACCCCCACCAAGGTGACGTTGGGAATGTCCAGGCCCTTGGCGATCATCTGGGTGCCCAGCAGGACCTGGGCCTTGCGTGACTTGAAAACTTCCAGTATATCCCAATGAGCGTGTTTGCGCCGCGTAGTGTCGGCGTCCATGCGGATACAGCTCATCTGCGGCAGCAGCCGACGCAACTCCTCCTCGACGCGCTCGGTGCCGATGCCCGCATAGCGCACCACGTCCTTGCCACACTGCGGGCAGATGAAGGGCTCGGAGACGCTCCAGTTGCAGTGATGGCAGAGCAGGTAGGTCTCGCGGGCATGGAAGCAGAGGCTGACGGAGCAGTTGCGGCACTGGAATATGTGGCCGCACTCGTGGCACTGCAGGAAGCGGGCGAACCCGCGGCGGTTCAGGAAGAGGATGGCCTGCTCCCCGGTCTCGTGCACCCTTACCAGCGCGTTGACCAGGCGGGGTGAGAGGATGGTGCGCATGCCGGGCACGCTCAACTCCCGCATGTCCACGATCTCCGCGCCAGGAAGCGGCCGGTCATCCACGCGGCGCGGCAACCGGAGGTACGCGTAATCGCCCCTGTCCGCCGCGTAGCGGCTCTCCAGCTGGGGAGTGGCGCTTCCCAACACCAGCACGGCCCCGCTCAGGCGCGCCCTCTCCTCCGCCACCTCCCGGGCGTGGTAGCGAGGCGAGGAGTTCTCCTTGTAGGTGGTCTCGTGCTCCTCGTCGATGACGATGAGGCCCAGGTCGCGAAGGGGCGCGAAGAGGGCGGAGCGCGCCCCGATGACCACGCGGTAATCGCCGTTCCTTATTCCCCGCCACTGGTCGTAGCGTTCCCCGAGCCCCAGGCGGGAATGGAGCACCGCCACCTCCCTTCCCAGCCTTCCCTTGAAACGTTGCACCATCTGCGGCGTGAGGGCTATCTCTGGAACCAGCACCAGGGCGGTGCGGGAGCGCGCCAGCGCCTCCTCGATGGCGTGCAGGTAAACCTCAGTTTTTCCGCTGCCGGTGATGCCGTGAAGGAGGAACACCCCGCCCTCGCCCGAGTCCATACGCTCTCTTATGGCCTGCAGCGCCTGCGCCTGCTCGGGGTTCAACTCGTGGGGTTCCATGGGGGGAAAGGAGCGCGTGGCGAAGGGGTCGCGCAGCCTTTCCTCGCGGCGGATGGCGACGAGACCGGCCTCCTCCGCGCTCTTGAGCACGGTGGACGAGGTTTTCGCGAGGCGCTGCAGCTCGGGAACGGTAAGCAGGCCGCCGTGCTCCCGCAGCGCTTCCAGGAGGCGCGTTCGCGCGGGGGCGCGTCCGGAAACCCCGCCATCGTCGAGCGCATCCCGCCCGGCCGCGGTGAGTTCGGCCACGCGCACGGTGACCCGCGACACCCTGGGTTGGGGGATGACGAACCTCCGCATTACCTCCCCCTTCTCCAGCAGCGCCTTCAAGGCCTGAGGGGAGAAGCGTTCCCCGAGGCATTCCTTGAGCTCCGAAAGCGGCAGCTCTCCGCCCCGCGCGGCCAGAGCGCTGACGATGTCTCGACGGCGCCGAGCCCTGGTGGGAATAGTTTCCAGTATAATCCGGTCGTCCGACGCCAGGGAGACGAGCTCCACCACGCGCCGCGATCTTCCCGGCGGCACCACCAGGCGCAGGGCCTGGGAGAGAGGGCTCAGATAGCGGGCGGCGATCCATTCACAGAGCCGGACCATCTCACCGTCGAAGACCGGCGGTTCGTCCACCAGTGCCTCGATGGGTCTTATCCTGGGGACGTCCGGAGCCGGGCAAGGCCCCAGCACATAACCCACCTGGATAGTGTTCAGCAAGGGCACCAGCACCACGCTCCCCGTCCCCACTTCTCCCTCCAGTTCCGGCGGCACCAGGTAGGTGAAGGGACGGTCGAGCTGGCGCGACGGCGCGTCTATGAGGACGTTCACGAATGTCCCCGGTCCCGTTCCCGTTTCCTTCAAGCCGGACATACGACGATTATAAGGGCTGACGGCGACGTAGTCGCCGAGCCCTTTCGCAGCCATGCTCACGGGGCCAGGGCATAGAACACCGCGAAGGGCGTTGGAATTCATCTCCAACGCGCAGAATTTGCGGTGGAGCGCGCTCACAAGGCCAAGGCGCAGAACACCGCGGAGAGGGAAAGAAAGGCCGCATAAGGGATGGTTCCCCGACCGGGCTTCGCTCCGGTTCCCGCCCCCCCGCGACTTCGCAGCCGGCGGGAGGCGAGCTGGAAGATCCCCGCGATACCCGCCGCCGATGCTCCCAGGATGAAGGCCGGCCAAAGCAATGTGGGGCCGGCGAAGAGCCCGATAACGGCCAGGGATTTCACGTCCCCTCCTCCCACCATGCGTAAAAGAAAGGCGGGAAGCAATACGAGTAGTCCAAGGAGCATTCCCCGGAGTCCATGCCTCATGGCGCTCCAGCCACCCGTGGCCGCCAGGGCGCACCCGCTCGCCAGGAAGGCGAGGACGAGTGGATTGGGGACCCTGCGATAGCGCAGGTCGTAGTAGCTCGCGGCCATGGCGAAAGCCGATAGCGCCAAGGTGTTGAGCGTCGACATTTCAGCGGCCTTCCTTCCCTCGATCCATCAGCCAAGGGCTCCCATGAGTTGCTGGAAGATCTTATTGAAGAAGCTCTTGATCACGTCGGTGCCTCCCGCCCAGGCGATGAGGGCTCCGGCCACCGCGGCCGCCCCCAGTATCACCAGGGCGTATTCGGCCGTGGTCTGCGCGCCGTCATCCCTCACCAGCTCCAGTACCTGTCGCATCCCGTCTCACCTCCTTTCCGCGGTCTCTATGGGGTGTTTCCGAGGAGGATGCTCCCCAGGGTCAGCAGCATGAAAGAGGGGAGGATCATGAAAACGAGCGGGAAGAGGATATAGATGGAGGCGCGCGACGCGCGCGCCCTCTCCCGCTCACGCCTGTTGTTCCTGAATTCCACCGCCACCTCCTCGAGGATGTCCGCGATAGGGGCCCCGGTCTCGTCCGCCCTGAGCAGGGTGCGGCAGAACCGCCGCATTTCGCGGCTGGGGTGCCTGGAGGCGTGGCGCAAGGCCTCCGAAACGCTCTCTCCCAGGAACATGCGCTCGACCATCCTTTCCATGACCGCCCGAGTCGAAGGGTGGCCGCAGGCGCGAAGGGAATGGGCCAAGGCGGAATGGAGGCCCTCGCCCGAGTAACACAGGACCGCCATGAGGTCGATGATCTCGGGAAGGTCGGAGGCGATCTCCTCCCTACGCCTGCGCGCCTGCCGCTTGAGGGCGACCACCGGTGCCTGGTAGGCGGCAGCGGCCAGGAGGGGCGAGAGGAGAAGACAAGTGGGACCGATGGGAAGCGCGAGGGCGGCGCAAACAAAGGCCGAGGCGACACGCAGCCCCCGCAGGTAGGTGGAAGACCATCCGCGACCGGATTCCTCTAGCAGGCCCGTGAAATCCGTGCCCTCCGACCATGGAAGCAGTTCACCCAGGCGGGTTATCGCACCTCGCGCGCCTGGCAACAGCCTAATCCCGCGGCGCTCCCCCGAACCGCCTCGATCTTCGATCCCCAGCAGGCAGAGGGCGGAACGCCGCCTTTGGTAGCCGCGCAGGAAGTGGAGGCACAGAGAGAACACCGATAAGGCCAACAAGGCGGGGATCAAGACCTCCATCTACGCCCCCTGGTTTATCAGCTTGCGTATGATCAGGAACGCCCCCGCGTTAAGCGCAAGCGCCACCGCGACCATGATGTTGCCCGTGGGCGTGGCGAGCAGTGGCTTTAGGGAACGGGGATTAAGGAATCCCTGCAGCAGAAGGAAGGCGAAGGGTAGCGAGGCTACGAGGTAGCCCGAGGCGCGGCTCTGCGACGTGAGCATGCGTGCCTCGCGTTTCACCTCCAGTCCTTCCTGCACGCGCTTGCGCAAACGCTCGAGGACGCGAGGCAGGTCGCCTCCCTTTCCGTGTAACAGCGCGAGTATGGTGAAGGTCAGGTGGAGGGAGGATGAGGGGGCGCGATCGGCGGCGCGCGCAAGCGATTCCTCGAGCCCCGCGCCCAGGCTCACGTCGTGCAGGACCGACGACACTTCCGCGCCGAGCTCCGGACCGACGTCCTCGAGGCTTGATTCCAGGGCTTGGAGGAGGGACAGCCCCGAGCGCAGCGACTGGTTGAGGGAATCGATGAACTCCAACGTCTGCTCCTCGATGGCACCGAGGGATTTCGAGCGCCGGCGCCCGTCCAGGAGGCGGCGCAGGGCCGCGTAAGCGGGCCATATGGAGGCGGCGAGAAAAAAGTTGCGGGTTAGGATCAAAAGGGCTGCGGATATTGCGGCGAAGAGGATCGCCCTGCCGCGCCGCGTGCGGCGCAGGGCGGCGAAGCCGGAAAAGCCCGACCGAAGAAAAGCGAGTTTACCCACGGAGCGTCCTTGCTCGCCGAAAAGGGCCGCCCGAGCCCTTTCCCTCCTCCTGGCCTTGCCCCAGAGGAAGAGGGCGACCACGGCGATGGCCGCGAAGGCGACGGGAACGATCATGCCGGCCATGGGAGCGGCGCGGCGAGGGCGCGCGCAGTCACCTCCTCCGTTGACATGCAGAATGGGTTGGAGGGATGAGGTCCCACCGCACCGTATCCACCCCCGGGCATATCCGCTGAACACGGGAGCAAGCGGCGAAGGCGAGGCTGAGAGTCGCCGTCGCGATCCATATATGCAACCTCCGCGACCTTTCTCTCGCCTGTGGCGGCGCGTTCCATGTGCGCCATCACGTCCACGGCCCTGGCGATCTGTTCCCTCACCGCCCGCGAGGGCAGGCCCACCCCAGCGGTGAGGGCCATGGTCTCGAGCCTGGAGAGCGCGTCTGCGGGCGAGTTGGCGTGCACGGTGGTGAGGGATCCACGGTGGCCGGTGTTCAGGGCCTGCAGCAGGTCGAGCGCCTCGGCACCTCGCACTTCTCCGATGATGATGCGGTCGGGACGCATGCGCAGGGCGTTGCGGAGGAGGTCGCGAAGGGTGACCTCTCCCCTGCCCTCGAGGTTGGGCGGCCGCGTTTCGAGGGGAATGACGTGCGGCTGCTGGAGGCGCAGCTCGGCCGCGTCCTCCAGGGTGATGATGCGCTCGTCCCGCCCGATGCGGGAGGAGAGGGCATTCAAGAGGGTGGTCTTGCCCGTGCCGGCTCCGCCCGAGATGACGATGTTCTTCTTCTCCGCCACGGCGCGGGAAAGGAACTCAGCCTGTTGGCCGGACATGGCTCCCGATTGCACCAGTTCCTCCACGGTGTAAGGCAGGTGGCGGAACTTGCGTATGGTCAACACCGGACCGAGGAGCGACAAGGGGGGAAGCACCACGTTGACTCGCGATCCATCTGGGAGACGGGCGTCCACGCAGGGGGAGGCTTCGTCCACGTGGAGTCCCAGGGGTCCGATGATACGGTCGATGATGCGGTAAACCTCTTCCTCTCCGTCCAGGGAAACCTCGGAAAGGTGGATGCGACCATCTCTTTCGAAATAGACGCATTGTGGGCCGTTGACCATGACCTCGGTGATGGAATCGTCCCGCATCAGCGGCTCGAGGGGTCCCAAGCCCAGGAGGTCGTCGACGAGGCGCTCCAGCATGGCCTGCATATCCGCCGGCTCCACGGCCAGCCCCTCTTCCCACACCGCCTCGCGCGCCGCGCGCAGCAGGGCGCGCTTCAGGCCGTCCGACCCTTGGGCGGAGAGGGGCGAGATGTCGCCCCGGGGGAGCTTTTCCTTCACCTTCTCTTTAAGGCGAACATAGGCTTCTCTCATATCCATCCTCCGACCAACTTTCCGGATCCGCCTTCCCTTGGCGCCGCCGTCTCTGGGGCGCGGGAAAGCGCTCGGGGCTTGCGGCGATTTCGGGACACCGATTAACTCAAGCGCCGCCCATGGCCTTGGGGGCGGAGCGGCGGTTGCGCTTGCGCCCGAAGCGGTAAGGAGGTCTATCTGGTCGTGGTCGCGCTCCGTTGCTCCCAGGGGGGATGAGCCCAAGGTCGACAGCTAGGGATGCGGTGGCTTTGCCGAGGGGTGACGTGGGTCTAGGTACTTCCCCCATCTCGCAGAAATCAAGGCCCGAACGGGCGTCGTCGGGAAACGCGGCTGTCACATCCATGCCGGTCGCCCGTGCCATTTCCTCAAGGCCCAGGACGTGGTTCCCCCCGTACCGGTTCACCAAAAGCCGCATGCGCGAAGCGTCCATGCCGCCACGCCGCATCGATTCGGCGGCGTCGCGGGCGCATGCCGTGGAGAGCATGTCGGGCAGGGTGACTATATTCACCAATGGGGAGAAGGGGAGCAGGAGGGAGAACTCCCCGCCCCATGGATTCTGGAGGTCCAGTATCACCAAATCGAAGAGAAAGAGCAGGTTGCGGAGGAGAGAACCGTAGACGCGTGGGTTTGGCGATTGGGCTGGGACGCTTCTGCGGCTGGAGGGCAGGAGGTGGAATCCGGAGGGATGACGGTAGAGGGAGACGCGGAGGAGATCCCAGGAAAGTTCCTCCGCCATAGGGGCGAGCTCGGTAAATGTCTTACCGTCAAGTGTAGATTTAAGGTGTATGAGTTGGGATCGTGCACCGCCCATTTCCACCAGGATCACCCGTTTTTCCCCCAAGGCGGAGATGGCGGCGAAGGAGCAGGAAATAAGGGTGTTTCCAACCCCTCCCTTGCATCCGGAAAAGACAATGAGGCCATCGTTTGAGCCTTTCCTCGACTGAGAAAGGGATGATTCAGCATGGCCATTAGAATAAATATCAACTTTAGATTTAATGTATTGTAATACATGATCCACGTCTCCCGAATCCCGATCTATAATTCCCCCCATCCTTATGGGAAGTCGCGTAATCCTGGTCACCATTTCATGGTGTGGTTCTAAACCGTCGCCTGGAAAGACGATGGTCAACGGGATGGACAGGAGCCGCGATCTATCCGCAGGCACTCCCTCGAGGTCGATCTCGTCGAGGAAACAGGTTGAGGCGATGAGCAAGGTGGGCCCGAAACGGAAAAGCAGGCGGAAAAGGTCGGGAGTGGAGCGGGCGACCCCGCAGATCTCCAGTGAAGGGTGTCCATCAAGGGCCGCGAGGAGCTCCGGAAAAACCTCGCCGGCGCTGATGGCTACGGCCGCGGTCAACATCTCATCACCTCCTTGAGCAAAGTAATAACAATAATAATTAAGTTTATATACTTTGTCAACTTTATTATATTAAGTAGTGGACACGCAAAAAGCCGGTCCCCCGCTTCGTGTCGCTCGGTTCGGGATGCACGCCCGTGCATTCGTGCCCTTGCGTCGCCGGCGGAACCCAGCATCATCGACACGCGTCTGCTTTTATATGCCCCAGGAAAAGGGTGAGTTATCCGGTGGGCAAAGGTACGGCGAGCTTCACGGGCTCGCGGTTTGGTTTGAAATGATGCGGTTCGCTGTGATACAAAGGGCGTGAGTTCCAGGGGACGGTGTCCGTTTCGAGGGAAAGCGGAGAAAAAGAGATGTCTTGGCGCGGGAGGTACACCTTCCAGGTAACGGCCTTACTGTCGATAACCCTCGTCCTCGCCGTTGTCCTGAGCCTGGTTTCGGTGGGATGCGGGGGCGGAGAAGGGGCTGCGAAGGGCGCGGGCGAGATGACCATCGAGGAACTCTGGGCCGCGGCGCAGGAGGCCGATAACGACATCCACTCCTGGCACATGGAGATCGCCAGCTACTACGAGAGAACGCAGTATGGCGGCGGCCAGATACAGAGCATCATCATCGACGTCAACGGCGAGGATGTCCACGAGCAGGATCTGCTCCTCGGGCAGGTTTATTTCGAATACAAACGCGTGGGAGGAAAACAATACAACAAGGATATGGCCAGTGGGACATGGAAGGAAGTGCCCGCGAACGCGACAAACGATGTGGCCAAGGAGTATTCCTCCAAATTCCTGGAGCTTCCCTCGCTTGCGGAGTCCCAGACCCACGTGGGAACGGAGGTCATCGGCGGCTCGGAGGCCGAGCGTTTCCGTTTCAATCTCGATCCCGAGGCGGTCAAGACCATGTTTTCCGGCCAACCCTCCTTCGATTTCAGCAACAACTCGGGAGGGGAAGTTGAGGTGTGGATCGACAGCGACGAGTATTACCTTCTCCGCTACGAGATGCTGATACGCGATGTGATTATCCCGGAAAAGATAGGGAACGGCGACATCAGGTTCGTGGTTAACATCAGCAGGATCAATGAGCCTGTGGAGATCGAAGCGCCCATATGATCGTGCCTTTCACAACGCTTCAGCCCGGCCGACAAGGTGAATGATACAGTGACGAGTGCCCGTTTCGTTGCAAAGAGGGAAGGGAGAGCGCTTTTGCGTTTTCTGGGGGCATGCTGCCGGCCGAGGCAGCGGGCGTTCTCGCTCGTTGGTCGAAACGCTTGACTGAGGAATGATCTGCCATGACCAGGAGACGCTGGATGTTTGCGGTGGCCGGCATCGTCTGTGGGGCGATCGTACTGGTAATCCTACTGATATGGCTGCTTTCCCCGGGCGCGACCATAGCGGTCGGGGAAAAGGACTGGCCCATGCAGGGAGGAGGCCCGGCCCACCTCTCCTACCTATCGCTTGCTCCCGGAGCTCAAATCAGGGAACTCTGGAGCACAAGGCTGGAAGGGGAGCCAGCAGGCCCTCCGGCGGTCGCGGGGGGTCGAGTCTACATAGCCTGCGGGAACGGGCACCTATACTGCCTGGATCTGGCTACGGGCCGTCCCTTATGGAGACATGACGCCGGGGACAGCATCACGAGCATGCCCGCCGTCTTCGAGCGCGGCATTCTCCTGGCGACCGCCGACGGCAGGGTATGCAGCGTCTCGCCCGAGGGCAAGTTGTCTTGGGAGACGGAAGTAGGGGGCGAGGTTTCCTCGAGCCCCATTCCGGACGGAGGAAGGGTTTTTTTCGGGTCCGCTGACCACCACCTGTACTGCCTGGATGCCGGCGACGGCGACGTGAGGTGGTCCTTCCGCGCGGAGGGGCCGGTCAAGGTGTCGCCCTGCATATACGAGGGGCAGGTTTTCGGGGTTTCCTATGAGGGAGACCTCTTCGCGCTCGAGGCAGGCAGCGGACGCCTGGTTTGGACCTTCCAATCTCATGGCGTGCCCGTCTCGGCCCCCGTGGCGGATGATGGCAGGATATTCCTGTCAACGGAATTCGAGACCTTCTGCCTGGATTCCCAGAGCGGCAAACTGCTGTGGGAGTACGCCACCGGCCCGACGGTGATCTCCAACCCGGCGCTGCGAGGTAACCAGCTTATCCTGGTGGTCGGAGGAGAGGGTTTGCTGTCGAACACCATCTCTTTGGACGCGAGGACAGGGGATAAGCTGTGGAGCGTCGCCTCGGGGATAACCTCGTCACGCACCTGGTTGTTTGCGACCAACCAGTATGTTTATCTCAGCGGCATGGACCGCCTCACTGCCCTTTCCACGGAGTCAGGCGGACCGGCTTTCGAAGTCGAGGTCGGCGGCATTCTTCCCCAGACCCTGACCATGACGGAGGAAAGGGTGCTGGTGGTGACGCAGAACCGCAAGGTTCATTGCTACGCGGAGTAGAATATTTTCCTTGGAGACGACGCTGTCTCACATGGAGTTCGTTTTCCCTGAATTGTGGTTGGGAACAGGGAGGCAATCAATGGCAACAAGGGAAGGGAGTTGGCGGCCAAAGCATGGGTTAACCGTCAGGGACATCATTTCAAATGGGTTACCTACACTTTGCGGCGAAGACCATTTATTGACAAACGGATAAATCCCGATGCCTCGTGCCTCGAGGACGCTTCAAGGATATTGTGAACCATGAGGCATGGCGAGCGCTCGAGGAAAGGTGTTTCAAGGCCGAGTTGGAAAGCAGCACGTCGTATGGGAGGTAAACGTGTAGATGACCAAGATGGGGCATGATGGAGTAAAGCTATGGATTCCGCCGCCGATAAGGGGGTAAAGAATAGCCGGAAAAGCGTGGGTAAGGACGAGGAAAGGGTGATGGGTATGAGAATAAAACGGGCCAAGCTTGGAGTCATGCTGGTCGCAGCCTTTGCCGTGGCCTTGCTGGCGATGTCCTTGGCCGGATGCGGCAAGGGTGAGCCCAGCGTCCAGGAATTATGGGAAAAGAGCGAGGCGGCGGAGAAGAACATCACCTCTCTGCACATGGAAGTAGCCATCTATTACCAGAATACGAAGTTCGGGGGAGGGCAGATCCAGACTACCTCCATCGACGTTAGCGGGAACAACGTCCATTCGACGAGCGCGATTTTCGGGCAGAGTTTCAGCGAGGTCATCGTGGTGGGAGGCAAGCAGTACGGCAGGTTTGGTGCTAGTGAGGAATGGCAGGAACAGCCGGTGACCATGAGCGGCAGTGCGGTGACGGATCAGGTGCAGAGCTTCGCGCGCCTGCCGGAGATAGCTTCCTCCTCCGAGAACCTGGGCCTGGAGAAAGTCAACGGCGTGGACGCCTATCACCTCGCTTTCACGCTTTCCCCTAACGAGGTTTCCTCCCTTTTCAAGAACGTGCAGGCGGAGCAGCTCTCCGCCAACACCGGCGGTAAGGTCGACGTATGGGTTGAAAAGGAAACTGGCTACCGGATAAAGTACGAGGCGGTTGTGAACAACGCGCTCATCACGGACAAGATCGGTTACGGTGATATCCGTGTGGTCACCGCCCTCAGCAGTATAAACCAGCCCATTTCCATAACCCCGCCGAAATAGGGGAGCGGAAGCCGGGTCAGCGGCCTGCTCGCAGGAGAAATTCCGGCTCAGTGTCCGGCATTCCCGTGAACGTGCCGAGAGTCAGAGAAACCCGGCCAAAAAGCCGGGTTTCTCAGTCCGATTTGGCGTACGCGTCATTACTTGCGGCAGCCCAGGCGATCGGCGATACGGGTGGTGGTTGTCAACGAAGGACGCTTGAACGGGTACATGATCGTACGCTAACTAGCCGGGTCCGTGAGGCAGCTTCTGCAGGTGCGATTGTCGGGGCGGAGTTCCCTGCATCCGTGCATTTGGCCAGTACCGGAAAAACCATCCATTAAGTTACCCGCGATGTTACATAGATGTGACAATATCGTTACGTTTTCAATAAAAATCGCCCTTATATATGAAAAAATCACCCATTCAGCTCGATATATATAGTGAAATATCCGAATGATCCCGCGGTGATGGGATCATGGGGATTGCGCCTCGGGCGCGCGAGGGAGTGCTTATACGGGACGATCTAGGACACCGCCTTTGGCGAGAAAGAGCCCTGTATGGATGCGAAGACGAAGGGGACTGCGAAATTGAACGCAGGGCCGGCTCCCGGTTTCGGCGCTCTCGATGCTGCCCTATCCTCGTATAGAGCCTGTCCTCTTTACCGTCAGTACCCCCGTTCGAATGTCATGGACCGGTATGCATTTGATATCGCCGTCCTTGAGGGCATGCTGCTTAGCTTCGAGCATCATGTGATATCGCACCCTCCAGGGCAGGCCCTGGAGGGCCATTGGATGGACCGTGGATATAACGACCATGGTGTGGTCCATGAATATGGCGAACGGCCCGCGCATGACGAGGCGGGACGTTTCTTCTCGGTACCGAGATTGGATTCTTTCGATGGTCGGGCGGCTTGGAGGAGGGAGAGGAAGGACAACCGGCGGGACGAGGCGTTGTTGGATAACCGAAGTGTTTTTCGGGATACGGGTAGCTAGGGGGAGATAAAGATGCTGCTCAACGGGAATCTGCAGAAGGCCATAAACCTTGCCGTGGTAGTCGTGCTCGTGGCGCTGGTCGCGCTAGGGGGCGTGATGGCTTTACCTGCGCGAAGCCCCATGGGGCCTATGCTGGGCAAGCTCTTCAACTCCAAGGATATCCTGGTCAATTTCATGGGCAACCTGGATCCCAACGAGGTCGCCCAGGCCATCAACGAGAACCCGGACCTGGTCGCGGAGCTTCTCCCCCTGCTCCAGGTAGACCTCCTGGCCCAGGCGATCAACGACAACGAGGATTTCGTATGCGAGCTGGTGGCGGCACTCGACCCCAGGACGGCGGCTACCATCGTAAATGAGAACCAGGAGTTCCTCGGCGACGTGCTCGACTACCTGGATCCACAAGTCATCGCCTATGTGGTCAACAACAACTCGCAGTTCATTGTGGAGGTCGCCCAGTATCTCGACCCCGTCTCCATCGCCTACATAGTCAACAACAACGCTACCCTTGCCATTGAACTGGTGGGAGCGCTGGATCCCATGGTCATCGCCAGCATCATAAACAACAACTCCACCTTCATCACCCAAGTTGCGGGCCTGCTGGACCCCGTTGTCCTGGCGCGGGCAGTGAATGAGAACCCCAAGCTGCTCACGGACCTGTTAGGATTGATCGATCCCCGGGTAGCCGCCATGGCGGTCAACGCCAACGGCCGCTTCCTGACCCTGGTGATGGGGATGCTTGACGCCAGGGTATTGGCGGAGGCGGTCAACGCCAACGGGCGTTTTCTTGTCGACGTGCTAGGGTATCTGGACCCCGCGGTGATCGCGGATGTGCTCAATAATAACCAGGATTTGGTATATGATGTGGTGGGGATGCTGGAGCCGTCCTTCATCGCGTCGATAATCAACAACCAGAGTTTCGTGACTTCACTGATCGGCTACCTGAACCCGTCCGCGATTGCGGGTTCCGTAAACGCCAACGCGGGTTTTGTAAGCTCCCTTCTGGGCTACCTGGATCCCGGCATGGTTGCGGGAGCGGTCTCCGACAACGCCGCGTGGATCAACTCTCTCATCGGCGAGCTGGACGGCGCCCAGCTCGGCGCCATCATCGACAACAACTCGGCCTTCCTGGTGGACTTCGTGGGCGCTTTGTCCACCGATACCGTGGCCGATATCGTCAACGGCAACCAGGCCTGGATAACCCAGCTCCTGGGCGAACTCGATCCCTCTGTGGTTGCGGGAGCGGTCTCCGACAACGCCGCGTGGATCAACTCTCTCATCGGCGAGCTGGACGGCGCCCAGCTCGGCGCCATCATCGACAACAACTCGGCCTTCCTGGTGGACTTCGTGGGCGCTTTGTCCCCTGAGACAATAGCCGACGTGGTAAACGGCAATCCCTCATGGGTGGTGGGATTGATTTCCAACCTGGACACCTCGGCCATCGCGGGCATAGCCAACGACCCCGCCACCATAGCCTTCGTAAACGCCCTGCTGCCCCAGCTCGACGCGGCGGCGCTCGCGGGCATCGTCAACGGCAACGGGGCCTGGGTGGCCGACCTGGTCTCGGGCATCACCCCGGCCACGGTAAACACCATGATCTCAGACCTCACCCCCTGGATCACCGGGACCTTGCTTCCCAACCTGGACACCTCGGCCATCGCGGGCATAGCCAACGACCCCGCCACCATAGCCTTCGTAAACGCCCTGCTGCCCCAGCTCGACGCGGCGGCGCTCGCGGGCATCGTCAACGGCAACGGGGCCTG
>JABLXL010000040.1 GCA_013178005.1 Actinomycetota bacterium
CTCAGGGTGACGGTCGCGGTGAAAGGGAGTGATTGATCCCGGCAGACATAGGTGACTCCCGTGAGGGCCAGCCGCTGATCGACCCCGGATAAAACCGGGTAGCGATCGGTGAAGGGCAGGCACCGGATATCGCCCTGGGAGTCCCGGAAGGCGAGCACCAGCTCCGAGAGGTCCTCGGTCCAGGTCCCAAGGGGGGACTGGCGCCAGGCAAGGAGCTGGGGCACGGGGTTGACCATGAAGCGGGATCCGAAGCGCCCGAGGATGACCTCGTGCAGGTCCTGCCCCGCGCTGTTGATGAAGCGCACGGGCTTGGCGGACCAGTTGCGGGTCTCGAGCACGTTTATCTCCGTGGCGGTCTTTCCGGCGGCGATAAGCCTGATGTTGCAGATGGTGGCCTCCTTCTTGGAGGCCTTGAAGCGGAGGTCGAGGTTGCCGCCCGGCGCGGAGACGTTCTGCACCGTCACCTGGTAGGCGGTGTTGAGCCCAACCTTGGAGGCGATGTCCAGGTTGTTGAGTCCCGTGAGCGGCGTGGCGGATCCGTTGGCGTAAACGCTGAAGACGCGCTGCCCCGGGCTGTAGACGGGCTCGAAGAAGCTGAACTCTATGTTGTAGGAGGTGCGGGAAAGGCCGCTGAGGGCGTAGTGGAAGTCCGTCCCGTAGCGTTCGCGCTGGAACTTGTAGAGCTGCTTGTTGAGGTTGTCCGTCCCCTTGATGGCGTGTCCCGCGTGGTTTACGGCCGAGGAGTGGCCCTGCAGCTCCACGATGATGCGTCCCTCCGTGGGCTCCGCCTGCGCAGCCTCGATCCCGGACGAGGACAGTAGCGAAAAGGCGAGCAGGACCGCTCCGAGCAGGGCGCTCAGCGAAACCAGGCGCTCCTTTATCGAAAGGCTTTTCCCGTTCCTCATCTCGCACCACCCCCCTCCACGGGGTCGTAACCCATTCCACAGCTCCCGCCCTTCCATCCCTCCGGGCCGTAGGCGAAATACATGGGCCTCTCCGCCACCACCGCGCGGTCGGAGGTCACGCGCAGGGAGACGTCCTTGTCGGGGCCCACCGCCAGGTTCACGTTGATGGTCGCCCGCGAGCGCGCCGGCACCACCCATTCCTCCACCAGGTTGTCCCCCTGGCCCGCCCCCAGCAGGTACTCCACCGTGACCGTGGCGTCCTCGTCGCCCGGGTTGCCCAGGGTGAGCCACTCCTCGAAGCCGGAGCGGGTGGTGCCCTCGGCGAAATACCAGGTGGTGCCGGGGCTCGGCGCCCCCATGACGTTATGTCCGCCGGGGATGGACCCCCGGTAGTTGAAATACATGGGCCTCTCCGCCACCACCGCGCGGTCGGAGGTCACGCGCAGGGAGACGTCCTTGTCGGGGCCCACCGCCAGGTTCACGTTGATGGTCGCCCGCGAGCGCGCCGGCACCACCCATTCCTCCACCAGGTTGTCCCCCTGGCCCGCCCCCAGCAGGTACTCCACCGTGACCGTGGCGTCCTCGTCGCCCGGGTTGGCCAGGGTGAGCCACTCCTCGAAGCCGGAGCGGGTGGTGCCCTCGGCGAAATACCAGGTGGTGCCGGGATGTCTGGCCCCCAGGGTCGAGGAGCCGCCCTCGATGGTACCCTGGTATCGGTAATACATGGCTCGTTCCACCACGATGGTCTGCGCGCTGGAAACCTTGGCCGCCACGTCCTTATCCGGCCCCACCTGGGCGTTCACATTGAGGGAGAACCTGCTTCTAGCGGGCACCACGTGCGTTACTTCCTGGGTCTCGCCGCCGGGCATGATGAAGGTGAAATCCACCGGGGCTTCCTCGTCCCCGGAGTTGAGGACGCAAAGCCACTCCTCGAAGCCGGAGCGGGTGGTGCCCTCGGCGAAATACCAGGCGCTGATGTCCAGGGCGGACAGCGCTGCCCCCACGTCCAGCAACCCGTATCCGTGATAGATATCCCAGCCGGACGCACCAAGGTCCTTCGCGCTGGAGGTGAGGATGTCCGATGTCTCGCTCGGCGTGAGCTTGGGGTCCAGGGAGAGGAGCAGGGCGGCCGCTGCGCTCACCTGGGGCGCCGCCATGCTGGTGCCCTCTCCCCAGGAGAGCGCGAAGCCCGACTGGGGGTTGCCGGCGGTGCGGTAGGATTCCTGGGGGACCCCGTCGCCGTACCCGTCGCCGTTGTCGTCGCGGGTGAGGTCGCCGCCGGGCGCCACCAGGTCCAGGCCTTCGCCGTAGTTGGAATAATGGGCGCGCAGGTCGCGGTAGTCGGTGGCCCCCACGGCGACGACGTAGTTGCCCTCGTCGGCCGGGCAGTCCATGCCGCCGGGGTAACCGGGATCCGAACCCTCGTTGCCGGCCGCCGCCACGCATATGGCGCCGTTTTCGTAGGCATACCTGACCGCGTCCCCCACCGCCTTGCTGTGCCGCGGCGCCGCCAGGCTCAGGTTTATCACCCGCGCGCCGTTGTCCACCGCGTAGTAGATGCCGGAGGCCACCGTGGAGGCTGTGCCCGACCCGGTGCCGTCAAGGACCCTGACGGGCATTATGGAGCAGGAATAGGCCATGCCCGCAGCGCGGAAGGCGTTGTCGTAGGAGGAGGCGATTATCGCCGCCACGTGCGTCCCGTGACCGTACTCGTCGTCTGGAAACTCGTCGTTCGCGACGAAGTCGTAGCCGGGCACGAAGGCGGTGGCGGTGAAGTCTGGAGCGCGCTTGAAGGAGCCCGAATCGCGGTAAGCGACGCCGGAGTCAACCACTGCCACCACCACCGAGGGAAGCCCCCCGCCGGAGATGTCCCACGCCGCCGGCATGTTTATCTTCTGGAGGTTCCACTGCAGGGGGTAGTCGGGGTCGTTGGGTTCCTCGGCGGCGTGGAAAGGAAGGTCCGGTTCCGCCCAGGCTATACTGGGTAAATATTCCAGGACATTCAGGTCTATCTCCCGGGAAGCCCGAAGCAGCAGCGCACCACCTGGCAGAACCCTGACGAAACGCAGGCCCCGGGACAGGGCTTCCCGTGCCGCCTCCACGGTCCTTCCCTGCTCGGGCCGCAGGATGACCGCGCCTTCCGCCCATCGGCCTTCCCCGTTTCCCGGCGCGGCCTTGACCGAGCCGGAAGAGGCGCAAACCGTCATAGCCAGCAGCAGGGACAGAAAGATGGCGCGGATCGCCCACCCTCCGCGCCGGGCGTTATGGAAAAACCCGTGCGCGCCGTGGGCGCGCCCCCCCGCGCCTTGACTCCTCGTCCAACCCCTCATCGTGGCGACCACCTCCGTTGAAATGGGAACGACCTGCCCGTTTCGCTTCCCGTCTCCCTTTTCCGAGGTGTTCCCAACCGTCTTCCCACATGTCCCAAAGCGCAACTCAAAGTATATACGAAGCCGGAGACGGTTTCGCAAGCGCGCCCCGTCCGTCCTTGATGATACCGGGACCGGGTCGTGTTTAATCTTTTTCGTACCATGGAAAAGACGTGCTTCTACCTGGCGAAACTTTGAAACGGAGAATCGAGGACACGACCCCAATCTCCCGATCCCGATCCACGCCCGGGCCGGCTCCGGCTCAAGATTCTTTGTTCCTATAAAGACTTGTTCCTATGAGAGTTTGTTCCTACAAAGACGGCGCTTATCTGCCCTGCGAAAGCGGGGAATGGAACAATAAGGAAACGACCTTGATCCAACCGTTCTGCAAAGGGGCAGATCGTATAAAGGTTGCTCTGGATGGGTCAAGTAAACGGCATAAACAGGGTTCAGCGGCGCCTCGCCTCCAGATATTCCCCCAGCCTCCGCACGCCTTCCGCCAGGTTCTCGAGGTTGTTGGCGTAGCTGAAGCGGATAAACCCCTCCGCGCCGCTGCCGAAGTCGATGCCGGGGGTCACGGCCACGTGCGCCTTCTCCAGCAGCTCCAGGGCGAAAGCGTAGGAGTCGTCGGCAAATGCACGCGCGTTGGCCAGGATGTAGAAGGCGCCGTGGGGCTCCACCGCCACCCCGAAGCCTATCTCCCGCAGCCTGGGCAGGAGGAAGCGGCGCCTCTCGTCGTAGGTGCGGACCATCGCCGCCACCTCCTCGCCCGCCTCGGTCAACGCGGCTATCCCGCCGCGCTGCACGAAGGAATTGGCGGAGATGAACAGGTTCTGCTGCATCTTCTGGATGGGGCGGACGAACTCCTCGGGCGCGATGAGGTAGCCCAGCCTCCAGCCGGTCATGGCGTAGAGCTTGGAGAAGCCGTTGATGACGAAGGCACGGTCGGTGAACTCGAGGATGGAATGCTCTTTGCGCTCATAGACCAGCCCGTGGTATATCTCGTCGCTCACCACGTAGAGCCCCCTCTCCGCCAGGGCGGCTATCTCCTCCATCACCTCTGGCTCGAGCAGGTTCCCCGTGGGGTTGGAGGGGGAGTTGATGATCACCGCCCTGGTGCGGCTCCCAAGCCTCCTCTCGATGTCCCGGGGGCGGTACTGGAATCCCTCCTCCTCAAAGACCGGCACCTCCACTGGGACCCCGTCCACGAACTCCACTATGTTCGGATAGCAGGCGTAGCATGGATTGGACAGGATGACCTCGTCTCCCGGGTCAAGGAGGGCGGCGAAGAGCAGCAGCATGGCGGGCGAGCTCCCGCTGGTCACGATGACCCGCTCGGGGTCCACCTCCACGGCGTATTTATCGCGGTAATGGAGGGAGATGGCCTCCCGCAGTTCGTGCAGGCCCAGGCTGTGGGTGTAGTGGGTCTCTCCCTCCTGCATGGCCCGCCAGGCCGCCTCCTTCACGCAAAGCGGCGTGTCGAAGTCGGGCTCTCCGACCTCCATGTGGATGACGTCGTGGCCCTCCCTTCCCATCTGGATGGCCTTTTCCAGCACCTCCATGACTATGAAGGGCGGAATGCGTTCTCCACGCTCGGCCGGCATCACCCACCTCCTCGTCGCTGCCTCGCATGCGGGACCGATTGCCGCTTGCCGGAGGGGCCGCGCGGGCGGTGCGCTGTCATGGAAGGCTTCGTACCGAAATCAAGGACCGTGGCGCGGAAAGCCCTGTCGCGCCCTAAGCCTTCATGTGACCCCGGCAGGAAGAGCACGAACCCCGCGCCTTGCGGGGAAAGTCTAGCGTCCTCTCCGCCGCCGGATCAGCGCCATGTCGCGCCCGCTTGCGCCTTGCCGCCCTGCGCGCCATGCCTCCGCGCGCCGCCCCGGGCGAGGGTGAAAATCATTATAAGGAAAAGAAAGGTGCTTGGCGAGAAACCACGGGCGCGGGCTCCATATCGTCCAGTCAGACGCATTAGGGATCACCCATGGCCTGCCCGCGCCTTGACCGCCTGCTCCTTGCCCCGCTGTTGCATGGCGAGGTGACCGTAGAAGCGGGAAGGGATATCATTAGCGCGTAGGAGAAGGAAAACGCGCCATACTCGGTTCCGGAAGGAGAGGCCATGGATTGGGAAGCGCTGCGCAGCCGCATCAAGGCCGACTTCGATGCCAAGAACGCCGCCAGGGAAGAGGTGCTCAAGGCCTGCCGGTCGCTGGTGCAGACATCAAGTTATATAATCCGCTCCGTGCACCGCGGCGAGCGGGACGAGGCCCTTGAGCTCATCGCCCAGGCGGAGGAACTCTCGGCCGGCATCACCCACATGACCCGCGACCACCCCGAGGTCTACACCGCCGGTTTCGTCCACGACGCCCAGAAGGAATACGCCGAGGCGCGCGCAACCTTCGCCCTCATCAACGGAGAGCCGCTTCCCGGGCCCGAGGAGTTGGGGGTGGAATATCCCGCCTACCTCAACGGGCTGGGTGAGGCGGTGGGGGAGCTGCGCCGATCCATCCTTGACCTCATCCGCGAAGGGCACCTGGAGAGGGGAGACGAGCTGCTGGCCTACATGGACGATATTTATTATCTCCTGGTCTCCTTCGATTACCCCGATGCCATCACCGGCGGCCTTCGGCGCACCACGGACATGGCCAGGGCGATCATGGAACGGACGCGCGGCGACCTCACCACCGCTCTCAGGCAGAGCAAGCTCAAGGAGGCCATCGCCCGGCTGGAAAGGAAAGTAAGCGGGGCGAACGAGGACATGTAAGCAAATCACGGCGGAACCGGGAAGGCACGGTAACCCTTCTCGCGGCCCTTGCTGATTCGGCGTTGGGTACCGACGCGACCGCCCGGGTCAACGAAGGGCGTGGTGCTTTTATGCGCCACCTCACGGTGCGGCGGCTTGCGTTCGGCGGCGCCGACAGGCCATCCCGGCAGGCGACACCGCCTCCGCCCGAGCCCCTTCCCGTAGATACCTTTACGGGGGCCGACGCTGCGTCCGGCGCCGCTACCCGCCCAGCTTCCTCACGTAGATGGAGTTGGCGAGGTGCCACCCCACGGTGCGGCGGCTCCTGCCCACCTGGGCCTGCAGGGGTCCCTTGAAGGGGTCCTTGGCCTCCACCTTTATCTTCACCCCCGGCTTGATGCCCAGGGACGCCATGAACTGCAGCAACTCGGGCTCGTCGTCCTTCACGCTGATCACCTCGGCCTTCTCCCCGGGCTCCAGGGAATATAGCGTGGTGTCCTCCACCCGCACGTCCTCCGGCTTGGAGGGGATGGGGTAACCGTGGGGGCATACCTTGGGGCGGTTGAGGGCCACGAAGAGGCGCCGCTCCACTTCCTCGGAGATGTTGTTCTCGAAAAGAAGGGCCTCCTCGTGGGCTTCGTGCCACTCGAAGCCGAGCATGTCGGTGAGGAACCTCTCCACGATGCGGTGCCTGCGTATGGCCTTGACCGAGGCCTTCTGCCCCTCGGGGGTCAGGGTGATGCCGTGGTAGGGCACGTAGTTGATCAAGCCCTTCTCCGCCAGCCGCTTCAGGGTGTCGGTGACCGTGGAGGGCGCCACGTTCATGGCCTCGGCGAGGGCGGAGGTGGAGACGGGGCTGGACACGTTCTCCAGGCGGAAGATGTGCTTCAGGTATTCGCTGAAGGCGTCTTTTCCCTGCGCTCCCCTGCCGGTTTTCATCTGACCTCCAAGAAGCCCTTGATGTTTTGAATTTTCCAAATTATAATTTCGGCGTTCCGAATTTTCAAGCTGGCTCGGGTGAAAACGTGCCGGAGAACCCGGCAGCCGCCCCGGGTGGCGCCTTGGTGAGGGGATGGAATATCCGGCGGTTATGCGTTGCCGGGACACCGGCGACCGCCTTACACATATTCAGGCCGTATCGGAACATTATACGGACGCACGGGAAGGAGTGAGATATGGAGTATTGGGCCCTGGCAACGGGGGGCCTGGCCCTGGTCGGCCTGATCATGGCGTTCATCTACGCCAAGATGGTCGTCAAGGAGGCTCCGGGCGACGAGAAGATGCAGTCCATAGCCGGCGCCATCAGGGAGGGCGCCATGGCCTTCATCCGGCGGGAATACCAGGTCCTGGCGGCGTTCGTGGTCATCGTCTTCGCCCTCATCGCCATCTTCATCTGGTATAAGCCCGCGGGCGGGGGCGAGAGCACCTATACCGGCATCTACACCGCCATCGCTTACGTCTTCGGCGCCGCCCTCTCCATGACCGCGGGATTCGTGGGCATGAACATAGCCACCAAGGCCAACGTGCGCACCACCCACGGGGCGGAGCGCGGCACCAAGGACGCGCTGGTCATCGCCTTCCGTGGAGGGGCGGTGATGGGCTTGACCGTGGCGGGCCTGGGGCTTCTGGGCCTGTCCATCGTTTACCTGGTGTTCGTCAAGTGGTGGCAGGTGGTCACGGATCCGGCGGGGCAGGCCTCCATCATCGCGGGTTTCAGCCTGGGGGCGAGCTCGGTGGCCCTCTTCGCCCGCGTGGGAGGCGGCATCTACACCAAGGCCGCCGACGTGGGGGCGGACCTGGTGGGAAAGGTGGAGGCGGGCATCCCCGAGGACGACCCCCGCAACCCCGCGGTCATCGCCGACAACGTGGGGGACAACGTGGGGGACATCGCGGGAATGGGCGCCGACCTCTACGAGTCCTACGTGGGCTCCATCGTCGCGCCCATCGCCCTGGCGGCCACGGTGTTCGCGGTCTCCGGCGCGGACGGCGTGACCAAGGGGGTCCTGCTCCCCATGCTCATCGCCGGCGTGGGGATCGCCGCCTCGGTGATCGCCACCTTCTTCGTGCGGGCGAGGGAGGGGGCTCACCTGTCGCGTGCCCTCAACGCGGGGAGCTACACCGCAGCCCTCCTGACCACGGTGGGCACCCTCTTCGTGGTTCTTTACTGGCTGAAGGGCGTGGATGCGGTGAAGCACCCGGTCGGGTTCTGGATCTCCATCATATGCGGCCTGGCCTCCGGCCTCGCCATCGGATGGGTCTCGGAGTTCTACACCTCAGACAAGTACAAGCCGGTAAAGGAGATCGCGCAGTCGTCCCAGACCGGCCCCGCCACCACCATCCTCTCGGGATTCTCGGAGGGCATGGAGAGCACGGCGGGAGCCATCCTGCTCCTGGTGGGAGCCATCGCCGGAGCCTATCTCGCGGGCAACTGGGCCATGCCCGACGTGGCCAACAGCGGAATCTACGGCATCGCCCTCGCGGCCATCGGCATGCTCTCCACCACGGGCATGACCGTGTCGGTGGACGCGTACGGGCCCATAGCGGACAACGCTGGCGGAATCTCGGAGATGAGCGGTCGCCCGCCAGAGGTGAGGAAGATAACCGACAGTCTGGATTCCCTGGGCAACACCACCGCCGCCATCGCCAAGGGGTTCGCCATCGCCTCGGCGGGGGTCACCGCCCTGGCCCTGTTCAAGGCCTACACCACGGCGGTGGGCATAGAGATCATAGACCTGGGTCGCTGGCAGACGGTGGTGGGCCTTTTCCTGGGAGGGATGTTCCCCTTCCTCTTCTCCTCCATGGCCATCAAGGCGGTGGGCCGCGCGGCCTACAGCATGATTGAGGAGGTGCGGAGGCAGTTCAGGGACATTCCCGGTCTCAAGGAGGGCAAGGAGGGTGCGCGGGCGGAGTACGCGAAGTGCGTGGACATCTCCACCAAGGCGGCCCTGAAGCGCATGGTACCCCCGGCGAGCATCGCCGTGATCAGCCCGGTGATCATCGGTCTCTGGGATAACCAGGCCCTGGCGGGATACCTGGCCGGCGCCCTGGTGGTGGGCTTCCTCCTCGCCATCTTCATGGCCAACGCCGGCGGCGCCTGGGACAACGCCAAGAAGTTCATCGAGGCAGGGAACCTGGGCGGCAAGGGGACACCGACGCACGCCGCCGCGGTGGTGGGCGACACGGTGGGAGACCCCTTCAAGGATACCGCCGGACCGTGCATGAACATCATGATCAAGGTGATGTCGGTCATCGCCCTGGTCTTCGCCCCCCTGTTCATAAGGTAAAAAAAGGAAAAACGAGAACGAGGAGGCCGGGTTCCGCCCGGCCTCCTTATCGTGTGCCCTTTTTCTTTCCGGCGATCGTGGACAAACGGGCAAAAGATACAGCCGCGTTTCGCAGGATGTTCCCGGGGTTGAGGCTGGCCTCGCGCCGTCCCCCGCATGCCATTTCGTTTAGAAAGGCGGTCATGGGTGGTTTCGCTTAGGAAGGCACATCCCGGCTTCGGTCAAGCCAAGAAGCGCCACCCTCGGCCGTTCCTTGACTGCCATACGTTAAATGTGTTACGGATATTTGCCGAATGTTTGCCAGAGGCGGAGATGACATGGCACTTAAGCTGATCATAACCGAGAAGAACACCACCGCCAGGCGCATATCGTCGATACTGTCGGACGGCAAGGCGCGCGCCCTGGACCGCTCGCGCAACCCCGTGTACGCCTTCAAGATGAACGGGGACGAGGTGCACTGCATGGGGCTCAAGGGCCACATCCTCAAGGTGGACTTCCCCGAGCGCTACCAGCAGTGGCAGGTGGTCGAACCTCGCGAGCTCATACATGCCGACATCGTGAAGGTGCCCACCAACAAGGCCCTCATCAAGGCCATGCAGTCGGAGGCCAGGAAGGCGGACGAGGTGATCATCGCCACCGACTTCGACCGCGAGGGAGAGCTCATCGGAGTGGACGCCATCAACAAGATCAGGGAGGTGCGCCCGGATATCCCCGTCAAACGCGCCCGCTTCTCCGCCCTCACCCCGCAGGAGATCAAGCGGGTGTTCGCGCGGCTCGAGGACCCCTACTACGATCTCGCCTCGGCTGGGGAGGCGCGCCAGGACATAGACCTGATATGGGGGGCGAGCCTGACCCGCTTCATCAGCCTGGCCTCCACGCGGCTTGGCAAACATTTCCTCTCCGTGGGGCGGGTGCAGAGCCCCACCCTGGCGCTTATCGTGGACCGGGAGCGGGAACGCAAGGAATTCGTCCCCACCCCCTTCTGGACCCTGAGGATCGAGTGCGTCAAGGATGGGGAATCCTTCCAGGCCGCCCACGCCGCTGAGCGGTTCCTTGAGCAGAGGGAGGCCGAGGAAGCCCTCTCCCGCCTGGAGGGCACCGCCCGGGTGGTCGAGATCAAGGCCAGCGAGAGGCAGGTCAAGCGGCCCATTCCCTTCAACACCACGGGGCTTCTCACCGCCGCGGCGTCCCTGGGCTTTTCCGCCGCCAAGGCCATGAGCGTGGCAGAGAACCTCTACATGAACGGTTATATCAGCTACCCGCGCGTGGACAACACCGTGTATCCCCCCTCCCTCGACTTCAAGGGCATCCTGAGCGAGCTTTCGCGCAGCCCCGAGTTCAGGGAGCTCGCGGGATCGCTCCTCGAGAAGAAGGAATTCAACCCCATGCGGGGCAGGAAGCAGACCACCGACCACCCTCCCATCCACCCCACCGCGGCGGCGGGGAAAGGAGACCTCTCCCCCCAGGAGTGGAAGATTTACGAGCTGGTGGCGCGCCGCTTCATGGCCACCCTGGCGGACGAGGCGGTGGTGAGTTCCGTGCGCGCGGACCTTTCCTGCGGCCCGGAGCCCTTCGTCGCGCGCGGCAGCCGCACCGTGGAGGAGGGCTGGTACCGCTATTATCCCTACGGCCGCAAGAAGGAGGCGATGCTTCCCCACCTGGAGGAGGGGGAGGTACTGCGCCTGGCGGGCCCCCCGGAGTTGAAGCAGGGCGAGACGCAGCCTCCTCCCCGCTACAGCCAGGGCAAGCTCATAGAGAAGATGGAGGAACTGGGACTGGGAACCAAGTCCACCCGCCATTCCATCATCGAGAGCCTCTACCAGAGGGGGTACATCTACGGCGACCCCATCATCCCCACCGAGACGGGAATGGCGGTCACCGAAGCCCTGCGCAAGTTCGCCGGCGTCATCTCCTCGCCCGAGATGACCGCCGCCCTGGAGCGGGACATGGACGCCATAGCCGAGGGGGTGGAGACCCAGGAAGAGGTGGTGAACAAATCCCGCGACATCCTGGCCGGGGTCATGCACCTGCTGGAGAACAGCCGCGACGAGGTGGCGTCGGAGATCCGCAACGGCATCAAGGAGGACCGCGTCCTGGGGACTTGCCCCTCGTGCGGGTCCAACCTGCGCATAGTAAAGGCCAAAAAGAGCAAAAAGAGGTTCGTGGGCTGCAGCGCCTATCCCGAGTGCACCACCACCTATCCCCTGCCCCAGACCGGGACCATCATGCCCACGGGGGAGACCTGTCCGGATTGCGGTTCCCCCAAGGTCCGCGCGGTGAACAAGGGGCGCAGGCCCTGGATATTCTGCCTCGATCCCTCATGCCCCACCAAGAAGGAGGCGAAGGCCGAAAACAAGGACGCCGAATAGTAAGCGCCCCCTCGCATAACCAACCCCTCGCATCATGGAAATATCAACATGGTAAGTTTGTTGTCTTAAATGATGAAGACAAGGCCCGCATAGCCAACCCCTCGCATTATCGTAAATCCCAGCCTTTCGCCATGCAGAAGCGGCAATATGCCTGAAGCGCGTTAAATTATGGATCCCTGCCGCCCATCATTTGCGCGTTCGCGAGGGGTTGTAGGAAAATAGCCTAGTCATCTTCGGCGGGAGAAGGAGGGCCTATGCGCAAGGTGGCCGTAATCGGAGCGGGCCAGGTAGGGTCCACCACAGCCATGCGCGTGGCGGAGCGGGGGATCGCGGACGTGTCCCTGATAGACATATACGGGGACCTGGCGCGGGGAAAAGCGCTGGACATCGCGCAGGCGCTGCCCCTCACCGACTCCTCGTCACGCGTGGAGGGAGGGAGCGACTACGGGCTCGCCGCGGGAAGCGACGTGGTGGTGATCACGGCGGGTTTCCCGCGCGCCCCCGGCATGTCCCGCTCCGACCTGCTGGAGAAAAACGCCGCGGTGGTGAGGGAGGTGGTGGAGAAGGCGTGCGCGGCCGCCCCCGACGCCGTCCTCATCATGGTCACCAATCCCCTGGACGAGATGACCCACCTGGCCTGGAAGGTAACGGGCTGGGAGAGGAGGAGGGTCATGGGCATGGCGGGGTTGCTGGACGGGTCGCGCCTCGCCAGTTTCGCCGCGGCGGAGCTGGGCGTCCCCCCGGGGCAGGTCCAGCCCGTGGTGCTGGGGAGCCACGGCGACGCCATGCTGCCCCTGGCGCGCCTCACCTCCGTGGCCGGCGTCCCCCTGGCCGAGATCCTTTCCGAGGGCAAGCTCGAGGAGCTCAACGCCAGGACCAGGGACGGCGGCGCGGAGATCGTGTCGCTGCTCAAGCAGGGAAGCGCCTATTACGCCCCCTCGGCCTGCGTGGCGCGCATGGTGAGGGCGGTGCTCATGGATGAGGACATGCTGGTGGTGGCGAGCGTGAGGCTCGAAGGCGAATACGGACTCGACGACGTCTTCCTGGGCGTTCCGGTGATCCTGGGGTGGGGGGGATGGAAGAGGGTCGTGGAGCTCCCCCTCCATCCCGAGGAGCGGGTGGAGCTGGAGGCGTGCGCCGCCATGCTGCGGGAAAGGGCGGAGATGGTGGATGAGTGGCTGTCGGGAAATAGCGCCTGAGGACTTCGCCGCCGCCGTGGAGGAGCTGGCGGTGCGCGCCAGCCTTGACCTTTCCCCCGACGTCGAGCAAGCCCTCGCCCGGGCGGCGGAAACCGAGTCCGGGCCGCTGGCGCGTTACGCCCTGAAGATGCTGCTGGAGAACGCGCGCGTGGCGCGGGAGGAGGGTCTTCCCCTCTGCCAGGACACGGGAATGTTCCACCTCTTCGTGGAACTGGGTGAGGGTGTATCGCTTCCCTGCGGTTACCGCGAGGCGGCCGACGCCGGACTGCGCGCCGCCACGGCGCGCGTGCCGCTGCGCTCTTCCCTGGTGGACGACCCACTGTTCGATCGCGCCAACCGCGGGGATAACACCCCCATGTTGGTTCACGTCGAGGAAGGAGGGCCGCGAGAAGGAGCGCGCCTCACCCTCATGGCCAAGGGGGGAGGGAGCGAGAACGCCACCCGCCTTTACATGCTTTTGCCTGGCGAGGGCCCGGACGGGGTGCTGAGGGCGGTGCTCGAGGCGGTGCGGCTGAAGGGCGCCCAGGCCTGCCCACCCATAGTGGTGGGGGTGGGGGTGGGGTCCGACGCGTCCGGGGCCGTCGAGCTGGCGTTGAAAAGCCTGCTCAGGCCGCTGGGCAGGCGACACCCCAGGAAGGAACTGGCGGAGCTCGAGGAGAGGACGCTTTCCGCCGTGAATTCCACGGGCATCGGGGCGGCGGGCCTGGGCGGGGATGCCACCGCCCTGGACGTGCACGTGGAGGAAGCGCCGGCCCATATAGCCTGCCTACCCGTGGGGGTGGTCATCTGCTGCCATTCCTTGCGCCGCAGCTCGGTGGAGATCTCGCTATAAGGCGTCGAAATATTACTCGAATATAAGGGAATCACGCGGCTATAGAGCGGGGCGGAGGAGGGAGGGCGTCGGAAAAGGCGGGAGGGATCGCAGCCGGTCCCGGCGCGCCTCGGCCTTCTCCCGCGCCGCGGCTTGCGAGGAACAAAATATGGAGCGAGAAGAGACAAAAGCCGACAGGGAATGCCCCGGCAGGAAAGGCGCCGTATCGACCTTTCAACGCACCCAGGACAACCTGCAGATAAGGCCATCCGCCTACCGTGACCTGTTGCGCAACCGCGATTTCCTGCGCCTGTGGGCGGGGCAGATGGTCTCCGCCATCGGAGACTGGGTCATCGTGGCGGTTCTCTTTGCCTTCGTGGACCAGATATCGGGGGGGAAGAGCTATGCCATAAGCATCATGATGCTGTGCAAGTTCCTGCCCGCCGTACTGCTGGGCTTCCTCGCGGGTATCATCATCGACCGCCTGGATCGCAAGCGCACCCTCATCATGTGCGACCTGAGCCGCGCCGTGCTGGTGCTCATCCTCCCCTTCGCCACCAACCTGCCCGCCATCTGCGTGCTGGTCTTCGTCATCGAGACCTTCACCATCGTCTACGGTCCCGCCAAGGACGCCTCCATCCCCGACCTGGTGGAGGCGGAGCAGCTCACCAACGCCAACTCCCTGAACATGCTCACCCTTTACGCCTCCATGGCCTTCGGCACCGCCATAGCGGGGAGCATTATCGGGCTCTTCGCCTGGCTTGCAAGGGTAAACCCGGAATTCATGGGCAAATACGTGGACCCCAACAAGGCGGCCTTCGTGATAGATTCCCTCACCTTCATCATCTCCGCCTGGCTCATCTACCATATCGGCTTCAAGCGCCTCACCGGCGAGGAGAGGGTGCGCATGACCGCCGGCCAGGTGAAGAACGACTTCCGGGAGGGCTTCGACTACCTGCGCCACAACCCTCTTACCCGCATCGTGCTCATCCTCACCCTCACTTGTTTCCTGGGGGGAGGGACCATTTACGTGCTCACCGTGGGTTTCGTGAAGTACGTGCTGGGAGGCAGCAACTCCCGTTTCATGTATATCCTCACCACGCTGCTGTTCGGGATGATGGGCGGGTCCATCCTGGCCGGGGCGCTCAAGGACCTGGTGCGCAAGGAGAGGCTCCTGGGCCTGTCCATCTCCGGTTTCGGGCTCGGGGTGGTGGTGTTCTCTCTGCTCACCGTGACCTGGTTGTCTTTCATCGTGGTCTTCCTTGGCGGCATGTTCATGGGATACGCCATCGTGGGCATGGTCACCCTGCTGCATGAGACCCTGGAGGAGGAGTTCCGGGGCCGGGCCTTCGCCACCATACAGGTGATCATGCGCGCCTCCATCTTTCTCTCCATCATGCTCGCCGGCCCCCTCGCCGACCTCATCACGGGCCTGGGGCGGAAGCTGGGATTGAGCCCGGTATCGCTGGGGATATTAAGGATCGGAGGCTCCTATCAAGGTCCCATCGATGGAAAGGAGGCCAACTTCCAGTACCTGCTCAACGGGCCCCAGATCATCCTCTTCGTGGGCGGGATCGTCATCCTCGGCGCGGGGCTTTTCGGCCACCGCTCTTTCCACCGCTATTTCGGGTGGGACCTGCACGACAAGATCTTCCGGCGCCCGTACAAGGCAGGAGCTGCGCCGTGCGAGGAACCGGCGGCCGCCGGCACGGTCCAGGCCGGAAGCGGTGGCGGGGAGGATGCGGTCAATGAGATGGACGGCGAGAAGGGACGCCTCGTCGGGACGACGGCACGGGAACGGCCCGCCGGGGCGGAGAATGAAGACCCGGCCGCGGAGGCCGAAGAGGATGTGAGGGAGCCTGATCGCTAGGAGGTGTTGGCGATGGAGGCAGCGAAAGGCCGCGGGAATGGGCGGGGCGAGATAAGGGTAAAGCTGCCGATATCTCGGGAGGAGCGGGAGTCGCTCCGGGCGGGGGACCTGCTCCTCTTGAGCGGAAGGATGGTGACCGCGCGCGACCAGGCTCACCGCAGGCTGGTGGAGTTGCTGGAGCGCGGCGAGCGCCTTCCCTTCCGCCTTGAGGGCGAGACCATTTATTACGCCGGCCCCAGCCCCGCTCCGGAGGGAAAGCCCTCGGGCTCGGTGGGCCCCACCACGGCCTCACGCATGGATCCCTTCACCCCTCGCCTGGCCGCGGAGGGAGTGGCCGCTTTCATCGGCAAGGGGCCGCGCTCCGCCGCGGTGCGGCGGGCTCTGCGAGAACACGGGTCACTTTACCTGGTGGGGGTGGGAGGGGCGGCGGCCTTGCTGGGGTCCAGGGTGCGCGGAATACGGGCGGTCGCATTTCCGGAGCTGGGGCCGGAGGCCGTATACGAGCTGGAGGTGGAGGATTTCCCGGTGATCGTGGGCTATGACCTCGCCGGAGGGGACGTTTTCTCCCACCTGGAGAGGGAGAGGGATGACCCCGACCCGCCCGTATAACCCGACGGCTGCATGGTGTAAGATAAGAGTTTAAGTGGAATACCGCCGGGCGGCATGAGAGGGAAGAGGAGACGATGCACGAAAGGACGGAGGCGGCGAAAGGAGCGGGCAGGAGGAGCCTGTTCATCACCTTCGAAGGTGTGGAGGGATCCGGGAAGACCACCCAGATGAACATGCTGCACGCCCACCTTCTGCGCATGAAGGTCGACGTGGTGGCCACGCACGAGCCGGGGGGCACGCGCATAGGCGAGGAGATCCGGAGGATCATCCTCGACCCTGCCTTCAAGGAGATGCACCCCATGACGGAGACGATCCTCTATGCCGCGGACCGCGCCCAGCACTTCTACGAGGTGATCAAGCCGGCCCTGGACCAGGGGAAGGTGGTGCTCTGCGACCGCTACATCGATTCCACCCTCGCATACCAGGGGGTGGCGAGGAGGATCGGCATGGAGGGCGTGCAGAACCTCAACGAGTGGGTCACCGACGACCATTACCCCGACGTCACCTTCCTCCTGGAGATACCGTTTCGCGTGGGGCTGAAGAGGCTCATGGAGCGCAAGCGGGTGCTGGACCGCATCGAGAGCGAGGCCCAGGCCTTTCACGAGCAGGTGCAGGAGGCATACAAGACCCTGGCCAAGTTCTACCCCCACCGCATCGTGGTCCTGAACGGCGTGGACAAGCCGGAGAACATCCACCACCGGGTTATGCAGGTGGTGACCCCGTTGCTGTCCTGAGCCCCGGCCCGCCTTCTCTCCCCGGACAAGCGCGACCGGCGACGGGGCGAGGCTCTATGCCCGGAGCGCCCGGACGCTTTTTCCGGCGAGGTGGATCGGGATGTGGCCCTCGCCGGCGGCGCGGGAAAAGCCCGAGTTCGGGGTCGGACGTCCAGAGCCGCGAGGCGGGATCGGCGGGAGCGCCCAGCAGGGAACGCTACCCCGGGAGGTAGAGGTGGATCTTTTATCCTGCTCAGGATGGGACGAGGTTTTCGGACAGGAAAGGGCCCTGGCTTACCTCCGCGGCATCCTGGAGCGCGACGAGGTGCCGCACGCCTTGCTTTTCACCGGTCCCCGAGGGGTGGGAAAGCGCACCTCGGCGCTGCTTTTCTCTGCCGCGCTGCTCTGTTCCTCGGGGTCGCCGGACGGGTGCGAGTCCTGCCGCAAGGTGGCCAGGGGCGTGCATCCCGACCTCCACCTGGTGGAGCCGGAGGGCCTTCAGATCCGCATCGAGCAGGTGCGGGAACTGGAGAGGCAACTGAGCTTGAAGCCCCAGGAGTCGCGGCGCAAGGTGGCGGTGATAGACGAGGCCGAGAGCATGAACGAAAGCGCCGCCAACGCCTTCCTCAAGACCCTCGAGGAGCCGCCACGGGACACCTGCATCATCCTGGTGGCCGCGGGAGCGGACGACCTGCTTCCGACCGTGGCGTCGCGCTGCCACGAGGTGCGCTTCTCTCCCCTGGGGAAGCGGGACGTGGAGGAATACCTGCAGCGGAAACTGGGGATGGACTCCGCGGACGCGGAGCGGCTGGCGCGGCTGAGCGGCGGCATCTTCGGAAGAGCCCTGTTATGGGCGCGCGCGCCGGAACTGGCGTCGTTCCGGGATCGCGGCGTGGAGGCGGCGGCAGCGGCGGGGAGATCCCCACTGCTCGCCTTGCTGGAGCTGGCCGCGGAGGTTCAAAAAGACGCCGCCGGCGTGGAGCTTACCGCTCGCGATGAGGGGCAGGAGGCATACCGCAGGGCCCTGGACCGGCGCGGGGCGGAGAGGCTGGAGAAGAAGTGGCAGGAGGTCCTGAAAAGGGAGAGCGTCCGCATGAGCCGCCAGGCGTTGTTCGATTTCCTCGATGGAATGGCCTCCTTTTACCGGGATATAATGCTGGTTGGCGTGGCCGGCACGGCGGAGGCGCTTCCCGGCGAAGGGCTCCTGGTGAACCTCGAGCGCAGGGAGGACTTGGAGAGCGAGGCCCTGCGGACGGGACCGGAGGAAGCGTCTCGGCGGCTGCGCGCGCTGCGCGGAGCGAAGAAGGCCCTGGCGGCCAACGTGGATCAGGGGCTGGTGATGGACTGGTTGATGCTGGAAATAAAGGGCGCGCGCTGAGCGCGGGCGTCCGGGAGGAGAGGAAATGGCAGTGGTGGTTGGAGTGTCCGTCAAGAAGGGGGCGAAGCCGTCCTATTTCGACCCCGACCGGCTCTCCCTGCGCGTGGGTGACGAGGTGATTGTGCCCACCGCCAAGGGCGTGGAGTTCGGAAGGGTGGTATCCCCGCCCATGGAGATACCCGACGAGGCGTTGCGCGGCGAGCTCAGGAAGGTAATCAGGAGGGCCACGGACCGGGACCGCCAGCAGGCGCAGCGCAACGAGCTCCGGCGCGAGAGAGCGCTGCGAAAATGCCAGGAGCTCATCGCCAAGCACGAGCTGGCCATGAAGCTCATCGACATGGACTATGCTTTCGACGGGTCGTCCATCACCTTCTACTTCACGGCCGATGGCAGGGTGGATTTCCGCAACCTGGTGCGCGACCTTGCGTCCGCCCTCAAGACGCGCATCGAGTTGCGCCAGATCGGGGTGCGCGACGAGGCCAGGATGGTAGGAGGCCTGGGCCCTTGCGGGCTGACCCTGTGCTGCGCTTCCTTCCTGGAAGAGTTCCACCCCATCTCCATCCGCATGGCCAAAGAACAGCACCTGCCCCTCAACCCTGCCAAGATATCCGGGGTATGCGGGCGGCTGATGTGCTGCTTGCGCTACGAGCAGGACTCATACCGCCGCTTCCTGCTCTGGGTACCCGATATCGGAGAGAGGGTGGAGACGGAACAGGGCGCGGGCAGGGTCATAGCCCACGACGTCATGCACGAAAAGGTGACGGTGGAGCTGGAGAGCGGGGAGAAGATCGTGCTGCCCGCCTCGTGGTTCGGCCCCGAGCCCCGGGAGTTGGAGATGGAACCGGAGGAAGTCGAGGACGAGGTGGTGGAGGACGCGGACCTGGAGCTCGAGGAATAGGGCCGGCCGCGACTACGTTGCGCTCCCGCCTGAAGCGGTTCTATAAGAGCGATGCTTCATCGTCCGCGGGCGCTTCCCGGGTTGACAAAGGTAGGGAGGCCACCCCGTCATCCCGACTTGACGAGCTCGATCAGGATGAGGAAAGGAGCGGCCCGCTGGGGCGCGCCGTCATCGACAGTTTCCCCGGCCTTGTGCTATATATTGATACTGTTCATCGAGGCAGGAAAAGGCGCCTCAAGCAAGGTAAGCGGACAGGAAGGTCATGGTAGAGATACGCTTTCACAGCCTGGGAGGACAGGGCGCGGTGACCCTCATAAACATGCTTGCCCGGGCGGGGGACCTGGTGGGCAGGTACGTGCAGGCGTTCCCCTTCTTCGGGGCGGAGCGCAGGGGCGCACCCGTGAAGTGCTTCTTGCGCATGGACGAAAAACCCATCGACCTGCGCAGCCAGATCTACCGGCCCGATTTCCTGGTGGTCATGAGCCCGGCGGTGCTCGAGGCCGCCGTGGAGGAGGGCACCAAAGAGAGCACGGTCCTCCTGGTGAACATGAGGGAGGACGAGGCGAGGAAGAAGCTGGCCGGCCTGCCCTTCGCGTCGTTCGCCGTGGATGGTACCTCCATCGCCATCGACCTGGGCATGGAGGTGGAGGGCATGCCGGTCACCAACATCGCCTTCCTGGGAGCGGTGTCCTACGTCACCGAGCTTGTGCCCCTGGAGGCGGTGACGGAGGTGATCAAGGAGAGCAGCCCCCCGGCGCGGATGGAGGCGAACATGGAGGCGGCCCGGCGAGGGTTCACCTCCGTGGTGGAGATAAACAAGCCCGAGGCGGCGTCAAGAAGGTCCGCCAGGGGGGCCGCTCGCTGAAGGGGCCAGGCGCGACGGTGGGAGGAAGAGGAATTCCGATGCCCAAGAGGAAGAGAAAGGCAGCCGAGGAAATAGGTTTCGTGACCACCCTCTCGGTTCCCTCCGAGGGAAGCGTCGGCCTGACCGGGTCCTGGCGCATTTTCGTCCCCGTCCTGGACGCCGAGAGGTGCAATAAATGCCTGCTCTGCTGGATATATTGCCCGGAGGCATGCATCGGCAAGGATATCCGCATCGACTACGATTACTGCAAGGGCTGCGGCATCTGCGCGGAGGAGTGTCCGCGCGGAGCCATCACCATGGTCAAAGAGGAAAAGAAGCAATGAGACTGGTGGAGACGGGCAATCACGTAGCCGCCTGGGGGGCGCGCCTGGCCAGGGTGGAGGTGGTCTCCGCCTATCCCATAACCCCACAGACCCAGGTCATCGAGGAGATCTCTCGCTTCATCGACGAGGGTGAGATGGATTGCGAGTACATACCCGTGGAGAGCGAGCACAGCGCCATGGCGGCCATGATCGCCTCCGCAGCCATGGGGGTGCGCTCGTTTTCCGCCACCTCTGCCCACGGCCTAGCCTATATGCACGAGCTTTTGCATTGGGCGGCGGGGATACGCCTGCCCATGGTGATGGTGAACGTCAACCGCGCCCTGGGTCCAGGCTGGAACATCTGGTGCGACCACCAGGACACCCTCGCCGCCAGGGACACGGGCTGGATTCAGATCCACTGCGCCTCGCACCAGGAGATCCTGGACTCCATTATCCAGGCCTACCGCATCTCGGAGGACCCGAAGGTGAACCTTCCGGTGATGGTGTGCTACGACGCCATCTTCCTCTCCCACAATTACATGCAGGTGGAGGTTCCGGATCAGGAGACGGTGGACCGTTTCCTTCCTCCTTTCCGGTCCCTGTGGAGTCTGGACCTGGAGCACCCCCTCACCCACGGCTCGGTGATCTACCCCGACGATTACGAGGAGGTGCGTTATTCCATGTTCCAGGGGCTGGAGAACGCGCGCGAGGTCATCAAGACAGCGGCGGAGGAGTACCGCGAGAAGGTGGGGGGATACCACGGCGACCTGGTGGACGCTTACCGCATGGAGGACGCGGATCACGCCCTGGTGGCCATGGGCAGCGTGGCCTCCGAGGCCAGGGTGGCGGTGGATATGTTGCGCGAGAGAGGCTACGCCTTCGGGCTGGTGCGCGTGCGCTCCTACCGTCC
The DNA here is from genome assembly GCA_013178005.1 of Actinomycetota bacterium. GTDB lineage: Bacteria > Actinomycetota > Geothermincolia > Geothermincolales > RBG-13-55-18 > Solincola_B. The sequence continues at coordinate 21,226 of JABLXL010000040.1, forward strand.
CTTCCCCGCGGAGGAGCTGGCGGCGTTCCTCGCCCCCCTGCGCACGGCGATGGTCATAGACCGCAGCATCTCCTTCGGCATGGAGGGGCCCCTCTTCTCGGAGGTGAAGGCGGCGCTCTACGGCCGCGGCGGGGTCTCGGTCTATGACATCGTGACCGGCCTGGGCGGCAGGGACATCACCTATGAGCTCATCGCGGAGAACGCCGTGGCCGCGGCGGAGGGCGGTTTGGAGCCCAGGACCACCTGGCCCTCGGTGCGCATCAACGAACACCACCTGCTGAGCAAGCGCGGCGTGGAGGGGCTGCGGGGGAAAGGAGGCGCATCATGAGATTGAAGGACTTCCCGGAGGAGGAACTCTTCCTGCAGGGCAGCGCCGCCTGCCAGGGCTGTCCCGGAAGCGCAGCCATCCGCGTGGCCTTCAAGGCTCTGGGCCGCAACACCATCCTGTCGGTGATAGCCTCCTGCACCTCGGTCTTCCAGAGTCCCTTCCCGGTCAGCGCCCTGGATCTGCCGACCCTGAACATGGCCTTCGCCACCGGGGGCGCCACCGCGTCCGGCCTCTCGGCCGCCGCGGACCGGCTGGTGGCCAAGGGAGTCCTCAAGGAGAAGCCCACCATCCTGGTATGGGCGGGAGACGGGGGCACCTACGACATAGGCATACAGGCCCTCTCGGGGGCGGCGGAACGCAACACCGATTTCATCTACGTGTGCTACAACAACGAGGCCTATTCCAACACCGGCACGCAGCGCAGCGGGGCCACTCCCTACGCGGCCTGGACGACCAACACCACCAGGGGCAAGGGGGAATGGCGCAAGGACGTGGCGCAGATCATGGTGGCGCACGGCATCCCCTACGTGGCAACTGCTTCCCTGGCTTACCCCACGGACATGTTCCGCAAGTTCGCGCGGGCGAAGGAGATCAAGGGAACGCGCTACATCGAGATCCAGGCCCCCTGCCCGCCCGGCTGGAAGTTCCCCTCCAGCCACACTATCAAGGTGGCGCGCCTGGCGGTGCAGAGCGGCATGTGGATGCTCTACGAGCACGAGAACGGCAAGACCACCTACACCGCGGGCACGCAACGCATCATCCAGGGGCAGTCGAAGTTGGTGCCCGTGGAGGAGTACCTTCGTGCGCAGGGGCGTTTCGGGCACCTGTTCCACCCCGAGCGGGACGAGAAGCGCATCGGTGAGATCCAGGAGCGCATCAACCACGTCTTCGAGACCCTGCAGTTCACCCACAAGATGAAGGAACACATCATGGACATAGAGCTCGCCCCGCCCCGCTAGTCGGCAGGGATGCGAGCTCGCGACCGATAACCCACCACCAAAAGAGGCGCTTATGAGCACGATCCCGCGAGTCCACGCCGGCCGACGACATCTCCTATTTCTGACGCATGCGAGATGGAGGAGGCATATCTTCGCGTGGCCTTCGCCGATCCCTCTCGCCGATGGCGCCGCCGAAGAGCGGCGAGGGTCTTGAGCACGACTGCGGCCACGTGAATGTGGCTGCCGTCGTCTGTAGCCATGGCCATTTGGCGGGGGAACGTCGAGCCCACGCCCATCTCGAGTAGATGACGAAAAAGGATGAAGGCTGCATTAAAGGCGGTAGACTTGTCTCCCGGGAAACGGAGACATCCCTGTCCCCCCACAATGCTATTATGAAAGGGGGTATGGCCGACGCCGATGAGCATCCCGTCCGATGAGGGGGAAAAGTGAACAGGTACAAAGACTGGTTGGACCAGGCGGAGAGGGACCTGGAGAAGGCAAGGTTGGACAAGGAGCATGCCTATCACGAGTGGGTGTGCTTTACCTGTCAGCAGGCGGCCGAAAAAGCGGTAAAAGCATTGTGCATGAAAGTGAACCTGGGGGTTTGGGGGCACTCGATAACCGCCATACTCAGGTCTTTGTCGGAGGTAATGGATGTCCCCGAAGACATCATCTCCTTTGGACAGGCACTGGACGCTTTTTATATACCGACCCGCTATCCGAACGGTTTCGATATGGGAAAACCTGCCGATTATTACAACGAGAAGATGTCGGTGGAGGCGTTGTATGCGGCTGATACGATCATCGGGTTCTGTAAGGATCATATCGTTGGATAGGCCGGAGCTGCTTGAAAAACTGCAACAAATCGCGGGGACGATAACCGAGCGGCACAAAGAGGTTTCCGCGATCCACCTGTTCGGCTCCGTGGCCAGGGGAGACCACACCGGCCTCAGCGACGTCGATATCCTCATCGTTCTCCGCCAAAGCGACCAGTCTCCGGTGGAGCGGATAAGATCGTTTTTCCCTTATTTCGACCTCCCGGTAGGAGTGGATCTCGTCGTATATACCGAGGAAGAACTGAAGCGCATGGAGGAGCTGTCCAATCCCTTTCTCGAGCGTGTTAACCGGGAAGGAATGCGCCTCGCATAGCGGGATCAATCGGCGGAAGTGACCAAAGGCGGCGCGCCTTTTTCTATCAGGCCAGGTCACCACTCGCTGGGTATGGGCATACCGCTTGGCCTGGAGATATACGCGGAGCGGGCCCCCGTTGGGTCAATTAAAAAACCTGCACGAAATACCATGCATTGACTCGTTAGAAAATCAATTCGAAACAGGTGCCATGTTGCCCCGCTTCTTCATCAGGATCAATGGAACCGCAACCACCGTTTGGGTCTTCAACCGGCGGCCACAAACGCTATAATAATTAGGGTCGATAGCGATGCCGACGTAGCTCAGCAGGTAGAGCAGCTCACTCGTAATGAGCAGGTCAGGAGTTCGAGTCTCCTCGTCGGCTCCATTTTTTTAGTGCTTTTTCCGGGTCAGTCGCGGGAGGAAGGCGTAGCGCGAAGGAGCCAGGATGCGGTACCGCAGGTTCGGTGACGAGGGCTGGGAGGCCTCCATACTGGGTTTCGGGTGCATGAGGCTGCCCACCAGCGACGGCGTTCCCATCAGCGCCAGCATCGTGGAGGACGAGGCGGTGGAGATGATACGCCGCGCGGTGGACTGTGGGGTCAACTACTTCGATACCGCCTATACCTACCACGAGGGAAAAAGCGAAGCGCTTCTGGGAAAAGCACTGCGGGGCGGTTACCGCGAAAGGGTGCGCGTGGCCACCAAGTCGCCGGTGTGGCTCATCGAGAGGGCGGACGATTTCGACCGCTTCCTGGAGGAGCAGCTCGAGAGGATGCAATCGGGGGCTATCGACTATTACCTCTTTCACGGCCTGAACGCGGGCCGCTGGAGGAGGATCCTGGAGCTCGGCCTGCTGCGCAGGGCGGAGGCGGCGGTGGACGACGGCAGGATAAGGCACATCGGTTTCTCTTTCCACGACGTCCACGCCTCCTTCCGGGAGATCATCGACGGATATGACGGGTGGGCCATGTGCCAGATCCAGTACAACTACATGGACGTGGAAAACCAGGCGGGGAGGCGGGGGCTGGAGCACGCCGCCTCGAAGGGCGTCCCCGTGGTGGTCATGGAGCCCCTGCTGGGGGGAAATTTGGCGCGACCCCCGCGGGAGGTAAGGGAGTTGTTCGACGCCCGCGGAGGGGGGCGCACCCCCGCCGAATGGGCTCTGCAGTGGCTGTGGGACCAGCCCGAGGTCACGGTGGTGCTGAGCGGGATGAGCGACATGCGGCAACTGGAGGAGAACATCGCGTCGGCGGAGGCCGCGGAGGAGCGACCCCTGGGAAAGGAGGGTTTGGAGCTCATAGCGGAGGCGCGAGCCAGGTTCGAGGCCAAGGCCGCGGTTTCCTGCACGCGCTGCGGGTATTGCCTTCCCTGCCCGCAGGGGGTGAACATACCCGAGATGTTCGGCCTTTACGACCACGGCGCCATGTACGATGATCTGCTCACCTCGCGCTTCCGCTACTTCCGCTTCTTCGCCGAGGCGGAGCGGGCGTCATCCTGCTCCGGATGCGGGGAGTGCGAGGACAGGTGCCCCCAGTCCCTGAAGATCAGTGAGCTCATGCCGCTGGTGCACGCCGTGCTGGGGGAGGGAAAGCCCTATCCCGCGAAGGGACGCTGACCGACCTTTCTCCGCCATCCACCCTCAGCGTGAAAGGGTGAAGGCCAGCGTGGAGCGGTCCGATAACTCCCAGCTCACCTCCGGCCTGCCGCCTTCCGCCAGCTCGTAGAGGGCGGCGAGATGCCCCGCCCGCTTCTCCGCCATCCACCCTCAGCGTGAAAGGGTGAAGGCCAGCGTGGAGCGGTCCGATAACTCCCAGCTCACCTCCGGCCTGCCGCCTTCCGCCAGCTCGTAGAGGGCGGCGAGATGCCCCGCCAGAACGTACTCGTTGAAGGGGTTCTCCACCGCGACGATAATCTTTTCCCCCTCCCGGGCGCGGACTTCCGCATTGCCCTGCCCGTACAGCGCCAGGTTTTCGAGCGTGTCTTCCCAGAGGCCGTGGCCCCCGGATGCGCCTCCAGGGGCATGTGCGGCGATGTGCGAGAGGGAGTATGAACGCTGGGCGTCCACGATCACCGGGATGATCTCGTCCCCCAGCTCCTCGATCAGCTCTCGCAGGACCACGTTGGTGGTGTAGATCTCGAGGAAAACCACGCGGATACCCCGCCTGGTGTCCGTTATCGTTCCCCGGTCCGGATCCCATTTCAGGGCGCCGAGCTTCCTGGGGACCCCGCATCCGGGGCACCGCTCGAAGGCCCGGCCGCCTCCTTTCAGGGGGGGCACGGAATACGCCAGCCGCTCCGATATCTCGGGGTGCTCGCCCGTGGGCTCAACCACCAGCACGTCGTCTGCGCCCCTTTTCTCCCAGTGGTGTTCGTACGGCGTTTCAGCCAGGCTCTCCAGGGCCCCGGTCACGATAGCCGCCATGAGGTCACGGTTGAAGGGATTGCGGATCAGGGCCGAGGAGGGCCCCCCCGGATCGTATCGGACCGTCCTGGAATAGGCCTGGCCGCACCAGGAGGCCAGGCGGTTGAAATAGGCGATGGCCCCGCGGTTCAGCCCGGGGAGATGGCGGATGGCCCAGCGGGCCCGTTTGAGGTTGGCGTCGATGACGTCCTTGGAGGCGCGCCGCTGGGCTTCGAAGACGACGTGGCCGATGGGGGCTCCAATAGAATCCTCGATGGCGCGGAAGATCTCGCTTAAAAAGTCCGCTTCGATGATAAGGGTGCGATAGTCTTTGCGGAACCGGCTGGTGATGGTGCCGTTATCGTGCCACTCCAGGGACTTGGCCAGCCAGTAGGCGAAACCGCATTCCTTGCAGCGACGGATCTTCATCCCTATCACCCTCCCTTCCGGTGCTCTCTTTCCACGACAATGCCGCAAAGCGGCGCGGTTCTTCCTCCAACTCTTCTATCGGCCAGGGCTCCCGAACGCATAACCGATTCGCCTCGCGCGCCGGCGCGATCGCGTGCCGCGTGGCCTCGAGACGGCGACGCTAATATATCACTGCGAATTGGGTGAAGCGGCAAGGACTGGGATGGAGAAACACTCAGAAGGCTTTTGGGAAGGCATTGCATCGCCGATGCCACCGTCATTAAAGAAAATCCACCTCGTGCCGACGCATTTTATAACGCCGCGCCGTTGCTGTAGGCGAGGACAAACAAGCGGCGCGGGCCGAACGGGCTTCGGAGAGGCTGTCGGGCTTCCCGGCGGCCGGAGTCGCTTTCCCGGCCTGGAGAGAGGCATATACATGACAAGGGGAGAAGAGAGAAAGAAGGCGGACATCCTGGTGGTGGACGACGAGCCGGACGTGGCCAGGATCATAGCGCTGAACCTTCAGTTCGAGGGATTCGACGTGCGCATAGCCCACAACGGTAGGGAGGCCCTGGAGGAGGTCTCTCGGCGCCCCCCCGACTGCATACTGCTGGATATCATGATGCCGGTGATGGACGGTTGGGATGTCCTCAAAGCCCTTAAATCGGACCGGGCTACTTCTGACATTCCTGTGGTGGTGGTGACTGCCCGGCACTCCGACGTCGACCGCATCAGGGGGTACAGCGGTGGGGCCGTGGAATATATTACCAAGCCCTTCGATCCCGAGACCCTCAAGGACTACGTGGCCAGGGTCCTGGAGCCGCGGCACAGCAAAGTGGAGGAGGAGATCAGGCGCGACCGCATCAAGGGCCTGCAGGTATCCACCCTTTACCGCATCACCGAGACCCTCATCTCCACCCTGGAGATCGACGACATCCTGGGCTTTATTACCGGGGAGCTTTTAAAACTCTTCGACCTCGACCTGTGTTGCATAGGGCTGTTCGAGGGAGAGAATGGATCGCTGCGCATCGCCTCCGCGTGCTCGGCCCCCGGCTTGGAGGGCGAGGGGCCAGCCAAGCTCGACCTGGAGCCGCGGCGCCTGGAGGAGCTGGTGAGAGAGGAGAGGGGCGACGCCGCGAGCCCTCGGCGCGTCGAACCCGGAGACCTCTTGACTGAGGGTGAGGCGGGGTTGCTGGATAAACTCGAGGCGCTTTTCCTGTTGCCATTGAAGGTCAAGGGGAGGATCACGGGGGCTTTTCTTTTAGGCCGCTCTGAAGACCTGCTTTTCAGCGAGGAGGAGGCGGAGCTCCTGGCGGCCATCGGCAACCAGGCCGCCATGGCCATAGAGAACGCGCGCCTCTACGACGACCTGCGCTACGACGAGGAGGTGCAGCGGCAGTTGCTGCAGAAAGTCATCACCGCCCAGGAGGACGAGCGCCGCCGGGTGGCGGTGGAGCTCCACGACGGCGTCATCCAGAACTTGGTAAGCGCCCTCTACCGCCTGCGGCTGTGCGCGGTGCGCATGGGGGAAGCGGACCCCGAAGCGGCATCGGCCTTGCAGGAGGCCGAAAGGATCATGGACGGCAGCATCTCCGAGATGCGTAGGATCGTGGCGGGATTGCGCCCCTCGGTCCTGGACGACCTGGGCTTGGAGGTAGCGCTGGAGAAACACGTGGCGCAGTTGCAGGAGAAGGCCGGCTGTCATATCATCCTCGAGACGGCGCAAGGAGGGCTGCCTCCCCTGACCCTGGAAGCGGAGACGGCCCTTTATCGCATCGCGCAAGAAGCGGTAAACAACGTGCTCAAACACTCCCGCTGTAACCAGGCCAAGGTATCGCTCCGTGTCGAAGGGGATACGATAGTGCTGGAGATCACGGACGACGGGGTGGGTTTCGACGCCTCCGGGGCGCAGCGGCGCTTCACGGCCGGGTTCGGGCTGGTGGGGATGAGGGAGCGCGCCGAGTCCCTGGGGGGCTCGCTGGAGATAAGGTCGGGCAGGGGCAAGGGGACCTCGGTGGTCACGAGGTTGCCCTTGCGAGGGATAGCCGGGGAGGTATGAGTTGGGCAACAGGACCATCAAGGTGCTGGTGGTGGACGACCACCGCCTGGTGCGGGAGGGCCTGGTCAATCTCCTGCGCGTAAACCCGGAGATAGAGATCGTGGGCGAGGCGGAGGACGGCGACGACGCGGTGGCTAAGGCCAGATCCCTTCGGCCCGACGTGGTGTTGATGGACGTGAGCATGCCGGGCATGAACGGGATCACCGCGACCAGGCTGGTGAAGAAGGAGTGCCCGGAGGCGGCGGTGATCATGCTCACCATGCTGGATCAGGAGGCCTACGTCTACGAGGCGGTGAAGGCCGGAGCCACGGGGTACCTGCTCAAGAACGCCGGCCTGGACGAGCTGGTAAAGTCCATCAAAGAGGTTCATAAAGGGGGCGCCAGCCTTCATCCCGATGCCCAGGCCAAACTGCTCAAGGAATACGTGTCCCTTGCCCGCCGCAACCGCGAGACTTACGGCCTCAGCAACCGCGAGCTGGAGGTGCTCCAGCTTCTGGCCGACGGCAAGTCCAACCGCGAGATAGCAGAGGAGCTCTTCATCAGCTCCCAGACGGTGAAGACCCACATCGCGCACATCTTCGAGAAGCTGGGTGTGAGCGACCGCACCGAGGCGGTGGCGGCCGCCCTTCGGCGCGGCTTGGTGACCTGACTCCCTTCACAGCCTCACGCGGCCGTGACGGTTGCGCCCGGGCGTCAGCGGAAAAGCCCTGGCCTTTTTCCCCCCGACTCCCTGCCCCTTGACGGATCGGGCTGGTAGCGCCGGACGTTATATTTTTCACGCGGACGCGATCCCGCCTCGGGCTCCAGGGGCGCCTCCTCGACCGCTTCTTCGAGCCTTTCCTCCTCCTTCAGCACGTAGGTGGCCATGAGCTTGATGGGGGTGTCCTTGAGGAAGCGGCACATGGCGCTCCACCCGCTCTCGCACTTCCCCGTCTCCTCGTAGAGCTCGGCCAGGAGATCCGAAAACAGGATCAGGAGCTGCCTTCCCTTGAACTCCGCTTCGTAAAAATCCTTGTCCTCGGGGGTGAACTGGTCGAAGGGCTTGTCAAGGAGGGAGAGGATGGCGGCGGGCACCTTGATGCCGCGCTCCTCCAGCTTGCGCTCGAGCTTCTTGGTGAAGTAGCTCTTACACGGTGCTTCGGACGCGGGAGCGGGCCTCTCTCGGGAGGGCCAAGACGGCGCGTCCGTGGGCGATTTGGGAGGAGGGACCCTCGCGGGGCCGCCGTCTCCGGCTTCGGTTGCCGCGGATCCCTCGCCTTCCGCATGGATAACGAAGGCGGCGCAGACCTTGATGGGGCTGTCCTTGAGCAGGTGGTACATGCCGCGCCAACTGTGGCGGGAGCTCTCGGGAGAGGCCTCGTAGGCACGCTGCAGCAGCCGGGCGAAGAGGGGCATGAGGCCCTTGGCTTTGATCCGGCCTTCGTATAGCGCGCGGTCCTCGGCGGTGAAGGAGGAAAAGGGCTTATCGAGCAGGTCGAGGAGGAACGAGGGCAGCTCAATGCCCTCCCCCTCCAGCATGCGCGCCAGTTGGAGGACGAAGTAGCTGCGCCTGGTCTCAGCTTCGACGGCCATAACGGGTCTCACCCCAAGGGAGAACTCCCCTTATACGACCGCCCCACCCGGGGAGACGTCCGGGCCGTTCAGGCGCCGGGATCTTCCCAAGTTATTGTTTCGGAGTCCACGCGGAAGGGGTTTAGCCCGCGCGTCGTCGTGCTATGGCAGGAAGGCTACGGGGGAGGAGGGGAACGTTGCCGGCGGGCGGCTCGCGGGGTCGGCCTGTCGTTCGGGAGGGGGCACGAATCAGAAGGCCGCTGGGCGGGCTGATCGTAAATGAGCAGGCCTGAGCCGGAGTCGTCAGGAAACTCAGCCAGGTCGTTTTTCCTCAAGATGGGCGGGCCCATCCTCAACGCACAGGCCTGAGCCGGAGGGCAAGGGGCGGGTCGGCGGGAACCGGCTGGCAAGGCGGCCGCTCGCCATTCCACGAGCGCCGCTTACCTCCGCGATGTGTCCGCTCGCGGAATAATGAAGCGCAAGTTGACGCGGATCATCGATTTATTAACCGGATGCGACGGATGCTTGCAAGAAAGGAAAACTCTCGATAAAGGAGGCGAAGATGAAAGGAAAGACGAGAGCAGCGGTCCTGATGGGGGCGTTGGCGGCCTTGCTCGTGGTGGCGGTGGGGGGGTTCGCCCTGGCGGCGAATCCCGAACAGGTCACCGTCACCGCGCCGGTAGCCCAGACCATACGCCTCTCCGTGTCCAAGAACGCGGTGAACTTCGGCGGGGGCAGCCTCGATCCAGAGACCGGCTCCTACTCCGACGGCCTTACGGCCACGGTGCGCTCCAACGTCGACTGGAGGCTGCAGGTGGAGAAGAACCGGGATCTCACCGGTACCGACCCGGCCAACGTCATCCCCTCCAGCCAGCTCACCTTCACCTCGTCTTCCGCCAGTGGGCGGGTGACGGCGGTGCGGAACAGCGCCACCGAGTTCGGGGCGACGGGCTCGCCCACCATGGTGGCTGAGGGAATCAAGGGGAACAACATCGACGTCAGCGTGAACTACGGCCTCACGGTGACCTGGGACGAGTCCCCCGACACTTACTCGGCGACCCATACCTATACCGTCATAGCTCGGTAAGACTTGCCGGCGGGAAAGGGGGCCCGGGGCGACCCGGGCCCCCTTCACGTGCGCTGTGGGAACCGTGCGGATATAATCACATCATGAGAAGAGCCATGGTTTGCTCAATGGTCCTGCTGGCAGCCGCGCTTTCTACCCTGACGTGGGCGCCGCCGGCGCGGGCCCAGGGATTCGACCTCACGGTCATCCCCGCCAAGATGGAGCTGGAGGTCCCGGCGGGAGAGACGGCCCGGTTCTCCATAGAGCTGCGCAACAGCGGAGCCGACCCACTGCGCCTGCGCATCTACGCCATGGATTTCTCGGTGACCCCCGACAACACCTTCATCTTCGAGGAACCGGGGCACTACCCCTATTCCTGCGCTCCCTGGATCGAGGTGGAGGGAGAGGATGCCCTCGAGCTCCCGGCGGGCGCGTCCGCGAGCCCCTCCTTCCTCATGAGGGTGCCGCAGGATGCCGAGCCGGGGGGGCACTTCGCCGTGCTTTTCTTCCAGGACGCCTCCACTCCCCAGCCGGGACAGGGGGCGGAGCTCACCCCCCGCATAGGCTGCCAGGTGCTGCTCACCGTCCCCGGGGAGATCGTGCGGGAGGGGAGGATCGAGGGCTTCGAGGTGGAGAGCGATTACTGGTCCTTGTGGGGCCCGCCCGCCGAGGGCCAGGCGAGGTGGCCGGCGCGGAACATCAGGTACCGGCTGGCGGTGGAGAACACCGGCAACGTCCACATCACCGTGTTCGCCGCCATCCGCTACCGCGCTTCCTTCGGGCGAGGGGCGGGGGAGGTCGAGCTCGGCTCCATGACCGTGCTCCCCGGGACGGTGCGCTACTTCGAGGGATCGCTGCCCTCTCCTCCCTGCCTGGGCAGGTTCAGGGCCGAGGCGGTGATCATGTACGGACCCGACCAGTTCACCTTCGAGGTGGAGGAGAGGGCGGAAGCCGGCTTCACGGTTATCCCCCTGCTCTGGCTGCTGTTTGTGGCGCTGCTGGCGGTCGCGGCCTGGCTGGGCCTGCGGGCTTTGAGGCGGAGGGCGAAGGGGAAAGGCGGCCCCCGCAGGCGCCTTCGGGTGAGCATCAAGCTCGAAAAAGAGGGGGAAGAGGGCGAAGGCCGGGAGCCTAGCGGGCCAGCACGGTGAGGAAGTCGGCGTCCGCGAAGGCGGCGACGTCGGGGTTGAGCACCATGCATAGGCTCGAAAAAGAGGGGG
>JABLXL010000041.1 GCA_013178005.1 Actinomycetota bacterium
GGTTTTGCTCCTGCGCTTCCTTCAGACTCAACCTCGCGATTGAGCCCTTGCGCTTCGCTAGTCCTTCACCTCCGTCAGGTTGGACAGGGGACTTTCACCCCCGAGCTGCCGGCCATGCCCGGCACACAATATAAAGGCGGCCCATAGAGCCGCCTCTCAAGCTTCGCGCCGGCCGGCCCGCGGCCGGCCATGGAATCCGGCCCAAAACTACTTATTGCGCAGAAAGACCGGGATGTCCAGTTCCTCCGACTCGAAGACCATAGTCTTCTCCGGAGGCGCCTCCGTTTTCACCCCGCGACGACCGGGTTTGGAGGGCACGGTACCGAACTCGAATCCCGTGGCGATGACCGTCACCTTGAGCTCGTCGCCCAGGGAGTCGTCTATGACCGCGCCGAAGATGATGTTGGCGTCGGGGTCGGCCACGCTGGCTATGATCTCCGCCGCCTCGTTCACCTCGAACAGCCCCAGGTCCGTGCCCCCCGAGATGTTGAGCAGGATGCCCTTCGCCCCCTCGATGGAGGCTTCCAGCAGTGGGCTCGAGATGGCCGCCCTGGCCGCCTCGGAAGCGCGGTTCTCCCCGCTTCCCACACCAATCCCCATGAGCGCCGATCCCGCGTTGGACATGATGGTGCGCACGTCCGCGAAGTCCAGGTTGATGAGCCCCGGAACCGTGATGAGGTCGGTGATGCCCTGGACGCCCTGGCGCAGGATGTCATCGGCCATGCGGAAGGCGTTGAGGATGGAGGTCTTCTGCTCGGCCACCTCCAGCAGCCGGTCGTTGGGGATGATGATGAGGGTGTCCACCTTTTCCCTTAACTTATCGATCCCCGCCTCGGCCTGCTGCGCGCGCTTGCGACCCTCGAAGGAGAAGGGGCGCGTCACCACGCCGATGGTCAAAGCCCCCTGCTCCTTCGCGATCTCCGCCACGATGGGTGATGCACCGGTCCCCGTCCCGCCTCCCTTGCCGGCGGTTATGAAGACCATGTCCGCGCCTTTGATGGATTCGCTGATCGCCTCCTTGTTCTCAAGCGCAGCCTGCTCCCCCACCTCGGGGTTGGAACCCGCTCCCAGCCCCCGGGTGATATTTCCGCCGATGTACACCTTTACGTCGGCGTCGGACATCAGGAGGGCCTGTGCGTCGGTGTTGATCGCCACGAACTCCACGCCCTTGAGCCCGGCGTCGATCATACGGTTGATGGCATTGGTGCCGCCACCTCCCACGCCGACCACCTTGATCACCGCCAGATAGTTGGTCGCTGTCTCCGGCATCTCCGGTCCCTCCTTATTCCCGGCCTCTCGAAAAACCTCGAGGCGCGCTCTCAAAGTCTAAACTCGTAGTTGAGACATTGCCGCCCTTGTCGTAACTTTTTTCTATCCTATCCTCCTCGCGCCGTCATCAATAGACTACGACAAGGCTTGTCCCATATCCTTCCCCATCCTCTTCCTTCTTCATACTTTTTCCAGATACCTCCGCATCGTGTTCAGGTTCGATGGGGTTCCCAAAGTTCCCACGGGCGGGAGTTTCAGTCGCCGTATCCCCCGCGCTTCATATGGACTCCCGGGACCGTACCCGTCCCACCGTTCCATGGTTCACGCCCGGATTCCTGCGCCAGCATATCTGCGATGCACCCGCCGATCACAAGGCGCCGACTCCTGCCCTTCCTTTGCCCTTCCCTTCCGCCTCCTTTTCCTTCCCTCTCTCGCTGACCTGAATTTATTATCCTTGTCTCTCTCGCTCTTCTCTGCCTTCCCGTCTCTCCCACACCCTCCCATGAATTCTCTCCCGCAACCCCGTCGCGAGCTCACGCGCCGGGATCAACGGCGCGGCTTTATAGTTGACCAAACTCGCTCGCTTACCCGCTACAGATCCCACTCTCGCCATCCGTGGGCGATCCACGCCACCGGGCGAGCTATTACTTTAACCATTATACCTTAACGGTAACATTATACTTGCATAATTGTCTAACTGTTAAGTCTTTATCAATACCGACAGGCGATTCCTTTTTCGCCATATCCAGAGCTTTGATTACAGACAGGCCAGATGAATGCCGGGAATTGGGGACTCCAGAAATGGATGCCGACATGTGGGGAAACCCGCCCCTGAGGGGATGGCACTCTCCGGTACCCTACGGGACCCCCAAGCTTTCCCCTTCTTCCTCCGCGACCGGTTTTATCGCCGGGCGATCGGGAAAAGAGACGTCTATATACTCCACCGCCCCGTAGCGATCTACGAGCTCCGCCAAAGCCAGGCAGGTTATGGAATTTTTGCGTTCGAGCTCCGAGAGGTCGCCGTACAGCACCTTTATCCCTCGTGCCTCCAGGAAAAGCATGCCGCCTGAGCTGCCGGCCGCGCTCACCAGTGTCGCTAGGGATTCGTCCATGCTTGACAGCAAGGAGGCCACCTGGAGGAATCCTTCCGATTCCAGCCGTGTGCCAGGCACCAGGAGGGGCATGCCGGCAACCCGGATCTCCGCCAGGGCGGGGGGTGCCTGCTCCACGCTCTCCAGCACCATGCCGTCCACCGCGACCAGCGCGAACCTGCCGCTCTGGCACACGTAGCCCACCGGCTTCCTCTCCTTCACGTCCAGCGACACCGTGGCCGGAAAATGCCTCGACACCTCCACGCTCTCTACGTAAGGCTCCGTGAGCAAAGCCCTCTCCACCGCCTTCACGTCCATTTTCAAAAGGTGCGTTTCGGGGGTTATGCCGCTGAGTGCGCGCAGGAACGAGGCGTCCAGCCTCTCGTTGCCCCGCACCACGACCTCCCTCACGTTCAGGACCCCCGTAAAGGTGTAGACCCAAAGGAGGCATCCCGTCGCAGCCACCAGCAAAACACCCAGTATCATCTCTCTCGCGGAGCCAAAGGCTCGCGCTTTCCGAGACCCTTCCTCGATCCCTGCGCGTCCGGCGCCCTCGCGACCCGTCCCGCCGCCCGGCGAGACGCTCGCCGCCGTCCCCGCGCCCACGAGGGCAGGAGTTCTCTTGCCCTCCTTTCCCCGGCCCCGGTTCCGACCTTGCGTCGCGGGATCCGCCATGGAGGCCTCAGCCTTTGGGAGCGCGTTGGAAGCATACCGCTTGGTCCCCTTGCCCCGGCCCTTGGCCTTTCCCTCGGCCGCGCCCCTCGCGGGATCCGCCAGGGGGGACTCCGCCTTTGGGAGCGCGTTGGAAGCATACCGCTTGGTCCCCTTGCCCCGGCCCTTGGCCTTCCCTCGGCCGCGCCCCTCGCGGGATCCGCCAGGGGGGACTCCGCCTTTGGGAGCGCGTTGGAAGCATACCGCTTGGTCCCCTTGCCCCGGCCCTTGGCCTTTCCCTCGGCCGCGCCCCTCGCGGCATTTCCGTCGCGACCTTCCGCCCCCGCGCCGGCGGCGTTCTTCACCGCAACGCGCGGCCCCTTCTTTACAACGCGGTTGTGCGCCCCAGCGGAGCCTTGCTTCGCTCTTCCCCCCGTCTTTCCTTTAAGCAGCTTCCTATCATTTTCCTCCCGCGCCTCGGCCTCTCCCGCGCGTACGCCTCTCTCCGCGCTTCCGCCGCCACGCCCGCGGGAAATCGGCAGAGCGCGTGCCTTCCTTGCACGGCTGGAGGCCTCGGCCTTTTTCCTCGCCGTAACCCGGGACTTGGCCCTTGAGGCCCTTACCCGCGCCCCGCCGCTTCCGCCGCTAACCGACCTCACGGCACCCCCCCTCCCGGTTGATCTTCAGGCGCGCGGTTTCGAGGACCATCTCCACCACGCGATGAAAGGAAAGTCCCGCCGCGGCGGCCGCCTTGGGGATGAGGCTGAGAGAGGTCATCCCCGGGATGGTGTTGACCTCCAGGCAATAGGGGCGTCCCTCTTCGTCGAGCATGAAGTCGACGCGGGAAAGGCCCTCGCAGCACAAGGCCGAATGCGCCTCCAGGGACAGTCGCCGCAGCCTCTCCGCGAGCTCATCGGGAATGGGGGCGGGGACGATGTACTCCGTCATTCCCTGCGTATACTTGCATTCGTAATCGTAAACGCCCTTGCTGGCAACTACTTCCAGCACGGGCAGGACCACGGGCTCTCCGCCCACCAGTCCCACGGTAACCTCGCGGCCCTCGATAAAGCGCTCGACCAGCAGGAGGTCATCGTACCGCAGGGCCTCTTCGATGGCCTCCTCGAGTTCGGCAATGTTGCGTGCCCTGCGTGCCCCCACCGTCGATCCCTCGCAGTTGGGTTTGACCATGCAGGGGAACCCCAGGCGGGCGGAGACCTCTTCCGCGACTTTCCCCAACCCCCGCTCCGCGACCCTCGCGGCGCCCACCGCTTCGTCCTCGGCCACGGGTATGTCGCGAGCGCGGAAGACCTGCTTGCTCAGGTGCTTGTTCATGGCCAAGGCGCTGGCCATGACCCCGGAGCCGGTATAAGGTATCGCCAGTATCTCCAGCAGCCCCTGGATGGTGCCGTCCTCTCCCATGCGCCCGTGCAGGGCGAGGAAGGCGGCGTCTATGGTTTCCCGGAGTTCCGTCATGCGCAAAGCGATGTCCGGGCCCACGTCCACCTCCACCACCTCGTGGCCCAGATCGCGCAGGGCGGAGGACACCGCCTGTCCCGAGCGGAGCGAAACCTCCCTCTCGGCGGACGTCCCTCCCATGAGCACCGCTACGCGCATCGCCATCAGGCCTCCAATACCTCCCCTACTATCTTTATTTCCTCTTCCAGCTCTATTCCCTCCCGCCCTTGCACCTCTTCTTTCACCCTGCGGATCAGGGAAAGGACGTCGTCCGCACTGGCGCCGCCCAGGTTCACGATGAAGTTGGCGTGTTTCTCCGAGATCTGCGCCATGCCCGAGCGCGCTCCTTTGAGGCCGCAACGCTCAATGAGCTCACCCGCCGAGATCCCCGTCGGGTTCTTAAACACGCTTCCCGCCGAGGGATATTCGAGGGGCTGGTGCCTCCTCCTCCACTCCAGCACATGCTCCTTTCGCGCCCTTATCTCCTTCCTGTCCTTTTTATAAAGCTCTAGTTTAACTATATATATAATCTCCCGGTCCTTGACTCCCGAGCGCCGGTATCCGAACCCGGCTTTATCGCGGTCGAGCGCCAGATGTTGCACCTCTCCGCCGCTCTCTCCCATCACGCTCAGCTCGAGCACCCTGTCTCCTATGCATGTCCCCATGGCGCCCGCGTTCATCCGCGCCGCCCCGCCCATGGTTCCCGGGATGCCCGCAAGGTCCTCCAGCCCCCCCAGCTCAACCTCCTCAGCCCAGGAAAGGAAGCGGTTTATGGAACAACCTGATTCAACATAAACTTCACATTTATTGTTCTTTTTTACCCTGTTGAATCCCCTCCCCAGCACCACCACCACCCCGCGGAAGCCCCTATCGGAGAAGAGGAGGTTGGAGCCGTTTCCCATGACCATCCACGGGCACCCCGTTTCTGCTATGGCTTCGAGCAGGCGTCCCAGGTCGCCGATCCCCTTCGGGAACACCATCAGGTCCGCGGGGCCCCCGATGCGAAAGGTGGTGTATTCGGAGAGCATGGCCCCCTCGATCATGCTTCCCAGGAAACGGCCCTTTAGCCTCGCCGCCACCTCCGCCCAGGCCCCACCCCCCGCTCCAACGTTTCTCACCCGCATGCGCCTTCCTCCCTGGCGCGGATAACGGCGGCTATCTCCGCCGCGCACTGCGACACGTCGCCTGCGCCCATGGTCAACACCAGGTCTCCCGGGCGGACGAAGCGCGCCGCCCCGTCTCCCAAGGTGGAGCGCTGGGGAAGGTATACCACCTGCCTCCTCGGGTCATGGTCGAGGATGGCGTTCACGATCAGTTTTCCGTTCACCCCCGGACGGGGCTCCTCGCCGGCTGAATAGACATCGGTGACGATCACCAGGTCCGCGAGCCCCAGAGCTTTTCCGAACTCCTCCCACAGACACTCGGTGCGCGAGTAGCGGTGGGGCTGGAAGATGCACACCACGCGATCCGCACCCTCGTTCCTGGCCGCCTCCAGGGTGGCTAGGACCTCGGAGGGGTGGTGGGCATAGTCGTCCACCAACCTCACTCCCGCCACGACTCCCATTTCCTGGAAGCGCCTCTTCACGCCCCCGAAGGCCTCAAGGGCCCGCACCGCCTTTTCGAGGTCCACCCCCATGCTCAGGGCGAGCGCCAGCGCCGCGGTGGCGTTGAGCGCATTGTGGCGTCCAGGCACCCGCAGGCTCACCTCTTTCGATGTCCCTCCCGGCGCGCGCAGCGTGAATTCCACGCCCCCCTTGAGCAGGCGCACGTCCGCATAGCGATAATCGTTCCCTTCCCCCGCCCCGAAGGTGACCCGGCGCGCCCGGGCGCCGTCCGCCACGGACGCTGACCCCGGGTCGTCGCCGTTCACCACCAGGATCCCTGCGGGCGGCAACAAGGAAGCGAAGCGACGGAAATGCTCCAGGATGGCCTCGTGATCCGCGAAGTAATCCAGGTGGTCCTCCTCGATGTTGGTGATCACGGCGGCCCAAGGCTTGAGGAGAAGGAAGGATCCGTCGCTCTCGTCCGCTTCCGCCACCACGTACTCGCCCTGACCCGCGTGGGCATTGCTCCCCACGTCGTTGAGCTCCCCTCCCACCACGTAGGTGGGATCGAGCCCCGCCTCCCGGAGGATCATGGCCAGCATGGAGGTAGTGGTGGTCTTTCCGTGGGTGCCGGCCACGGCGATCCCCTTCCCCCCCTCCATGATCTCCCCCAGCATGGCGGCGCGAGGCATGACGGTGATTCCCTTCTCGCGCGCCCTGGCCAGCTCCACGTTTCTCTCCGGTATGGCCGAGGACACCACCACCACGTCGGCGCCCTCCACGTTCTCCGGACGATGGCCGATGAAGACCCTGGCCCCCATCTGGCGCAGCCTGCGGGTATTGCGAGACTCCTTGAGGTCGGACCCGCTTACCTGCAATCCTCGGGCGAGGAGGACCACCGCGATGGCGCTCATGCCTGCGCCCCCGATACCTATGAAATGGACCCTTCCTCCTCCCGTCATACCGCCCTCCCCGCGACCTCCATCACCAGGTCGGCGAGGCGCGCCGCCGCGTCCGGAGCCGCGGCGCGCCTCGCCGCCTCGCTCATCCTCTCCAGCCTGGCCCGGTCCTCCGTCAAGGCCCGCACCTCCGCTCGGAGCCTTTCTCCGTTAAGCTCTCTGTCCGGCACCAGCACCGCCGCCCCCAGGGAGACCAGCACCCGCGCGTTCGCGTCCTGGTGACCCGCTGTAGCATAAGGGTACGGCACCAGTATCGAGGGGCATCCCGCCGCCGCAAGCTCTGCGATGGTCGACGCCCCAGCCCTGCACACCACGAGATCCGCCACGGCGTACAGGAGATCCATGCGCTCGATGTATGCAAAGGGCCGGTAGACGAAGGTCCCCGTCTCCCCCTCCTCGAGCATCGAGCTGAACTGGTCAAATTTATCCGCCCCCACCGCGTGCACCACCTGGAGGTCGCCGCTTTCCCTCCAGGCGGGGAGGGATTCGAGCACGGCCCGGTTGAGGGACGCGGCACCCTGGCTGCCCCCGATCACGGCGACGGTCCTGCGCCCCCTCTCGAGGCCGAAAAACGACCATGGGTCCTCATCGTGTCCACCCTCCTGCGAGCGGGGCAGCAAAGGGTTTCCCGTGAGCACCGCTTTCCTCCTCCAGCGCCGCGATCCCTCCAGGGTCGGCCTGAAGGACACCGCCACCTTTCGCGCCAGGGGAGCCAGCACGCGGTTTGCCAGGCCCGGAATCGCGTTCTGCTCGTGTATGACCAGGGGTATCCCCATGCTCACGGCGGCCAGCGAGCCGGGCACGCTCGCGTATCCACCGAAGGAGACCGCCACGTCAGGACGAAGCTCTTTCATC
Source organism: Actinomycetota bacterium (assembly GCA_013178005.1). Classification (GTDB taxonomy): domain Bacteria; phylum Actinomycetota; class Geothermincolia; order Geothermincolales; family RBG-13-55-18; genus Solincola_B. Next base: position 7,825 of record JABLXL010000041.1, read on the forward strand.
TCCGCCCGGCATCGCCGGAAAGCGGAGATGAGCAGCGCCAGGGAACGCAGGTTCCCGAACTCGAAGGAACGCGAGAACCCCCGCAGCTCCAGCTCCACCACCTTCCTTCCCGCAAGGAGTTTCCCGGTGGGCGACTTGCTGCTGAGAAAGAGGGTGACCTCGACTCCCTCACGCGACGCGAGCTCCCCGTCCAGCGCGAGCAGGGGGTGGAGATGCCCCCCGGTTCCTCCTCCGCAGATCGCCACCCGCACGTCCGCTCCTTCTCTCGCGTCCTCTGCCTTCGCCCGCTTCCTGGCGGGAGATGTTTATGAGTATACCTGCCAGGCACATGCAAATCACCAGCGAGGATCCGCCGTAGCTGAAGAAGGGCAGCGTGATTCCGGTTATGGGCATGATCCCCGTGGCCGCGCCCATGTTGATGACCGCCTGGACCCCCAACATGCAGGTAATACCCATGGCCAGAACCCTTCCCAGGCGGTCGGGCGCCCCCCTTGCCACCTTCAGGCCCAGGTAGGTGAAAAGGGCGAAGAGGAAGAGCACCGCCAGGGTTCCCGCCAGTCCGGTTTCCTCTCCGATGATGGAGAAGATGAAATCGGTATGGGCGTTGGGCAGGTAAAAGAATTTCTGCCTGCTCATTCCCAAGCCCAGCCCGGTTATCCTCCCCGAGCCCAGGGCGATCATGGACTGGATGATATGGAAGCCGCCCTCCCTGGCCACGCTCCATGGATCCAGGAAGGAGAAGAACCGCGCCTTGCGGTAGGCAGAAGAGAAGATGAAGATGACGGTGGCTCCGCCCCCCAGGCCGGCCAGCACCATGAGCTTGCGCGCCGGCGCCCCCGCCAGGTAGAGAACGGCGAACACCGAGAAGGCCACGATGAACATGCTCCCCAGGTCGGGCTCGATGATGATCAGGCCACAGGCCAGGGCGGTGGCGACAAGCACCGGGTTGATGATCTCGCGCCAGTCGTCGAGCCGTTCCGAGCGACGGCTGTAGATGAACGCGGCCAGGAGCAACAAGGCGAGCTTCGCTATCTCCGACGGCTGGACCACGATGGGTCCCAGCTCGATGGAGCGCTTCGACCCGTAGGCCTCCGTGCCGATGACGGGCACCGCCGCCAGGGCCGCGATGGCGACGACGGTGAGCAGGGGCGAGATCGCAGCCACGCGGTGATAGTCCATGAAGGCCAGGGCGCACATGGCCGCGAGGCCTACCCCGAACCACACCGCCTGCCGCGCCAGGTAGTAATAGCTCGATCCGTGGACGCGGAAGGCGGTGCCGGAACTGGCGGAGAAGATCATCACCATGCCGAAAAGGAACATCACCAGGGTCACGCCCATGATGGAGTACCCCGTGCCGGTCATCCCCGGCGCGATCTCGGCCTTTACCCTTACCGCCGGGCGCACGGCCCTCTCCCGCCGCGTCGGATGGCCAGCGGGCTTGGACGCCGCCCGCGCGTCGCGGCGCTTTCGCGCCTCCACCAGCGAGCGCGGTGGACTCCCTCTCTCCACCTCTATCCTCCGGGCGGCGGCGCGATCAGCCATGGTTCTGTACCTCCGCCGCGTACTTTTTTGCCAGCTCCTGGAAATGTTTGCCTCTCTGCTTGTAATTCGCGTACTGGTCGAAGGAGGCGCAAGCGGGGGTGAAGAGCACCGTGTCTCCCCTACCGAGCACCGGACCGAGCCGCCCGAAGACCTCCTCCAGTCCATGCGCCATTTCCATCTCCGCGGGAAAGCCGCCCTCCTCCAGGGCGGAGGCGATCTCCGCCGCGGCCTCGCCTATGAGGTATACCGCCTTGACCTCCCCCCTGCGCGCCCGCGCGCGCAGCGCCTCCGCCATCTCCCCGAAATCCAGGCCCTTGTTCCTGCCGCCCATGATCAGCACCAGCGGCCCCGGGAAGGACTCCAGGGCACGCATGGCGGCATGGGGGTTGGTGGCCTTGGAATCGTCGTAAAACCGCACCCCGCCGGCCTCGACCACCAGCTCCAGGCGGTGGGACAGCCCCTCGAAGGAGCGCAGCGCCTCTCCCGCCTTCCTCGCCTCCACGCCCACTCCCATGGCCGCGGCGGCGGCGGCCATGGCGTTCTCCAGGTTGTGCCCCCCCGGCAGGGGCAGGTCGGCCGCCCGCATTATCTCCTCGACCTCCCCTTCGCCCCCCGCCGCGACCTCCACGCGCGAGAGCATCCTCCCCTCCTTCAGAAAGACGTCCGCCCCCGCCTCCGGCGACCGAGAGAAGTACCTGACCCGGGCCCTGGCGGAGCGCGCGGCCTTCACGCAGAGCGGATCGTCCAGGTTGCAGACCACCAGGTCGTCGTCGCGCTGGTTGGCCCAGATGCGGCTCTTCGCCGCCACGTATTCATCCATGTCCGCATGCCAGTCTAGGTGATCCTCGGCCACGTTCAACAGCACCGAGACGCGGGGACGGAAGGTCTCCGTGTGGGCGAGCTGGAAGCTGGAGACTTCCACCACCAGAAGCTCCCCTTCTCCGGCCTCCTCCGCCGCCCGCACGAAGGGGTGGCCTATGTTGCCCGCGGCTCGCGCCTCCATCCCCGCGCACCGGCATATCCACTCCACCATGCGGGTGGTGGTGGTCTTGCCGTTGGTGCCGGTGATCGCTATCACCGGGCCGCGCGCGAACCTCCAGGCGAGCTCCACCTCGCTCCATACCGCTATTCCCCTGGCCCGCGCCTCTCTCAATAGCTTCATGCTCCCAGGCACCCCGGGGCTCACCACCACCAGGTCGACTCCCTCGAGCAGTGAGAGGTCGTGGTGTCCGAGCTCGCAAGCCGCTCCCATCCCGCGCAGCGCCATGGCGGCGTCAAGGACCTCTCCTTCCCGGGAGATGTCGTTCACCGTGACCCTCACGCCCTCCCGCAGGAGCTTCTCCGCCGCCGCCCTCCCGGAGATGCCCAAACCCACCACCAGGGCTGAGCTCATTCCCGCCGGCAGGGCGCTACCCCCTCTACCCGTCATGGCGTCACTTCCCCCCCACGTAATTGATGTAGAAGATGATGAAGCCAATGCCCACGAAGAAGCCCGCCACGATCCACAGCCGGATGAGGGTGGTCACCTCCGACCACCCCTTGAGCTCGAAATGATGGTGGAGCGGAGCCATGCGGAAGACGCGCCTGCGCGTGACCTTGAACACCGCCACCTGGATGATCACCGACAGCGCCTCGAGCACGAAGATGCCCCCCAGCACCGCCAGGAGCAGTTCGGTCTTGGAGAGCACGGCGATGGCCGCGAGGCTGCTGCCCAGCGCAAGGGAACCTGTGTCCCCCATGAAGATGTATGCGGGCGGAGAGTTCCACCAGAGGAATCCGATGCTTGCTCCCATGAGGGCGCCGCAGAAGATGGCGATGTCCAGTGACCCCTGCACGTGGGTGTAAAGATACTGGTGGTTTCGGAACTGGGTGAAGGCGATGAGGATATAGGCGGTGGTGACCAGTATAGTGGATCCGGACGCCAGCCCGTCCAAGCCGTCGGTGAGGTTGACGGCGTTGGACGCCCCGATGATCATGACGAACACCAGCAGGTAGTAGAAGGGCCCCAGGTCGCAGAGGACGGCGTCTTTGCGGAAGAAATACAGCTTGGTATCCACCCCGAAACGCTGCGTCGCCAGGTAGGCGATGGCAAGCGAGAGCGCGAGCTGCCAGAAGAGCTTGCTGCGCGCCTTCAGCCCCAGGGAGCGCGCGTAGCGCAGCTTTGTGTAATCGTCGGCGAACCCCAGCAGCCCCCCTCCCAGCAGGGCCAGGCCGAGCGCGAACCCCGTGCCCGCCTGCAGCTTCTGCGCCATGGCCAGGAAGCCCACCAGGGTCGACGCCACGATGAGGATGCCCCCCATGGTGGGTGTGCCCTGCTTGGCCAGGTGGGCTTGCGGCCCGTCCTCGCGGATAAACTGGCCAATGCCCCGGCGTTTGAGCCATCCCATGAGCCAGGGCATGAAGGTGATACACACCACCAGGCTCAACAGCAAGGCGCCCATCACCCTGTACAAGGGCTCTCCTCCTCACGGTTTCCCTGCCGCGCGCAATCTCCTTCCCTTCCAGGGAAAGGCAGGCTTCGCGCGGGCGCCGTCACCAGGCTGACGTTCAAAGCGATATTCTATGCCACCCGGTCGCGCGCCACCAGTTCCGCCAGCTTCTCGAGGCCTAGGAAACGGGAGCCCTTGATGAGCACCACGTCTCCCGGCTCCACGATGGCGCGCAGGATCTCCGCCGCCTTGTCAACCCCGTCGGTGGCGAACACGCTTCCCTTGGGAAGGCCCGCCGCGCAGGCCACCTTTGCCGTGAGGCGTGTCTTCTTGCCCACCGTGATGAGGATGTCCGTGCCGTATTCCACGGCCATCCGGCCCAGCTCCTCGTGGGCTTTCTCCGAAACCGGCCCCAGTTCGCCCATGTCCCCGAGCACCGCTATGGCCCTCCGCTCGCGCGAGATGTCCCCAAGGGCCATCAGGGCGGAACGCATGGAGACGGGGTTCGCGTTGTAGGCGTCGTTGATGATGGTGATCTCATCCGGCCTCTTAATCATCTCCATCCTCCATCCCGTCGTCTCGGCCTCCTGCAATCCTTGCACTATGCATTCCATATCAACCCCCATGATCCTTCCCACCGCCGCGGCCGCCAGGGCGTTCTCCACGTTATGGCGGCCCGGCAAAGGCAGCCTGACCCTAGCCTTACCACCTCCCTTCACGCCAAGGGTGAAAACCGCCCTCCCTTCGCCGTCCACCTCAACGTCTCGCGCTCTGACCTCGCAGCGCGATGAGTATCCAAAACTTACCACCGGGCAAGGGCTGAGTTCCCGTAACAGCCCCGCGTAATCGTCGTCGCCGTTGATCACCGCCCTTCCTCCGGGCGGCAGCGATTCCAGCAGTTCCGCCTTGGCGCGGGCGAGGTTGTCGCGGGTGCGGAAGAAGCGCAGGTGCGCCACGCCTATGTTGGTGATCACCCCCACTTCGGGCCGGGCCAGCTCGCACAGCCCGCGAATGTGGCCAACACCCCTGGCACCCATCTCCAGCACCAGGTAATCGGTATCCTGCCTCACCTCCAGCAGGGTAAGCGGCACCCCGATCTCGTTGTTGAAGCTCCCCCTCGCCGATACCACCTTGCCCGCCCTGGAGAGCACCGAGGCGGTGAAGTCCTTGGTGAGGGTCTTGCCGGTGGAGCCGGTTATCCCGATCACCCTCGCCTTTGTCAGCTCTCTCTGCCATGCCGCCAGCCGTTCCAGGGCGGCCATGGTGCCGCGCACACGCACCACCGCCGCGCCCTTTTCGCGCGCCAGCCGCAGGGCGTCGGGATCCGCCCGCGCCACGAGGAGAGCGGCGGCGCCCCGCTCCAGGGCCGCTCGCAGGAAGGCATGGGCGTCGTAGTGCTTTCCTTGCAGCGCCACGAAGAGGTCGCCCTTCGCAAGGGTGCGCGTGTCCGTGCTCACCCTTTTCAGGGCCAGGCGCGGCCGGCTCGCGGGAAGCAACACCGTTCCGCCGGTCGCTCGCGCCAACTCCTCGACCCTCGCCGGTATCAACCCTTCCCCTTTCTCTCCCGCAAAGCCTTGCCTACCTCCTCCGCGTCGTCGAAGGGGATCACCCGGTCGGCGAGTATCTGCCCCCTCTCGTGGCCCTTTCCAGCCACCACCACCACATCGCCGGCGGAAGCGGCCTCAAGCGCCGCCCTTATGGCCGCGCGCCGGTCCGCAATCACCTCGTAGCGCCCCCCGCCTGAGGCGCTCCTCGCGCCGGCCTCGATCTCGGCGATAATGGCGAGGGGATCCTCGCTGCGGGGGTTGTCGGAGGTGATGAACGCCAGGTCGGCCAGGGCCACCGCCGCCTCGCCCATGAGCGGGCGCTTGCCGCGGTCACGGTCTCCCCCGCAGCCGAAAACCACGATCACGCGCCCGGGCGTTATCTCTCTCGCGGCCTCCAGGACGCGACGCAGGGAATCGGGGGTATGCGCGTAATCCACCAGCACCGCGAAATCCTGCCCCTCCTCCACCGCCTGGAAACGTCCCGGCACGCCGGGATGGGAGAGGATGCCCTCCAGGGCCTCACCGGGCTCCAGGCCCAGGAGGACGCATGCCGCCAAAGCCGCGAGGATGTTGTGGAGGTTGAAACGACCGGTGAGCCGGGTCTCCCCTTCCCATTCCTCGCCCCGGTATTTGACCGCCACCCTGCTGCGCTTGAGCCCGGCCTCGAGCAGCACGCCCCGAAGCTCCGCCCCCCGCGCGGTCCCGTAAGTCAGCACCTCCCCCGCGGCGCGCTCCGCCAGGCGCTCCCCGAAGGGGTCGTCTACGTTCACCGCGGCGGCGCGCGCGGCCAGGCCTCCACGCGAGCGTTCGGCGAAGAGCCTCTCCTTGCTGCGGTAGTAATCCTCCATGTCGGCGTGGAAATCGAGGTGGTCCTGGCTGAGGTTGGTGAACACGGCCACGGCGAACTCGCATCCGTCCACGCGGCGCAGCGTGAGCGCGTGGGACGACACCTCCATGCTCGCCACCTCGCAACCCGCCTCCACCATCTCGGCCAGCATGGCCTGGAGGTCGGCGGACTCCGGGGTGGTGCGCGCGGCGGGCACTTCCCTCCCCGCCACGCGGTAGGAAACCGTCCCCACGAGGCCGCACGCGCGGCCGCAACGCTCCGCGGCCGCCGCCACCAGGTGGGCGGTGGTGGTCTTGCCGTTGGTGCCCGTTACCCCCACCAGGGCGAGTTTTCCGCTGGGGTGCCCGTAATAGCGGTCGCTGAGCAAGGCCAGGGCGAGGCGCGTGTCGGCGGCCCTCACCAGGGCGGCTCCGGGCTCCGGGTCCGCCCCTCCTTTCCAGTCGCTGGAAACCACCAGGGCCGCCGCCCCCCGCTCCACCGCCTGGCCCAGGAACAGGTGCCCGTCGGTGCGGAAACCCTTTATGGCCACGAAGAGGTCTCCCCTCTCCACGCGTCGCGAGTCGTATGCGATCCCCCTCACCTCTATATCCGCCCCCCTTGCCAGGGTGAGGCCTTCGAGCCCGCTTACAAGCTCCCCCAATCTCATTCCTCGTTCACCACCTTGTCGCGGGTGTTGACCTTCTCCAGGCTGGGCGTGACCTCCAGGTTCTGCAGCGCGAACTCCATCACGCGGGCGAAACAAGGGGCGGCCGCGAGGCCCCCGTATACCGTGCCCGGCTCGTCCAGGGTGATCACCGCCACCAGCTTGGGGTCCTCCATGGGGGCCATACCCGCGAAGGTGGCGATATACGCCTCGCGGTACCCGCCCGCCGGATCCGGCTTCATGGCGGTCCCGGTCTTTCCGGCGCAGTTGTAGAGGGTCATGGCGGCGCGCGTTCCCGTCCCCATCCTCACCACCTCCCCCAGCACGTAACGCAGGGAGGCCGCGGTGTTGGCGGATATCACCCTCTCGCCCTCCGGGATTTCGTACTCCACGCTCTCCCCATCGCGCGCGATTTCCCGCAACAGCAGATGCGGGGTCACCCTGGTGCCCCCGTTGGCGATGATCGCGGCCACGCATGCCAGCTGCAGGGGGGTGACCGTTATTCCCTGGCCGATGGCGATGGTGGGAAGCGAGGTCTGGGTCCAGCTCCCCGGGTCGGGCACTATCCCCGCCGCCTCACCGGGGAAATCGATCCCCGTGGGCTTCCCCAGGCCGCACGCCTCCAGGTACGAAGCGAGCTTTTCCTTCCCCAGGGCCTGGGCGGTCTTGATGGTCCCGAGGTTCGAGGAGTAGGCGATTATCTCCGCGAAGGTCAGGTCATCCCTGGGCATGGGGTGGTCGTCCTTGAACTCGTATTCCCCGATCTCTATTATCCGCGGCACGTTGATCACCAAGCCGGGCGTAACCGTGCGCTCCTGCAGGGCGGCCATGGCGGTCACCATCTTGAGCACCGACCCGGGCTCGAAGGCGTCGGTGACCGGCCTGGTCCGCGCCGTCTCCGCTGGCACGGAAGGAAACAGGTTGGCGTCGTAATCGGGCCACGACGACATGGCGAGGATCTCGCCGGTGTGGCAGTCCATGACCAGCCCCGAGCCGTTCTTGGCCCCGCTCTCCTGCACGGAACGGGCCAACTCCTCCTGCAGCTTGAACTGCACCTGGGAATCGATGGTAAGCTGGATATCGCTGCCGTCCACGGGGCGCTCGATCATCTTGGTGACTCCGGGTATGGGGTCGCCCATGGGATCGAGCTCCACCGCCGCCTCCCCCTCTTTTCCCGCCAGGGTCTCGTCGTACTGCAGTTCGATCCCGGAAAGGCCTACGTTGTCCGTGCCCACATAGCCGAGCACATGGGAGGCCAGCGATCCCTGGGGGTAATACCTCTTGCTCTCCTTCTCCAGGCCTATGCCCGCGATGCCCAGGGCCTCGATCTCCTCCGCCGTCTCCGGGCTCACCTTGCGCTCCAGGTACACGAAACCGCCGTCGGACTTGAGCTTCTCCTCCAGTTCCTGCCGGGGTTTCTGCAACACCAGGGACAGCTCCGCCGCCGCCATCTCCGGGTCCTCCACCAGGTAGGGGGTGGCGTAGATGGAATAAGCCTCTTTGCTGATGGCCAGGACCTCCCCGTCCCGGTCGAGGATGCAACCCCGGGTGGGGTCGAGATCGGCGAGACGGTATCTCTGGTCCTCTGCGAGGGCGCTCAGGCGGTCCGCCTTCACCAGTTGCAGGTCGACGAGGCGGTAGGCGACGCCCGAAAAAGCGAGAAACAACACCAGGGCAGCCAGGTTCACCCTGGCATACCCTTTACCACCTTTTGACATCTCGTCCTCCCTGGATGCCTCTCTATATATATTTATGCCGCTTCACGGCCTCATATTTGGGTTCGCCGCCGCTTGCCGGTTGACCTTTCGCCAGCTTTGCTGCGGCCGGTTACATACCCCCTCCCGAAGTCGCGTCGCTCACCATCCCCTCCCCTCCGGGCTCGTTCCCCGCGTTCCTCGCCGCCCTGAAGGCGGGAGTCTCCAGGTATTCGGCCCGCGCGACCTGCACCATCTTCAACTCCTCGACGGCGATGCGCTCTATCCTGGAGGGTGCCTCGAGGGAGGCTATCTCCACCCGCAACGCCTCCTGGTCGCGCTTTTCCAGTTCTATCCGCCTCTCCAGATCCCTGGTCTTCACCTCGTCCTGCACCACCATGACGTGCAGGAAGACCGAGAGGAGGAGCAACCCGCACACGAATGCGGCCACGCAAGCGAAACATGCGAAGATAGCGCGGTTCCTTCGCCCCTGCGCCGCCGCTCGGCGGGGGCGCTCCACGGCCTCCCGCGGCTCGGGCTCTCGCGCCCGCTCCTCCGGGCCGTGCGAGTATCTCCACTCCATGGCCAGGGACATTTCTTGTCTACCTCTTTTCCGCCGCCCGCAGCTTGGCGCTGCGGGACCTCGGATTTTCCGACACCTCGCGTTGAGAAGGCGTGAGGGGTCGGGGGGTCAATATGCGCAGCTCCCCGCCCGCACCGCATCCGCAACCCTCCAGGGCGGGGTCACATGGGCAGCGCGTGCCATGCTCTGCGAAGAACCTCTTGACCATCCTGTCCTCCAGGGAATGGTAGGAGATGACCACCACCCTTCCCCCGCCGCGCAGAACTTTCATGGCCTGCGGGAGCGCCGCCTCCAGGTTGCGCATCTCCCCGTTCACCTCCATCCGCAGGGCCTGAAAGGTCCTTCTCGCGGGATGGCCTCCCCGGCGGCGCGCCGCCGCCGGGATTGAATCCCTCACAATCTCAGCAAGTCGATCCGTGGTATCGATGGGCGCGCGCTTTCTCGCGAGAGCGATGTTCCGAGCGATACGGGAAGCCCAACGCTCCTCGCCGTAAGCGCGGATAATGCGCGCCAGCTCTCCCTCCTCATAGCGGTTCACCACCTTCCAGGCGTCCAGTTCCTGGCCGCGGTCCATGCGCATATCCAGACGGGCCCCACGGCGGTAGGAAAATCCTCTCTCCGCCTCCTCCAGCTGCAGCGAGGACACCCCGAGGTCGAAGAGGATGCCGTGCGGCGCCTCCACGCCCGCCCGCTCCAGCACCTCCTCCAGCCGCGAGAACTCCGCGTGCACAAGAAGCGTCGATTTCGCGTAAGTGGCCAGGCGCTCCCGGGCGATATCCAGCGCCTCCCCGTCCCGATCCAGCGCTATCAGGCAACCCTTCCCCCCCATTTCTTCCAGCAGAGCCAGGGCATGCCCGCCATCGCCGACGGTGGCGTCCACGAAGACCTTTCCCGGCCGCGGACGCAGGATGTCCACGACCTCCGAGAGCATGACGGGTACATGCCTGGCCTCACCTTCGCCCATTTGCTTCCAGCAGGTGGCGCAGGGTACGGCGCGCCTCCCCCCTGACTTGCGGCCACTGGCGGCGGGCTTGCGATATCAACTCCAACATGCGCCGACCTCCCTGCGTACCGGCCTCAGAAGCCCAACTCCGAAAGCCTTTCCGCCGTCTGCTCGAAACGCTCCAGGCCTCCCTGGGTGGCCTCTTCCCAACGGCGGCGGTCCCATATCTCCACGCGGTTCATCATGCCCACCACCTCTACCTCGCGGTCGAGTCCAGCCATCTCCCGCAGCTTGGGGGGAATGGTTATCCTCCCCTGGCGGTCGAGCTCCGCCTCGAACGCGTGGCCGAAAAAGATGAGCGCGAAATCCCTCCTGTCCTTGCTTCCCTCGGGGAGGGCTTGTATGCGTTCCGCCAACTTGTCGAACTCGCTGCGGGGGAACACCGCCACGCACTGCTCGATCCAGCGCGACATCATCACCCCTTCCGCGAGCTTGCCGCGGAACCTGGAGGGCATGATGACGCGCCCCTTGTCGTCCAGCGCGTGCTCGAAGGACCCGAAAAACATCTCCGCTTTCCCTCTACGCTCCCCCGACCCCCGAAACGGGCTCCCGGTCATATCCATCAAGCCCACCGGCGCTCCACATTTCGGGTTCCTTTACTCCATTATACTCCACAATGAACCATTTTCCTCCATTATGCCTATATATTCGACCATTTCATCGGGAAAATCAACCACTTTAAACGCTTTTTAAAGAAATCAACATCGTGTGGCGCCATAGCCATATCAACCACAACTTATTGGGAGTGAGAGTGCGGCGCGGCAGGACGGCGGGTAAACCTAACGCCGCCGAGGATCAGTCAGGCTTTCTTTTCTGGCGACGCCGGCGAGGGAAAGGCGCGCCGATCGGGGGAGGGCGGCGCGGCCATGCGAAAAAGGCGCCGTCAGCCGCTCAGGGGAAGGCTGTCGATAGGCGCCCCGCCGGCGAGGGCTTTGGCTTTCAGCCACTTCTCCACCAGGTAAGGCTTGAACCACTCGAACTCCTCCGCCTGGCGCTGCACCAGGTACTCCGCCTCCATGCTGGTCATGTTGCGCGTCCTGATGGCGCTGTCGGCGGTGCGGGCGCAGTAGAGGGGGATAAGGGAGTCGATGAGCTCCCGCCGCGACAACTCGCAGTCGAAGTTGTAGGCCACCGCGAAATCGTACACGACCTTCGCCCACAACTTCTCCGGGAAGGTAAATTCTTCCTCTTTCTCGGACATCCTCGAAAAGGACACCTCCATCATGTTGGCCGGCTCCAGCACGCGCTCCCAGAGCTCCTGGTATCTCTCAAAGCCGCTCTGGAAATGGTCGATGAGGTTCTCCACGTTTATCTCCATGGCCTCCGGCTCGATGTATCGCGGATCCCCGAAAACGCGCGTGGCCGTCGATCCCTTAACCTGCATCCACTTCACCTCGTGAACTCCCATGAGGTAGAAGATGGTGGATGCGACCTGCCTGAACATGGACCCGAGATCACTGCCGGGATCCTTCACGTCGTGTATCTTGACCCCCATGGCCGACTGGCATATGCGGAACCCCTCGGTGATGGCGGTGGTGGTCATCCAGATATCGATGCCGAACTTGGCTATATCCGACTTCCACACGTCCATGTGCGAATACAGCAGGGCCAGGGAGCCGGTGAAGCCGAAGTCGCCCCCGATGGGCTGGCGTATGCGCCTGCCGTAAAGGGCCTGGGTCAGGGGGTAGGCGAGGCAGTTGGTGATGGTGCCGTCGTATTTGTGCCGTATGTAATAGGGGGCGACGAAGCCGTAGCTGTTTTTCCATACCGGCTCCCCCAGGAGGCGGATCCACTCCGGGGTGATGCTGCGGAGGTCGGAGTCAACCACCACGCATATGCGGGCCTTGAGGCGGGAGGCGATCTCGAAAATGGCGTTGAACGCGGAGCCCTTCCCCGGCAGTCCCTTGTAGGGGGTCACGATCTTCTCAACCTCGGGGGGAACGGGGGTGTCCAGGACCACCCTCACCGTGTCGTCGGTGGAGCCGCCGTCGGAGTTCACGATCACCGGCTTCAGGCCGGGGAAATACCTCACCATGCCCTCGGCGGCGGCGCGCACCACGTGGGCGATGGTGTCGGCGTTGCGGAAGCTGGGAATGCCTACCAGGATGTCCGCACAGCCCATCTCCTCGCAGCGGCGGATGACCTCCGGGTCCAGAACGGTGCGCGATTCGCCCATCAGGGATCAGCCTCGATCATCGAATGCCCCCTCCACCACCGACCGCAGGCCCGGGATATCCTCCGCCTCGCGCATGAAGTCCTCCCATCCTCGCCGCCATTCCATGTAGTGCAGGAACGGGTTCTCCGGCATCCATTCCGGGGAGCGCGCCCTAAGGATGTTGTTCATGCACTCCTCGTACCCCCTGGCGTCGCCCTGGGAGAGGTACCGCATGGCCATGAGCACGCAGGTGCGGAATATGAGGTCCTCCAGGTCGTCGCGGAGAAATCGCCCGGGGTATGGGTCCAGCTCCTCCACGCCCACCATCCCCGCCCCTTCATCCGCGGGCTCCTGGAGCCGCAGCTTCTCGCGGCTGTAGATGAACCGGTCCAGGTCCTCCCTGAAGCGGCGCCAGAGAGGAGAGGTCTTGGGGGGAGGCAGGTGCCTTATCCAGAGGGTGTTGTCGAGCCGGAAATGGTGCCCGAGGAATTTCGCGTTCACCAGGTAGTCTATGTCCTCGCCGCGGGTGACCAGGGGGTCGAAGGCCACGCGCTTGAAAAGGTCGCGGTGTATGACCATGTTGCCGCCGAACACCCAGGGCGTGCGCTTGAGCCTCCCGCCGCCCTCGATGATATCGAAGGCGCGGTTCATGCGCTCCACCGCCGGCCACTCCGCCATGACCGGATCGCGGTTGGGCGGCACCCGGTAGCTCCCGTCGGGGTTCACGTAATAGCCGGCCATGCCGAGAACGAGACCGCCTTCCCGCTCCTCGCCGATGTTCTCTTCCACTTTCTCGAGATAATAGGGGTCCTCGTACACCTGGTCGTCGTCGAAGAGCACCGCCGCCTCCGCTCCAGTCAGGTGGGCCGCTATGAGGCAGAAGTTCCTGATGTTGGAATATCCCCGCAGGGACACGAACCGCGCGTGCCTTTCTTTTCCTTTTTCTGCCAGTACGCGCCTCAACCCTTCCTCGTGCCCGTGGGTAAGGAGGGCCAGGGGGTAGTACCTCTTGAAGGGCGCCGTTATCCCCTTCAGCTTCTCGCCCACCTCCGCCTCCAGATCGGGATGGGTGGCCACCCCCAGGACCACCACGCGGAAGTCCCGGTGCCTAAGCAGGCGCACGCTCTCCAGCGCGCGGGCCAGGGTGCCCTCGCCGTCCAGGGGCGTGGGGTGATCGTAGACGGCGTCTTCCTCGTTGAAGGGCTCGCCCGACCTCCTCCCCCAGTAGGAGGGTATCACCACGGTGAAACGCTTTTTCCGCCTCATCCCGTCTCTCCTTCCGTCCTCTCACGCACCCCCCGGGGCCCGCTCGGCTCCCCGCCGGAAATCGGGGTGCGTATCCTTATTCCCCTTGTCTCGGGTTTTTCTCCGCCACCCTTGAACGCTGTAGGGAAGCCGCGCCGCTCGACCGGCGACGGGCTGCGTGCCATCCGGGCCGTACGCCGCATACAGCCCACCTCCGGGTTACGCTCGTCCGCTGTATCAACCTCTCCGGCCCCGGCGGATGTCCAAGGCGTCCGGGTTCATAACGTTACGGGGTTCGCCCCGGTAGAAAGCCGTCACGTTGTCCACCGCGATGGCGGTCATGCGGTCCTTGGCCTCACGGGTGTTGAAGGCGATGTGCGGGGTGAGCACCACGTTGTCCAGCTCCAGCAGCTCGCCCAGGTCGGGACGCGGCTCTCCCGGGTAATTGTCCAGCCCCGCCCCCCAAAGCCTGCCCTCGCGCAGGGCTTCCGCCAGCGCCGAGAGGTCCAGCACCTCCCCCCGGCTGGTGTTGACGAGGATGGCGCCGTGGCGCAGTAGGGAGATCTCCCTCTCCCCGATAAGCCCGCGCGTCTCGGGCGTGAGCGCGACGTGCAGGCTGACGAGGTCGCAGGAGGACAGCAGTTCGTCCAGCTCCAGCCAGGTCGCGATATCCTCCATCTCCGGTCGCCGGCGCGGGTCGTGGTAGAAGACCCGCATCCCGAAGGCGTGACACAGCCTGGCCATCTCGCTTCCCACCGCTCCCAGGCCCACCAGGCCGACGCTCCTTCCCGCGAGCTGCACGCCCTCCAGCGACGCCGAGGTCCACCTCCCACTCCTGAGGTCGCGGTCACCCCTGGCCACGTGCCGGGCCACCGCCAGGGCCAGGGCCAGGGCGTGCTCGGCCACGCTGCGGTTGCCGTAATCCGGGGTGTTGGTCACCACGATCCCCCGCCTTGTCGCAGCCTCGATATCCACGAAGTTCGCCGCCCCCACCCCGATATAGGAAACGATTTCCAGGTTGTCGCACTTCGCCAGCACTTCGGCGTCGAGGTTAGACCAGTCCAGGAACACCGCGTGCGCGTCCCTCACGCGCTCCAGGAGGAGGTAGCTTTCGTCCAGGCGATTCTTGTAATAGCGGTAGGACCCGAACTCGAGCAAAGGTTCCAGGAATTCCGCGTAAGCCTCGGTTCCGGCGATGAACTCCAGCCCGTCCAGGAAAACGAAGAGGCGCCTGCCCGGGCCCCGGCCTTCGCGCTCCGCGACCAGCGGCATGGTAGCCCCTATCCCCCTCCCGCGATCCCGCGCAGGGCCTTTTCCAGGCGGTCGTTCTGCGCCTCGTCTCCGATGGTCACCCGCACGTGCCCCGGCAAACCCAGGGCCTCCCCGGCGCGCACGATGACCCCGCTCCTCAACAGGCGCTCGAAGAGATCCGGGTAGGACCCGTTTTTCACCAGGATGAAATTCGCCTGGGTGGGGACGTATCCCATGCCCAGCTCCTCGAAGAGGCGGTAGAGCCTTTTCTTGCCGCGCTCGTTGGCCTTGCGTGACCTGCGCACGTGCTCCTCGTCCCCCAGGGCCGCCAGCGCGGCCTCCTGAGCCAGGCGGCTCACGTTGAAGGGCAGCTTGACTTTCTCCATCGCCTCCCTGACCGTGGGGTGGCAGACGGCGTAACCCACGCGCAGTCCCGCAAGCCCGTAGATCTTGGAGAAGGTGCGGGTCACGACCAGTCGCGGTTCCCTGTTAAAATATGCCATGGCATCGGGGTGGTCGGGATCGCTCACGTATTCCACGTAGGCCTCGTCCAGCACCAGCAGCACGTCCCGGGGCAAAGACCCGAGCATCTCCTCCAACTCCCCTCCGCTCACCGTAGTGCCGGTGGGATTGAGGGGCGAGCAGAGCATGACCATCTTGGTGCGTGCACCCATGGCGTCCAGCATGGCGGGTATGTCCTGGCGGTACTCGCGCAAGGGCACCTTGCGCGCCTTCGCGCCCATAGTCAGCGCCGCCAGTTCGTAGGAAGTGAAGGTCGGGTCCCCGACCACTATCTCGTCATCACGGTCCAGGAACGCGTAGGCCAGGAGGTCGAATATCTCGTCGGCGCCGTGGCCCACCAGTATGCACTCCGCGGGAACGCCCAGCCTGCGGGAAAGCGCCTCGCGCAGCTTCGTGCAGTTGGGGTCCGGGTAAACGTGGGCCATGGACATGGCCCGCTTCACCGCCTCCACCGCGAGGGGTGAGGGGCCGAGGGGGTTCTCGTTGGAGGCCATCTTCACGCAGTCTTGGATCCCATACTCCCTCGCCGCCTCCTCGGGAGACTTGCCGGGACTGTACACGGGGAGGTCCCGCAATTCCTCCCTCGCAAGCCTCCGAGCGTCGAACTCCATCCCCTCACCTCACTCGCGTCTGACGTCCGCCCTTCCGTCCGCTATTAAAGACCGTCTCGGGAGCGCGTCGCGTTTCTTATTTCCATACCCGCGCGCCGCGCGGGACGCGCGCCCCGCCTCCAGGCCTTCCGCAAAGACGATAAGATTATATTAGGATACCAGCTTCCCCGTGCAGCTGCGCGCGCAGGCCACGGCGAGCTCAGGAGACAGCCATCGCGGAGGGCGTATCCCGACGAGGCCTCGGCTCGCAATCCCCCTCACGGGCCTTCGCGCATCAACGATGCCGTCAGCCATATCAGTTTCTTTCGCTCGAGCCCGATCCTACGCCGGGATCAGGGGCTCCATGGGAAAAGGAGACGGGGCCGGCACCGTCGCGGGATGGAGCGCTCAGTCCTCGTGAAGGTGCACGTAGCCCTGGCGCTTGTAGTACCCGGCGTTGATGACCCGGGTCCTTCCCACGCGCAGCTCGCGCTGGGCCGGCTGATGCACGTGCCCGTGGTAGAGGAAACCGGGCTGGTTCTCTTCCACGTAGGCCAGGAGGCTGGCGCTCCCCTCCACCGGCCTCCCGGCCACCACGTCGAAGACCGCTTCCTCCAGCCTGGGGGGAATATGGGTGCAAAGCACGTCCACCGGGCCCAGCTCCCGCAACCGGCTCCCGTAGGCCTCGTCGTCCATTTCCGCCGGCATCATGAAAGGGGAGTAGAGGGCGCCGTGCACGAACCCGAAACTGCGCCCCCCGATCTCCACCCTAGGCGGCGCCAGGACGGCGTTCCCCATCCCGTCGAGGCATTCGGCGAGCGCCACGGGGATATCCCCGTTGCCGTAGATCACGTAGACGGTGCATTCCATGCGGCCCAGCACGGCAGCGAACCTCTCGTAGGAGGACCTGACGCGCTCCTCCAGCCGCTCGTAGTAATCCCCCTCCGGCCGCAGGAGCTCGTCGCGCAGCTCTACCGCCGCCTGGGGACCCGCCGCCATCGCCGCCAGGAGCTTCCCCACCAGCGCGTCCTTGCCCACCACCTCGGGCAGGATACCGCTGATATCTGCCCAATCGATGAGGTCTAGAACATCGCCAAGCACGATGAGGACATCACCGGGACTCACCCGCTCCGGGAGGTCGTCGAAACGCCCATGGGGGTCGGCAATGAGCTTGACCGCCAACTCACGCCCCTCCGTCGGATTCCGACCCGCGGTAGACGGCCACCTGGCCCGGTGGGAGATCCCGCGCTCCCCGCATGGCTTCCACGGCGCAGGCATAGAGCTTCTCCGGGAAGCGTACCTCCTCCGGGAAGGAGGCCAGCCCCCAGAGGAACGACGGCGGCTCTGCGCCCCCCGACTCCACCAGCTCCCGTTGGAAATAGCCGCTCAGCCTCTCGGCCATCACCTTTCCCCCACGCCATCCCGTCTCCGGAAGCAGCACCGCGAAGCTTCCCTCCCCCAGCCGGGCCACCACGTCACAGTCCCTGGTCATGCGCACCATCGCCGACGCCATGGCGCGCAGGAGGTCCAGTGTCCGCTCCGCGCCCTCGGAGGCGAGCACGTCGGCGTAGTTTCCGATCTCGAAGAGCACCAGGGTTATGTCGTGCCCGTAACGCACCGAGCGCCGCAGCTCCTCGATCATGCGGCCGTGGAAGTAGCTCTTGTTGTAGATGCCAGTGTCGCGATCCCGCAGGGGATTTTCCATAATCTCCCTGGAATGCTCGTAATGGTAAGCGGAGGCGGACGCCTGCATCATGAGGTCGAAACAGCCGTTGAGGCGTTTCTCCAGGTGAAAGTCCACCACGTACTTGAGGTCCACCTGCTCGCGGAAGAGGTTCCAGAACTCGTTGCGCATGATGACATGTTCCTGCACCAGCTCCTCGATGGAATACCCCTGCTGCCTGCGCTGCCTCCCCAGCTCCTCCGCCACGGCGTAGGCCTCGCCGCCTGGCTCGAACCGCTGGGAGAAGTCCTCGTCGTCCACGGCGGCGATGAGGGAGGAGGCCAGCCTCTCCATCCTCTCCCCCGCCTCGCCCTCGGTTACCTGCACGTGCGCCGGGAGGGGCAGGCGTTGCAGCTCCTGTTTCCACCGCTCCATGAGGAGGTCCGCCCGTTCCTGCAGCGCCGCCATGGTTGTCCCCCTTTCTCTCAAGCGATCACTCTCTCAGGCGAGCGCACCGACACATGGCCTTACCATCAGGAGATTATCTTCGAGATGGGCAGCTCGATGATGTCTTCGGCTCCCTTTTTCACCAGCTCCGGGATGAGCAGGTTGATGCCCTTCTTCTCCACCACGCTCTCCACGGCGTAATAACCCTCGTCGTGCAGCCTAGACAGGGTCGGGGCTTTCATGGAAGGCAGGACCTTCACCGCTTCCTCCAGGTTCTTTTCCGCCACGTTGAACTTGATAAGCACCTTACCGCGGGCGTTCATGGCCCCCAGGATAAGGAGCCGCAGCTCCTCCATGAGGCCCCGCTTCTCGGGATCGGCGTGGCTCTCGCGGTTGGCGATCAGCCGCGTGGTGGATTCGAGAACCGTGTCGATGATGCGCAGCCCGTGCTTGCGCAGGGTGCCGCCGGTCTCGGTCAGCTCCACCACCGCGTCCGCCATCTCCGGTATCTTGGCCTCGGTGGCTCCGTAGGAGAGGTAGATGTTGGCTCTTATTCCCAACCCCTCGAAGTAGTCCGCGACCAGGTTGGGGTATTCGGTGGATACCCGGACCCCTTCGGGCAGGTCCCCGGGCGCCTGGTAGGGAGAGTCGCCCGCCACCGCCAGCACCACGCGCACGATGGTCCCCACCGCCGTCTTGGTATAGGGGAGGTCCGCAATTTCCACCACGTCGGCGCGGGATTCCCTTATCCAGTCGTACCCGGTGATGCCCAGGTCGAAGAAGCCGTCCTCCACGTACTTGGGGATCTCCTGGGGGCGCAGTATGCGCACCTGGTCGATGCGGGGATCCTCGATGACGGCGTGGTATTCGCGGTCGCCGCTCCTGCGCACCGCGAGGTCGGCGTCGCGCAGTATCTCCAGGGTGGTGTTCTCCAGGCTGCCTTTGGGGATGACCAGCTTGAGCATCTCTCTCCTCTCTCCATATCCGGCTTGCTCTTCCTATATTCCCTCTTCGTCCTTTTCCTCCAGCTTGCGGCCGTACTGGTCCTTGAGCCGGTAATTGTCGTCCTCGCTCGTGAAGCCGATGTCTATCTCCAGTACCCGACCCCTGCCTCCAAGCGACCTTATCTTGTGCAGCCCCATGGCGGGCACCATGAACTCCTCCCCTTCTCCCGGGAGGTAAACCTTGTCGCCTATGGTGACCTCGAGGCCTTCGTCCAGTATTATCCACATATCGTCACGCAGCTTGTGGTAATGCAGGCTGGTTTCCTCGCCCGCCTCCACGGTAATAAGCTTCACGGTGCAAGGCTGGTTGACGGCGTATGCCTTGATGCTCCCCCATGGCTTTTCTATGAGCATGATCCTACTTCCCTTCACTATCACGCGCGGACTCCCCAAGGCCAGACAACGCTTACCGCAACATCGCTTTGCGGAACCCGACCTTGTCCGCTACTCCTTATACTCGACGCGGAAGCCCCGCTCGCGGGATAGCCTTCCCGCACTTTCTCCGCGTGATTTTTATCAGTATAATACCAATTCCGGCCGTCGGCGTGCCCATCCGGTCAGTTCCTCACCCGGCGCGGCGCTATGCAGCCCTCCGCGCTGCCGTGCCCACGGGGTCGCCTGGACGCCAGCCACCGCAATATATCTTGCTCCCTTCCCGCGAGTTCCGTGTGGCCCGCCCCCTCCACGAGCATGAATTCCGCCCTATCCCCGAGGATTTTCAGTATGGCGTCGAGGTCTTCTCGCGCGTAGAAGGCCTCGTTCTCCGCGTGCACCACCAGCAGGGGGATATGGGGAAAACGCGCCGCCGCCTCCACGGGAACGGGACCGCCCTCGTTGACGGCGCGGAAGCGCGCCCCGAGGAAGCGCAGGAACAGCGACCAGAACGGCAACAAGCGGCGGTAGGGATCGATGTCCGGCAGCGTGGGAGGTGCGCCCACGGTCACCACCGCGTCCAGGCTCCCGTCAAGCGCGGCGATGAGAAAGGAGGCCATGCCGCCCAGGGAGAAGCCCACCGCCCCCACCCACGCGTATCCCCGACCCCGCACCTCGCGCACCACCGCCCGCATGTCCTCCAGCGGACCGCGCAGGCTCATCTCCAGCCTGCCCGAGCTCCCGCCGTGACCCCGGAAGTCGAAGGTGAACACGTCGAAGAACGACGCCGCGGCCTCCGCGAGATCCACCAGGGGAGCGTAACGCTGCCCGGTGACCGCCGGGTGGGCGACGATGAGCGCCGCGCCGCCCTCGCCCCTTATGTGCCTAACCGATACCTCCACGCCGTCCGTGGTCTTTACCCTGAACCCCGCCCAGGGAAGCCGCGGGTCGCGTCTCGGCATCATCGCCGACCTCCAGCGATACAGCCCGGCCGTCGCGGCCAGGACGGCCGCCGCGCAGAACGCGCCGGCGTGGGCAATCCGCGTCTTCGGCCTACCGCCGGCCATCGCCTTCGTCCCAACTCCAGTTTTCTCGCGCTCCCTGTCGTTACTTCCCCTGCTCCGCTTCACTCCTTCACCCCATGCCCTTCTCGTCTCCGGGATCAGTGACGTCTTCCATACCGGTTGAACAGCGGTTAAACCCTCCCTATGCACGCCTTCGCGTTTCCTTGCCCGCCTCCCTGATTATCCCATAACGGGGAAGAAAAGGGTGTTCTTCGGGTCACGGCAACGAGTGGTAGGGAGGATGCCGGTGGCGCGGAGGCTATGAGGTCGTCGTGGACCAGGCAACGGCATGCAGACGGCGCGCCCGCCGCGCGCCGTCCTGGGCCGTAATGCGGCCTCGAGAAGAGCCGCCCATCGCAGCTCAGCCCGAGGCGGCCTTCTCCTTCGCCGCGCTTCCGGCCGCCAGCCCGCGGATAAAGGATGCGATTTCCTCCAGGTCGCTGCCGGGCCCGAACACCGCCCTGATCCCCATGGCCTTGAGGGCCTCGGCGTCGCCTGGCGGCAGGATGCCCCCCACGATCAGGGGTATATCGCGGGTGGCCTCGTTTTGCTGCATGGCTTGGAATATCTTGGGGATGATGGTCATGAGCCCGCCGGAGAAGATGCTGATGCCCACCACGTCCACGTCCTCCTGTATGGACATCTCCACCACCTCCTCCGGGGTGATACGCAGGCCGCCGTAGAGCACCTCCATGCCCGCATCCCGCAGCGCCTTCCCCACCAGCTGTATGCCCCGGTTGTGGCCGTCAAGGCCCGCCTTGGCCAGCAGTACCCTGATAGGTTTCCCCTCCATAGTCTAAACCCCTTTTACGAACTCGACTTGCGTCCTACGCTTCACCAAACGTTGGACGCTACCCGAAAACACATGGCATGTCGCGTCAGCAGATGAACGCGTCCTTGCTTTCCTTTCCAGCTCCCAACGCCTCCTGCAGGGCGTTCCTCATGTCCTCCAGGGTGGCATAGGCCTTCACCGCCTCCATACACGAGGGAACGATATTGCAGTGGGCGGCGGCATCCTCCTTCATCCTCTCCAGCGCTCTGCGCAGGGCTTCCTTGTCCCTGCGCTCCTTAACCTGCCGCAGCATCTCCACCTGGTGTCTTTCCTGGGCGGGATCGATGCGCAGGATCTCGATGGGGACCTCCTCGTCCTCGCTGTCCTGGAACATGTTCACGCCCACCACGGTTATCTCCCCCGACTTCAGCTTGCGGTGGTACTCGTTGGAGGCCTTCACCACCTCCCGCTGCACCCAACCTGCCTCCAGCGCCGCCACCATGCCGCCCATGCCGTCGATCTGGCGCAGGATATCTTCGGCCTCCGCCTCGATGTCGTCGGTGAGCTTCTCCACGAAATAGGATCCCGCCAGGGGATCCACGGTGTTGGCGACGCCGCTCTCGTAGGCGATTATCTGCTGCGTGCGCAGGGCGGTGCGCGCCGCGTATTCCGAGGGCAGGCAGTAGCATTCGTCCATGGAGTTGGTGTGCAGGGAGTTGGTGCCCCCGAGCACCGCCGCCATGGCCTGGATGGTGGTGCGGATGACGTTGTTTATGGGCTGCTGCGCGGTGAGGGAGCTGCCCGCCGTCTGCACGTGGAAGCGCAACAGCCATGAGAGGGGGTTCTTGGCGCCGAAACGCTCCCTCATGATGCGCGCCCACAGCCGGCGCGCGGCCCGCAGCTTGCATATCTCCTCGAAGAAATCGTTGTGGCAATTGAACATGAAAGACAGGCGCGGGGCGAAGTCATCGACGTCCATGCCCCTGCCCATGAGCTCCTCCGTGTATCCGATGGCGCTGCCGATGGCGAAGGCGATCTCCTGGGCCGCGGTGCTCCCCGCCTCGCGGATCTGGTAGCCCACGAAGCTGATGGGGTTCCAGCGCGGCACGTGCTTGCGGCAGTACTCGACCACGTCGGCGGAGAGCCGGAAGCCGTCGCGCAAGCTTACCACGGACATATTCACGGTGTAGTACTGGGAGAGGACGTCGTTCTGAAGCGTTCCCCGCAGCTGGTCGAAGGGTATGCCCCTCTTCTCCGCCAGGGCCAGGTACATGGAGAGGATGAAGGGCCCGGAATGGATGATGGAGGTGGACACCTTGCGCATATCGATGCCGTCCATCACCACCTCCATGTCCCGCAGCGTGCAGGTAGGAACCCCATCCCTGCCCACCTCGCCCTCGCAGAGGGGGTTGTCGGAGTCCAGGAGGTTGGTGGTGGGGTTGTCGTAGATGATGTTCAACCCCGTTTGCCCTTGCTCGATGAGGAACTTCAGGCGCTTGTTGGTCTCCTCAGGGGTGGCCAGCCCGGTTATGAGCCTGCGCGTCCACAGGTTGGCGCGGTATCCGGTGGGAAACACCCCGCGGGTGAAGGGATACCAGCCGGGGAAGCTGATGTCCTCCACGTAGCTCTTGCCCGCGATGTCCTCGGGGGTGTAGACCCTCTTTACGGGATGGCCCGACTGGGTCCTGAACTCCCCCTTGCGCTCTGGCCATTTCTCCATGATGGGACCGAGCACGGTGAGTTCCCATTCCTCGCGGGTTCTTCGAATAGCATCGAGCTCCTCTTCCTTGAACATGGCGACAGCCCCCTTGGCTTAAATACACGAGATTTTCCCATAGACAGCCGAAGTTATTTTATTCATGGTGTATTTATAATGTCAAGATTAACTTTAGTAATAGTGTACATTATTCATCGCGTCTGGTAGGTGTAGTCGAGCCATCTTCGTGCTTGAGGGAGATAAGGCCGCCGCCCCCGCGTTTCCTGGCGTTGCCGAGCGGGCGTCTCGGCTGCTCGGTCCGTTGTTGTTATAATCATCGCGCATGCAAGGCATGGTCGAAGCCATCGTCGTACCCATGAAAGATGAACGGACGCTCCGGCGTTTCCTTGCGTTGCTGGGCAAGCGCACCAGCCGCTTGGCCTGTTATAATCATCGCGCCTGGAATGCATGGTCGAAGCCGTCGTCGTACCCACACTGAAGAGATGCCGCTGCACGGCGTTTCCTTGTATTGCCGAGCGAATCAGAACGCATCACGGTAAGTCAAGGGGAGGTAGATTATGGACGCGGGAACGAACGGCCGCGGAGAGGATGCCTGGAACTCCGTGCTCAAGGCACAAGGGGAAGAGCGCGAGAAGCGCATAGCGGAGCTCGTCTCCTCCATGTCCCTGGGCGACAAGATACGCGAGATGTCGGGGACCACGAACCTCTTCAAGCAGTTGTACATGGTTCTGCATTACAACAAGTTCCCCTTCCTGGCTGGCGGCAACCGGCGCCAGGGCATACCGCCCATAAGGTTCACCGACGGGCCGCGGGGCGTGGCCCTGGGCAACTCCACCTGTTTCCCCGTCTCCATGGCCAGGGGATCGAGCTGGGACAGGGAGCTGGAGGAGCGTATCGGGGAGGCCATGGGCGTAGAGGCAAGGTCACAGGGATCGGACTTCTTCGGGGGGGTATGCGTCAACCTCCCGCGCCATCCCGGCTGGGGCAGGGCGCAGGAGACCTTCGGGGAGGACCCTTACCTCGTGGGGGAGATGGGCGCGGCACTGGTCAGGGGACTGCGCAAACACGTCATGGCGTGCGTGAAGCATTTCGCCTGCAACAGCATCGAGGAATCGCGCTTCTATGTCGATGTGCGGGTGGGCGAACGCCCTTTGAGGGAGGTGTATCTTCCCCACTTCAAACGCTGCCTGGACGCGGGCGCGGCCGCGGTGATGAGCGCGTATAACCGGGTGAACGGAGAGTACTGCGCCCACAACCGTCACCTCCTGCGCGACATCCTCAAGGGCGAGTGGGGGTTCAAGGGGCCGGTGATGTCGGATTTCCTCTGGGGCACGCGGGACACGGTCAAAGCCGCCCTCGGGGGCTTGGATATCGAGATGCCCTTGCGCATCCATTTCGGCCGCAAGCTGAAAAAAGCGGTGCGGGACGGAAGGGTTCCCGAATCGCTCATCGACGAATCGGTGACCAGGATCCTTCGCGTCAAGGCGGCCTACGCCGAGGCGGGAGATCGCGCCCGCTACTCCCGCGAATGCGTGGCGTGCGGGGAACACCGGGCGCTGGCGCTGGAATCCGCGCGTAAATCCATGGTCTTGCTCAAGAACGAGGGCGGCCTCCTTCCCCTGGATCGAGGCTCCATCAAGAGCCTGGCAGTGATCGGAAAACTGGCGGACATGCCCAATATCGGAGACAAGGGAAGCAGCCGGGTCAGGCCTCCCTACGTGATAACGCCCCTGCAAGGCATACGCGACCTGGCGGGAGAGGTAGAGGTGCGATACCACGACGGGTCCGACCCCGGGCAGGCGGCTGCCGTCGCCGCAGGGTGCGACGCCGCCGTGGTGGTGGTCGGCTTCACGGGTAAAGACGAGGGGGAGTCCATACCTTACATGAAGGGGGTAGGGGGCGACCGCGAGGACCTCTCCCTGCGCGCCGAGGACGTCTCCCTCATCGCTTCCGTCGCCGGGGCGGTCGAGCGATGCGTGGTGGTGGTGGAAGCGGGGTCCGCCTTTCTTACCGCGGGGTGGAGGGATAAGGCGGGAGCCATCCTGGTGGCGTGGTACCCGGGCATGGAGGGCGGCAGGGCCCTGGCCGAGATCGTCTTCGGCGAGGTCAATCCCAGCGGCAAGCTCCCCGTCACCTTTCCCGAAGACAACGGCCAGCTCCCCTATTTCGACAAGCGCGCGCGATCCATCGAATACGGGTACTACCACGGTTACCGCCTCTTCGACAAGGAGGGCATGGAGCCCGCCTTCCCCTTCGGCTTCGGGCTCAGCTACACCGAGTTCGTCTACTCCAACCTGCGGCTGAGCGCGGGGGTCCTGGAGGATGGCGGCTCCATCACCGTCAAGGCGGACGTGACCAACGAGGGGGAACGTGCCGGAGAGGAGGTGGCGCAGCTTTACGTGTCCTGCCCCGCCAAGGCGATCGACCGGCCTCTCAAGGAGCTTAAGGGCTTCGCCCGTCTTCGCCTGGAACCCGGGGAGACCGGCACGGCGTCCTTTGAGCTCAAGACGGAGGACCTCGCCTACTACGACGAGGAATCCTCCTCCTGGCGCATGGAAGAGGGGTCCTATACCGTCCTCGTGGGCTCGTCCTCGCGCTCCGGCGACCTGCCTCTCTCCTCTACCTTCACCTTCAGGAAGTCAGGCACCGGATCGTAAGGCAAGAGCGGTTTTCCGGCGTTTTCAGCCGGGCGGGCACCGACCCGGGGCAGTGATCGCGTGAAGGCGCCGTCATTGAAAAGGGGCCGATATGCCGCCTTTAACCCCTGCCGCCTGGTTCGCCGCCACTTGCCGGGCGGCCACCGACGCGGGG
>JABLXL010000042.1 GCA_013178005.1 Actinomycetota bacterium
TCTCCGAACTCGGACTCATCACCTTGGAGGCCCGCTGCTCCGCTTAACCTTGCCGAACCGCCGTGTACGGACCCGTACGCACGGTGGTGTGACAGGGACAGCCCGCGAGGGCCTACCTATGTCGATCCCCCTTTTCCCCATTTGTCCTCTATTACACCCGGGTGAATTTCCCTTGTGAATGCTCATTATGCATTACCGTGGGCCTCTCTTCTTGTCTGGTCTCTTTCCCCGCAAAAGTGGGAATGTTTGTTGCCGCACTAGGATTCCAGATAAATTCCTATACGCTCCCACAATTAAACGGGATGTGGCTCTTAGCCTTAAATTATGGGCATTGCATTAGAGATGAGGCGTTTGGCGGTTTTCCATACCTTAACAACACCTTTCCTTCCGAGCCGCCGTTGATTATCTCCGCGCTTTTGCTCATTCTCAGGGAGACGGACTTAAATACCGAAAGTACTTGTGGCCGGTACGCCTTGGTGGAGCGAGATCGCGCATGTCAGATGGGATCATGCGTGAAGGGGGGTTCCGGGCGACCCCGCAGGATGGGAAAGGACGGCAGTTGAGCGTGAAGGACGGCCGAAGGGCGAGGCGGGAGACGCGACCTGGCGGCGGCGCGGCAGGGGTCGCATGGCCCGCACTCCCGGACGAGGGGATTTACGTGTTGCTGGTACGGGTGCCGGAGGCGCGCGTCGTCGAGGTGGGGGCGTTGGGAAGGTTGGATTTCAAGCCCGGGTTCTACGCCTACGTGGGAAGGGCGAAAAGGGGGCTGCGGGCGCGCCTGGCCCGGCACGCGCGCGGAGAGGGTAAGCGCATGCGGTGGCATATCGATTACCTCCTGGAAACGGCAGTGCTGGAGGAGGCGTGGGCCCTTTCCCTCGAGGCGGGGGAATGCGAGACTGCCTCGAGGCTGGAGGCGGGAGGGGCGCGCCGCGATGGTTTGCGGGGGTTCGGCTCCAGCGACTGCCGTTGCCCGGGCCACCTCCTCCACCTGGGCGAGCTCAGACCCCGCGCGCCTCTTCCCATGGCAACGGTGATCCGCGCGTGGGACTTAGGGTCCATGGGATGAAGGCCCTCTTCCCGCAACCGTCGGACGCCACGGATCGCTCCCGCACGGGCTTTCCCGTCAGAGGAGGGCAAGGCCGCTTGTTTTCCGTAGCCTTAAGGCCGCCTTCCGGGCGATTGCGCCGCCCGGAAGACTGTCCGCAAGCCGGCGACGCTCGCGACCTCACTCCCCGCCCTGAACAAGGCGCAACAGTTCCTGCGCTTTCTTGAGCAGCCGCTGCACCTCCGCGAAGGCGCTTCCCTCGTCGACCCTGACCTCCCCCTCCAGGTCCCCCTCGATTATCCTCTCGGACCAGGCGTTCAGCTCGAGTATGGGCCTGGTGATGTAGCGCCTGATGGACAATGCGATGACCAGGGGGGATATCAGCAGGCAGAGCGCCAGGAAAACGAGGAGAATCGCCAACTGGTTGGCCAGCAGGCTGCTCGCGCCGCTGCGGTACAGGTCATCCAGGACGTCGGCCTGCGTGGTCACGTTCACGATGTAGTAGGTGAATTGATTGGCATAACCTGGATACTCGTTGTTCTCCATCATCACGATCACCAGGTCGCCTTCCTCGAAATAACCCTCCCGGATGGAGACGGGCTCCCCGATGCGGTCTGGCTTCTCCCCCTCGAGCTCGACGCCCTCCTTGAGGGCCTCGAAGTACCTTCCGCCGGATTCGTCCTCTATGTAGGCCACCGCGGCGTCGCAATCGAAAGCGCTCCTCAGCAGGTTGTTGAGGTGCTCGATGGCGGCCTCACGGTCGATGGTGGAATGGGGATCCCATATCTCCCGCCCCACGTAGGTCCCGAGGCTTTTCTTGGCGTAGGCGGTGACGGAGTCGTAGGCATGGCTGAAATACTCCGCCATCTCCGCCTCCACCCTGCTCAAGATGGCGTCCGTCTTCCCGTTCATCAGGGCTATGGAGGAGACGAGGATGATAACGGTGCTTATGAGCAGCAGCGAAGCGGTCACCGCCGTCCAGACCGCTATGACCTTGTTGATCTCGCGGTTGCCGACCGGCTTGTCACCCTCAGCTCCCGCGGTGGAGCCGCCTCCCGCTTTTCCCAGTATGGTGCGGCCGCTGTTCAGCAGCCGCTGGAGGTTGGCGAAGAGGCTGTTCTCCTTTACCTCTTCGAACTCCGTTACCCCTCCCCGGGTGATCGTCCTGGCCTTGTCGTTCAGCCTCAGGATGGGCTTCTTCAACAGGCGGTCGATGAACAGGTACATGAGGGCTATGGAAAGGGCGATGATCGCGAGGAAGATGACGGCCACCACGATTAGCTGGCGTTTTACCATGGCCGATTTGTCCTCCTGGTAAGCCCGTCGCAGGGCGGTGACCTGAGCGGTGTCGTCGATGGCGTAGATGACCGTGTCCTGCGGCGCGATTCCCTCTTTCTGGAAGAGGAAAAACACGCCCTCCCTGCCGTCGATCGAGTCGAGGACGGCGTATTCCGCGCCCGTCTCGATGGCCCCGGGCTCAAGGGAGGGTATCTGGACGCCGGGCTTGGCCTCCGCCGCGACGAGCTCCTCGCCGGTGAAGTACATGCAGAAATCCGCGTTGTAGGTGCCCATGATGGAGGCGTTGAAGAAGTCGTAGAGCTTGCCCGAATCCAGCAGCTCCCCGACGTCCACGGTGAGCTCCATGCCTTCGAAGCCCTTGAGGTAGTCCTCCATGCTGCGGTAACACCTCTGGAGGTTGTCGGCGATCTGCTCCGCCATGGCCGTTTTCATCTCGCTCGTCTGCCTGGAAAGGTTGTGGCGAGAGCTTACCATGAGGTAGAGGGAAACGCAGGCGATGAGCACGATCCCGCACAATGTGCCCAGGACCACCAGTTTCCTTATCTCCGATCCCTTGAACATCTACGCCTCCCCCCTTCGTGGTGTTGATCGTGGCGGGCAGCTTCGCGCCGAACGCCTCCCCCCCTCCCAGGAAACGTCCACGGCGGTTTGATGAAGCCGCCGCCGGTGGCCTGCGCGCCGTTCGTCCTCGCCATCGCCGGCTGGAAGCGGCGCCGTTTCGCTCCTTCGCTTTCGCGGCGCCGCGTTTCCGCGACCGCGGCGCTTGGCGCGCTGGTAATTAATTCGGAAGAAAGGCGCGCGGACTTGACGGGCCGAGGCTTGTGAGTACGGGCAAAGAGTATATGGGATGGGATATATGGGATGGGATATATGGGATGGGATATATGGGATGGGATATATGGGATGGGATATATGGGATGGGATATATGGGATGGGATATATGGGATGGGATATATGGGATGGGATATTGGGATATGCGCCCACGGCATTGTCTAACCCGGAGCGTGCACGTATCCTTCCTCAGCTCGGATGAGAGCCGCACCAAATGGGATCAAATGTCGCCGGAGAGGGAGCGCGTGCATGCGCAGCTCAGCGCCCGAAAGCGCTTCTCGGCGTTGTTTAACGGGTGGGTTTTTAGTCGGAGCAAAGAGGAAGGGCGCCCCGGAGGGCGCCCTTCAGTTCGCCGTTACGTTTAAGCGGTTCCCTTGCGGGAGAGCAGGATGCCGCCTCCCACCAGGCCCAGGGCGATGAGGATGGAGAGCACGATGGCCACGATCCAGCTCGACTTGCTGCCGTTCACGTAGTTGTAGGTAGGTTTGGACTGGTAAACGAAGCGCACCTGGTTCTCGGCGTCCTTGGCGCGGCCCAGGAAGTGATCGAACTCATGTCCCCGCTGCTCGATGGCCTCCAGCTCCGCCGCGCTCATGTTGAGCGAGGACACCATGGTGGTAAGCCCTTCCTCGAGCTTGCTCGTGCCCTCGCCCACCTGGGTCAGGCCCTCGGTCACCTTGCCGGACCCGTAGAGCAGGGTGTCGGGAGTCCCGTGGCTTCCCAGCCCGGCGATGGCGTCCCCGATGCCCGCGGAGATGAGCATCAGGCCCTCCTTGACCCCCGGGCTGTTGATGTTACCGGAGGAGAGGCCCGCCTTGAGCTGGGTGAGCCCGTTCTGCATGGCCGCCAGCGCGTAGAGCAGGGTGCCGTCCACGGTCATGTCCCCGATGCCGCCCTTTATGGAGTTCAGGCCCGACTCGATGGCCGCTATGGCGTAGAGGAGCGTATTCTCGTCCGTGGGGGCGTTTCCGATCCCGTTCTTTATCTGGGTGAGCCCGCCGTAGATCTGGGTCAACCCCGGCACCATGAGGTCTTCGATCTTATCGATCATGGTGTCCGCGCCGCCCTTTAGTGCTTGCAGCGCCTGTATGAGGCCGGGATCGACGAAAGTGGGATCGACCCTTGTGATATTGGTATGGATCGTGTTGACGCCCCCGTAGGCAAGTTGCAGATAATCAGCGAGGCCAAGCACCGGAGGAGGCCCATCCACACCGTCGATCATAGTGCGGGCTATCGTGCGATCGGGCTCAGGCAGCTTATTCACATAGTCCCTCAGAGTGGAGTTTGTTCCTGGTTCGAGGGTCAGGCTACGCCATACGCCATATATGGCTGCGTAGAGCCCGGCAGGGTTGGCGGGGTCGGTATTATTTGCCAGTTCCTGCGCGCCCTGAAGAAGGGTGTCCGGGGTGGACGTCGTGCCTATAGCGGAGCTTATCTGCTTCAGTCCCTTAAGGACGTCCAGTTGCGCCGGGTCGGGGTTGCTGAGCCCGAGCAGCACGGCGTATATGCCGCCGATGATGCTTTGGGATTGAGTCGCGTCTCCCAGCGCGCCTGAGATCGCCTGAAGGTTGGTGTGGATGGCGTTGGCGGCGTAGAGCAGCGTCTGCTCGGTCGTCTCGGAGCCGATGCCGGCCTTGATCCCCTGGAGCCCCGCGATGGCGGCCGCGTCGGCGTAGAGCAGGGTGTTCGGCGTGGAGGCCGAGCCTATGCCCGCCGCCGCCTGGGACACTCCGGGGATGAGCTTGGCGTCCAGGTTATACTTGGCCTCCGGCAGCCCGGCCGCCAGTTGCTGGAGGCCGCCGTCCACGGCGGTGATGCCGTAGAGCAGGGTGTCAGCCTTGTCCGGCGCCCCCACGCCCTGGTTGAGCTGCTTAACGCCCTCGTACACCTGCTTGATGGCCGGCCCCAGCAGCTCCAGCGGGTTGGACTGGTTGGTGTGGGGGAAGACGAAGTTGACGCTCAGGGTCAAGGGGGGCATCTTGAAGTTCTTCACGTCCGCCGCCACCCAGATGGTGTGGCTCTCCTCGGTGGCGGGAGGGAACAAGGGTATGGACCAGCCGACGTTGTAGAAGTCCGGCATGGGGACGATGATGCCCGTCTCGTCGCACTCCAGGTTGAAGAAGGTGGAGTTGTCGAAGTACCAGTCGTAGGGGAGGATGACCAGGGGAAGGTAGACGTCCACTTCCTCTTTCTTCATCTCTCCCGTGGCCGGGTCCTCGTATTCGACCTCCCGCTTCTCCTTGCTGGTGTTCTTGAGGGTCATCTCCAGCTTGAATCGCCCGCTCTTGCCGGTGATGGTCTCCAGGTCGGTCACCGGCTCGCCGTCGAACCAGTACTTCACCTTCACGTCCAGGGGGATGCGCGTCCTGGCTTCCTCCACCATGGCCTCGGAGAGCTTGGTGTTGGCGACCACGTTCTTGTTGCCGCTCACGCTGATCTCCGGCCAGACGATGTAGTCCCCCTCCACTTTGGGCTTGGCGAAGCTCTTCACGCCCTGAAATCCGCCCACCTCATCGAAGGCCTTCTCCTCCTTCACGGTGACGGTGCCGTCGCCGTTGAGGCCGAGGAAATTAAAGACCTGGACCTCCTCGATCTCGCCCGTGGATCCCATGGTGCAGAGGACGAACTCCGAGTCCAGGACCCTTACGTTCCCGCTGCCGCTCTTGGCGCTGGCGGGGATGGCCATGGCGATGGAGGCGACCAGGCCCATGGCCACCAGGATTATGAGTATCCTTTTCATACGCTTCATCTTCATCACCGCCCTCACTCCGAGGCGGCCGGGACTTCCGCGGCCGCGGACTTTGCGGGGGAGAGGAGCAGCGCGTCAAGCACCGCCGCCAAAAGCAGGCCCACCAGGAGGGAGAGGGCGGTGCCGACCAGGGTGGTGACGGCGCGGTGGATGGCCTCCACCGGCTTTTCCGCCAGCAGGTAGTCGAAGCGGGCCACCGCCCCCAGGAAGCACCCCCATCCCACCAGGAGCATGGGGAGCATCTCCCTGAGCTTGGGGATGGAGATGAGCCCGGCTATGAGGATGAAGATGGCTCCCGCGATGGCCACCGAGAGCCCGTAGTAGAGCGGGAAGACCAGCATGAAGAGGACGAAGGTGAGCAGGCCCAGAAGCGTTCCCACCACCCCGCCCAGGGTCATCCAGGGCAGGGAGCGCGCCAGGGCCGGCCCGTAGGCCAGGCACACCCCGAAGGAGACCAGCGCCACCCAGTATGCCTTGGCGCCGAGGTAGTCGAAGAGCCAGATCCAGAAGAATGCCACCACGGCCAGTACGACCGCGAGGATGGCGTTGCGCGCCATCTTGTTCATACCTACCCCCCCTTACAGGACTCGTATTGAAGCCGCCGGTCGCCGATAGTCTATTCCGAAGGTGGTCCGGCCTTCGGCGCTGGGTTCAAGGACCCCGAAACCGAAGCGAGCGTGGCATCACCTCCTCCAGCCGGCCCAGTCCAGCGATTCCATTATCCGTTAACTGAACCAGGATAAGCAACACAAACCAGCCTGAAATGTATATTTCAAGCCGATCAACCGCGAACCCACTATATATATTCCCTTGTAGAAATGTTTCAACACCTGTCGCGTCAGCCCTTCAAGCATATTCTCGGCCGTTCCGCGGCGATGGTTTAGCCATACTATCCTACCGAATGTTCCGCTTAGGGGCGAAAACTCACCCGCCCGGACGAAAATGACCAGCTGCAGCCGGGGCGATTTTCCACTGTCCGTGCTGCTTCATGGCGCTCGCCTCTCCACCGCCTTACGACGAGGGGTAAGGGAAATTTACCTACTGCCTGTGTTGCTTCATGGCGCAAGGTTGCTCGTACCAACACAAACGACCGGTTATTGCCGGTGCATTTATTAAAAGTCCATGCCGCTTATGGCGCTCGCCTCTCCACCGCCTTACGACGAGGGGTAAGGGAAATTTACCTACTGCCTGTGCTGCTTCATGGCGCGGCGCACGCTGAGGAGGTTTTGCAGGGGCTCGGCCGGCAGCTCCCTGGCCCCTCCCAGTTGCTGGGCCGTGAAGGTCACCTGGGCGCAGAACTCCACCGTCTCCAGGCGGTGGTATGCCTGCTCCACGTCGCTCCCCCAGCACAATACCCCGTGGTTCTCCAGCAGCACGGCGTCATAATCGTCGAGGTAGGGGACGATGGCCTCGGCGAGCTCCGGGCTTCCGGGCGGGTGGAAGGGCACCAGGGGCACCTCGCCGAGGAAGACGACCGCCTCCGGGATGAGGTGGAGGTCGAGGGGTTTCCCGGCGACGGCGAAGGAGGTGGCCATGGGAGGATGGGCGTGCACCACGCCTCCTATATCCGCGCGCTCCCTGTACAGGCGCAAGTGCATGGGGGTCTCGGTGGTGGGGTAGCCCTCGCCGCGCAGGACCTCTCCCTCCAGGTTCACGGCCAGCAACTGCGCGGGACGCATGAAGCCCTTGCTGACCAGGGTGGGGGTTATCACCACCGTCTCCCCGTCGAGACGCGCGGATATGTTGCCCGAATTGGCTGAAGACATGCCGCGCTGCCACACCCGCCTACCGATCTCCACGATCTCCTCGCGCAGCTCTTTTTCCCGCTCTTCCGTATCCATGGCGTTCCCTCCTCGTTTCACCTCGCGGTGGAATCAAGACACCTATACGAGACACTTATACATTAAGACATATTTGCATTAAGAGTGTGATCGAACCCCGCGCCGTCGGTCAACAAGGCGAGCGCTGGTAGCGTCATGGACGCTCTACGCTCTTCTCGCTGAAGTATGAGCGGAAAACCAGGGATGGATTATGGCAGCGCAGAAAAAGGACTGTCAGTTATGGCCGTATGGCCTGGTGGTCAGGGCTGGCCATCGGCCTGAGGCCTGGGGGCCAGGGCTATCAGCCGATTCAGGCGGTCAATAGATTGCTTTTTCTTATGTGTTACGCAGATGAGCGGCAGGAGGACGTATAAGGATTATGGTTCTTCTCTCGGAAGTGCGGGCGGAAAAAACGGTGGGGTCAGCCGCCGGCCGAGAAATAACCGTTGGTTTAGCTCCGGGCATGGAATTGAAAACAGGAAGCGAAACGTATAGCCAATGCTTTGCGGCGAAAAGCTCTAGAAGATCTTCTTCTCCCACCAGCGCTCGCGGGATTGGTCCTTTTCCCGGTAAACGCGAACGCTTATCTTTTCGGTTCGTTTGCCGTTGTCGGGAGGCGCTTCCACGGGGTCCAGCTCCTCGGGAAGGCTTTCCGCCTTTTCGTCCTCGTGCAGGACAAGGGTGGCCAGCACCTTGATGGGAGAGGGCTCCAGGCGCTCAAGCATTTCCTCCCACCCCCTCCGGGGCTTCCCCATGGTCTCGTAGACCTCCATGAGATGCTCGGCGAACACGAACGCCAACGGCTTGATCTTGCTTTCGTAGATCTCCTTGTCCTCGGGAGTGAACTCCTCGAAGGGTATATCCATGAGGCTGAGGAGCTGCTGGGGGACCTCCAGTCCCTTCTCCTCGAACTTACGCTCCAGCTTCTTGGTGAAGAAGCTTCGGAATACCTTGCGCCTCGCGGGAGCCTGGCGTATTTCCCCACCCGTTTGGTTCGTCTCCATCATTTTGCTTTTCTGGATCTTTCGATTTGAATACCTGTCTCTGGTTTCGTGCCGTCGTATTCTTATATCGGTAAGATGAGCCGTTCCTTAAGACCGATATGTTCGTTTGGGGCACGGAGGGCCGGCCTTGCGCATATAGACATCGCCGCCGCGCGACGATACACGGGCGTCCACCGCGGACGGTAGCGCATGCCGCCTTGAGCCCGTGGAATTCTGAATGCGCGGTGGCAGTGTCAGCGCGTCCATGTGTTCGATATAATCGATTCGCGTATCCTCTCAGCCGAGGAGGTGTGATTTGCCCGGAGCTCATCCCCGTCACATCGGAATCATCATGGACGGAAACGGCCGCTGGGCGAAAATGCGCGGCCTTCCCAGGATAGAAGGCCACCGCCGCGGCGAGGAATCGATTATGGAGGCGGTGAGGGTGTGCGCGGAACGCGGCGTGAAGGCGCTTTCCCTCTTCGCTTTCTCCACCGAGAACTGGGAGCGCCCCGAGGAGGAGGTGCGCTTCCTGGTCAACATGAGCCGCGACGTGCTTCGTAAACGCATGGAGGAGTTCATGCGCCTGGGGGTGCGCCTGCGTCACATAGGCAGGCGTGACCGCCTTCCGCCGGAGATCCTCGCGTGGTTCGACATGGCTTACGAGGTGACGCGTGCCAACCAGGGCCTCAACCTCAACATCAATTTCAACTACGGCGGAAGGGCGGAGTTGCTCGACGCCTGCCGCAAGCTGGCTTCGGAAGTGCGGGCGGGAAATCTATCCCCTGAGGAGATCGACGAGGCGGCCATCTCCTCCCGCCTCTACGCGCCCGACCTTCCGGATATCGATATCCTTATAAGGACGGCGGGGGAGAAGCGGATATCCAATTTCATGCTGTGGAAGCTGGCGCATTCCCGCATCGTGGTCACCACGGTGCTGTGGCCGGATTTCGGCCGCCGGGAGCTGGAGGGGATAATCGACGCATACCGGCGCGAGGATGCGGGCATGGGCAGCGACTACGGAGGGGATTAGGGTTTCATACCCGGGTCGCATACCCGCATATCTTTACTTTTTCATTCCGCCGCAGCGCGAGACAAACACCCAACCTATCCCCGGAACAAAAAAGTCAAGATACGACCCGGGTTCATACCCGCACGCAGGGTCGTATCTTTACTTTTTCATTCCGCCGCAGCGCGAGACAAACACCCAACCTATCCCCGGAACAAAAAAGTCAAGATACGACCCGGGTTCATATCCGCACGCAGGGTCGTATCTTTACTTTTTCATTCCGCCGCAGCGCGAGACAAACACCCAACCTATCCACGGAACAAGAAAGTTAAGATACGACCCGGGTTATTCCAACGCAGCTGGACGAAAAGACTAACTGTATGCCTAATATTACCAAATTGTTGATATGGTCGTAATTCCCACAACCTTTTTTACAAGAATAGTTGATCCTCTTTCTCCAGGGGATGTCAGGTTGCCGCGATATACGCGCGGTGGCCGCTGGGCGCAGAGCGTCCCGCGAAGTCTGTTTCATGGAGATCCCCCTTTTTCGTTCTCATTACCCAGAAGGAAAAAAGGGAACGAAGGAGAAGTCTTTTAGAGAAATTCTAGGAAAGGAGTGAAAAGATGGCTACGAAACCCGCCAAGAAGCCGGCAAAGAAGGCAGCGGCCAAGAAGCCCGCCAAGAAGACGGCCGCGAAGAAGCCGGCGGCCAAGAAGACGGCCGCCAAGAAGCCGGCGAAGAAGGCAGCGGCCAAGAAGCCCGCCAAGAAGACGGCCGCGAAGAAGCCGGCGAAGAAGTAGCAGCGTTTTAGGATAGAGCCAAGGCGGCAAGGCCTTCCGCCTCGCGTACCTCATTGGATCGCGTTGTCGGTCTTATAGTGTGGGACGCGGAGAAGCGGGAGGCCTCGCTGCGTCCAGGAACGGGGTAAAAGCGTCTGTCCGTGATTCGGACGTCGCGGCGCGACTGATCAGGCACGGTTTGATCCATTCACTCCCTTTCGTGGTTTTGACCGGACGAGCGGCGCACGAATATACTTGGGTAGATGGCAGAGAAAACGGTGCTGGTTATCGAGGACGACCGATCCATAGCGAGGCTGGCCGAGATCGTTCTGAACAATAAAGGGCTCAAGACCCATATCTGTCTCGATGCCGGCAACGCGGTGGATATCGCGCGTCGTCTTGGCCCAGACCTCATCATCCTCGACATACACATGCCGCGGAGAAGCGGCATGTGGGTCTTGAAAAGATTGCGTCAGGACAGCGCGACCATGGACACGCCCATAATCGTCAACTCTGTACTCACGCGGAGGCAGAGCATAGAGCAGTTGAAAAAAATGGGAGCGAGCGAGTTCGTCCCCAAGAGCGCCGGCATCGAGGCGTTGGTGGAGAAAGTTCTCGCTCTGCTTGAAACATGAGCACGTAAGCACGCGTCTTGTTGCATCTACCTGAGACAAAAGAACCAACACGCACCGGTTCTTCTCGGGGAAACGTGGAAGGAAATTTACGGTCCCGACCCGTCCGGGGGTTACGCCGGCTGCGATAGGACACGAAACCTTTTGGGATCAGCGGACCCCGCGCACCGACATTTCCCTCGGGCGCCTGCGATGAGGAAAGGGAAATCCCGACCCGTCCGGGAGAAACGCCGCCCACCAAGGCGCGCGCAAGCTGGAGGAGGCTTACCTCATGCTGTGTCTACTATGCCCTATGCGGGCGAAGGCTCAACCTCAGTCCAGGGAATAGTCGAATACCTTCCAGTCGGAGCCGTCCTTCCTCAGCTCGAACACCACCCGGAAATCCGATGCATCGACATCCGTCATTTCCACCTTGACCACGGCGCGGTCTCCCTTCACCTCAACCTCGTTGGCGTTCCAGCTCTCGAGCTTGGTAGTGGGCTCGATGACCTGTGACTCGAAGGTGCTGAGGGTGTAATCACGCTTGAAGCGCGAGGCGGGGTGCAGCAGATCCCACGCGGCTTCAGCGTCGCCGTCGTTAACCGCCTCGATGTAGCGGTTGGTGACGTCGACCGGGGCCTTGACGGTCTTGAAGACGAATACGCCCAGGACGACCGCCCCCACCGCCCCGATGAAGATGATGGACAGCACGATGATGATGAGCGCTTTCCAGCCTGAACCCATTTTTTTCCTGGCGGGCGGAGGCGGGACTACTCCCGGCACGTGTGCGGGCGGCGCGCCAGGGGGATACTGGGCGTAGGGTGGTTGCTGCCCTGGCGGAAACTGGACAGGGGAGGTTCCCGGCGGAGGCCCGGGAGGCTGAGGCGGCGTTGGCGACACGTCGGGTCCGGCGGCCGAAACGGCCGTCCCACAGGCGGGGCAGTATGCCGCTCCTTCCGAAAATTCCCTGCCGCACTTCGGACAAAAGGCCATGGTGCATCACCCTTTCTTCGCCGTGTGCCCGCTTGCGGGCTCACCCTCCAGCATCGTTCCCGATCTTGACGAGCTGGCGCATATTCATTTCATCGGCTGCGCCGTCAGCGGCCTAGAGGCCAAGGACCTGCACGGCGTTTTCGTGCAGGAGGCGCCGTTTCGTCTCTTCTTTCAGCCCCAACCCTTCGAGTTCGTCCACGATCCTCTTACGCGAGACGAGGGGGTAGTCACTTCCGAAGAGGGCTTTGTGGGAGAGAACGCGGTCCATGTAGCGCACCACGAACTCCGGGATGTGGCGTGGCGCCCACCCTGCGATGTTGAACCAGACGTTTTGGTTGCGCTGGCAGATGGTCATGGTTTCCTCGTACCACGGCCATCCGAAGTGGGCGATGATGATCTTGAGTTCGGGAAAGTCCACCGCCACCTCGTCGATGTCGATGGGATTGCAGTACTTTAGCTTGGTCCCGGTGTGAAACTGGGTTCCGGCGTGGAAAAGCACGGGGATGCCGAGGTCCCTTGCCGCATCGTACACGGGATACATCTCGCGGTCGTTTGGCTTCAATTCCAGCAGGTGGGGAAGGAGTTTCAGGCCGCGCAGCCCGAGATCCTCTACGGCCCGCTTTAGCTCACGCACCGCCAGCACGCCCTTATGCGGGTCGACGCTGGCGAAACCTATAAAGCGGTCGGGATGTTCCGCGACCGTTTGCGCCACCAGTTCATTGCTTACCCTGTAGCCCCAGCGCGTTTCCGCGTCGATGGCCACGATGACCGATTTGGAGACGCCGGCGGCGTCCATGTCCTCCAGGGTGTCTCCGATCTTGGGCAGGTTCTCTCCGAATATGCGCAGGTAGCCTTCGCGCATGGATTCGGGCATGGACATTATCGCTTCCTCCGTCCAGAGCTGCGCGTGGGTGTCGTAGACCTCCATGTGGCCCCTCCCTCCCGGTTTGTCCGCCTCTGTCGCCCCTCTCATTTTACTACCAAGATTCCTCGTGTATCCCTTCGATTCTTATCTTATCCCGACGTCGCCCCAAAGGAACAGCCTACCCAGCATCTTGAAAAGCCCTTATTTCCGTCTCGCCACACGTCGAGGGCGTATGCTCGCTCGGTCGGGAGGGTCGGGTGGAGAACCAGTCCGCGAGCTGGCATATGGCGCAGAGTTCCCGCGAGGTGGGTTCTCCGCATCGGGCGCAAGGCCCGCGCGGGACATCGTCCTCTTCCTCCTGCCCTGGGAACGCTTCCATGAATGATAGCAGGAGTTGCAGCTTTCCGGAGGGCATGACCTCCTCCATGTGCTCGAAGACCTCTTTCAGGGAATGGCCGCGCGGAGTCCACTCCGGGCATTTGTCCTCGAAGACCGGCAAATCCCGGAGGCGGCAATATACCAGGTTCAACCTTTCCGGTGTATATACCAGCGGTTTGACCTTGCGCGCCAGGCCCCCCGTCGCGGGCAGCACCGGCTGGGGGACGTAATGCTTGCGTGAAAGCAGGTTCTTGAAGGAGAAGAGCAGCACGTCCTCAAGGGTGTGGGCGGTGGCCACCACGGTTGCCTCCATGCGCCTTGCCTCGCGGTTGAGCAGCGAGCGCTTGATGGCCCCGCACACCGCACAGGAATTCCATCCCTTGACGCGCTGCACACGCAAGCCCAGGTCGGCGATGCGTACCACCTCCAGGGGGACGCCGGCCAGGTCCGCCTGCGCCGCCACCGCCTCCAGGTTACGGTCCGAGTATTCTCCCATGTTGAGGTGGAAGTGGAGGGCGCGAAGCTCGAAGTCCATGGCCACCCCCAGCCTCTTGAGGGCGAAAAGCAAGGCCGTGGAGTCCTTCCCTCCCGAGACCGCAAGCGCGACGCGGTCTCCCTCGCCCAGCATGGCATGTTTTTCCAGCGCGCGGCGCACGCGGCGCTCGAAGAACCTGACAAAGCAATGCCTGCACAGTTTGAGGTTGAACTCCGTCAGGCGGAGGATCTCGGTGCTGTCGCCGCAGATGCGGCACCGTCCCTCCACCATGTCCACGCCGTGCCCATCCGTCTTCGTAACCATGCATAAAGGATACCAGAAGCCGGGATCAGGGGCCTTCTCCCCGCTTCGTGCCCTGGTCGAGGACGGCGGCAATGGGCGGGGAGGCGGCAAGAAAATCGCCCACGGTGAGCTCCGGAAGGCGCATGACTATGGTGAACCAGGCGCCGGAGGTGGGGATAAGGCTGAGGCTTCCCTGGTGGGCCTGGACGATCCTTTTGGCGATAGCCAGGTCGAGGTCGCCCTCCTCCACTCCTCCCAGGGGAGGGAAGATCCTGGCGCCGTCGTGTTGCCGGCCGCCGTTTTCCCGGTTCCTGATGTTCACGGTCAACACCACCTCTCCCCCCTCGCTCTTGGCGGAAAGCCTTAACTCCGATCCCGGCCCGGATTTTTTCCTTATGTAGGCGAAGAGGGAATCGAAAACCCTTTTCATGCGCTGCGCGTCCACCATCACCGGGGAGAGGTCGCCGGGGATATTGGCGCTGATCTTCATGGGTCCCCCCGGCGCCTCCAGCGCGGGCAGGCTCATGTCCAGGAGGCGCTGCAGGCCCACGACCTCCTTTTGCAGCTGGAGCTTTCCCGACTCGAGGCGTGATATGTCCAGCAGGTCCTCGATGAGCCTGGAGAGGTTCTGGGCCTCCCTGGCGATGATCTCCACGTACTCGCGCTCCTTCTCGGGTTCCAGTCGCCGCGATACCAGCATCTCGCTGAACCCGAGGATGGAGGTCAGGGGCGTGCGCATCTCGAAGCTCACCGCGGAGACGAACGACGATGCCGCCTTGTCCATCTGGGATAGGGTGCGCAATTCCTCCATAGCCCGCTCCCTTTCCAGGGCCTGCCTCCTGCTTTCCGCCCCCAGGCGGTTCACCAGGAAGGATGTCAATACAAGGAAGAACACCTGCGCGGTTATGGACTGCGCATCGGCGGACCGGACGGGTGAAAGGAGGAGGACGGTGACCAGGTATGCCGTGGCCGAGATGCCGGAGAGCAGGGCGGCCGAGCCGAGGGAGGGAAAGAGGCCGGAGGTGAAAGCCGTCAGCAGCAGCAGGAAGGGAAAAAGAGGGCTTTCCTTCCCCCCGCTGTAGTGGATGGCCGCGCATGCCAGGAACGTCATCACCAGGCCGAAAAACCCCACCAGCAGGCCGAGGCGGCGGCCCGGGGGAATCTCCCGGTAAGGAAGGAGCGAGGCGAGAAGGCTGAGCGCGAGCATGGCGAAAAGCACCAGCAGGGCCATTTCGTAGCGGATGGCGACCAGGTGCGGGAGAAGGAGCAGGGCGGACATGGCGGCGATGGAGGTCCACCACAAGCCGCCCAACATACGGAGCAGGTTATGCCGGTACAACGCGCATCACCTCCCGCTCCCCGCTTCCGGGAGCGGCTCGATGCCCCAACGCCTTATCCCAGGGGATATTGCTCCAGCTCCCCGTTTTATCGTGCGGCGCCCCGGATGGAATGCAGGACGCCGCGAACGCGGTCTCCCGCATCGACCTCGGTGAGGGCGGGCGATAATAGGTCGGCGGCACGCAGCACGCCACGAACGCCGTCTTCCTCCGTCGCGCTTCCCCTCCGTAGTTCGAGCACGGGAGGCCCGCGCAAGGGATACGCGTGAACCCAGGCCTCGCTTCACGCATCTAGAACCCCCTCATGGGCACGTATACGGTGAAGGTGCTGCCCTTGCCCAGCTCGCTTCTCACCGTCACTTTTCCTCCGTGCAGTTCCACCAGGTGCTTGACTATGGCCAGTCCCAGACCCGTCCCGGTGATGCCCGACAGGCCCTGGTTCTCCGCGCGCCGGAAGCGCTCGAAGATGTGGGGCAGGTCTTCCTGGGGAATGCCGATGCCGTGGTCCGTTACTGACAGGGTCACGTACTTGCCCTCCACCCCGGTTTCCACCTCTATCACGCCCCCCTGTGGAGAGTACTTGACGGCGTTGCTGAGCAGGTTTTTCACCACCTGGTGCATGCGGTCCTGGTCGCAGTAAACGGGTGGAAGCTGGCGCGTGCCCACGTATTTGAGCTCGTGGATGTCCGTCTGGGACTGGAAGAGCTCCATGTCCTCCTCCACCAGTTCCACCAGGTCGGTCATCTCCCGGTTGAGCTCGATGCCCGCCTCTATTCTGGACAGGTTCAGGAGGTTGTTGATGAGGCGGGAGAGGCGCTCGGACTCGCTCAGTATGATGCGGTAGAATTCCTGCTTCTTCTCCGGCTCCAGGTCCTTGTCTTCGAGGATCTCGCTGAAGCCGCGGATGGAGGTTAGTGGGGTACGCAGCTCATGTGAAACCATGGACACGAACTCCGACTTGGCTTTCTCCAGGCGGCGGATGAACTCGCCCAGGCTCGCCACCTCGTCGCGGGACTGTTCCTGTTGGCGTAGCTCCAGCGCCAGGCGGTTCGACATCAGGCAGGCCAGGACGATGTAGAACAGGTTGAACGAAAGCGGCTGCAGGATGGCCGGCTCGATGCGGGCGCGCGTCAGGGCAACCGCCGCGTACATCAGGGCGAGGGCGGAGGTGCTTGCGGCCGCCGCCGGCAGCTCGAAGGATATGCCGGCGGCGATGGAGCCGATGAGCAAGGCGGGGTAGAGCGGGCTTCGCAACCCGCCGCTGAAATAGACGGCCACGCAGGCGATGAAGTCGAAGAGGAGTATGCCCACGAAGAAATTGGGAAGCCGGGGGAACAGCTTGCCGTGCTTGCTGGGGTAGAGCATCACGAGGTTCTGCGCGGTCACCAGCACGGCAACGGCGACCAGGCAGAGGTACAGCGCGGAATGGTCCATCTCCACCCCGCGCGGAAGGTGGATGATGATCGCAAGGGCGGGAACGGCAACGGCCGCTGCCACCGTCAGCAACCAGGCAAGCCTGCGCTCGAGTTGCATGGTTCGTTCTCTTCCCTGCGCGCGGTCCTCCACGGCGAGACGGGCCGCGTTGACGCCTTTCCTACAATTATTACCCTTGATCGTCCGGGCCTCTATCTCTATTCGACCGGTGGCGCCGCTTCGTTAACGACCGCCTGCGGGACGCGGTGGGCTCCCGCCTCGCGAGCGGACAAGGGAGAGCGGCGCGCGGCGCAGAAATCTATATACGTGATAACGATGCGTATGAAGCCCGTGTGCATAAAAAGGGGAGTTGTCTTACCGTTCTTATGCCTGGCCCTGGTCGCGTCATGGGCGGCGCTCCCGCCCGCCCGGGCTTCGGCCGCCGGTTATTCCCCCTGGTCGGGCGGCCACGACGCCTCGGGCGTCACTGAGACCTCGTGCACCTGGTATTTCGCGGAAGGGTGCACGCGGGAGGGCTTCGACACCTGGCTGTGCGTCCTCAACCCCCAGGAAGCAGTCGCCAACCTGGAGATATCCTTCCTCACCCCGCGTGGCAACGAATTCCAGCGCTCCGTTCCCGTAAGCCCCTTGTCGCGCTACACCCTCAACGTGGCGGAGGTGGTGGGAACGGGGCAGGACGTGTCCATGGTGGTGCGCAGCGACCTCCCGGTGGTGGCGGAACGGCCGGTGTATTTCAATTACCGCGCCAACCGCTCGGGCGGCCACGACGCCTCGGGCGTCACTAAGGCCTCGTGCACCTGGTATTTCGCGGAAGGGTGCACGCGGGAGGGCTTCGACACCTGGCTGTGCGTCCTCAACCCCCAGGAAGCAGTCGCCAACCTGGAGATATCCTTCCTCACCCCGCGTGGCAACGAATTCCAGCGCTCCGTTCCCGTAAGCCCCTTGTCGCGCTACACCCTCAACGTGGCGGAGGTGGTGGGAACGGGGCAGGACGTGTCCATGGTGGTGCGCAGCGACCTCCCGGTGGTGGCGGAACGGCCGGTGTATTTCAATTACCGTTCGCCGAATCCCTCGGGTTCTTATGCCGTCGCGGAGTCGGAGGGGATGGCGCTTGCCAGCCCCGTGCGCTACGCGGACACGACGGGGATAATGTTCCACGAGGCCTCGCGCTACGATATC
The DNA here is from genome assembly GCA_013178005.1 of Actinomycetota bacterium. Classification (GTDB taxonomy): domain Bacteria; phylum Actinomycetota; class Geothermincolia; order Geothermincolales; family RBG-13-55-18; genus Solincola_B. The sequence continues at coordinate 18,092 of JABLXL010000042.1, forward strand.
CACGACCAGCCCGCAAATCCCCGGGTTATGTTTCCCCTTGGAGGATGCGTCGGGGACGCCAACCCGGGAGCGCGATATCCAGGTTGGGAGCTCCAGGATTCTGGCGATCCCTATTACTGGGTGCAGGAATCCCGGGGCCGCGGCACCTTTTCAACCACCGCGGTGGACGTGGGGGCGAAAGCTGGTTGCGCGGTGCTTGCTCCCGTGGACGGGGTGGTGGAACGCGTGGAGCCTTACTCCCTGTACGGATCGTACCCAGACCAGAGGGTCTCCATCATGCCCGATGGCAGGGCCGACTTGAGGGTGGTGGTGGTGCACCTGGAGGCGACGGTTACGGCGGGCACCCGGGTCCGGGCGGGTATCACCGAGCTTGGCCGCGTGCGGCGGCTTTCGCAGTTCTTCGTGAGCGACCTGGGGCGGTATTACACCGGCGAGGAAGGGGACCACGTGCACATGCAGGTGAACCTCGCGCCCTGAGGCGCCCTGTAAACTCGCCGTCCGGCCGCCATGGGCGAAGGTGTTGTTCCTGTGCCCGTGTTCGCTAACCAAACGATTATTGTTCGCCAATCCTATTCGCATGTCCGGCGGTTTGGCTTCCCATGACGTGGAAAAAAGGCCGGGCGGATGTCTTAAATTATCGCCTTCTTGGTTCGCACATTCCAGAATATAGTAATAAAAAGGCCGGGCGAAAGGGCCCGGCCTTGGATGGTTCTCGCCTACTTGGGCAGCAGCTCCGCGAGGGGAATGCTGCCGAGTGGCGTGTAGGTGAAGTAGGAACTGCCGTAGCGGTACCAGTAATGATCCTCCAGGGCCTTGTCCACGTAAAGCTTGCTCCTGGACTCCCAGTCCCACACCTCCAGGATCCCCCTCACTTCTATGTATGAGTTGTAGGGGTCGATGGCCGCGCCGTTGGTGTCGAAGGTGAAGATGACCTTGGCGTCGTCCCCCACGTGGTCGGGGTAGCGCGCGCCCACGTCGTTGCCGTAATGGTTCCCGCGGCGCCACAGGTAGGACTGGGTGGCGTTGTTCTTCCCGAACAGGATGAAGGAGCGCCCGCCGCTGTGCAGGATGAGCTGCAACGGCATGTAGTCGAGGGAGCGCTCGTTGTGATGCCATTGCACGGTGACGCGCAGGTGCACGTAGTTGGCGTGACTCCAGTTGGCGTTGTAGAGGTCTGGTGTGAACCAGTTCATGATCACGCTCTGGGGATCGAGGTCCGCCGAGGGTGCCACCCCGGTGAAGATATAGCGGTAGTCGCCCCAGTCACGGTAGGGCATGGTCGGCTCCTCGAAGGTCGCCTCCTCCGAGATTTCCCCCACGGCGGTATCTGCCGTCGTGGGAGTGCCTTCCCCTCCCTGCGCCCAGGCCCAGCCGACCAGCAGGCCGGAGAGAAGAAAACAGAGGAGGCAGATAAGCGCTGTCCTCTTCATCATCGCTCCCCCTTGTTAACAGTCGCCACACTTACCTTAAAAAGGAAACACTACATGTCAATTCTAACATATCGGCACGATTCCGTGACCCCTTGAATCGCTATTGCGCACCCAACCGGCGATCTGACTTCCGTCTGGTCGATGTGGTGCTTACCGAACAGGGAGATGATCGGCGGGTGGCTCGGCGCTGCATAAGCCTTGAACCGCTTTTCGGGGCGAATATAAGCGAGATAGGGCGACGCTTCGAGGATCACTGAAAGGAGGCGAGGAAGCCCTTGCCAGCCGCGGGGTAGGCCATAAACGGGGAGAGGAGGGCGCGATTGAGCTTCATGTATCACTTGACGGGAGGCGAACGGGATATCGACGGGGTTGGTGGCGGGCATCCTGGACCCGCGCCGTCCACCGCCGCGGCGATTCAATGCGCCACAGGTGCGTTTTTCAGTTCCTCCGGCAGGTTGGACGGGGAACGTGCGGAGATCAGGGATAATTCCGTTGCAAGGGCCCCGGAGCCGATGCGTGTCTCCGGCGTGTGCTCGCCCGGGAACAGTGCAGTGATCAGGGATAATTCCCATATAATGCTCAATACGCAAGGGGCTCGCTTTCCAGCTCCCCCTCCACCGCGTCCACCACGCTGGTATAGGCGACGATGCTGCGGCGGACCAGGTCTATAGCGTCGGACGTCTTCCTGGCGATGGCGGGGTCCTCCGCCACCTCCTTGATCTGGCGCAGGATGTCCAGCACCTGCTTCATGGAACGCACGAAATCCCCCGCCGAATACTGTGGATAGGTGGAGGAGATGTATTCCAGGCTTTCTCCGCACGCCCAGTCGTGCACCACGCGCATGAATCCGGGGTCCACGGCGCGCAGCAGGTCGAGGCCCTCCCGCGCCTCCGTGGTCTTTATCTTGCCCTCGAGGGAGCGAGCCAGGGCAAGGGCGTCGCCCAGGGCGGGGGTGGGAACGGGCGAGGGAGGCGGCACCTCGCGGCCACGGCCGCGCATGCCGGGACGGCGGGGGCCCGGGCCCTCGCGCGACTCGAAGACGAAGATGGAGGCGAAGGCGGCCGTTTCCGCCGCGTCCAGTCCGTGGAAGAGACCCTCCTCGAGGCATTCCACCAGCAGCAGGTCGCATTCGTTGTAAACCCGGCTGAGGATGAGCCCCTTCCTGGTGGGGGTCTCCCCCTCGAGGTAGCCGAGGCGCACCAGTACCCGTGCGATGTCCGCCAGTTTGCGCGAGGAGACGTCGCTGCGTGACTCCATCTGCTGGTCGATCCGGTGCATCTCGTTCTGCAGGTTCCTAATCTGGCGGCAGGCTTCCATGCAGGCCTCCCGGCGCTCGCAGGCGTGGCACTCCATGGTCTCCAGCCCGGCCCTTGCCTCCTCGAGCTCCTCTCGCTGTGGCACCAGGAAGTCCTCTTCCCAGGCCTGGGGCGGTGGCAGCTTGAAATTGGAGAGCGCCTGGCGCAACTTCTTTTCCTTCGCCTTGCTGTCGGCGGGCAGGAAAGCGCTTCCCAGGTGGCCGATGGCCTGGGGGGGAAGGGGGAACTGCCCGTGGGAGACCTTCAGGAAGTGCCCGCGGTCGTCCATGGTGGTGAGGCGCGGGTTGCCGTGCTTGTCCTCGGATATCCCCAACACCACCGCCGCCCTGCGCCCGCCCTTGCGGTGGAGCACGATGACGTCGCCGACCAGCAGCTCCTCCAGCTCGCGGTTTACCAGTTCCTTCCTTCTCCGCCTGCGCTCCTCGGCGATCTCCTTCTCCATGCGCGAAACCCGCGCGCGCAGGTCGAAATAGGCCAGAGCGTCGCCGCGTTCGCAGGCGATCTTCTCCTCGTGCGAGCTTGTCCTCCGCGCCATCTTCGTCTTGGCGCGCTCGAGGCGCACCACGTCGCGGTCGGCGTGGAACTGGGCGAAACTGGAATTAAGGAGGTGCACCGCCTTCTCCATGTCGTAATAGCGCAGCAGGTTCACGGCCATGTTGTAGGAGAGGCTGAAGCTGGAGCGGATGGGGAGGCTTTCGGCCTCCGCCAGCTTCTGCACCTGGGAGAAGGGCACCATGGGGTTGTACAGGGTGACGGCGTTGCCGACCTTGTCGATTCCCCTGCGCCCCGCCCGCCCGGTGAACTGGGTGTATTCCGTGGGGGTCAGCAGGTCGTGGCTCTCGCCGCTGAACTTGTAGAGGGATTCGATGACCACCGTCTTGGCGGGCATGTTTATGCCCAGGGAAAGGGTCTCGGTGGCGAAAACCACCTTCACCAGCCCCTGGGCGAAGAGGTCCTCCACCACTTCCTTGAAAATGGGGAGGTGGCCGGCGTGGTGGGATGCCAGGCCGGACTTCAGCGCCTCCAGCCAGAGGTCGAAACCGAAGACCTTGAGGTCCTCCTCGGGGAGCCAGGAGACGCGCGCCAGCGCCTGCTCCTCGATCTCTCTTTTTTCCCGATCGTCAGTGAGGTCAATACCCGCCTCCATGCAGTGCGCCACCCCGGCGTCGCACCCCGCCCGGCTGAAGATGAAGTAGATGGCCGGAAGCATGCCCGACTTGTGCAGGCGCCGCACCACGTCAGAGCGGCGCGGCACCAGGTGCCTGGCGCGGGGGCGGCCGCCCCCCCTCTTCTTGAAGGACCTCTCGTATTCCTCCACCACACGAGGAGATCGGGAGGAGAGCAGGCTCACCATGATGCCGCCTATCATGTAGTAGTGTCGCAGCGGCACGGGACGGTGGTCGTGATAGATGGTTTCCACGTCCCCGCGCAGGTCGTTGAGCCATTCTCCGAACTCGCGGTAGTTGGAGACGGTGGCTGAGAGCCCGACGATCTTCACCTCGACGGGCAGGTGTATGATTATCTCCTCCCATACCGGGCCGCGGAAGGGGTCCATGAGGTAGTGGCACTCGTCGAGCACCACGTAGCGCAGTCCGTAGAGGGTGGGCGAGCGCTCGTAGATCATGTTGCGCAAAACCTCCGTGGTCATGACCACCACCGGGGCTTCCCCGTTGATGCTGTTGTCTCCGGTCAGCAACCCCACGTTGTCGGTGCTGTAGAGGGCGCGAAAATCGCGATACTTCTGGTTGCTCAGCGCCTTGAGGGGAGTGGTGTAGAAGGTCTTGAGCCCCGTTCTTGCCGCCGCCCAGACAGCGTATTCCGCCACCACCGTTTTCCCCGATCCCGTGGGGGCGACCACCAGCACCGAGCGGTCACGGGACAGGGCGGCTATGGCATCGCGCTGGAAACCGTCTAGTGGGAAGGGGTATTGCGACTCGAAATCCTCGATCCCGCTTCTCTTCAGCTCTTCGTTCACGCTAACATTGTAACAGTATCGGGGTTCCCGTGTCTCCGCTGCCGGCGAGGTTTCCCGCGGCGCGGTGGCGGAGCGCGGCGAAAGAGGGCGGGAGGCCCCACTTGCGCGTCGAGGAGCTTGAGCTGGGATGCGAGCTGGAAGTGTTGCAGTTCCTGGAACGGGACGCCTTCGAGAACCTGCGCATGGTCTGGGCCCTGCGCCGCTGGGGCCTGTTCGACATGGGGCTTGCCGAACAGGGAAGGTACCTGGTTGCGCGCATGGGGCGCGAGGTGAGGGGAGTCCTATTCCATAATAACCTGGGGATATGGAGGTTGGCGGCTTCGGGTGAGGTGGCCCGAGAGCTCGCGAAGCGCGCGCTTGGCCTCTGGGGCCCACCAGCGCTACTGGCGGGCCAGGAGGAAGGGGTGGACGCTTTGCTCTCCGCGCTGCCCGAGCTACGCGATAGGGTGGAGCACCGCGAGGAAGAGGTGACCATGGCGTTGCCGAGTGACGCAGGGTTGGCGGAGGACGGGGTCGCGTCGAAAGCGGGCGAGGAGGACCTGGACGACCTGGTGCGCCTGGAGGGGATGCTCCACCGGGAGCTGCTGGGCGGAGTCCCCGAGGATTGGGTGTTGCGCTCCCAGATGCTGCGCGCGGTGGAGGAGGAAGCGGCGGCGGTGGTGCGCGTGGGAGGCCGGGTGGTGGCGAAGGCGGAAATGGAGGCGATAACCCCCGGGGCGGATGAGCTGGGCGGCGTTTACGTCATGCCCGGATTCCGGCGCCGGGGGTATGCGCAGTCGGCGTGCGCCCTGGTTTGCGCGGGTTCGCTGCGCAAGGGCAAGGCGGTGCGCCTGGAGACGCAGCGCGACAACAGGGCGGCCATCGGCCTGTACAGGAAGCTTGGTTTCACGGTCCACGGCCTCCACTTAGCGGTGCGCTTCTCGTGAGGCCGTCCATCTTGGAGTGCGCGGGCATCACGGTGGCGGCATGTAGAATGGTAGGTGAGATCGAGGATGCGGCTCCCGCCAGGGGCGAGTTCCCGCTTGAAAGTCCGTTTCGGAAAGCGCTGGAACCGCGATTACGATATATGGCATTGAACAGCGGATCGAGTGCCTGACCCCAGGGAGGAGGAAGTGAAGGGCGAATACTGGGACGCGGAGATGGAACTCCTTTCCAGGGAGGAGATCGGGGCGCTGCAGTTCAAGCGCTTGCGTGAGACCCTGGAGCGGTGCGGCCGCAGCCCCTTTTACCGGGAGTGGTTCGCCTCAGCGGGTTTCGACCCCGCCCGCGTGAGGTCCATGCGCGACCTCGGTGCGCTCCCGTGCATGGACAAAAACACCCTGCGGGGAGATGACCCGCGTCGTTTCCTCACCGTTGGCCTGGACGAGGTGGTGCGCATGCACTCGTCCTCCGGCACCACCGGGCAGGCGACGGTCATCTTCCATACCGCCGCCGATATCGAAGCCTGGGCGCAGCTGGTGGCGCGTTGCATGTACATGACCGGGGTGAGGCGCTCGGACGTCTTCCAGAACATGATGGGATACGGGCTTTTCACCGGAGGCCTGGGCTTTCATTACGCCGCCGAGAGGATCGGCGCCATGGTCATCCCCGCGGGCTCGGGCAACAGCAAGCGGCAGATCCAGCTCATGCGGGAATTTCATACCACGGTGGTGCACGTCATACCCAGCTACGCCCTTTACCTGCTGGAAGTCTTCGCGGAGTCGGGCCTCGACCCGCGATCCGACACCGACCTGCGCATCGCTTTCATCGGGGCCGAGCCGCATACGGAGGGATTGAGGAGGCGCGTGGAGGAGGGTTACGGGGTGCGGGCCTACAACTCCTACGGGCTCTCGGAGATGTGCGGCCCTGGAGTGGCTTTTGAGTGCCCGGAACAGCGCGGCATGCATGTCTGGGAGGACAGCTTTTACCTGGAGGTCCTAGATCCCGATACCCTGGAGCCGGTGGGGGAGGGCGAGGAGGGGGAGCTGGTTTTCACCTCCCTCAACCGGGAGGCTATGCCCCTGCTGCGCTACCGCACCCGCGACCTCGCCTTCGTCTATCCCGACGAATGCCCATGCGGGAGGGCCCATCGCCGTATCTCCCGCATCAAGGGGCGAAGCGACGACATGTTCATCGTCAAGGGAGTGAACATCTTTCCCATGCAGGTGGAAAAGGTGCTCCTCGGGGTGTTGGGGGTGGGGTCCAATTACCAGATAGTCCTGGATACGGTGAAGTCCATGGACGAGATGCGCGTGCTGGTGGAGGTGTCGGGGGAGCTCTGGCATGGCGAGGTCAAGGAGCTCAACGAGCTGCGCCGCAGGATAACGGACGAGCTCAGGCAGGAGATACTGGTCACGCCGAAAGTGGAGCTGGTGGAGCCAGGGTCTTTGCCGGCGGGCGAGGGCAAGGCGGTGCGGGTGCTGGACAAGCGGGAACACGTTAAGGGGGTCGAGGATGGCTAAGCAGGTGAACGTCTTCGCCCAGAACCAGCCGGGAAGGCTGGAAAGGCTTACCGAGGTGTTGCTAGAGGAGGGCATCAACATCCGGGCCATAACCATATCCGGCGCGGAGGAATACGGGGTGGTCAAGCTCCTGGTGGACGACCCCCGCAAGGCGTTCGACGCGTTACGGCGAGAGGGCTTTTCCGCCTACCTCAAGGAGGTCATCGCCGTGATCATGGACGACCGTCCCGGAGGGCTCCACCGCGTGTGCCGGGTGCTGGGGGATAGCGGTGTGAACATAGAGGACGCCTACGGCTTCGTCTTCCAGGACCGAAAGACCGCCATCCTGGTGGTGGAGGTGGACAGGCTCCCGGAGGCCGAGGATATCCTGCGGAGCAGGGGCCTGGAGCTGCTTAGCGACGAAGAACTCTACTCGCTATAAGGGATGCCGGACGAATCGGGCGATCCTATTAATTAATTGTTTCCGCATAATGTTTTCTGCACTAGACGCGCTAAGAAAATGAATGCCATACGAACATGGATCTTAGCCTTACGGACCTCGTAAGGAAATGGAAGGAGGCGAAGACAAACAGGTAACGCTCTTCAGTATGAGGTAGGCAGGGCAAGAAATAGATTTGCACGCTTCTAGTTGGACTAGCGAGAAGCATGGCCTCTAATCATTATCGGGGTTCTGAGGCATACGCGCAGCCCGGGGAGTCTTGAGGGCGCGATGGACCCCAAGGGATATGGTTCGTCTGCTTCCGTTTCCACTACGGGTTTTATCGATGAGGGCGTCGAGGAATGCGCGGTCTCCGCGCCCGCCCCGGCGGAGGTGCGTTGTTTGATGGCAATAGATGTAAAACAGTCTACTCCGAGATGCTTTCATGTGCCGCAGGATTTATGATTTGTTTAGGTTTGGATGGCAAGGGATGGAAAAAGGCCTTCACCAAAATGATTTTCTTCCTGTAGGTTTCATGGTTTCTGTCGGCTTGGACGGAGAAAAGTGGAAAAAACGATCTTCACCCTGGGCACGAGCACGCGTAGCCTGGAGGACTTCATAGACATCCTGCTCTCGAGGGGGATAAGCAGGGTGTGCGACGTCCGCTCTTTTCCCGCCAGCAGGCGTTACCCCCATTTCGCGCGAGAACCTTTGTCCGCCGCGCTCGAGCAGGCGGGCATCGCCTACGTCTGGATGGGCGAGAGCCTGGGTGGATACCGCAAGGGCGGGTACGAGGCGCACATGCGCGGCCCCGTGTTCCTCGCCGGGCTCGAGGAGCTGGAGAGGATGGCGGCGGAGGAGCCCACCGCCCTGGTCTGCGCCGAGATGCACCCTTGGAAGTGCCACCGCCGGCATATCGCCACCGCGCTGCGTGAGCGCGCCTGGAGGGTGGTGCATATAATCGACGCCAAACGCGACTGGGTCCCCTCCCCCGTGCCTCTGCCGCTTTTCGAGGAGGGAGACGAAGGGACGGCCGGGGAGCGGTGATCTGCGAGCAGAGAATCCAGTGCTACGGGCAGAAAACCTCAATAGAATACGAAGGATAAATCGGGAAGCGGTGATCCACGAGGCGAGCGCGTTTTTATCGTGCCTCGAGGGACGGATAACCCGAATAGAAGCGCTCTCTCCGTGATGGCCCGCGAGTCAAGAGACCTTTCGTCCGGCCGCGCTGCCTCTTTGGAATCGGCAAAGCGCTCCCGAAATCGTCTCTCATGCTCCGGGAAAGTGCGTTTCACCCGCGCGGGGGATGTCGTTCAGCGTGTGGGTGCCGATTCCCGAGAGGTGAAGAGGGTTCGAGAGGGGGTGTGAAGATGCAAAGAAAGATCAAGAAAATCGAGCCGAACGGGATTCCTGGCGATCAGGCCGGATCCAGCGGGGAGGAGCGCGTTCTGGAAGCGGAGAGGGGAAGGAGGGAGGTCCTCTATCTCTCCATGGCCCTAATCCTCATACTGGGCATAGGGATCATCGTCTACGCCTTCAACTTCGAGCTCCTCAACGGCCTCTTCAAGTCAGAGTACTTCAATAACATGGTGCGCATCAGCCTGGCGCTGCTCATCCTGGCCTTCATCGGCTACCTCGCGGCGCGGGAGAGGTCCTATAGCCGCCAGTCCCAGGCCATATTCCAACAGCTCAACGCCACCACCAGGGACCTGCAGGAGCGCCTGGCCGATCTTACCAATCTGCTCGAGGTCTCCAAGCTCGTCGCCATCGTGGACGACCTGCATGCCCGCCTGGAAAGCAAGATGCCCCACATGAAAGGGCACTGGAAGAGGGTCGCGTTCTATGCCGTGGAGATCGCCCGCAAGATGGAACTGGACGACGATTACGTCCGTCTCATCGAGAGGGCGGCGGACCTCATGGATATCGGGATGCTGCAGGTGGCGGGCAGCCTTTCCGACCAGGCCTTCAAGGCAGTGGAGCTCTCGGCCGCGGACCGCGAGATGATCAAGAGGCATCCCGTGGCGGGCGCGGACATGCTGGCTGCCATCCGCCCCAACTGGGAGCTCATCCCGCTGGTGCGGGGCCACCACGAATGGTGGAACGGCATGGGCTACCCGGACGGCCTCAAGGGGGAATCGATCCCCCTGGGGGCGCGCATCCTGAGCGTGGCCGATTCCTTCGTGGCCATGACTTCCTGGCGCTCGTACCGCCAGTTGCTGGAGGCAAGGGAAGCCGCGAAGGAGATCGAGGCCTACAGCGGCGTGCAATACGATCCGAGGGTAGTGAAGGCCTTCATGGAGGTCGTGAAGCCCCGCATCTACGGCATAAGCGGTGATGCGGAAAAGGACGCCGGGCTTCAGCTCCTACGGGAGATAAACAACGTGCAGGAAGAGGGCCTGGAGCGGAGAGACCCGCAGTTGCTGTAGGGCGACAAGCCCGTGGGCGGGCCTCCAAGCCCGCCCTTTTGTGTGCCGGGCATGGCCGGCAGCTCGGGGGTGAAAGTCCCCTGTCCAACCTGACGGAGGTGAAGGACTAGCGAAGCGCAAGGGCTCAATCGCGAGGTTGAGTCTGAAGGAAGCGCAGGAGCAAAACC
>JABLXL010000043.1 GCA_013178005.1 Actinomycetota bacterium
CGCCGGCGAGATTCGCCCGGGTCGCATAAGCCGGCATAAACCTGATCAACTGACACGCTCCAGGGACGAGCTCTGGAGGTCAGCGCCGTTGTCGCATAAGCCGGCATAAACCTGATCAACTGACACTCCTTAGGAGACTTTTTCCGTGCCATCCGATTAGCCGTCGCATAAGCCGGCATAAACCTTATACATACTGTCAGTGGTCCCTGGCATTATTTAGTTGCATATACAGGCATAAGGAATAATCATCTGACACCAATCTCCTGAACGGAGACAACTTGAGGTTATTCTCAATTGCAAAGCGCTACTTAATTAAATGCGTTTAGAAAAGTTGCCCGCCACCAGCTGAGGTGTATTCAACGGGCTACAGTGCAACCTGTTGTTTGACGTCAACTAGAATAAACCTTATCCCAGCATGCATCTCATGATGCGGGGCATGAGGTGGGGCATGATCCTATCCATCACCTGGGGCAGGATGTCCGGCATGAGCTCGCGCATGGAGTCGGTCATGGTGGGCATCTTCGCCTCCATGAGGGGCATCATGCGCGGGAGCATCCAGGGCATCATCACCGGCAGCATCCTGGGCATGAGCGGCGGGATGAGCCGGTCGGTCAGCGCGAACATGCCCTTCTTCAGCGGCTCCGGCAGCTTCTTGCCCAGGCGCATGATCCTGCCCAGCAAGGGCGAGATGGAATCCAGGAACTCCCACATGAAGTCGGCCATGCCATTGGGGGTCATGAGCTGGATCATGACGTCGAACACCGCCCAGGAGTCCTGCACCTTGGGGTCGGGGTCCTCCAGCTCCTCCCCCAGCGCCTCGGCCACCACGGAGGCGAAATCAAGGACCTTCAGGCTGTTACCCTCCGCCGCGTTCCACACCCGGAGCTGGAACTCGCAGCAGGGGCAGGTGGTCACGATGGCCTCGGCGCCGGTGGCGCGCGCCTCCTCCAGGCGCTGGTGCGCGATGCGCCCCGAGGTGGGCCGGGTCTCGCCGATCAGGGTGAGCACGCTCCCGCAACACAGGCCGTCCTCGCGGTTGTGCTCCATCTCCTTAAGCTCCAGGCCGGGGATGGCCGCGAGCACCTCGCGCGGTTCCTCGTAGATGCCGCCGTGCCGGGCGATGTGGCAGGGGTCGTGCCAGGTGGCCTTCATGGGCACTTCCTTCTTGAACTGCAGCCTGCCATCCCTTACCAGCTCCGCCGCCAGCTCGGAGATGTGCCTGACCTCCACGTCCCACTCCAGGCCCAGCTTCTCCGCCCATTCCTTGTAATGGTGGCCCAGGGTGACCCAGCAGCCGGGGCAGGAGGCGTAGATGGTCTTCACGCCCCGCTCCTGGATGTTGCGGATGTTCTTGCGCACCGCCTTCTCGAAGACGTCCCACTTGCCGCTCATGAGGAAGGGCACGCCACAGCAGGTCTCGTCCTTGCCCAGGTAGGCGAAATCTATGCCCCCCTCTTTAAGGATGCGCACAGCCCCGCGGGCGATGTCCTGCTCCACGTAGGAGGCGGTGCACCCCGCCCAGTAGAGCACGGGGCCGCTTTGCGCCGGCTTGACGTCCTCGGGGAGCCAGGCGTCGCGGTCCTGGGCGAAGCCGGCCCAGATGTTGTTCTCCAGGTCGTAGGAGGCGCACATCATCTCGAAGGGAGGGAAGGTGTGGAACCTGCCCTTGGCCACCAGCTCGCCGCGCATCTCCTCCCAGATGGACTCGATGGGCAGGTCGGTCTGGCAGGCGAGGTCGCACTTCTTGCAGGTGGTGCAGAGGAGGAAGGTGTCGGACATCTCCTCGGTGAGCGGCACCTCGCCGCGGGCGTAGCCGCGCAGGTACTGCATCTTGCCCCGGGGCGAGGCGCTCTCCCAGCCGCGCCCCGCGTAGAGGGTGCACCCCTCCTTGCAGTATCCGCATTGGGCGCAGGTGAAGGCGGCCTCCTCCACCCTTTCGGGAAGGCGGCGGCGCATGACGCGGGCGTGGGGGGCCAGTTTGCGAGCGGGGGCCGCGAGGGGCAGGGTCAGCTCCGCGGCGGCCATCATGGCGCGCAGGGCCTTCAGGCGGGGGGAAGCGGCGCAGGTGTCCACCAGCTTGCCGGGATTGAGGAGGCATGCGGGGTCGACCTCCCCCTTGGCCTGGCTCAACCTGCGCCGTTTCGTCATTCCCATGCTCTCTTTCGCCTTGTCCACGAAATAAAGGCCCACGCCGTAGGGGGCGCCGCCGTATTTCTCCGCCAGGCGGAGGAACTCCAGGGAAGCGGTGAAGTTGGCGGTGAAGTCGGAGGCGCGCGAGTCGCAGGGGATGAAGCCCAGGAACACGGACATGCCATCCCGTCCTGCCACCACCTCCAGGGCCAGCTCCGGGAGGCGCTTTGCCACCTCGTCGAGCAGCGCTCCCGCCTTGGAGGTGGGCACCTTAGCCTCGGCGGGGACCAGGGAGGGGCCCGCCTTCTTTATGCGCATGGGGTAGAGCCTTTCCTCCCATTCGCGGGCGGCGGCCTCGCCCTCCACACGCCCGCCTCCCGCGGAGGCGGCCAGTCGCTCCAGCTCCTCGCGGTGGAAAGAATTGGTGGCGGTTCCCCCTTGAACCTCTCCGTCCGAGGGACCCTCGTGGGCCGTCTCGCCGCCTCCCTCCAGCACCGCCAGGACGAGATATGAACCCTCCGGAAGGTATGGGGAATCGGAAACCTCGTTCTTCAGCGCGGCCAGACGGGGGCTTATCAACTGCAGGTGGAAGAGGGGAAGCGCGCTGCCTTTTAAGGAATCAATGAAGCGCTGCGCGGCCTCCGGCTTCGCGAAGGAGAAGAGATGGGGCTCGTCCGCAACGGCCTCGCGCACCGCAATCCTGACGGCGGAGATGAAGCCCAGGATGCCCTCGGAACCCACGTAGAGGGAGAGCTCTTCCGCGTCGCTCACCGGCCTCGCGCCCGCCGGCGTCACCACGCGCAGCTCGCGCACGCTGTCGGCGATGCCGCCGTACCGGTAGGCCCCGATGCCCGATCCGCCCTCGGCCACCCAGCCGCCCACCGTGGAGGAGGGGGCGCTGGAGGGATATGAACGCAGGGCCAGCCCGTGCTTGCGCAGTTCTTTTTCCAGGTCCCACCAGACGACGCCCGGTTCCACCAACACGGACGGCTCTTTCTCGTCGATGGCCAGGATGTGGTTCATGCGTATGAGGTCCACCACCACCCCGCCGTTAACGGGTATGGCGCCTCCGTAGCCGCTGGTGGCGGCGGCACGGGGGGTGAGGGGGAGGCCGCGCCGCGAGGAGAACTCGCACAGCCATACCAGTTCTTCCTCGTTCTCTACCTGGACCACCGCCTGGGCCAGCCCGCCCACCACTTTTCCCACCAGGGAGGGGAACTCGCCCATGTCGCGGGAATAGATGTAGCGCTCCACGGGGTCGGCGCTGAAACGGTCGCCGAAGCGCTGCTGGAGCTCTTCGATGCTTTCCGTTATGTCCTTTCCGTTCGACATGCCCGGCAAGACCCCGGCCAGAACCGACGCAAACCTGCTGCTTATGCCGCTCATCGCCCACCTCCGGAAACGGGTGCGAAACCGTATAACTTTTACGCAACCTCACGCGGCATAAATCTTATACCCCTATGGGTATCATCGACATAATCTAAATCATACGAGGCTAAATCATATAGGGGTCGTATCTTGAATTTTTCCTCGCTCCGCTGGGGAGGTATAGGCAGGGAGGTAGAAACAGGTCAAAGGCTGAGGGATCATGCCTTGCGCTCGAGGACAGGGACGAGGTTCTGGGTAATTGAAGCGAGGAGAACGCGGTGATTCCATAAGAGGCTTGGGGTCGTATCTTGAATTTTTCCTCGCTCCGCTAACCTCATCATGGTCATCACACAACACTCCATCATGGGGTCCATCATGGGGTCGTATCTTGAATTATTCCTCGCATTGCTAGACCTCATCAGGGTAATCACATAATGGGGTCGCATAATAGGATCGGTCGCGGACCGGCTGTAAATATCCATTCGAGCTATTCCGATACAGAAATAACGCACGTTGATATCCTTGGCGGAATGAGTTTCCAGAGAGAGGGATGAGGATGAAGAAAAGTGTTGCGGTCTCGGTACTAGCACTGGCAGCGTGCCTCTGCCTGGTCGCGCTGACGCTTGCCGCTTGCGGCGGGAGCGGCACGGCCAAACTCGCAAACCCTCTGGATTTCTTCGAGCAGGCGCGCAAGAACATGCAGGGAGCGGACTCCTTCCGCATGAGCGGCAAGATGGCCGCGGAGATAACCGGCCTGGACACGCAGGGCGCCTCGTCTCTCTCGGTTGACTACGACATGGTCTACGAGCAGAAGGGCGGGGAGCCGCTGGCCAGGATGGAGATAAGCACCCGTGGCCCTGCCTCGAACGACATGGAGGCATACATCGACGGAGACAGGATGTACCTGCAGATGCCCGATGGCACGTGGATATACCAGGAGGTGGGCTTGACCTCCGAGCTGGCCAACATGAGCCAGGGCATGGGTCCTCAGTTTTTTAAGGAGACCCTGGCTATGGCAGAGAACGCCAAGGTCGTCGAGGAGGACGCCGAGACTATCACCTACGATCTCACCCTGGATTTCGACAAGATGATGCAATCACAGGGGGAGGAGGAGTTGCGGCAGAGGATCGAGGAGTTGGGTATTCCCAACATCGACGTGGACACGTTCGTGAATTACTTGCGCGAATTGATCTCCGAAATGGAATACCGCATGACTGTGGATAAGAAGAGCGGCCTCGTTACCAGGTTACAAATGCACATGGACATGGGCCTCTCCTCCTTCGCCGAGATGATGCCAGGCGAGTCGATCCCCGAGGGGGCAAGGATGGTGGAGGACGCGGAATTCTACTTCAGCGACTACGGCGAGAGTTTCGACATCGAGCTACCGCCGGAGACAAAGAACGCCATCCCCGCTAAGATGTACGGGAAGAACGCGGAGACCTGAAGCGTAGCTGGTTTGGGGTCGTGGTTTGGGGTCGTATCTTGAATTTTTCCTCGCTCCGCTAGGGAGGTATAAGCAGGAAGGTGGAAACAGGCCAAAGGCTGAGGGGTCATGCTTTGCGCTCGTGAACAGGCACGGGGTCTAGATAACTAAAACGAGATGAACGCGGTGATTCTGTAACGGGGCTGCGATTTCGTTATTCACTGGCATTAACCTTCCCCGACATCAACCAGAAGTTGCGTGCAGCAACAAGCGCAAGGTATGAAAGCGAGAAGCAAAGCGAGGAAAAATTCAAGATACGACCCCAGGGCTTTAATCGGGGGGGACTGGGCCGATACTGGAGCTGAAGCGCCGGAAGATGTCGATAGCGTCGCTCACGGCATCCTCGATGGACTCAGGTGGGTTCTCCTTAAGACACTCCCTCATGCGGTGGGTGATGATCTGGATGCCCACGCGATCCATGGCCGAGCGCGCCGCAGCCACCTGGGTAAGGACCTCCTCGCAGTCCTTGCCCTCCTCTACCATGCGGATCACGCCACGAACCTGTCCCTCCACACGGCGCAACCTCCGCAGGATAGCCTCCTTGGTATCATCGCTCTTCGGCATGTTACCTCCTCGCTCCGATCAGTTCAATTATATTACTTTTGCCCGTTAGCAGCGTGGATGGGGACTATATTGGGATGGAGAGGTTTGGGGTCGTATCTTGAATTTTTCCTCGCTCCGCTGGGGAAGTATAGGCAGGAAGGTGGAAACAGGCCAACGGCTGAGGGATCATGCCTTGCGCTTGAGAACAGGCACGAGGTTATGGAAAACTAAAGCGAGGAGAACGCGGTGATTCCGTAACGTGGCCGCGCTTTCATTATTCGCTGGCATCAAGCTTCCCCGACATCAACCGGACCTTGCGTGCAGCCACAATTGCGAGGCGAGACCGTGATAAGCAAAGCGAGGAAAAATTCAAGATACGACCCCATCGAGGGGGGCGGTTTATCCTGCGGTGGAACTGGGTATTGATATGGCAACGGCGGGCGAGAATAGGGCGAAAGGATGGCGAGGCTGCCGGGGCGACGCAAGCTTTGTCTCGACACCAGACCTAATGATCCGGAGGTGGCCAAAGTTAGTTATGGAGTTCGGCTGGGCGACACGTATATCCATATGGCGATGCCGGACATTATGATCCCGAGGTGGTGAAAGATGGAAAAGCAGGTAGGCAGGGTAACCCACTATTTCGGCAAGATCGGAGTGGCCGCGATCGAGCTCGAGGACGAGCTCAAGGTCGGAGACATAATCCACGTGCGGGGCCATACCTCCGACTGGAAACAGCGGGTGGACTCCATGCAGGTGGAACACGACACGGTCGAGAAGGCCGGCCCCGGTGCGGTAGTGGGCATCAAGGTGGAGGAACACGCCCGCGAGCACGACGTGGTATATAAGGTCATCGAAGACTAGCTTCCGCGAAGGTCGGAGGTTTGGGGTCGTGTCTTGAATTTTTCCTCGCTCTGCTGGGTGGGTATATGCAGGAAAGCAGAAACAGGCCAAAGGCTGAGGGATCATGCCTTGCGCTCGAGGACAGGGACGAGGTTCTGGATAACTGAAGCGAGGAGAACGGGGTAATCCTGTAACGGTGCCGCGCTTTCATTATCCGCTGGCATCAAGCTTCCCCGACATCAACCGGACCTTGCGTGCAGCCACAATTGCGAGGCGAGACCGTGATAAGCAAAGCGAGGAAAAATTCAAGATACGACCCCATGTCTACGACCCCATGTCTAAGTGGCGTGGATGGGGGCGGTATGCGGATGGGGCGTGGCAAGGGCGTTAAAAGCAAAGCGAGGAAAAATTCAAGATACGACCCCATATCGCGCCCGGAAGCAAAGCGAGGAATAATTCAAGATACGACCCCATCTTGGGAGGGTTGGTAGCGGAAGTGCTCGTACCAGGCCATGGGTTGCTCGGGGCCCCTGGCCAACAGGGTCCAGACGGCTCCCGCCAGGCTTTTCAGCGCCTGTCGCGCCAGCTTCTCCCTCAAGCCCGGCGCCTCGATGCGCGGGGGGAATTCGCCCGGCGTGGCCTGCGGCGATGGCTTGCCGGCCTCGCGGTGCGAGAGCGGCAGCTCGATCACCGCCCGGCAGCAGGAGTCGCCGCGTGAAAGCAGCTCCGTTATCTCCGGTATCTTCAGGTCCGGATTGAGCACCGAAAAGGTCCCCGCTTCCATGGCCACCATGAGCTTGGTGCACACCTCCGGGCAGCGCTCCAGGTCCGTTGCCGCGGGGCAGTACCTCTCCTCCTTCACCGCCCGGCCCCTGGTTTCCTCGGTCCAGATGCCCTTCACGCCCACCATGCCGTCCTCGAAATCGAGGATGCGTCCCAGGCTTCTGGCGTCATAGGGATCGATGTCCAGCGCCTCGCGCATTATGGGGGCGCGGTCCTCCCCAATGCGATAGAAAACGTACTGCAGGGCGCGAACCCCCCGCTCCCCGAAACGCGCATAGAGCTCGGGCAGCAGCCAGGCGAGCCCCCGCATGGTCACGCGCAAGGGGACCTCGCGGTGCCAGGAGGGGTCGACGAGGTCCTTGAGCTCGGGACGCAGCGACCAAGCCGCCGCGCCGTAGGCAGCAACGCCAACCAACAGGATCCTTTTGGCTCTCTTGATCATTCCCATCGCAAAGAACCTCCCTTGGTGTCCAGGCCCGTCAAAGCCCCACCGGCTCGGCTCAAGCAACATCGTTTGGGCATCACCATCTCACCAAGGCCCCTAAACCCCTCGTCGATTCGGCGCTTCCGACATCGTTTCGACAGCGTGTCGTAAATAATAATATCCTCAAGGCCCTACGGCGTAAAGCATTAACCGGAAACCAGGGCTCAAAGGCGTCCCCGACCATCCTTCCATCGATCATCGATCTCTTCTATTGCCTTTGCTTAGGAGACCAGACGTAGCACATATCGCCCAGATTGAACGTTTGGAGATTGCTCCGTTCCTCATGCCGAGTTTGCTTGTTCTGCCAGTATGACAGGGTGCTCCTCCGGCCATTTTCAACCTGGAAAGCGACTGCCGAAACCATACGGCACCTGTTCCTCACGTCGAATACGTTTGTTCTGACAGTATGACAGGGTGCTCCTCCGGCCATTTTCAACCTGGAAAGCGACTGCCGAAACCATACGGCACCCCAGTAGCCACGCTTTTTCCGTTCGGCAGCGTATAGGATTGTTCCTCCAGCTACTCGCCTTTTGCCCCTTCGAGGGTGTCGAGAATGCCCTTGCTTTCCTAAATATGTTTTGGTTTATTCCTGGATACGAACGCCATTTTCACCCCAGAGGCCTCACGGCAAGGTGAGGACACAAACATCGTATTGCTTCTTCCTCCAGCCACTCGCCTTTTTGCCCCTTCGAGGGTGTCGAGAATGCCCTTCCTCCCCCTCGAACATGTTTTGGTTTATTCCTGGAGACGCATGTCGTTTCCACCCCAGAGGCCTCACGGCAAGGTGAGGACACAAACATCGCTTTGGTTTTTCCTCGATACCCAAGCCTTTTCCACCACCGGCAGCCGCACAAGAGCACGATCGTCAGCTATGGGAGAGGAGTGCGCCGAGCGCTCAGGTCAGGGGGCGGTTGACGTCTATCTCCACCACCTCGCCGCTTCCCGCCCGCACGGCGAAGACGATCCCCTTGGTATTATATTCCATGATGGTCATTTCCTCTCCCTGGTGGGTGGCGGTGGTCTGCCGTTCGGGGCTTCCGAACTCCTTGATCACGTCGTTGGAAGAAGAACCTATGCCCACGCCCTTGGGAGTCTTTCCCTGGTAGGGGCTGCGCACGCTGATGGATACCACGGTGTCGAAATCGCCCAGGGCCTCGTTCTTGTCCTTGTCCTCGAGGTAGAGGCTGAGCTTCCAGGTGCCGTATCCGCCGGTGTACGTGGCATAGACATACCCCTCGGTGGTGAAACCAGAACTGTCGGGCGGACCGTAGAGGTCCTTTACCGCCTTGAAATCGTCGCCCACGTTTATCCCCGCCGCCGTCTGACCCGCCACGATGGGGGCCGAGGCATAAGACCCGAAAAGCCCGCCCGCCTTGCCGCCGTCCTGCCCCCCGCTCTCCACCGGGCGCAGGCCGCCGTAGGCGGTAACCAGTACCGTTATTACCCCTTCCTCGGGGGAGACGAGGAACTCCACCCCCCTTTGCAGGTAAGAATAGAGCTCGAGGACCCCTCCCTGCGTGTCCCTCGAGGACGTCACGCTCTCGGCCTTCCCGAACTCCGCCTCGATATCCGAGGGGGCGCTGCCGATGCCCACCCCCCCGGCGGTCTTGCCGAAATAAGGGGCGGACACTTCCACCCCGCCCACCTCGTCCCCCGCGTCCAGGTAACCGTTGCCGTTGTCGTACAGGGTCACCACCAGTCGCCAGGAAGCCGGGTCGTCGATATGTCCCCCTTCCCTGGTGCGCTGGTAATAAGCGTAGAGGTAGCCCCCCTCCTTGCGCTTGTCCGCGGGATCGCCGTGCGCCTCCTGCACGGCGGAGAACTGGTCCCCGATGTTTATCTCCGCCAGCGAGTATCCGGGCACGATGGGGTCGCGTTCCCAGGAGGCCATACCGGCGCCGCCGTCGCCGCACGCGGCCACGGACACGGCCACGATGATGGCCAGCAAGGTCGCCGAGGCCGCGCGCATCCCCCTGGCGATTACGGACCCCGTAACCGATGCCGTTATCATCCCCTCCGCATTACTTCGCATCCCACTATCTTCGCTTTGCTTACGCCTTCTTCCCATCTTGCCTTGCCCGCCATGCCCTCGTTTTGCCCCGGCCTTTTATTATCCTACGCCTTTACTTCCTTCCCATCCCGTCTCATCCGCGCCGCCTCAGCATCTATCTCACCGTTTTCTCCATGCTTACGCCGCCCTTAAGATACCGTGTTCATACCGCTTTCTCGCCCGTTCCTTTACTTTCGTCCCATCATCCCGACTTGAGGACTATGCCTCCGCCGTTCCACCGGCGCCGCGGCGCTTGTAGGTCACCGGAAGGTCCCCGGCCTCCGCCAGGGCCTCCGCGATAAGGAAAGCTGCCGTGCGGTTGTCAGCCGGTGCACCCGTCATCCCGGAGCGAAAGACCTTCAACTTCCGCCCCCCGGAGAGTAAAAGGTAAACGCGCACGAAGTAGGAAAGGTCGTGGCGCGATCCCCGCTCCCCCTCGGATGCGGGAAGCCTGGGGGACTCCACGACCTCCACGCCCTCCAGCGCGTCACGCCCCAGCGCTCGCCGGCTGGGGAGGAAGAAATGGTACTTGAGCAGGCTTATGCCGTCATCGCCTATGACCACGAAGCGCGGGCTGGAGAAGATGGCCAGCATGCTGTAGAAAAGCAGGACGATGGCGCCTATCCCGAAATAGACGCGGAAGATTCCTGCCGTCGCCAGCACCGCCAGGGTCAACGCGGCGTAAAAGATCACGGCGTGCACGCCTTCCCAGGCTCCCCCGCGGATCTCGAACTCGACCTTACCGCTACCGTCGCCGACCGTTTCCGTCATCTCCTCCCCCCGCGCCAGGCGTGAGCATTGAAATAGGCCAATCCTGCCAGGGATATTATACATGGCGGCATCCATAGCCGGTGCCGGCCCGGTGTGCTCTCGTGAAGTCGGAAGGGGAATTTTGAGAAGAAGGAGAGAGGGGAGTACGGGAAAGGGGAGAGGGGAAGTACGAAAATATATTGACCGTGACCATCCTGACCGCGTTCACCTGATCTTGCAATCGTGAGCATGTGCCTGGCAACTCAGGGGGAACGGCTCGGTGGATCTGGAGAGCACGTGCTCCCAGGCAAACGGAAGGCGCGGGCGAAGCGGGAGGAAAAGCTTGGCTTTCCCAGAAGCCCCTCTCTGAAAGGTTAACAGTTTAGCCGGCCTGGAGAGCCGGTTTCCAAAGGGATAAAGGCGAGGCCATCAAGCAATGCTTGCGGCTTCAAGGTGAACGGAAGGCGCGGGCGAAGCGGGAGGAAAAGCTTGGCTTTCCCGGAAGCCACTCTCCACAAGGTTAACAGTTTAGCCGGCCTGGAGAGCCGGTTTCCAAAGGGATTAAGGCGAGGCCATCAAACAATGCTTGCGGCTTCAAGGTGAACGGAAGGCGCGGGCGAGGGCGCGGCGGTCGCGCCGGGCGGTCTTCCCGGTAGCGAGGGAGGAGGTGTCGAAATCGCCCACCATGCCGCCCAGGCCCTTGCGTTCGGCGGCCTCCCTCTCCAGGATCTCCTTCATGCGGTAGCGGTAGCGCACGTGGGGGGTGATGCGTTCCCCGGCGCTCTCCACCAGCGATTCCGCCGCCACCCTACCGCTCTCCAGCGCCAGGAAGATGCCGAACCCCCATGGGTCTAGCAGGCCCGCCGCCTCTCCCGCCAGCAGTGCGCATCCCGCACCCAGGTTGTATTGCCCCGCCGCCGCCATGCGGTTGGAGGCCGCCGTCCTGCGCACCATCTCGCCGCGCATGCGCAGGCCCGCTCGCTCCTCCAGGAAAGAGAGGAGCCTGTCCAGCTTCTCCTTCCATTCCTTTCCAGGAGAGATGTTGACCGCCAGCCCCACCAGGTCGCCCCTCCTGAAAAAACGCGCTAGGCCAGCGTCCTTGCGTAGCAAGGCCAGGCCCATCCACTGGGAGTCCCAGTCCATATCGCCCTCGCCGGCGACTAGCATGCCCCGCTCCAGTACGGGAGCGGCGTACAGGCGGTGGAACTCGGGCCGTAACAGGCGCAGCGCGAGGGAACCGGCGCCGTCCGCCGCCACCAGGTAGGTCGATTCGAACTCCTCCCTGCCCTTTTCACCTCTCGCTTTCAATTGCACGCGGAAACGCAGGGCAGTGAACTCCTCCACCTCCATGCCGTCCCTCACCTCGGCGCAGCACTCGGCGGCCAGGAAGGCATCGAAGCGCCCTCGTTCCACCGCAAGGCCGGGCGAGGAGAAGGGTAGTTCGTAGTCGCCCCCGCCCTCGCAGAGGAGGCGGGCGCCCAGCATCTCGGGTTGTGGTGCGAAGCACGAGGAGGGCAAGGGGCCGAAGGACTCCTCCACCATCTTCACCGCCCGGGGAGGAAGGAAACCCCCGCAGGCCTTGTCCCTGGGGATTCTCTCCTTCTCGAGCAGCAGCACCTTGAACCCCGCCCGCGAGAGGGTGCGCGCGGCCATGCAGCCCGCGGGTCCCGCCCCGATGACTATCGCGTCGTAGTGCAAGTCCTGTTTTCCTTTCTGCCATTATGCCGGGACCTGCATGCCGCTCTGGATAGGGTGCGCGCGGCTATGCAGCCCGCGGGTCCCGCCCCGATGACTATCGCGTCGTAGTGCAAATCATCCCTCGCTTTCCAGGTCGTGAATCCGCGCCACATCACGACACGGAGATATTGTACCGCCGGGAAAAGGGAAAGGCGAAAGGCGCCCGTCGCGCGCTATAGGGCCTGAGGGAAGAGAGCAGTGCGGGGCGTTAGGGGTCAAGCGCGGGGGCGGGGTCCCCTGGACGAAAAAGCGGGGGGTCTCCTGGGTCCGGCCATGCCCGGTGGGAACCGGAGCCGGGAAACGGGGCATGACGAGGGGAAACCGGGGCTGGCGAGGGGGTGCCGCGCCCGGCGGGCGCTGCCTCCCCCTCAAACGCAATGGGACTCCGGCATAGGCAGCATAGCGGCGGCCCAATTACCCGGCGAATTCGATCTCCCTTCTCATGCCCGGTGGGAACCGGAGCCGGGAAACGGGGCATGACGAGGGAAAACCGGGGCTGGCGAGGGGGTGTCGCACCCGGCGGATTCTACCCCGTCCCCTTCCGACTGCCCGCGCCGGGGCCTCGAAGCCGCCTTCCGCTTTCCCTCAAGCGGTGCGCGCCTGGGTGGGCTCCAGGAAGGTGGGATGGGATTCCAGCGCCCGGCGGTACAGCTTCAGGTAGCTTTCCGCCATGGCGCGGGGGCTGAAACGCTCCTCGGCGACCCGCCGGCATGCCGCCGGGTCGATCTCGCTTATGCGCTCGATATAGGGCTCCAGCTCCTCGGGGGTATCGGCGAGGAAGCCGGTAACCCCGTGATCCACCACCTCGGGCACCGCTCCCCAGCGCGTGGCCAGCACGGGCGTGCCGCAGGCCAGGGCCTCGGCCATCACCAGGCCGAAGGGCTCCTCCCACTGTATGGGGAAGAGGAACGCGCGCGCTCGCGACACCAGCTTCACCTTCTCCTCCTGCGATACCTCGCCCAGGTATGCGGCCCTTTCCCCGTCGAGGAGCGGCTTCACGCGCGTCTCGAAGTAATCGCGGTCCGCGCCGGGATCGATCTTGCCCGCAAGCAGGATGCGGTGCCCGGTTTTCAAGGCCAGGCGCACGGCGTTTTCCGTGCCCTTGGCCTCGCATATGCGGCTCACGCACACCAAGTAGTCTTCCTTTTCCGCCTGGAAGGCGTGTTCCTCCACGTCGACCGCGTTGGGCACCACCCCCAGGTAGTTCAATCCCGGACACCCCTCCATCTGCCGGCGGCTGATGGCCACGTACCAGCAATCGTCCTTGAAGGTCTCGTAGAAGAGCCGGGTGTCACGGGTGAAAGGCCCGTGCAGGGTATGCACCACCGGCAACGGCAGCAGGCTCGCGAAGGCGGGGCCCAGGAAACCGGAATGGTCGTGTACGATGTCGTATCCGCCGCCGCGGATCTCCCGGTAGGCTTGCCCCACGTGCAGGGCGTCGAACAGGGTCTCGCCCATGTGTTCGGTGGGGGCCTTCTCCAGGACGATGCGCTGGCAAGCGGCGGTGCGGCATTCCCCGGCCGCGAACAGGGTTACCTCCTCCCCTTGTTCCGCCAGCTCGTCCACCAGTAGCTTAAGAACCCTCTCTATCCCCCCGTAACCGTCGGGTGGGATGGGTATCCAGACCGGCGCTATCATCGCGATACGCAATGCCATCGACCTCCTTCTACGGCAATATATCTTTTGCCCGATCCAGACCCGGCTCCTCGGCTCGTGATGGGTTCCGTCGCGCCACGAGCCAGGCGGGCAGCCAGTGTCACGCTCGCCCGCCTTACAACAACCCTCGTGCATAGGGATGGTTTCAACCGGTCCACGCTTTAAGCCTCTCCAGGTCTAAGCCCTCCCGGGGCGCGCACTCTGCCAAAGCAAAGGAAGCGTCGCGCCACGCCTTGCAACCTGGAAGGTCCCGGGAAACCCGGTTGAATCCCGTTCAAGTTCCATTCTAACCACGGGAGGTTATCGTTAAACTTCGACGGCGTAAAGTGCCCGTGGGTTCCCCCGAAGCGGGTTCGCCGGAATAGCGGGGGCCTTCGCGATGGGATAGGCAGGCGGCAATCCATTCCCATCGGGGGAGGTTAGGTTGGACTTCGGCTTAGCAAAAGGCCTGGGGGCTCACGCCCGTGGGTTCCCCCGAAGCGGGTTCGCCGGAATAGCGGGGGCCTTCGCGATGGGATAGGCAGGCGGCAATCCATTCCCATCGGGGGAGGTTGGGTTGGACTTCGGCTTAGCAAAAGGCCTGGGGGCTCACGCCTGTGGGTTCCCCCGAAGCGTGGTTCGCCGGGATAGCGGGGGCCTTCGGGCGAGGTTGTGGTTGGGTTTCGGCTTAGCAAAAGGCCCGGGGGCTCACCTTGGAGCTGGTTTATCGCTGCAGAAAGGAGCTTACGCGAAGGCCCAAGGGGGCTGCGGTAAACCCATAAACGTGGGTTTCATGATAGAAATACTTGGGAACCATAGCAATAACCGTTGAGGAATCTTGACCGAGGCCGGATTCCATGTATCCCTGTAATATGAGGCCGCGTGAGAGCCGAGCAAGGCGCGTGACATGACGGCGGGTGATGTATAGGATGCCTTCGAGCGAGAGGTCATTGTGCCTTGGGGGAAGCGGGGGGCTCCCTTTCATCGTAAGCGAGGTCCCCAGGCAATCCCTGATCATCAAGGAGGGGGAATATTTCCTCTTCACCTATGAGAACGGCGATATAACCCACGGCAACCGGGCAGGCCTGGGTTTTTATTACCGCGACACACGCTTTCTCACCAGCCTGGAGACGCGGGTGGAGGGTATGCAGCCGCTCTTCCTCTCCTCGTCCGTGGAGCGCGGCTACATGGCCAACATACACCTCTCCAACCCGGACATCGTCCGCGACGGCGAGGCGGTCATACCGCAGGACACCGTGAGCATACGCCGCAGCAGGCTCATCGCCGACGGCCTCATCGAGAGATTATACGTGCGCAATTTCCATATCGCGCCCGTGCATCTTCGTTTGACCATGGCCTTCACCAGCGACTTCGCGGATATCTTCGAGGTACGCGGCATGCGCAGGGCGAAGCGGGGCAGGGTTCACCGCCCCCGCCTCGAGGACGGCGTCTTCATCCTCTCCTACACCGGTACCGACCGCATGAGGCGCAGCACGCGCATCTTATTCTCCCGCCAGCCGGACGAATGGCGCCTGGGACGGGCGGGAGTCGAGGTGGCCTTCGACTTCCTGCTCAACCAGTACGAGGTGGAGATGCTCGACCTTCACGTCATCCCCCTAGAGGAAGGCGAGGAGAAGCCGCCGGTGAAATTCACCGACGCCCGCGCCGCCCTGAGGCGCTCCTATGAGGGCTGGGTGGAGGGCACCACGCGCGTGGAGACCGACAACAACGTCTTCAACCTCACCATCCAGCGCAGCGTGCGCGACCTGAGGGCGCTGCACACGCGCACCCGCTACGGGGAGATCATCGTGGGCGGCGTGCCATGGTACTCCGCGCCCTTCGGTCGCGACGCGTTGATCACCTGCTACGAAGCCCTCATGCTCAAGGCGGAACTGGCGCGGGACAGCCTCCGTTTCCTGGCCGCCTTTCAGGGCAAGGAGGTCAACGACTGGCGAGACGAGGAGCCGGGTAAGATCCTGCACGAAATCCGGCAAGGGGAGATGGCGAGGATGGGGGAGATACCGCACACCCCCTACTACGGGTCGGTCGATTCCACGCCGCTCTTCCTGCTCCTGCTCACCGAGTACCTGAAATGGACGGACGACATGGAGACCTTCAGGGCGCTGGAGGAGAACGTCGACGCGGCCCTGAGGTGGATAGACGAATACGGCGACCTCGACGGCGACGGCCTGGTGGAATACAGCCGGCGCAGCGACCGGGGGCTCACCAACCAGTTCTGGAAGGACTCCGGGGACTCCCTCCTGCTGCCTGGCGGCCGCCTTCCCTGCGCCCCGGTGGCCACGGTGGAGACCCAGGGCTACGTCTATTACGCCAAGCGGCGGCTCGGGGAGCTGTACATTGTGCAAGGCGAGCTCGAGAAGGGAAAGCGGCTGTTGCTGGAGGCGGAGGAGATGCGCCGGAGGGTGGAGGAGCTATTCTGGGACGAGGACCTGGGGTTCTACGTCATCGCCCTGGACGGGAACAAGAACCCGTTGCGCGTGGTGTCCTCCAACGGGGGGCAGCTCCTTTTTACCGGCCTGCCCGCTCCGGAGCGTGCCCATCGCGTCATCACGCGGCTCATGGAGGAGGACATGTTCTCGGGCTGGGGGATACGCACCCTGAGTACGCGCGAGTTCTACTACAACCCCATGAGCTACCACAACGGCAGCATCTGGCCGCACGACAACGCCATCATCCTCAAGGGGATCAAGCGCTATGGAAGGCATGACGCATGTGTCAGACTTGTGGAAGGTCTTTCCAGGGCGAGCTTGAGCATGGACCACCTGCGTCTGCCAGAGCTATTCTGCGGCTTCCGGCGGGCGCGCTTCGCCGAGCCCGTCCCCTACCCCGTGGCCTGCAGCCCCCAGGCCTGGGCCTCCGGGAGCGTTTTCCTCATCCTCCAGTCCATGCTCGGCCTTGCCCCGGACGCCGCCAAGGGAGTGCTCTACGTTAACAACCCCTGCCTCCCCCCCTGGCTGGAGATGGTGACTCTGCACAACCTTAGGGTGGGCTCGTCGAGGATCTCGCTGTTCTTCCGCCGTGAGAAGGAGATCACCGTCTTCAGCGTGGTCGAAAAGCAAGGGGACGTGCGCGTGGTCATGGAGGAGTGACGGGGCGGAGGACCTTCACCGAGGGGCCGCGCTCGATGGTGAGTTCGTATGGTTCCTCCAGCTCGAAGACCTCTCCGTCCAGGCTGTATCCCTCGCGGCATTCAATGCGGATTCGCGATGCCCGCTGGTTGAAAAACTCCTCCTTGGGGTACGGCGGCGCGCCGCCCCTCGCCCACAGCAATTTGTGCAGGCGCCTCGCTAGCTTGAATATGGGGACACTGGTGGCGATGACGAAAAAATCCCCCTCCCCCTCGTCGCGGAAAGCGTCGAAGGTGATCACCACCACCTGGAAGATCACCGCCAGCACCACCGTGACCTCTTCCGCCGGGAGCTCGAAGTCGTCGATCACCACCCTCGCGGGGGTGAGGCCGAAGACGTCCTTGTAGTGGGTGCGCCGCGTCGCCCCGCCGAAGGCGCACTTGGCGAAGAGCTTGGCCGCCGCGACAGGCCCCCCCTTGGTCTCGCGGTAATAAACGCGGTGGAAGCGGTAGAGGGCGCCGTTGCCGTAGAAGAACCCGTATTCCCTCTCCTCCCGGTCCCCCATGCGGCGCGTCACCCGCAGGGTGGGGACGTCCACGCAAGGGAGATCGCCGCCATGGCGTTCGATCTCCATGGCGAGGCGGAGCAGCTCGGGCGGCGTCCCCTTGATGCCGAGGTGGTCGGCCAGCAGGTTCATGGTGCCCCCGCGCAGGGGAAAGATCACCGGGATGCGGTCCGATCCCTCCCCGAACTTTTTCACCATGTGGGTGACGGTGCGCTGCACGGTTCCGTCCCCGCCGTTCAGGCACAGGAGGCGCTCCCCCCGGGCGAGCATGCGCTCCACCGCCCCGTCGATCTCCTCCATGGTCTCCGTCTCCACGACCAGGCCGTCGGCGCCTACGATGTCCGGGATACCGTAGCGCCTGTAGCGTCCGAAGCGGTTCTTTCCTGCCTCCAAGTTGGTGAGCACCGCGATGCCGAGCAGGGGCAGGGCAAGCGCGGCGCGGGGCGGCTCGCCGGAGCAGAGGATAAAGGCCGGGACGAGGGCGAGGAGGAGAATGCACATATGATGAAGACTTGGGTGCCCGCGTCCCGCGGCAGCTCTACGGATCGCTTTCCTCATGCCATCCCCGCCTTCCCCCTTCCAATCCATCCTTCGATTCAGCCACCCGGACCGACGCTGCTAGCGATCCGAGATCCGGCTTTCCAAGGCGCCGGGGAATCGGCCCGTCCTGACCCGTCCATTCTAATCCATTTTCGCGGAGACATGCCTCGTAAACATGCATGCCAACATCGCCAGGATAATAAGACTGTCGCACGATCTCTTATAATCCAGAAAGTGCCAGGCGAAATCGCGCGGCGTTTGCATGGGCGCAGGGTATCGAGCGATATCGTCCCTTAAGGCAGCCCTCCCGTAGTATCCCCTGACCTGTCAACCGGACATGGCCATGCCGCCGCCCACCAGCCCCAGGAAGGAGAAGGCGATCAAGATGACCGTCCCCACGCCCACGGAGACACCGTCGCTTCGCAATATGGTGGTGAGGTTGGTGACGGCTATGCCCAGGGCGAAGATGGAGAAGAGTATGGCCACCCCGCCCAGCCCCCTGCTCTGGAAAATGAGCATCAGCAAGGCTATCAGGGCGATGAGCGCGCCGAGGATGAGGGAGCAAAGCCCGGTGAAGAGGGGACGCCCATCGGAGTAGATGAAGAAGGCGTTCACCACTTCCCCTTCGCCGCCGCCGCCCTGCTTTCCTATGTCGAACCAGTCCCATCCCGAGAGAGACATGAGGCCGCGGGATCCTGTTCCCCATGCCATCCAGGTGCTGGCGAGGATGAGCGCCCCCGCCACCAGGAGGATCAACGTCCCCACCCAGAACATGCCGCCCCTCCTCGCGCCCGCGGCGGGGCGAGGGTAGGCGGCCGGAGCCGCGGCCGCCGGTTGCTGGGGGTAACCCACCGGAGGCCCGGGCGGGACGGCGGCCTGCTGCTGGTACTGGTATGCCTGCTGCCCGTAAGGCGGGGAAGGCTGTGCCGGGTAAGACTGCTGCGCCGGGTAGGGTTGCGGGGGCGTGGGGGCAGTCGCCGCCGCGGCCGGAGCCTGGACTTGGGGTGGAGGAGGCGGTGCAGCCTGAGCCTGGGGCGGCGGGGAAGGCGAGGCTTCCACCGGCGCCTGCAGCGAGGCCCCGCATTTCACGCAGAACCTGGCGTCGTCGTTATTGGCCTGGCCGCACTGAGGACATTCGCGCATGAGGCTCACCCCCTACCTGAGTAACCACCGCCGCAATCGATCACATCGATTATATACTTACCGCGTCCTTCGCGCTCTCAAGACCAACGCCAGGGCTTAAACGACTCCCTGCAGGGCCTCCACCAGCCAGCCCTCCTCCTCGCCGCGGCACCTCACCCTTCCCTCGGCCTCGAGCTTGTCCAGGTGGCACCGCAGGATCTGGGGACCGGGGAAGAAGGCGATCATGGGGTTCCTGAAGACACGGGATGCCAGTTCCTGGAAGGATACCGGCCCCGCCGCCAGCTCGCCCAGTATCTTTTTCTCGCGGCGCAGCAGGCGCTCCCTGGTCCTGGCGATCTCGCGGGACGGCGAGCCGCTTATCTCGCCGTGGGAGGGCACCAGGAAGGCCGCGGGCAGTCCGGCCAGGCGGTCCAGCCCCTCCAGGAAGCCGGTAAGCCCGCCCGAGGAGGGGGAGTACCAGGCCACCACGTCCCCCACGGCGTCCGCGGTGAAGAGCATGCCGCTTTCGGGCTCGAACAGGGAGACGAGGCCGTTGGCGTGGCCGGGGGTGACGACCACCTTGAACCTGAACCGCCCCAGCTCAAGCTCGCCGTCGGGCTCGATGATGTGGGTGGCGTCCGCGCTCGCCATGGGGCAGAGGTTGCTGAAGTACTCGAGGATATCCGGCTTCTCGAGGTTGAAGGGGTTTATCCCGTAGCGCAGGGGCAGGGCCATGTCGAAGGTGTGGTTGAGGCGGGACGGCTCCGCCGCCAGGGGAGCCTCCACCGGGTGCAGTAATACGCGGGGCCTCGTCTCCTCCAGGAGATAGCGCATGGCCCCCATGTGGTCGGGGTGGGCGTGGGTGAGCACCACCGTGTGCACGTCGCCGATCTCAAGCCCGTGGGAGGCGAGGAAATCCTTGAGCCTGAGGTAGACCTCCTCCTTGCCGCAGCCCACGTCCACCAGCACCGCGCCGTCGGGGTCCCTTACCAGCAGCGCGTTCGCCGATGCCGGCCAGATGGCCTCCTCGTCCCTGTGCAGGTAAATTCCGTCCGGAAGCATGCTTCGATGATATTCCAAACCGTGGGGCCGCGCCATAGCGGGCAAGATTTCCTATGAACATGCCTGATCTAATTACCATTATATGGGTATAATGAAGTTGGAAAGGCTGTCCCCGTTCAATAAAGCGGCCCCCGGGAGGGGGCCGCTCGACGTCCTTGCCTCGATTCCGCGCGCGTCAGGCGTCGGGGTGGAACTTCTTCCCCTTCACCTTCTCTGAATACCCCGCGTAGTCGAGGTAGCGGGTGAGGCCGCCCATGTAGAATGGATAGCCGGCGCCGAAGATCATGCAGATGTCGATCTCCTGGGGCGCCCCCACCACGCCCTCTTCCAGCATCCTCCAGCACTCGTCGGCCAGGGCCTCGCTCACCCGGTCGCGCATCTCCTGGGGACTGAGCTTCTTGGGCGGGTCGGCCTGCTTCCAGAACTCGCGCACCTCGGGGTCCACCTCGCCGTCGGGCCCGTACACGCCGGGCTTCCTGCGCGCCACCAGTTCCTTGAAGTTCTCGCTGACCACGTAGCGGTCCGGGAAGGCGGCGGCCAGGGTCTCGTTGGTGTGTAGGGCGATGGCCGGCCCCACCAGGGCAAGCAACGCGAAGGGCGGCATGGGGGTGCCCAGCGCCCACAGCGCCTGGTCCACTTCCTTGAAGTCATTGCCCTCGTCCACCAGCTTCACCGTCTCCACCATGGAGCGCAGGAGCAGGCGGTTGACGATGAAGGCGGGCGCGTCCTTGCACAGCACGCAGCGCTTGCCCAGCTTCTTGCCCACGTCGAAGGCGGTGATGAGGGTGGGGTCGTCGGTCTTTTCCGCCTTGATGATCTCCAGCAAGGGCATGGCCGCCACGGGGTTGAAGAAGTGGAAGCCCACCACGCGACCGGGGTGCTTGAGGTCGGAAGCCATCTCCGTCACCGAGAGGGACGAGGTGTTGGTGGCCAGGATGGCGGTCTCGGAGACATGCTCCTCGAGCTCCCCGAAGACCTGCTTCTTGATGGGCATCTCTTCCAGCACCGCCTCGATGATGAAGTCGCAGTCGGCCATGTCCTTGTAATCAAGGGTGGGCTCCACGAGGCCGAGCAGCCAGGGCACCTGACCCTTGTCTATGCGCCCCTTCTCGGCCTGGCGGTTTATCTCCTGCTCGATATAGCCCATGCCCTTGTCCACGAACTCCTGCTTGATGTCCTTGATCACGATCGGCACCTTCATGCGGCGCAGGAAGAGCACCGCCAGCTGGCTGCCCATGAGTCCCGCGCCCAGGATCCCGACCTTCTTCACCGGCAGGGGCGCTCCCTCGGGCACGCCCACGGGCTTCTTGGCCCTGCGCTGGGTGAGATCGAAGGCGTAGGCGCCCGCCTGCATCTGGGGCGAGGGGATGAGCTCCGCCAGGGCCTCGTCCTCCAGGGCGAACCCCTCGTCTATGGTGTTGTCCTTGGCGGCGCGGATGTTGTCGATGGCGATGTAGGGGGCCCGGGAGTTGCCGTGTACCTTGGAGTCGGCCACCGCCTTGGCCTGCTCGCACAGGGCGTCGAGGTTGGACCAGTCGGGCTCCGGCCGCTCCACCTTCTCCGTGCCCTGCAGCAGCCCCACGGTGAAGGCGATGGTCTTGTCCATGAGGTCCACGGGCTCGAAGAGGCGGTCGGCGATGCCCAGCTCGAAGGCGGTCTTGCCGTTGATCATGCGGTTGTTGTTGAGGGCGTTGTGGATGATGATCTGCAGCGCCTTCTCGGGGCCGATGAGCTTGGGCAGCAGGGTGGTCCCTCCCCATCCCGGGATGAGCCCCAGGAAGCACTCCGGGAAGCCGATGGCGGTGACGCCCGAGGACACGGTGCGGTAGTCGCAGGCCAGGGCGATCTCCAGCCCGCCTCCCAGGGCCACGCCGTTGATGGCCGCCACGGTGGGGAAGGGCAGGTCGATGATGCGCTTGAAGGCCGCGTGGCCCGTGCGCGCGATCTCCAGGGCCTGCTCCCGGGTCTTGATGAGGGGCACCTGGGTGAGGTCCGCTCCCGCCCCGAAGATGAAGGGCTTGCCGGTCAGGATCATGGCCTTCACGTCCGGCTCCGCCGTGACGCGGTCCAGGCACTCGTTGAGGCTGGCCATTCCGCCCAGGCCGAAGCTGTTGGGCTTGCGGTAGTCCTCGCCGTTGTCCATGGTGACGATGGCGATCTTTCCCGCCGGCGATTCGAAATAGGTATCTTTAAACTGGGTTACCAGCTCGTCGGGCATCTCTTTCCTCCTTTCCCTCTCCCGTTCCTAGTTCTGGACGTTCTCCCAGATCACCGAGCCGCCCTGTCCCAGCCCCACGCACATGGTGGCCAGGCCGTACTTCGCCTCGGGGTGCTCCGCGAAGTAATAGGCGAGCTGGGCCATGAGGCGGCCTCCGGAAGAGGCCAAGGGGTGCCCGAAGGCGATGGCCCCGCCCCAGGGGTTGAGGCGCGGGTCGTCGTACTTCTCGATGCCGAATTCCTTCATGAAGGCGATGACCTGCACCGCGAAGGCCTCGTTGATCTCGATGACGTCGAGGTCCTCGAACTTCATGCCTGCCCTCTCCAGCACCTTGTGGGTGGCGGGAACGGGACCCAGGCCCATGATCTCGGGCTTGACCGCCGCGAAGGAGTACTGCACCAGGCGCATCATGGGCTTGAGGCCGTATTCCTTGACCGCCCTCTCCGAGGCGAGGATGGCCCCCGCGGCTCCGTCGTTGAGTCCGGAGGCGTTGCCAGGGGTCACCCTTCCCTTCACCCGGAAGGGGGTGCGGAGATCCTTCATGCCCTCGAGGGTGGCCTCGGGGCGCGGTTGCTCGTCCCTGTCGGCCACCTTCCAGCCGTTGCCGGTCCAGATGGTCATAGGGACGATGATCTTCTCGAACTTTCCCTCGTCCAGCGCCTTCTTGGCCTTCTGCTGGCATATGACGGCGTACTCGTCGCACATCTCCTTGGTGATGTCGGGGTACATGTCGTGGAGGTTCTCCGCGGTCATGCCCATGTTCAGCGCGCTCTGGTCCACCAGCTTCTCCGCCAGGAAGCGGGGGTTGGGGTCGGCGCCCTGCCCCATGGGGTGGTTGCCCATGTGCTCTACCCCACCCGCGATGACGATGTCCGCGGCGCCGACCTGGATCTCGGAGGCGCCGAAGCAGATGGCGGTCATACCTCCCGCGCACATGCGGTCGATGGCCACTCCCGGGGTGGATACCGGCAGGCCGGCCAGCAACGCGGTGGTGCGACCGATGGTCAACCCCTGGTCTCCCCACTGAGTGGAGGCCGCCCAGACGTTGTCGTCAACCTTGTCCTTCGGGACCTCGGGATTGCGGTCCAGCAGGCTGCGGATCACCTTCACCACCAGGTCGTCGGCGCGGGTCTGCGCGAAAATACCGTCGGGCCGGGCTTTTCCGAAGGCGGTGCGGCAGGCGTCGATGAGGTAGACTTCCTGTAATTCCCTGGCCATAACTTCCCCTCCTTCAAGTCGCCAAGGTCAGCATCTTGCGATGCCCGGATCATCAAGGAACACGATGTGGGTTTATGTGAAGGGGCGCGAAACCCCGTTTCTCCGCGTGGGATGATTCAATCGTGACCAAGAGATGACCTGCTGCGAACATTGCTGCGACCGTTCCTTCCGCCCTTACCGTCCGACGTTAATTATATGTTCGGGGAGAAGCGAAAAGCAACCAACCCCGTCAGCTCGGCCGAGGGGAAAACATGCAGGTGAAAAAGCCCTTGCGGGCGGTGACGCGAAACCATCGTCAGTTGCTTTTCCGGACCGGGCGAACCAACAATGGAGACGGTTCCACCTGGCGCTAGACGATCATCTGGTATTGGCGCGGGCGGGAGGTGAAGGCAACCCGGCAAACACGGCGCGCATCCAGGTGACGCAGTGATGATCCGGAGACTCCGACCAGCCCGGAAAGCCAGGGAGGGAAGCAATAGAGCGGAGTCATCGTAAATGGGCGAACATGAAAGCGACCCAGCGCGGCGGACCGGGAACCGCGCCCGGTACCAGTTTATGCCAACAGCAAAAGCGGCCCCGTTTCGGAGTCCGGGCTTGACCCCCAGGCCTCAGGCCGATGGCCAGGCCTGACCCCCAGGCCTTATCATGAAGGTATGAAAGTTGTTCTGCGCGAGCGGCGTTCCCCCACCCTGCACGACTTCCCCTACCGGGGAGAGGGGCGGAAATGCTACCACAAGTGGATCGTGAACGCGACCCCGCCGGGCAGGGAGCACTGCATCCATTCGTGCCTGTATTGCTATGCGCGCGACGCCGTGTACTCCAGGGGGAACAGTGGGGGAACGGTGGTCTATTCGAACCTGGCCTCGACGGTGGAGGGGGAGCTCTCCCGCCTGGAGCTCTGCCCGCCGCTCTCCATCTCCAACGTTACCGATCCCTGCCAGCAGTTGCCCGAGTTGCGCCGGGCGGTGGGGGAACTGGTGAGGGTGCTGGCCGCGTGGGGCGTGAACTTCCACGTCATCACCAAGGGCGATCCGTCCTTCCTGGAGAAGGTACCCGGATTCCCCGGACCTGGGAAGTTCTTCCTGGCCGTGACCATCGAGGGTCCGCCGGAGGTCCTCGCCGCCCTGTCGCCACGAGCCCCCTCCTACGAGAGCAGGCTGGACGCGCTGCGCTGGGCCGCCTCGATGGGCCTTCCCTCCATGGTGCGCCTCGACCCGGTCATCCCTCCGCTGTGGCGGGCCCTATACGGCGAGGAATGGAGGGCCAGGGCGGTGGGGGTGTTGTCCGACTGCGCCGCCGCGGGGGTTAAGCACGCGGTGAGCTCCACGGGGCGGTTCACCGTCCGAACCCGCAGGGCGCTGGCGGAGATGCCGGGCATACCGCGCGCCGTGAGCGACGAGCTCCTCCTGTCATACCAATACGACCGCTCCTACACTTCCGCCGGTTACATGCTGCGCCACGACCTGAGATCGGAGTTTCACCGCGCCATGCGGGATGCGGCCCACGATCTGGGCATGACCTACGCGGTCTGCCAGGAACTGTCAGCGGAGGAGGCGGACACCCCGGGGCTTCCCCACTGCGAGGCTTACCCGATGCCCTTCTCACGCCGTTCCGGGCCGCGGGAGTTCGCCCCCATACCCGGTTGCACCGCCAACTGCCACGCCACCTGCCCCAATCCCGCCGCTCCGCCCTGCGGCAGGCCTGAGCTGGCGTCGGCTCAACCATACAGGCCGTCCCTGCTCAAGCGGGCCGGGACGACCGGGAAGGAGAGAAAGGGAGAGATGCCATGCATGAGCTGATAGACGCGAAGATGGTCGAGACCATCAGTGAGACCGGGAACGCGGCGCCCGGCATGCCGCCCCGAACCGAGGTATCGGAGACGACCGGGAAGGAGAGAAGCCATGCATGAGCTGATAGACGCGAAGATGGTCGAGACCATCAGGGAGACCGGGAACGCGGCGCCCGGCATGCCGCCCCGAACCGAGGTATTGGAAAAGCACGGGCTAGTTTGCGACCGCGAGGCGGAGAACGTCATCGTCACCGGGTGCCAGGTCCTGCACCTTCTCCCGGGCGCGATATCGTCGCTGGCGCGCGTGCTCGACCGGGGCGGCCTCTCCTACACATTCCTGTCGCGGGAATACTGCTGCGGAAACTACCTCTACCGCCCCGCCATCAAGGCCAAGGACGAGGAGGCGCTGGCGGGGTGTCGCGAGCTATCCAAGGAATTCGTGGCCCTCAACCTCATCAGGGCCAGGGAGCTGGGAGCCAAGCGACTGGTGATATTCTGCTCCCCCTGCTACCCGATATACCGGCACGCCTTCCCCGACGAGGAAATCGTCTTCTACCCGCGCGCCGTCGCCGAGGCCCTCGAGCGGGCCGGTTTCGAGGGGGGGTCCAGCCGGGAGATCGACTATTACGCCGGATGCTACCGGCTTCACCGCAGGTTCTCGCCCGTGCCCATGGACCTCGATTCCACGGAGGAGGTCTTCTCCCGCCTGGAAGGCCTGGAGGTGAACCGCATAGGCGCGCCGCGCTGCTGTTATACGCCTGAGGGCGCTTCCCACATCGCCCAAAGCGTGAGGACGGGCACCCTGGTGACCATCTGCACTGGATGCTACGGCCAGGCCCTGACCGTCCTTCCCCCCGGAAGCGGGACCGAGGTCCTGATGCTGCCCGAGTTCGTGGAGAGGATTCTTGCTTGAACGCTTGCAGGCGAGGGGTGCTCATATTCTGCCCGGTCTCAAGCAATGGATTCAGGCAATGGGCAAGGGCTGCCCTCATATGCCTGATGCTGCCCGAGTTCGTGGATAGGATTCTTGGTTGAACGCTTGAGGGCGAGGCACGCTTATATTCTGCCCGGGCTCGTGGAGCGGGTTCAGGCATAGAGAGAGGATGCATTTAAAGATAATCGACATAGGTAGGCCCTCGCGGGCTGTCCCTGTCACACCACCGTGCGTACGGGTCCGTACACGGCGGTTCGGCAAGGTTAAGCGGAGCAGCGGGCCTCCAAGGTGATGAGTCCGAGTTCGGAGAAGAAGGCATTCGGGAAGGCGAAGCTTAACGCGGGGCTGCGGCTGATGCGCCAGGGGCCATGGACGCTGCCGGCGGTCTTGGCCGCAAGGCCCCTGCTGATATCCCTGGCCCTGAGTTCCGCGTATCGTCTCTTGCCCCGCTTGAGCTGCTTCCAGATGAAGCACCGCAGTCTGCGCCTGATCCAGGAGTCGAGGTCGCGGAGGACCGACGGGGTCTGGCAGAAGCCGAAGTAGCCTATCCAGCCCCGCAGGTAGGTATTAAGGTCGGCCACCACCCGCTCCAGGGGTACCCCCCGGGTCCGGCGGGTGATCTCCTTTATCCGCCGGCGCAGGCGTTTGCGGGCCTTGGGCGATATGCTCCGCTTGGTCTTCTCCCTCCCGACGATGCGGAAGGAGAGAAAGTCCCGCTCGTGCGCCGGGGCCACCGCGCTCTTATCCCCGTTCACCCGGAGCTTGAGTCTCTTTGCGAGGAAGTGGGTGATTCCCTCCATGACTCTCCTGCCCGCCCGCTCCGATGCCACGTAGATGTTGCAGTCATCGGCATAGCGGACGAAGGCGTGTCCCCTCCTCTCCAGCTCGCGGTCCAGGTCATCCAGGTAGATGTTGGAGAGCAGCGGGGAGAGGGGTCCTCCCTGCGGGGTGCCCATCTCGGGCGGGGATACGAGCCCTCCCTCCATCACCCCGGCCTTGAGGTAGGCCCGGATGAGTTTCAGGAGCACCTTGTCGTCTATCCTGCGGGCCACCCTGGCCATGAGCGCGTCGTGGCAGACGTTGTCGAAGAAGCGCTCGATGTCCAGGTCCACCACCCAGCTCTTCCCCTCTTCCACATAGGACTGGGCCTTGGCTACAGCCTGGTGGGCCGAGCGGTGAGGCCGGAAGCCGTAGCTCCCCTCCGAGAGGTGGGGGTCGAATACGGGGGTTAGGACTTGCAGGATGGCCTGCTGGATGAGGCGGTCGGCCACGGTGGGGATGCCTAGGTACCTATGGCCTCCGTCCGGCTTGGGTATGCCTACCCGCCTCACCGGCTGGGGCCGGTAGGTGCCTGTGAGCAGCTCCTCCCTTATCTCCTGCCAGCTCTGGCTGAGGAAGAGGGGCAGCTCGGCGGTGGTCATCCCATCCACCCCTGGGGCTCCCGCGTTCTCCATGACCTTCTTCAGTGCCTTCTTCATGTTCTCCGGGCTTACCACCACCTCCATGAGTCCCGTTGCCTTTGCCGGGCGTTCGGGGCTGCGCTCCGCCGCGGGCGGTTCGTTCCCTTCCAGCGAGGGGTTGCGGGCTTCACCCTCCCCCGTCTCGCCGAAGGCCAGTTGTCCCTGGTCTTTCCGCCGCTTGCCGTCCCGCGAGTCACGCATCCTACTT
Organism: Actinomycetota bacterium; assembly: GCA_013178005.1. Lineage (GTDB taxonomy): Bacteria > Actinomycetota > Geothermincolia > Geothermincolales > RBG-13-55-18 > Solincola_B. The sequence goes on from JABLXL010000043.1 coordinate 28,009, forward strand.
GCCACTCCTTGCCGTTCGGCCCTTCGGTGGACGAAAAGTCCTCCTACTATGGCCTCTGCTGACTCCTGCGCCGCGGTCAGGGTCCCTCACGGTTCCCTCAGTCCCCTTGGGGGGACACGGCGCAGGCCTCCCGGGGTAAGACCGGCCGCCTTCCCCGCACACCCGCCGGATTTACGCCCGTGGCCCTTGACGGATATGGACTTCGCGATCTCTTGCTCGCTCGTCCGGCCACGCTCGCCTCGTATCCGGTTCCTGTTCGTCGGGTCGCGTTTTGCTCCTGCGCTTCCTTCAGACTCAACCTCGCGATTGAGCCCTTGCGCTTCGCTAGTCCTTCACCTCCGTCAGGTTGGACAGGGGACTTTCACCCCCGAGCTGCCGGCCATGCCCGGCACACAAAAGAGGGCGGGGTTTACCCCGCCCTCGTCGATCCCGACACTCGCCCTCAGACGTTGAGCCAGACGGCGGCGTTGGTGATGCAGTACTCCTCCGGGCGCTCCTTGGTGGTGCAGCGGAAGAGGATCTTGTCGTCGGATTCCTTCCACATCTGGGTGACGATGGTGTCCCCCGGCCACACCGGGCGGCTGAAACGCACCTTGATGGCCTTGAACTTCGCGGGGTCGTTGTCGCAGAACTCCCTGAGGACCGCCCTGCCGGCGTGCCCGAAGGTGCACAGGCCGTGCAGTATGGGGCGGTCGAATCCCGCCATAGCCGCGAAATTCGGGTCCACGTGCAGGGGGTTGTAATCACCCGAGAGGCGGTAGATCATGGCCTGCGTGGTCACGGTCTTCATCTCCACCACCTTGTCGGGATCGCGATCCGGGGGCTCGTTCCCCGGATCGGGGCCGCGCTCGCCGCCGAAGCCCCCCTCGCCGCGGATGAAGCTGGAGAACTTGTTGAAGAAGACCACTTCTCCCGACTCGTCCACCGTGTCCACGTCCAGGTCGATCACCGCGCCCTTGGTCTTGTCCCAGACGGCGGCGATCTTGGGCTTTGAGGTCAGCTTGCCCTGCACGGGTATGGGCTTGCGCACCTCCAGGTATTGCTCGCCATGCACGAGCATCACCAGGTTGATGTCCACGCCCTCCACCGCCACCAGGCCCATGAGGGCCGGGAAGGGCGGGATGACCCCGAAGGTGGGGAGCGCCTGCAGGCCGTTCTCGTAGACGAACTTGAGCTCGTCGGCCTCGTAGCCCGCTCCCACGCCGAGGGCGTAGAGGATCACGTCGCGAGTGGTGTACTCGTAATCGAGCGGGGGAAGCTCCTTCCCCACCACTGAAAGATCGATAGGCATCTTATCAACCCCTTCGTTCTGCCGTTCGCATACCCAGGCCTAGCCCATATTCAGCTTGGAGAGGGCGTAGCCCGTCTGCTCGGTGGCGCTTCCGAAGGTCTGGGCGCCCTCCAGGGAGACGATCTTGTCGATGTTCTCGTCGATCTTCTCCAGGGTGATCCCTTCCGCCGGGGGGATGAAGACTCCAGGGCCCTCCATGAAGGCGGTGCGGCTGAAGTAGCCGGCGCCGGCCACGAAGGTGTATCCGGAGAAGGTGCACTGCTCGGAGCACGCCCACACCACCATGGGGGCGACGTACTCCGGCTTGAGCATCTCCACCAGGTTGGGCGGGAGCACCGTGGCGGTCATCCTGGTGCCGGCGATGGGCACGATGACGTTGGCCATGATGTTGTACTTGGCGCCCTCCTGCTTGAGCACGTGCATTAGCCCCACGATGCCCATCTTGGCGGCGCCGTAGTTGGCCTGGCCGAAGTTGCCGTACACGCCCGCGGCGGAGGAGGCGGAGATGATGCGGCCGTAGTTGTTCTCCCTCATGTAGGGGAATGCGGCCTTGCTGCAGAAGAAGGTCCCGTCCAGGTGGACAGCCATCACCTTCTCGTAATCCTCCATCTCCATCTTGATGAAGCTCTTGTCGCGCAGGATGCCGGCGTTGTTGATCAGGATGTCGATCTTGCCATAGGCATCGATGGCGGTCTTGATGATGTTCTGGGCGCTCTCCCAGTCCGCCACACTGTCGTAGTTGGGAACGGCCTCGCCGCCGGCGTCCTTGATCTCCTTCACCACCTGCTCGGCAGCGGTGGTCCCGGATCCCGTGCCGTCCATGGCGCCGCCCAGGTCGTTCACCACGACCTTGGCCCCGCGGCTGGCAAGGAGCAAGGCGTATTCCCTACCCAGGCCGCCTCCGGCCCCGGTCACTACTGCGACGCGGTCGTCAAACCTTATTTCCGCCATAAACCCTCTCCTTTCCTTCCTCGGGGGACCTGTCCCCCACGGCTTCATTGCCCTTCCCGGGCCCGGGATAACGCGCAGGAGTCTCGCCCGTCCCTTTCCCTCGCCCGGTATCCGCCGCCCGGCGGCTTTAATATTATATACCCGATCCGGCCGGCGAAACAGCCAGGGCGGCATCTTACCCGCGGTACGCGATCTTCGCGCGCAAACGGTGCGCGGCAGCCCTCGTGCCGCCTTTACGCCGCTCCGCGGCGCGCTTCCGGTTCGAGGATCACGCCGGTTGCCGCGGACCCCGGAGGCGCCGCGCCGCGCTTCCGTTTGAGGCTATAATAGGCCTTGTGGAAGCGATCTCGAGCGCAAGGCACGAAAGAAGTTCCGGAAGGGGTGTTGGAGATGTGTCCCAGATCCGGCGGGAGGAGAAACGCCGTTATGTGGTTCCTCGTCATGGCGCTTCTCGCGGCGACGTTCCTCGTCGCGGGGTGTGCGGAAAACGGGGGCAACCGAGAGGGCTCGCCCGGAGACGGCCCCGATGCCGCCAGGGAGGTGGCTGTGAAAACCCTGGCGCAGGGCATCCACAGCGAATACGGGCGGCTGGAGGGAGTGCCCGCCGCGGAAAACGCCCTCCCGGAATGCCTGGTGATAACCGATGCGGATGAGCTGCAGCGCCTGATCTCCCTCTCCCTTTTCCAGGAGCCTTTGGGCGAGGTTGATTTCTCCCATAGCCTGGTTATCGCGGTCATGCTCGGACCCAGGGATACGGGAGGCTATGCCGTTTCCATAACCCACGTCTACCAGGGTGGCCCCGAGGTAAGGGTGGAACTTGAGCTGGTGGAACCGGAGCCGGGAAGCATGAACGCCCAGGTGCTGACCAGCCCCTATCACCTGGTCACCGCCGACCGCGACTCCTTCCAGCCGGGAGGATCCCTGCTTTTCACCTTCTTGGATCAGAACGACAACATCGTCTCCGAGCAACGGGTGGAGATTTAATCCCCGCGCCCTGGAATGGCGCCGCACGGCCAAGGGATGATAATGGATTGGGAGTGGGCAATACGCATTTGCAGCTGGCGTTGCCCCTGCGCCTATTGACCTTTGAATGCCTTTGGATGCAAGGGAGGGACGTAAACTTATGGGCGTAAAGCGGGTTGTAGTAATCGGGTCCGGGCCGGGTGGAGTGTCGGCTGCGGCGCTCCTGGCTCACGCCGGCCACCAAGTCACGTTGCTTGAGCGTAACCCCATCTTGGGGGGAAAATGCTCCTCCCTCGCGCGCGGCGGCTACACCGTGGATACGGGCGTGCACATGTTCGGCCGTGGCCCCTACGGGCCTTTCGGGGATATAAGCCGCATCCTGGGTTGCGGTCCGGCATGGGTGGCAAGCAGGCCTTCTTTTACCTTGAGCCTTTCCGGCCGCGGCAAGCTGGAGATGGCCTCATCCGTTTTCCACCCCCTCTCGCTCCTCAACTTCGCCAAGGGCCACCTCAAGGGATGGCAGAAAATGGGGTGGATCTCCACCGGCGCCAAATCCCTGGAAAGCCTGGGAGCGCTGGGAACCGCGCGACTTGCCAGGAAATTCCATGATAGGCGGGACCCGCTATACGGCGAGCTCCAGGGCGTTTCGGCCATGGAATTCCTCTCCTCCTTATCTGACTCGCCGGATTTCCTGCGCACCTTCCACGCCCAGGCCATGCTGACCATGGTCCTCCCCTGGCACCGCGCCTCCATGGGGGAGTTCGCCTATATCCTCGCGTCCACCATGCGCGCCGCCCATCTCTGCTATCCGCGGGGCGGCGCCGGCGCCATACCGGCGGCCTACCTCGATTTCCTTTCGCGATCGGGAGGCGACATACGCGCGGGTTGCGCCGTTGACAGGATCCTGGTGGAAGGGGGTCGCGCTCGCGGGGTGGTCACCTCGGAGGGGGAACTCATACCCGCTGACCTGGTGGTCTCCAACGCGGGCCTGGCGAACACCGTGGAGCTGGCGGGCAGGGACAATTTTCCTCCCGAATACCTGGAGATGGCGGATAGCGCCTCGGACTCGGAGGCTTTCATAGCCGTCAAGTTCTTCCTCGACGGCAGGATAAGGACCATGCGCACCCCGTGTCTTTTGCACCTGCCCGACCTCGACCCCTTCCACATGTTCGACTACTTGGAAAACGGCAAGGCGCCGGAAGACCTCTTTCTCTTCGTGACCGCCCCCGCGCTATGGGATGCGTCGCTGGCCCCCACCGGAAGGGACATGCTGCTGGTGGGAGCTCCCGCCCCTTCCGACCTTGCGGCGGGGGACCGCTGCCGCGCCGTCCTCGACCTGGCTGAGGAGATAGCCCGCTCCCTTTTTCCGGAGATAGACGCATCGGCGGTGGAGGTCGAGCGCGTGGCCACCCCGGCCATCGCCTCCTTGAGCGGAAGGAGGGGCGGGGACTGCATCGGGCTGGCGCAGCAGGTGGGGCAGGACGTCTCCAACCGACCGTCGCAGGAGACGCCCGTGCATGGCCTGTTCCTGGTGGGGTCGGACGCCGGCGGGCGTGGCATCGGGACCGAGATGGCGGCGGACAGCGCTTTGCGCCTGTTTTTCAAGCTCAAGGACGCCTGACCCCAAGGCCGCAGGGTGAGTTCGCCGAGAGCCCGCCACCTGCGAGACGCATAAAATGGCGAGGGCGGCATCGCCCCTGCCGACCGACTGACGAAGAGACCGGCGGATGCCGTATGGTTCGGCAGACTCTTTCGGTTATGGCAATGGTCCGGGGGGCCCATTCTCCCCGTTGAAACAAGCCAAGCCGGGATTTCAAGAGGCGGCCTCCGGGATACTCCGTCCGGCTTCCGCTGCCCAAGGGCAAAGGCTGCCTCTGAAGCCGAGTGGGTGACGAGATGGAAGACAGGGCAGAGGGGACCGTCTTCGAGTCCAGGCAGCTTGCCCGGCGCGGTCCCCGCTGGGTTATAATCATGTATAGCAGCAGCATGGCTTCGCACGTCGGTCCATCCGTGTTCGTTCACGACCTGGTGACAACGTCGCCCAAGGAGGTAGAAAAAATGTTCTGTCCCAACTGTGGCCAGGAAAACGCCGATAGCGCCGCGTTTTGCCGCTTCTGCGGCCAGTCGCTCGCGGGAGCGGCGGCGCCGGCGCAGGACGCTCCCCAGGCTCAACACCAAGCCCAGCCGCAAACGGCCCCACCACAACCGGCGGCGGTCCCGCCCCAGGGCGCGGGGGTTCCCTTCTCCGAGGAACTCGCCCCCACCACCCTGGCGCAACTGGTTAACAAATCCATTGAGGTGGAAAGCCCCAACGCCTTCAACCTCCAGAACAAGAAACTGTTGAGGGTGAACATGGCTGCCTCCGGCGGTCAGGTTCTCGCCAAGGCCGGATCCATGATCGCCTACCAGGGACAGATAAGCTTCACCCGCCAGGGAAGCGGAGGCGCGGCCAAATGGGTCAAGAAAGCCATATCGGGAGAATCGTTCACCCTCATGCTCTGCCAGGGTACGGGCGACCTCTTCCTGGCCGACGGCTCCAACGACATCGTGCTCCTGTACCTGAACAACGAGAGCATCACCGTGGAGGCGCTGAACCTCCTGGCTTTCAGCCCCAGCATCTCCTGGGATATCGTGATGATAAAGGGAGCCGCGGGGATGATGAGCGGCGGCCTATGGACGGTCCAGCTCAACGGCACCGGCTACCTCGCTCTCATCTCCAAGGGAGAGCCCATGACCCTGAAGGTGACGCCCGAACAGCCCACCTACACCGACCCCAACGCCACCATCGCCTGGTCGGCCGGCTTGAATCCCACCGTGCATGTGGACGCCAACCTCACCAGCCTCAAGGGCCTTTTCGGATCCACGCACGGGGAGCTCTTCCAGCTCGCCTTCCAGGGAAACGGCTTCGTGGTGGTCCAACCCAGCGAGGAGGCGCCCAAGACCACGCTGCAAGGCCCCAAGAGCGGCGGCAGTGGCCCCGCCGGGGGAATACTCGGGGGCGTGCTGGGGCATTAGGAACCGCGAGCGCAATCGCGTATTCCGGCGACGGCCGAGGGAGCGGTTCTCCATACCGCCAGCCGTCTTCACCAAGCATACCCGGCTTCAACCTCGCGGCGGCGATGGCCGAGGGTCAGGTTCCCGTATTGCCAGGGACGGCCGTCCCCCAACCGTACTCCGGCCTCGATGCCGTATGATATCGTGGCGCCGCGATGCCGCACGCGATACAATTCATTTCCGGGAATGTCGGCACCGCAAGCGGGAGGGAAAGCATGAGGAGCCTGGGCTGCGACGTGGGTAGCCTGTTCACCAAGGCGGTGATCATGGATGGCGAACGCCTGCTCGCCTCGAGGGTCACCGCCACCACCGGCAATATAGCCGAGGAGATGGAGGTGCTCATCGAGCAGGTGTGTCGGGATGCCGGCCTGGAATGCGATGCGCTTGGCGGCATCGTTGCCACCGGTAGCGGGGCAGAGCTCATGCCGGACGCCGCTTTCCTCGAGGACGAGATAGCGTGCATCGCGTGGGCCGCGAGGTGCTTCCTTCCGGAGGTGGACCTGGTGGTGGACATCGGCGGCCAGAGCATAACCTCCCTGCTGCTGGACGAGGAAGGCGAGGTGCTGGATTTCATGCGCAACGACAAGTGCGCCTCGGGCACCGGCCGTTTCCTCGAGGTTATGAGCAACGCCGTGGGCGTTCCCGTTGAGCGCATAGACGAGGAGGCCTCGAGGGCCTCCAAACAGGTCTCCATCAGTTCCCAGTGCGGGGTCTTCGTGGAAAGCGAGGTCATCACCCACGTCAACAACGGGGAGGCCCCCCAGGACATCGTGGCCGGGCTGTGCGACGCGGTGGCGCGCATCGTGGCCTCCCAGGCCAGGCGCTTCGGGATGGGAAAACGCTATACCTTCACGGGCGGCGTGGCCAAGATAGGGACGGTGGTGGAACTGGCGCGCCGGCGACTGGAGGGCGAATACGTCCCCTTTCCCCTGGACCCACAGTTGGCCGCGGCGGTGGGCGCCGCCCTCTCGGCGGAGGAGGATTGAGTTGGGTCGCTTCGACGTTGAGGCGGCGGCTGTCGAGCTCGCTCGCCCGCTCCACTCGGCGGAGGAGGATTGAGTTGGGACTATTCGACCGTCCCCTGGAGGAGATACGGGCTTTCATAGACGGCAAGATAGCCTCGGGGGAGGCGAGGGTCCTTCCCTTCACGCATGTCCTGCCGCGCGCCGAATCCTCCCAGGTCATCCTGAGCGAGGACACCGGCCTGGAGTTGGGCAACCCCGGGACGGCCTCGCGATCCCTGCTGCTGTGGGACACGGAGGGCGGCGTGGCGGACGGCCGCATCGTGCTGGTGGGACCGGACTTCCGGGAGGCCTCTTCCCAAAGTCTGCCCTACGCCCAGGTGATCATAGCTGGGGGCGAATTCAGCGACGAGTACGACTGCTACCGCGACCTGCGCGACGCCACCTACAACCTCAGGCTGCGCGGCTTCATGACCAGGGTTTTTCCCGGCAGACAATCGGTCTGGTGCCGCATCGGAAAGGAAGCCCTGGCGGCGGGTTTCAGCGCGCAGGTCCTGGGCAGCGCCCTCATCCAGGCGATCAGGGAACTGCCCTTCGTGCACGCCGCCGAGGCGCTGCTGGTCACCTCTTCCCGGGAGGACATCCAGGAACTGGAATCCCCCGCGGACCAGGTCATGGATATCGTGGAAGCCCTCATCAAGATGTACGAGGAGATGAACTTCGACTGCGAGGAATGCGAGTACGTGGAGGTATGCGACAGCGTGGTGGAGCTGCGGCAGATCCGCGACCGCCTGCAGAGGGAACGTGGTGGCGATGAGTAGAAACCCGCAAGCTTTGCCACTCCGGGCTTCCGGGCTTGGCGGCGTGACACCGCCGCTTCGGGCCGGAAGGATGGAGGCGCTGACCGCGGGCCGAGCGGGCGAAGGCCCGGGCTCGCGCCGGGTCGGTTGGGAGGGGACCACCGGGCGGAACCGGCGGACCGCGCGACCCCGCCTCTTGATAGACATTGAGGTGGTGTGAAAATGGGAGGTCACCATCACGGCGAAGGCAAGGCTCCCGAGGGCACGGTGCTCGCGGTGTGCGGCAAGGGCGGCGTGGGCAAGACCACGGTTTCGGCCCTCCTGGCCCGCCTCTTCTCCGTCCGAAAAAACGGGCGCGTGCTCCTGGTCGACGCCGATCCTGCCGTGGGGCTGGGCATGGCCTTGAGCATCTTCCCGGAGCGCACCGTGAACGACATCCGCGAGGAGATAATCTCCGTGGTGAAGGAACGCGCCACGGACAGCCTGGACCTCGCCGCCTCCGTGGACTACAAGCTCATGCAGGCGGTGCACCAGGACGGCGGGATGGGATTCCTTTCCGTGGGGCGTCCCGAGGACGAGGGCTGCTACTGCCAGCTCAACACCCTGTTGCGCGAGGCTATAGAGACCCTTTCCGCTCATTTCGAGCTCACCCTCATCGACGCCGAGGCGGGAGTCGAGCAGATAAACCGCAGGGTGATGCGCTCCGTCAGCCACCTGCTCCTGGTTTGCGACACCACGCCCAAGAGCCTCAACGTGGCGGAAACCATACGCAAGGTTGCTGAGGAGGCGGTGAACTACCGCAAGCTGGGGTTGCTGGTGAACCGAGCCAGGGGTGAGGGGGAAGCGCGCGCCCTGGCCGCGCGCAGCGACCTTCCCCTGCTCGGCTGGATACCCGAGGACGAAACGGTGAGGGAGTTCGACTCGAGCGCCAGGAGTTTCCTCGAGCTGCCTCCCTGCCAGGCCCTTCACGCCGTGGAGGAAGCGGTGCTCGAAGGAGGTTTTCTGGACATCTGAGCCGGGTGGGTACCACCAGTTAATGGAAATCCCCGCGACCTACAGAAAGGCCAAACACCTCGTTACAGCGGCCACAGCCCGGTCGTATTTCTCATGAAGGCGTCGCCGCTCAGTGCCATCGTTCAAAGGTAAGAATATGCCCACCCAGCACGAGATCGCACGGCCATGCTTCATACAAAGCGTCATGGGTTTCGCCCGCGTGCCAATCCCTGAGGAGCTCGTGCTGAGATAGCAGGGTGCGAAAACGACCGGAGCATGAACCACATGAGGGAGCCATGGCATATTATGGATTTACACACTTTTAGTTGCACTAACGAACCATGGCATACCATGTATTTGCGCGCCTTAATTGCACCAATTGACCCTGTGTCCAGCAAACCGGCGCGAGATCGCATCCTTATGGCATATGCCACCGGCCAGGATTCAGCGGCGACCGCACATCAACTGGAAAGGCCGGCCCCTTCCGGCAGGCGACCGGCCTTTAGGTTCGAAAGCTTCGGGTGGCGCTTCAGGCCTCGCTCATCTCCTTGATCTCCAATTCGCGCAGGTACTTCTTGTTGACCTTGAACACCTCGGTGAGGGGCATCTCGTCCAGGAAGGCCACGGAGCGGGGCACGGCATACTTGGCCACCTTACCTCTCAGGTACTCGAGGTATTCCTCCTCGCTGACCTTGCCCTTGTATTCCTCCTTAAGCTGCACGAACACCTTGATGCGCTCGCTTCCCTCGCGCTCCGGGTCCGGCACCCCGATGGTCGCGGCCATGGCGGTGGCGGGATGTTCGTAGAGGATGTCGTCGACCTCGCGTGTGTACACTTTGTAGCCGGAGACGATGGCCATGTCCTTGGTGCGGTCGACGATGGAGAAGTAGCCGTTTTCGTCCATCTTCACCACGTCGCCGGTGTGCACGAAGCCCTCCTCGTCCAGCCCCCGGCCCGGCTCCGGCCAGTAGCCGAGCATGCGCTGCGGCCCCTGCAGGAGCATCTCCCCGACTTTGCCGTCGCGGTAAAGCTCCTCGAAGGAGAGGGTCGCGCCGCTGTCCACCTCCACCACCTTAACCACCGTGTCCGGAAGGGGGATGCCGATGGTGGCGCGCTTTTCCACCTGGCGCGCCTTCTTTCCCCCGCCCGCGAACCTGGTCATCAAGCCGATGATGGTGCTGAACATGCGCCCGTACCTCGCGGGACCCAGCAGCTTGGCCTGAGCCCGCATAAAGGCGACGTTGAACCGGTTGAAGAGCAGCTTGTTCATGAGGGGTACCCTTTCGCGGCCACCCATGATGCGGATGTTGGTGGAGACGTTGAAGTGGGTCACGGGAGACAGCTCGGAAAGACCGTAGCCCTCGGAGACGAAGCCACCGCTGGTCTTCTCGAACTCCTCCTGCACGTTGGGGGGCAGGGCCGCTGAGCCCGAGATGCCGATTATATGGGTGCCCTTCAGGTCCTCGCTCAGAAGCTTCATGAACTGGGTGGGCACGCCGAACTGAAGCACGGGGTGGTATTTCTTCACCATCTCCACCATGGCCCTGGTGTCCCGGGGATCGGGGACGATGAGCATGTTGGCGCGCAACCCCCCGATCATGGTGTGCATCATGCAGTGGCCGTAACTGTGGAAGAAAGGCAAACCCATGATCACGGAGACGTTGCCCTCCAGGATCTTGGTCACCGGTCCGAAGATGGCGATGTTCTGCAGGGCGTTGGCCACGATGTTGCGGTGGGTGAGCATGCATCCCTTGGGGAGCCCCGTGGTGCCCCCGGTAAAAAGCAGCGTCTCCAGGTCGCGCGCCGGCTCGAAGCCGATAACGGGAGGCAAGGGCTTGGCCTGATCTATCACCTCAACAAGCCGTAGCGCGCCGGCAGCGCCGCCCTGCTTCCCGGGATGGGAGGAATAGTCTTCCAGGGTGGTCAGGATGACGTTGGGGGCGCCCATGAACCCGCGCAGGTGCTCGGCCAGGGCCATGTGCTCGTCCAGGCAGATAAGGGCCTTGGGCGAGCTCTCCGTGAACTTGTGCGCCAGGGTGTCCTCCGCCTCCAGGAAACTGCAGGGGACATGCACCGCCCCGGCCTTGGATATCCCGGCGTCCGCCACCACGAATTGAATGGAGGTGGGCAGGAGCGTCGCCACCCGGTCGCCTTTCTCCACCCCCATGGCGGCCAGCGCGTTGGCCAGGCGGTCGGCGTGCTCCTTCACCTCCGCGTAACTCATCTCCAGGCCAAGCTGCACGCAACCCAGGCGCGGACAGCGCTCCGCCGCCTGGTCCAGGAAGAAATGCGTGGGCTCGTCCGGATAGGGCTCCAGGGTTTCAGGGACGCCGAAAAGCCTGTACTCCTTGAACCACGGATACTCCATCGCCTTCTACCCCTTTCTCGCCTCGCACTCTCGCCATGCCGAAGGTCGTGACACGGTAACGCTTTTCCACCTTGATATTATACGAATCTTGCCATGACGTTCGTTTCTTCACGCCATTGGCCGCGCGGGTGCGGTTGCCCGTCCAGGACTCCTTTCCCGAATGGTTTTACGGCAGTCCCTTGGCGTTGCGGACGGCCGCGTCGGTTTATCTGCCCTGCAGCGCCGCAACAGGCACCGATTTCCCCATCATCTTTTCAATCGCTTGGTTGCGGACGGCCGGGGCGGGTTATCGGCCCTGCGACGGTCGACCGAATCGCCCCCTTTTCGCCCTATCCCTTCCCTCGAATGCCTGCCCACCGCTCCGTGCCGCCCCTGCATCCGCGCCGCAGCCGCGCCAGGCCCTTCCATCGGAACTGACACGTCATTACTATATCCCCATGTTACCGCACAGTCAATGAACATCTATTCATCCGGCGTTCATTATCCCTCGCCTTGCGGGCCTGTTCCGTCGGGTTCCGGAGAAGACCTGGCGCGTTTCTGGGAAGCGGCGCGTATGCAGGAAGAGACAAGCGCGCCCGTCACGCCCACACCATCCACGGACAGGCGCTTGCAGATAACAAGGTGGCCTTCAGGTCGGGAAAGGCGAAGGCCGGCCCTCAAGCCGGATACGAAGAGGGGGCCGGCCCTTATGCCTATGCCTGTGCTTATACGGAAATCTCTACAGGTTGCTTTTTCCGGCCATGCGACCGATAGAGATCTTGACCTTGCCTTCTTCCTCCGAGACGGTGACCACCGTGAACGACTCCTCGTTCGCGTTGATCATCCAGGTGGCCTCCTTGGAGGTGGTGTCCTCGTACATGGGGGCGCCCAGCTTGCCGGTGTAGAAATCCACTACCTTGGCATAGCTGTCCTCGGTCACGAACTCCGCCCCTGCCGTGGTGAACTCCCCCTCTTCCCCGGTTGCGGTGGCGGTTCCGCCGCTACCCTCCACGTACTCTGCGTCGGGATAGACGGGGGCGCCCAGCTCGGCCTCGCTGGGAGCTCCCTCGGAACCCTCGTAGGTCACCTTGCCCTCTTCGGTCTCGTAGGTGACCCTTCCGTCCTTCTCCTCGACCTGGACCTCGCCTTCGGGCGTCTTGATGGTGGTTTCCTCCGTCTTGCTTCCCCCGCATCCCACGGCTATCACCAGGGTCGCCACCAGGGTCACCAGAAGAAGCATCGCAAGCAATTTCCTCAACGTCCTACCTCCTTTGCGCAGTCACCTCGCCCAAGCCTTTCCTTAAGAATCTTTCATCGTAAGCAATCTCCTATGCCTAGCATGAAGGATATTCCCACGAAAGTCCACCCTCGGCCTCAATTCTGTGTCCTCCTCCGCCCTCAATCGTTATCCCGCATTTAATGGGCGTTTAAGCGGGGCGGGATGACGGATACATGAGGATTTCTGGTTTGTCCATAGCCATATCTCGTGTTGCGATATCCATAGGGCAAAACAATTTTGACACGTCAAGGCAAAGGCCCCCCCGCGCAACCCGACCGAAATGCATACCGACCATAAGAAAAAGGGCTTGAAAGCCCTTTATTGTTGGTGGAGCCGACGGGACTTGAACCCGTGACCTCTACCATGCCAAGGTAGCGCGCTCCCACTGCGCCACGGCCCCTCATGCACACCTTATGAAGTATAAGGACTGGGGGGAACCCCGTCAACGAATGGCCTTTCATGTAGAATTCTCTTCAACGCAACGGGCGAACCGAGTGACTGTAAACGGTATCATGGTCCAAAATAGAACTTGCGGCAGGCCGCCCATTTTCCATCTCCATCCAGTTCGATTTCCGGGACAACATGATAGTCTCTGGCCACTTTGAGCCCTGAAAGTGTCCGATAGGGATTCACAGCACCCGGTTTCGGCCGTGTCCTTTCATAAACGCAGCCGGCGTCCTGAATCCTGAAGAATCCAGCCCCTCCTGCAACGGGAGAGAAGCGCGGTCGTCCCGGTGACTCAACTGGAGGTCGCGGCCTTGCTGTCCTCCTCTCCCCATTGCACCAGGGGCGCGTCCTTCCACAGCCTCTCTATCTCGTAATAGGCGCGTTCCTCCTCCCGGAAGATATGCACCACCACGTCGACGTAATCGAGAAGGACCCACCTGCGATGGCGCTCCCCCTCGCGCCTGGCCGGCTTGCGCCCCATGGCGGCGAGCCTCTCCTCCACCGCCTCGCGGATGCTCCCCACCTGCCGGTCGGTTCTTCCGCTGCAGATCACGAAATAATCGGTGAGGACCATCACCTCCCGCATGTCCATGACCAGGATGTCCTCGGCTTTCTTGTCGGATGCGGCCCTTGCCGCCGCGATCGCGAGCTCCCTGTTTTCTTCCGCGGTTATGCACCTCCTTCGCGTCGGCCTCGAACTCGCCTTAGCCCTTCAGGCTCTCTCCACCTCAAGCTTACCATACCTCGTCACCGTCTCCAGGCCTTAAGGCGTCGCCATGTCTCTCCCCGCGATGAGTACGATCTCCGGCCCGGATCCCGCCTCGAACCTGACCTCCTTCACGGTGAGCAGGACTCCGAGGTAACGCGCGTATGCAGCGACCCTCTTCGCCTGGTCGCGATAGATTATCATGCTCTCCTCGTGGGTGAAATCGTTGATCTCTTCCCCTTCCACCGTCACCTTGGCGTTGCCACCCGTGCCGGCCAGGGGAACCCCCAGGGCGGCGAGCCGCTCGCCCACCTTCTTCCCTAAATCGGGCACGCCGCACCCGTTCAATACCTCCACCCGCGGGACCGCACGGACCACCAGGTCCCCGTCGCCGAGCTCAAGGAAGGCCTGGAGCATGGAGGACAGGTAATCGCGGTCCCCCTCCCTCGAGCCGGTGGACGGGACCATCTCCAGGCCCTCCGACTCCGGCGTGTAGCCCCCGGGCATGAGCCCCTCCGCCTCCCCGACCTTTTCCGCCCTGAACTCCTCCAGGTACCGCCGCGCGCGCTCGCCGCGCAGCGCGTAACCCTCCCGGCGGTCCAACTCGTCCGTGCCTAAAAGCCACATGAACAGGCGATCGGCGTCCCTCACCTCTTGCCCCCGGACCAGGAAATTCGTCTCCCCGTTCAGGGGGTTCACCAGCACCGTGTCCTCCTCCATGACCACGGGAACCGGCGCCATCTCCTGGAACATTCTCACCGCCTCCCAGAACTCCACCGCCACCAGGTAGTCCACTTCCTCACCCGCCAGGTTGGAGACCGTGCTGACCAGGAGATCTCGGCCCTTCTCCTCGCGCAGCGCGCGGCGCAGGTCGGTAGCCTGCCCGGCGGCGTTGAAGGCGACGGAATCCTCGGGAACTATATACACCTCGCCTTCGCCCGTGGGCGTGGAATAGGTGAAAAGGGCCAGGCCCAGAACGGTAGGTCCTTCCTCCCCGCTTGCGCTGTCCGCGTAAAGCGCGGTGAGCACCGAGACGTCCCCGTCCATCCGCCGCCCGGTCTTGGGATTGGTCAGGAAGAGGTATCCGGGCTCGCCGGGGTTTTCCGCTTCCGAGGACGGAGAAAATAGTTCGCCTAGCTTTGAACCCGCCACCCGAGCCAGGTTGATGTAGGGGATATCCAGGGCCGCCCCCAGGGCGAGGACCAGTCCTGCCGCCAGGGTTACGCAGATGATGGCGCGGCGCTTCCTTTTCGCTTCCGCGTCCCGCCGCTTCCTGACCCGCGAAGGCTTGACCTTCACCCCGGGATCGGGCGTCTCCGGTTCCCTTTCCTTTCTCAACGATAGAACCCGTTCTTCTCGATGAACTCCTTGACCCCTTGCGGCACCAGGTAGGTGATGGGCCTTCCCTCCCTGACCCTCCGGCGGATGTCGGTAGAGGATATGGCGAGGGCGGGGATCTCCATCACCAGCACCCGCGGGCTTTCGGCGTGTCTCGCCTTCTCCTCCTCCGGCAGGGATTCCTCCAGCCTCTTAAGGTCGTACCCCGGGCGCGTGGCGGCGATAAACAACGCTTCCCGGAGCAGCTTTTCCGGTTCCTTCCAGGTGAGGATCTCAAGGATCGCATCGGCTCCGGTGATGAAATAGATCTCGGTGTTTGGTCCGTAGAGGCGCCGCAGCTCCCTCACCGTGTCGATGGTGTAGGATGGCCCCGGCCGCTCGAGCTCCAACCGCGATACCCGGAAGCACGGGTTGGTGGCGGTGGCGATGACCGCCATGATGTAACGGCTCTCGGGATCCAGGCTTTCGCGGTCTTCCTTGTGCGGGGGATGGGCGCTGGGGACAAACAGCACCTCGTCGAGCCCGAACTGGTGCAGCGCCTCCTCCGCCGTCACCAGGTGGCCGGTGTGTATGGGGTCGAAGGTGCCCCCCATCACCCCGACGCGCTTGATCCTCAGCCTTCCCATCTCAGGGCCTCACCTGCCCGTCCCCGTAGATGATGAACTTGCTGGAGGTAAGCTCCCGCAGGCTCATGGGCCCCCGGGCGTGCAGTTTCTGGGTGGAGATGCCGATCTCGGCTCCCAGGCCGAACTGGCCGCCGTCGGTGAAACGCGTGCTGGCGTTCACGTAAACGTCCGCCGAGTCCACCTCCGCGGTGAAGCGCCTCGCCGCCTCCAGGTCGCGGGTGACGATGGCCTCGGAGTGCCGCGATCCATATTTATTGATGTGATCGATGGCCTCGCGCAGGGAGGACACCACCTTCACCGCGAGCACGAGGTCCAGGTACTCCTCGTACCAGTCCTGCTCCGACGCCGCCTCCACGTCGGGGAGAATGGATAGAGTGCGCTCGCATCCCCGCAGGAGGACCCCCCGCTCCCTCAAGGCCGCGGCGGCACGGGGCAGGAATTCATCCGCCACCGCCTCGTGCACCAGCATGGTTTCCATGGCGTTGCAGACGCCGGGGCGCTGCGTTTTGGCGTTGACGACAATCCTTTCGGCCATCTCCAGGTCCGCTGAGGCGTCCACGTAGGTGTGACAGTTGCCGACCCCGGTCTCGATCACCGGCACCGTGCTCTCCTCCACCACGGTGCGGATCAGCCCGGCCCCCCCGCGGGGGATGAGCACGTCCACGTAATCGCGCATGCGCATGAGCTCCCTGGCGGACTCGCGATCGGTGAGCGGGATTAGCTGTATCGAGCCAGCGGGAAGGCCCGCCGCCTCTCCCGCTCCCGCTATGACCTCGGTGAGCACCAGGTTGGAGCGGATGGCGGAGGAGCTTCCGCGCAGGATCACGGCGTTACCCGACTTCACGCACAGCCCCGCGGCGTCCACGGTCACGTTGGGGCGCGCCTCGTAGATGATCCCCACCACCCCCAGGGGAACGCGCACCTTCCGGATCTCCAGCCCGTTGGCGAGCCTCCACCCTTCGATGATCTCCCCCACGGGGTCGGTGAGGGCGGCTACCTCGCGCAGCCCGAGCGCCATGTCCTCGACCCTCTTCTCGGTCAGGGTGAGGCGGTCGATGAGCGCGCCGCTCAGTCCCGCCTGCCGCCCCGCCTCCAGGTCCTCGCGGTTGGCGGCCAGGATGTCGTCCTGTCTTGCCAGAAGGGCATCGGCCATCTCCTCCAGGGCGCGGTTCTTGGTCTCCGCGTTCATGAGGCACAGCTCCCTGGACGCGGCCTTTGCCCTGATTCCCATCTCCTCGACCAGGCCCATTAATCCTCCCTTTTTCCTATGCCTGTATATTGTTTTGATAGCCCCTCGTCGATTCCTGCCCACCTCGAGCCCACAGCGGAGTCGAGCTGGGCAAGAAACGGCGTCTAAACCCTCGTTAAGAACATGCGCACGAGGGGAAGCCGCCGTTCCCTCCCCTCATCCCCGGTCCAATATGACCAGGTAATCGCGGTGGATCACCTCCTCGCACTCCTCCTCCCCCAACCTGCATGCCGCCTCGTCGCTGCGCAGCCCCTTCACCATATCCAGCTCCGTCGACGACAGCCCGCAGATGCCGCGGGCTATCCTCCTCCCCTCCCGGTCGACCACCTCCACGGCGTCTCCGGACACGAACTCGCCGCGGCACTCCACCACCCCCGCCGGCAACAGGCTGCGGCCGCCACGCAGCAGGGCTTCGCGCGCCCCTTCGTCGACGACGATTACCCCCCGCGGGCGAGCTCCGTAGGCTATCCAGTGTTTCTGGCCGCGGAGCCTCCTCTTCGGAGGCCGGAAATATGTGCCCACCGGCTCGCCGGCAAGCACCCGGTCCAGGACGCCACGCTCCCTCCCATAGGCGATCACCGTGCCAATGCCGGCCGCGCCGGCTATGCTGGCGGCCTCCAGCTTCGCCGCCATGCCCCCGCTGGAATGTTCTTCCACCGCCTCTCCCGCCAGCCTGAACATCTCCGGCGTTATGTGCTCAACCTCCCGGATGATCCTGGCGCCCTGGTTTCGCTTCGGGTCGGCGGTGAAAAACCCCTCGGTGTCGGAGAGCATCACCAGCAGGTCCGCTTCCACCAGCACCGCCACCAACGCCGCGAGGCGGTCGTTGTCCCCGAAGCGGATCTCCTCCACCGCCACGGTGTCGTTCTCGTTCACCAGGGGCACGACGCCCATCTCCAGCAGGCGCCTGAAGGTATTGCGGGCGTTGAGGTACTGCCGGCGGTGGGCGAAATCGTACTGGCTGAAGAGCACCTGTCCCACCCTCAGGCCTTCCGCGGCGAAAAAGTCCGCGTAGAGCGCGACCAGCAAGCCCTGGCCCACCGATGACGCCGCCTGCAGGGTGGGGATGTCACGGGGTCGCTCCCCGAGGCCGAGCAGCTCTACCCCCGCGGCTATGGCCCCGGAGGATACCAGCACCACCTCGCGCCCGCTCCGCCGCAGGGACGCTACCTGTCCCACCAGGTTGCCCACCTGCTCGCGGTCGAGGCGGCCCTGCGCGTCGCTCAGGGTGTAGGTGCCCACCTTTACCACCACACGGCGCGAATCCAGCTCGCGCCTTTCCGAGACCATCTAAACGCTTCCTTTCCGCCTGGAACGCTTCCTTCTACCTTGCCCGTTTTCTCCCGAGCCCGTAGGCTCGCCGTTTCCCATCGTCCGCAAAGGACGACACGGCCATTATCATTATCAGTATAATTCTCCCTGCGCTTTCGCGCCCCGCGCCGAACGCCCAGGCCCCGGATCGCCGTCTCCCTCTCATGAACTAAGCGTCATCTCCCTGGGAGGAAATCGAAAACGTACCCGGCGATGATCACAGCGTCTCCTTCCCTGGCGCCCAGCCTCTCGAGCTCTTCCTCTACGCCCATCCTCTTCATCCGCGCCTGGACGTAGGAAAGGGCCTGGGGGTTGGAGAGGTCCATGCTCTTAACCAGGCGCTCCACCCCCTTGCCCTCCACGTGGAACTCGTCGCCGCGGCGGAAAACCCTGAAGCCGCGCTCCCGCTCCGGGTCGTAGGTGTAGATGGTCCTCTCCCGCGGCAGTTCCTGCTCCCCGGTGGCGCGCGCCTCTTCCACCAGCTCCGCCAGCCGGTTGACCAGCTCCGGGAGACCGTCGCCGCTCACCGAGGAGATGGGGTGAAAATCCCATCCCCTCACCTCCGCCGCACTCCGCGCCTCCTCCAGGCGCGAGGGGTCGGCGACGTCCAGCTTGCTGCCCGCCACCAGGTGCCGCCTCTCCATGAGTCCCGCGCCGTAGGAGGAGAGCTCCCCGAGCATGATCTCCAGGGCGCGCGCGGGGCCCACGGGGGCGGCGGGAGAGAGGTCGAGCAGGTGCAGGATGACCGCGGTTCTCTCCACGTGGCGCAGGAAGCGCAGGCCCAGCCCCTTTCCCTCGTGCGCTCCCTCCACGAGCCCGGGAAGGTCGGAGATCACGAAGCTCCTCTCCTCATCCACCCGCACCACGCCCAGCACTGGCTCGAGGGTGGTGAAGGGGTAGTCGGCGATGCGAGGCCTCGCCGCCGACAAACGCGAAACGAGGGTGGACTTACCGGCGTTGGGCAAACCCACCAGGCCCACGTCGGCCAGCAGCTTGAGTTCCAGGGTTATCCACCTTTCCTCGCCCGCGTCACCCCGCTCCGAGAAATCAGGGGCCCTGCGGGCGGGAGTTGCGAAAGAGGCGTTCCCGCGCCCGCCCCTGCCACCCGCGGCGGCGACCACCTGCCTGCCGGGACGGGAGAGGTCCGCAAGCAACCTTCCTCCCTCTCCCCTCACCTGCGTCCCCACCGGGACCAGGAGCACCAGGTCCTCCCCGTCCGCTCCCCGGCGGTTGTTTCCGGAACCGCTGCCGCCGTCGCCTGCGCGAAAATGCCTCTTGCGCGTGTATTCCACCAGGGTGTTCACGGAATCGGAGGCGCGGACGATCACCGATCCACCTCTTCCCCCGTCACCGCCGTCCGGGCCACCCAGGGGCCTGAACTTCTCGCGGTGGAAGCTGGTGCACCCGTCCCCCCCGCGTCCTCCCCTTACCTTGATCCTCGCCTCGTCTATGAACATCTGCCTCACCGTCCGAAAAACCGCTGCGAAGGACGGCGCCGCGCGGCGCATCACGGCCGGCGCTCTTTCCCCGTAACGGCAGAACCCCGGCCGGGCCGGGGTTCTGCCACGACGAAGGACCGCTCTGCGCGGCCTATTCCTCCGCCGGTGTCACGCTCACGATATGCCGGTCACCGCTGCGGCGGAAAGTCACGTACCCGTCCGTTTTGGCGAACAGGGTGTAATCTTTTCCCACTCCCACGTTCTCGCCCGGCTTGATCTTCGTGCCGCGCTGACGCACCAGGATGGCGCCTCCGCTCACGAACTGTCCTCCGAAACTCTTTATCCCCAACCTCTTCGAGTGGCTGTCGCGGCCGTTGCGCGAGCTTCCCACGCCCTTCTTGCTGGACATTAGGCCTCACCTCTCCACTTCGGCCTCAGCTTTCCTCGGCCTCTTCCTCTTCCTTTTTCTTGCCCGACCTGCTTCCGCCGGGAGTGCCCGCTATCCTGTCCACCCTCACCTCGGTGAAGAGCTGGCGGTGGCCTTGCTTGCGGTGATAGCCCTTCTTGGGCTTGTATTTGAAGACGATTATCTTCTTCCCCTTGCCGTGCCTCACCACCGTGCCCTCGACCTTGACCCGACCGGCCTCGGGGCCCGCGAGGACCTCTCCCTCGCCGCCTGCGAGCAGCACCTTATCGAAAACCACGGAGTCCCCCTCGGGCACGTCGATCTTCTCGATCCTTATGACCGAGCCCTGCTCCACCCGGTACTGCTTGCCTCCCGTCTCGATGACTGCGAACATGCTATACCTCCAGGGCTAATTTTACCACAGCAACAAACAGTAACACGCCCGCGAGGCCATGTAAAGGCAGGCGGGGCTCGAGTCGGTCGCGTCGGCGGGGCAAGCTGCCCTATCCCGCCCACCCATGCCCCGTCCGCCTGTAAGATGATCGCGCACACGCGCCCGCGGATGAGGTCGGAATGCCGGAGGAGCGCCGCATACTAACGGCGCCCCTCCTCTATGAAATCCCTCAACCGCCTATTCCACGCATCCCTCCGCGAAATACCAGGTAGTGGAGGGCTCGCTCGCTCCCATGGCGTTGTTTCCGTCGGCCATGCCACGGTAGTTGAAATACTGCGCCAGCTCGACCACCACCGGCGACGAGGACCTCACCTCCGTGCTCACCTCGGCGTCGCCCAGGTTCTCCACCTCGTCCACGTGTATGGTGTAGCGCGCATGAGGAGGGATATTCACCCGGCGCTCCACCTTCAGGCCGTCGGAGCGCATGAAGACCACCTCGGTGCTCGCAGCTTCGGCGCCCGGGTTCATCAGAAGGACGTACTCGTCGAATTCCCCTCCCGTGTATCCCTCCGCCAGGTACCACTGCTGGTTGGGTCCGGGCGCTCCGATGGTCACGTGGCCGCCCTTCCTTCCCCGGTAGTCGAAGTACATGGCGCGCTCCGCCACGATGGGCAGGTCGGAGGTCACCGAGGTCGAGACGTCCGTGGACTCCAGGCCGGGGATCTCGTCCACGTGCACGGAGTACCGCCGGCGGCCGGGCACGCTCACCCGCCTCTCCTCCACGCTCCCGTCGGGCTTCATGAAGCTCAGGGAAACCGTGGCCGCGCTGTCGTTGGGGTTCATCAACAGGACCCAGGTGTCGAAGGAATCGCCGGTATATCCCTCGGCGAAGAACCAGGTCGGCGAGGGGGCGCCTGCGCCGATAGAGCCGTGGCCCCCGTCCTTGCCCCCGTAATTGAAGTACATGGCGCGCTCGGCGACCACCGGCAGGTTCGAGGTCACCTGGGTGGAGACGTCCGCTGACTCCAGGCCCGGGATCTCGTCCACGTGCACGGAGTGCCTGCGCCTCGGCAGGATATCAACCTGGCGGGTGATAACCGCCCCATCGGGCCGCATAAAGCTCAGGGTCACCGACGCCGTGGCGTCGTTGGGATTCTGTAAAAGGATCCAGGTATCGAAGGAATCGCCGGTATATCCCTCGGCGAAGAACCAGGTCAGTGAGGGGGCGCCTGCCCCGATGGAATCGTGGCCGCCCCGCCTGCCCTGGTAGCTGAAATACATGGCGCGCTCCGCGAGCACTGGCATATCGCTCTCCACCTGGGCGGAGAAGGAACCTCGGCCCACCGTCTCGCGCACCGGTACCGTGAAGCGGCTCTCGGGCCCCACCGTGTAGGTGAAGCTGTGGATACCGCCGTCCTCTCCCTGGAAGTCCACTTTGACCCGCGCGGGCTCCCGGTTGGGGTTCATGAGCAGCAGGTAGGAATCAAAGCTGTCTTCCGAGGGCGCGGGGGAGGACGCGGGCGCGGGGGATGAGCCGCCCGATGCCGGCGGGGTGTTGCCCAGGTCGGCACTTCCGGGGATGGGGGAGAAACACATGAATTCCTGCGATATGTAGAGGGTGTTCCCGTCCGCCACTACCCCTATCCCGATGCAGTTGAACTCAGGGCGCAGGATGTTCTCCCGGTGTCCGGGGCTGTTCATCAAGGCCTCAAAGGCCACGTCCACGCTGGGCGCCTTGGCGATGTTCTCGCCCGCCAGGGTCCAGCCCGTGATCCCCCTTGCCGCGATGCGCTGCTGCAGGTTGCCGGATACGGGAGAGACGTGGCCGAAGAAATCGTACTGGATCATCTCCGAGGAGTAGGCGCGCGCGAAGTCGGTGAGCTGCTGTTCGGCGTAAAGGGACGGGAGACCCGCCGCGTTGCGCGCCTGGTTTACCAGCTCCAGCATGCGGGCCTCCCCGGCCGACGTAGTGACCGTCGCGGCGGCCCCTGCGGCCGGAAAGACCATCGGCATCGATACGGTCAGGGCGAGAAAGACGATCGCGAGTAAAGGTGTTGCGCCCTTCTGCCACCGAGTGAGCCCCTTCATTGTCAGCATCTCCCTTTGTCCCCGAGGCCGGTGGCAACTCTCCCGTCCCCCGAAAAACAAACCGCCCTTTCCTCCTGGGAAAGGGCGTCGCTTTCGAGGCGGCAGCCTGGCGATCATAACCGCTTTCGCGGTCTTAGACCCATGGCTTTGCGCCCTCTCCTTTCGGAAGAGTTTGCCTTTATCACCTACAGGGATATGTGATTCTCAATGTCCGGGTATTTTATCGACAGTCGTCGCCTGATCCTTGAGCGTGAAAATAATGCTTGGGCGCGATACCAAGAAGGCCTTGAGCGCCCCGGGGCATCCCGGCGAGCGGATTTTGACAGGGGCGAAGCGCGGATCGATTCCATACGGAGAGGTGCTAAATGTTCGGTGAAATGCGGAGGCGGAATCCGAAAATAGGGCTAAAGTCGGTAGGGGAGGCGACCGATATAATTAATGCCAAAATATCTACGCCGAGTGAGTTTTGGCCTCGACCGGAAAGCCTGCCCACTTTCCGGTCTCTATTTTTAACCGGTCCCATTTCCCACCCTTACTTGCCCGCTCGCCAACGCCCGGTTCTCCCGATCTCCGAGATGTCCTCTTGGACGATAGCCCGTGGTGACGATCACGGTCCTCGGATCCCAACGTTGAACGCGCCTACGTTCGAGGCCGTCTCATCGCCTCTCCAGCGACGGGGCTCCCACCCATCTCCCCTGGAGATCTCTCTCATCATTCGCGGGGGCCGCTTTCCACCAGCCTGGCGATTACCACGATGCGCTCAGCCGCGCTGTACCAGGGATGGCATGCGGTCAGGGTGAGCTTGGGTTCTTCCCCCTGCTCCAGCACCGTCAGGTCGGAGGGTTTCACGATGCGCTGCTCGTAGGCCTCGTACACGTAGCGCCCCGATGCGGTCAGGAGGGTGATCCTCTCACCCGCCGTCAACTGCTCGATGTGGCGGAAAGGGGCCCCGTAGGTGGTGCGGTGTCCGGATATGACGCAGTTGCCCGGCTGACCCGGGTAAGCCGTCCCGGGTATGTGTCCTGGTCCTCGCTTGAGGTTCTCGGCGTCGTCCAGGCCCCACAGCTCCACCACGATGGCGTCGAGGCCGATGCGGGGCGCGATGATGCGGGCTATGCCGTCTCCCACCGTGACCTCCCCGGTCTCAGGGGACGACGGGTCCCTTTCCCATTCCCGCCTCAGCTCCTCCTGCGCCGCCTGCGCCCGCCGATTGGTGTAGAAGATGTACACGTACACCCCGGCCAGGGACAACAGGCCCAAAAGGATGAGCGACACGCCAACGGCGATCAGCGCTTTACCTTTGCGACGGCCGCGCTTCCCGCCCCCGCCGGCATCCTCGGCGGGAACCACGCTCTCCCCCATGTGCGGCTCCTTTCAGGGCTCGCGGAACACCACCCCGCGCCCGTGACATACCGGGCATTCCTCGCCGAAAACCTCCATGAGCCCCTCGGAAACGTTCTTGCGCGTCATCTCCACCAACCCGAGCTTGGTAAGCTCCACCACGTAGGTCTTGGTGCGATCCTTTTCCAGCTCCTGGTTGAGGGTCTTGAGGACGGCGCGCCGGTTCTTGGCCTCGTTCATGTCTATGAAATCGATAATGATGATCCCCCCGATATCGCGCAGCCTGAGCTGGCGGACCACCTCGGCCGCCGCCTCGATGTTGGTGCGTAGAACCGTCTCCTCCAGGGACTTGTCCCCCACGTACCGTCCGGTGTTCACGTCGATGGCGGTCAGGGCCTCGGTCCTGTCGATGACTATGGAGCCCCCGGAGGGAAGAGGGACCTCCCTGCGCAGGGCGTCTCGTATCTGGCGGTTGATATCGAGGGCCTCGAAGACCGGGGTTTCGTCGGCATAACGCACCACGCGCTCGGCCAACGCCGGCGCCACCATCTTGAGGTACTGCTTGATGCGGCGGAAGGAGCGGTGCGAGTCAACCAACACCCGCTCGAAGCTGTCATCCATGACGTCCCTGATCACCTTGATCTCCAGCTCCGGTTCCTGGTAAAGGATGGCAGGCGCCCTTTTCTTCTCGGCCGCGCGGTGTACCTGACGCCATACCTTGTTCAGGTAGGCGAGGCTCTTCCTGAGCTCCGCCGCCTCCGCCTCGCGGGCGGCCGTGCGCACGATTATCCCCACATCCTTCGGCCTCACCTCCTCCACCAGCTTGCGCAGGCGCTCCCTCTCCCCTTCGTCCAGGCGGTGCGAAATGCCCACCGTGTTCATCTGGGGAAGCAGTACCAGGTAACGCCCGGGTATCGACAGGTAGGTGGTGAGGCGCGCCCCCTTGCTTCCCATGGGGTCCTTGGTCACCTGCACCACCACCTCCTGGCCCACCTTGAGAAGCTTGGTGATGTCGCGCCGCCCCTTGTTGCGGTTGTCGTCCACGAAGATGTCTCCCGCGTAGAGGAGGGCATTGCGGTTGTGGCCGATGTTGACGAACGCCGCCTCCATGCCGGGCAGGACGTTCTGCACCTTTCCCTTGTATATGTCACCCACGATGGAGCGGCGCTCGTGATGGCCGACGAAGATCTCCTGCAGCTCCCCCGACTCCAGCACCGCAACCCTGGTCTCGTCGCGGTAGGAGGCCACCACTATCTCCTTGCGCGGGGATCTCGCCTTGCTCTCCTCCCCCTTCGCGCCTTTCCTTCTCGCCATGTCCCTCACCCGCTCGCCTCAGAAGGTCGTGGCGTTTGGCACAACGCGTATCTTTTCACGCCGCAAACCAACCTCCGCTCATTCTCCCAGCTCGCGCAGGTCACGCCCTTCTCCGTCGAAATAATAGACCTTGCCCCGCACATCCTCGAACACCTCCTCGGGGGAAGCGTACAATCCCGCCCTGACAACCCTTTCCGGTCCCGGAACCCATCCCAGTCTCGAGGCCACGGCCTCCAGCGCGTCCTTCAGCCTCGCCTGCCCCTCCCCTGCCACCTTGATGAGAAGGTGAATCCCATCCTCTTCGCCATCCAGGCGATAGAGGCCGTAACGCGCCCAGCGGGAGAGCTTGGGCATGCCGGGAGGCAGCATGCGCACCTCCCGCACCCTCAAACCCTCCGGCAAGGCGCGGTTCAGCGCCTCCAGCGCCTCCCCCTCGTCCACCTCCCGCGTAACGGAGACCTCCAGGTACTCCGCCTCCGCCGCGACCCCCAGCGGCAGGGCGGGAGAAAAGCTCATGCGCGGCCTGGGGTTGTAGCCGGCGGTGAACTCCAGGGGCAGGCGGGAGCGCCTGAGCGCCCTCTCCAGCGCCCGCATGCACTCACGGTGAGAGAGCAGTGCCGCGTCCCCCTGTTTACCATATTTCACCATCAGCCGCGGCACGTCACCCCTCCCCCTCCCGGTTTCCGTCCCTGTCCGGGCACGCCCCGCAACGCGAGCAGGCGGCCAGGCGGCAGTCGGGCGTCTCCTCTCCCCGCAGCGCCCGTTCATACTCCGCCCACAGGAAATCCTTTTCCACGCCGGCATGGATGTGGTCCCAGGGCAAGACCTCGCTCCGTTCCCTGCCCCTTTCCGCGTACCATGCCGGGTCCAGCCCCGCCGCCCCCAGCGCGCGTTCCCAGCGCTCCCAGGAGAAGAACTCGCTCCAGCCGTCCAGGCACCCAGCGCGCGCGGCATCCAGCACCACCGGGAGCAGCCTCCGATCGCCCCTGGCGAGCACCCCCTCCAGGTAGCTCATCTCGCGCGAGTGCCAGCGCAAAGTAACGCCGCGCATGCGCAAGCCCTCCTTGAGTATGAAATGGCGCCTCGCCACCTCGGGCACGGACATCTGCCCCACCCACTGCAGGGGAGTGTGGGGCTTGGGAACGAAGGTGGACACGCTGATGGTCACCTGCAGCCCCTTGGCGGGAACGCCATCGTTTCCCTCGCGCATGATGCGCCGCACCAGGGCGCAGATTGCCTCCACGTCCTCCTCTTCCTCGCCGGGAAAGCCGATCATGAAATAAAGCTTGAGTTTCCTCCAGCCTTCCCGGTAAGCGCTGGAAACTGCTTCCAGGAGATCCTCGTCCGATACCCCCTTGTTCACCGCCCTGCGCAGGCGCGCGGAGGCCGCCTCGGGCGCCAGGGTGAGGCCCGTCCTCTTGACCCTCCGCAGCCTGGAGGCCAGCTCCACGCTGAAGGTATCGGTGCGCAGAGAGGGAAGGGACACCGCCACGCTCCTCGCTTCCATCTCCCGAGCCAGGTCGTCGACCAGCGATGAGATCCGGCTGTAATCGGCGCTGTTCAGGGAAGCCAGGGTGAGCTCGTCGCATCCGGTGTTGTCCACCAGCTCCCGCCCCCAGTCCCTGAGCAGCCCCTCGTCGCGCTCGCGCACCGGGCGGTAGATCATGCCCGCCTGGCAGAACCTGCAGCCTCGCGTGCAGCCCCGGAATATCTCCAGGCTGCAACGGTCATGCACCGACTCCACCAGCGGGACGGGCGGGCGGCGCGGATAGCGCCAGGCGTCCAGGTCGCGCACGACGCGCTTGCGCACCGGCATGGGGGCTCCCCCTTGCGGCTCGATGCTCTCCACCGTCCCGTCGGGGCGATAGTCAACGCGGTAGAGGGAGGGAACGTAGATGCCAGGCAGGGAAGCGCAGGCGCGGAGAAATCCGGCGCGGTCCCTCCTTCCTCCCGCCTTCCATTCCCCGACGGCGTCCAGGAGCTCGTGGATGGCCTCCTCCCCTTCCCCGACCACCAGGAGGTCGAAGAGCTCGGCGATCGGCTCCGGGTTGAAAGCCCCCGGGCCTCCTCCCACCACCAACGGACAGCCATCGTCCCTTTGCGCCGCGTGAAGAGGAATGTGGGCCAACTCGAGTACCCGCGCGACGTTGGCGTAGGTGAGCTCGTGCTGTAGGGTTATCCCCACCAGGTCGAAATCGCGCAAGGGAGAGCGGCTCTCCAGGCCGAAAAGGGGAACGCCGCGCGCCGCCATGCGTTCCTGCATGTCCACCCAGGGAAGGTAGGCGCGGTCCGCCATGGCATCCGAGCGCTCGTTTATCTCCTCGTAGAGTATGAACAGCCCCAGGTGCGACATCCCGATCTCGTAGGCATCGGGGTAGACGAGGACGCAGTTGACTCCCCCGTCTGCGAGGGGCTTGCGCCGCGCGTTGACCTCGATGCCGAGATACCGCCCCGGCCGGGAGACCTCGCCCAGCTCCTCGCGCAGAAATCCTCTCAGATCCAATCCCGCCTTTTCCTTCCTCTCAATCGACATAGGTAGGCCCTCGCGGGCTGTCCCTGTCACACCACCGTGCGTACGGGTCCGTACACGGCGGTTCGGCAAGGTTAAGCGGAGCAGCGGGCCTCCAAGGTGATGAGTCCGAGTTCGGAGA